>NZ_CP133111.1:5255000-5993152 GCF_033001325.1 Rhodopseudomonas sp. BAL398
TGCTGAGCGAGTTTGATCCGACCACCAAGAAGCATATCGGCGCCGAGGGCGTGATCAAGCAGCAGATCGCCACCGTGCAAGCCGACAAGAACATGTCGGCCGAGGACAAGAAGGCGACCCTCGCGGATCTCAATGAAGCGCTGAAGTCGCCGGCGCCGCCGATTCAGAACAAGGGCAACATCGAGCTGGTCGCAAAATATTACGACAAGCTGAACGCCGCGATGTCGGAAGAGGCCGAGTAGCCTCGTCTCGCATGCTCGCCTCGATGGCTATGGTGACGCGCGCCGCCCTTCGGGGCGGCGTTTTGGGTTGTTGGTGTCGCCGCGGGTGTGCCGGTCGTAATCGATACCGGCAGCCACGGGCTCTGAGCCATTCGACCGCTGCTATGGCGCGGCCGAATCCGCCATGACCTTGACCCGGCTGTCGCGCAATTCGCGTTTCAGCACCTTGCCGATCGCGCTGCGCGGCAACATTTCGGTGACGACCACATCGGCGAGCCGCTGGGTCTTGCCGACCCGGCTGTTGGTCCAGGCTTTGAGCGCGGCGGCATCGATCGCAGCGTCCGGCTTGCCGACCACGAAGGCCACCGGGGTCTCGCCCCAATCCTCCGACGGCATCCCGACCACGGCGACCTCGAGCACGTCGGCGTGTTCGCTGACGATCGCCTCGATGTCGCTGGGATAGATGTTGAAGCCGCCCGAAATGATCATATCCTTCTTGCGGTCCATCAGCGTGAGAAACCCGTCGGCATCGAAGCGGCCGATGTCGCCGGTGCGCACGAAACGGGTGCCGTTCTCGTCATGCCAGAACGTCTCGGCGGTCTTTTGCGGCTGGTTCAGATAGCCCTGCATCATCACCGGCGAGCGGCCGACGATTTCGCCGATCTCGCCGACCGCCACCGGCTTGCCGTCCTCGTCGATCAGTCGGACCTCGTGGTCGGGCATCGGCTGGCCAACGGTGTGGAGCTTGTCGGGATGCTCATGCGCCAGCAGCGCGCAGGAGCCGCCGCCCTCGGTCATGCCGTAGAGCTCCGTCAGCCCGCCGGGCCAACGCTTTAAAATGTCGGCCTTGAGCTCGGCGGCGAACGGCGCCGAGGTGCAGAATTTCATCCGATAGGACGACAGGTCGAATTCGCCGAACTCGGGCAGGTTCATGATCCGGCGATATTGCACCGGCACCAGCATCGCATGGGTGGCGCGGTGCTGCTGGCTGAGTTCCAAGAAACCCTTGGCATCGAATTTCTTCATCAGCACGATGGTCCCGCCGCCGGCGACGGTCGGGTTGAAGCAGACCAGGGTGGTGTTGGAATAAAGCGGCGTCGACAGCACGGTGACGGCGTCCGGGCCGTAGCCGAGCGGGTCGAGCTGGCCATATTGCCGCCAGCGCAAATAATGGGTGTGGACGATGCCTTTCGGTGTGCCGGTGGTTCCGCTGGAATAGATGATGTTGAAGATCCAGTCCGGATCGATCGTGACCGGTTGAGGCAAGGTGCCCGGCGCCGTGCACCAGGCGGAAAATGGCCGGCCCCAGCCGCCATCGTCGAGCGAGACTTTGAGCGGGCCCGTAGCGGCCTCGCCCATCGCGGCGGTCGTGGTGGCGTCCATGAACAGGATTTTCGCGCCGGAATCCTTGACCATCGCGGCGAAATCCTGCGGCGTCGACGACGGCGCCAGCGGCGCCACCGCGACGCCGGCCCGCAACGCGCCGAGGAAGGTCGCGACATATTCAATCGACGATAGCGCGCAGATCGAGATCACGTCGCGCGGCTTCAGACCGTCGGCTTGCAGCGAGGCCGCCACGCGGTTGATCAGATCGTTCAACCCGGCGTAATCGAGCTGTCGCTCGCCGTCGATCACCGCGATTCGCTGCGGGGCCTTCGCGGCGGTGTTGGCGACCAGCGCGTCGAGGCTGATAAAGTCAGGCATGGGTTTCTCCCGGATATTCTTATTGTTGCTGCTGGCGTAGCTAGCAGTTTCCGGCGCGGCGATGCAACCGGGTCCAGGAGAGCGGCCCGAACGGCCGTTCGGCCGCTATGGATGGTCCGCGCCGCGCGGCTGGCCTCGCCGCCGACGGCGCGCCTGGCCGGGACGCGGCGATGTCAGCCCAGCGCCCGGAACAGAATAACCGGCGCCAAGCCCAGGATCGTCGCCCACACGCCGAAGGCGAAGATGATCATGACATCCTGTTTTCGCTCGGCCCAGACGGTCACTCGAAGCCCGGTGGCGTTCCGCTTGCGCATGGTCATTCTCCGTTTGCGAATGGGGGAATGATGGACCCGGCGCCCTAAAATGTCGGTTGTGCTGCCGCTCAAATGCCTGCACGGCGGGTCACTGCCCTTTAACCCTCGATCCGCGCGGCCGCCCTGCCGGTTCGTCGGGGTGCCGCTGGTTGCATCCTGGCGGCGTCGTCGCTCCCGGCGGCCGCATGGGTGATGGCGATGGTGGTGCCGTGCTCATTTCTGACGGTCTTCACCTGCGCGCCAAGCCGCTCGGCCAATGCGCGGATGATGCCGGTCCCGAGGCCCGCGGTGGTCGGGGCGTCGGATTCCGGTTGGCCGACGCCATTGTCGGCGACCACCAGGCACCAGTCGTCGGCGTGTGCGGTGTAGCAGACCCGGATCCGGCCGTGCATATTGCCTTTGGTGAAGGCGTATTTGACGGCATTGATCACCAGTTCGGCGACGATCAGGCCGAGACTCTCGGCCGTGGTGCAAGAGACCCTGGCTCTGCTGCCGACGACCTCGATTGCAATCGCCTGACGATTGCTGATCACGGATTGCGACATCGCCTCGCACAGCTCGTTGAGATAGCGGATCAGCTCGATCTGGCCGCCGGGTGCGGCGGCATGCAGGCAGTGTTGCACGGCGGCGATTGAAATCACCCGGTCATGCGCGTCGGTCAACGCCCGGCGCGTCTCGTCGGAGGTGACGCTCAGCGCCTTCACCAGCATGATATTGGCAATGATCTGCAGACTATTGCCGATCCGGTGCTGGATCTCGCCGAGCAGGACATCCTTTTCCTGCAGCATCTCGTCCTGCGTGCGTTGCCGGATTCGTTCTCGTGTGAGGTCTTCGATCCCGAGCAGGATGTTGGTTCGCGCGCCTCTGGCATAGACCAGATGCCGCGCATTCAACCGCATGGTCCGCAATCCGATGGCGCGGAAATTGTGTTCGACCTCGCAATTCTCGACGGCGCCACGCTCCGGCAGGATTTTTCCGATCAATAGCCGCAGCTCGGGAATGTCCCAATCGCCCCCGCCAATGTCGTAGAGTAGTTTGCCTCTTGTGTCGCGCGGGTTGACCGTAAAGGTCTGGCAGAACGACCGGCTTGCAGCGACCACGCGCAACTCGCGATTCAGGACCAGCATCGGCTCGCGGACCGTTTCCACAATGGCGTCAACCAATGTCGCCTGACGTCTGCCGGTCAATGGGCGTGCGGTTGGCATCGTTCCCCGCTTCTGCTCCCCGAGCTTTTGTTTGCATCATCCTCTTGGCGGCTCGCGGCTTAAATCCAGGTCGAGATTCAGATCGTGGCCGCCGTTGGGCCGGTAAAATTATGAAACGTCTTTTTCGAAATCTATGCGTGTGCCGCGCCTTTGTCCGTATCGAATTGATCAAGAATGGACGAACGGCCGTGGCACGCGGACGGCCGGCTCAAACGAAGATTGCGACCCGGTCCCAGCTCGAGACTTGATCACTTAATTGCGTGATTCATCCGGCCGATCGTATAGCACCGCGTTCAGCAGCGCGCGATGGACGTGGATCTTTCCATTGTAATCGATCAGTCCCAGCTTGCGGAACTTGTTCATGAAGAAGCTGACCCGCGAGCGCGTGGTACCGATCATCTCGGCCAGCGTTTCCTGACTGATATGCGCTGCGATCGGCTGCGGGTTGCCGTCCTTGCCGAAATTGGCCAGCAGCAGCAGCAGCCGCGCCAATCGCTTTTCGCTGGAATTGAACAGCTGATCGATCAGGTCTTCCTCGATCCGGCTGTTGCGGGTCAGTAGATATTTCATGAACAGGTCGGCGAAGGCCGGCTCGGCATGGAGCATCGCAAGCATCGCTGGCTTGGTGATCGCGGTAATCACGCAATCCTCCATCGCGATCGTGGTCGAGATTCTGACCTGATGTCCGTTCAGACATCCCTCGCCGAAAAATTGTCCCTGCGCGAGAATGCCGACGACCGCTTCCTTGCCTTGTTCGGACAACACGACGACTTTGACGCGACCCTCCTGAATGTAGAAAACCGATTCGGCCACGTCTCCCTGCGCAAAGATGACTTGATCCCTGCTGTATTTGGAAATGGTCTTGCCGGCCCCCATCCTTCCGAGAAAAAGCAGGGGATCGAATCCCGTTTCCGGCTTCATCGAATCTCTCCTTCCGGGACCTCATCCATCAATCGTCTTAGAATAAGATACGTCGGCAACGCAAAAAGTTGCAAAAAAACTTCAAATCGCGTCAAGCGAGAAAGAGTTACCATAGCATCGGTGATAATGGTAATAGGATATTGGCCTCGATCCCAGGTTCATCAGAGCTGAATCTTGGATTGACGTCGTCGAGTTCTGGCCCGTTCGGAACTACCACGCGTCGATCTTGTCGCAGGAGAATGCCGCAGAATGAAAGCGGTCTGGTACGAAACGACGGGCCCCGCCACTGATGTCCTTGTATTCGGCGAGGTCGCCACGCCGATTGCGGCCCCGGGCGAAATCCGCGTTAGGCTCGAAGCGTCAGGGGTCAATCCCGCGGATGTGGCCCGGCGCGGCGGCGGTTACCGGGCGATGGAATATCCACAGATAATTCCCAATAGCGACGGCGCCGGCATCGTCGATCAGGTGGGCGAGGGCGTCAGCAACTTCGAACTCGGCCAACGGGTCTGGCTCTACAACGGCCAACGCAATGGCCGCGCTTTCGGCACCGCGGCGGAATATATCGCGCTCGCCGCGCATCTGGTCACCGCCTTGCCCGACCAGCTGTCATTCGCCCATGGCGCGACGCTGGGGATTCCCGCGATGACCGCGTGGTGCAGCCTGTTTGCCGACGGATCGATCCTGGGACGGACGGTGCTGGTGAGCGGCGGGGCCGGCGCGGTCGGTCATTACGCGGTGCAACTGGCGAAGTGGGGCGGCGCCCAGGTGATCGCGACGGTCAGTTCCGCCGCCAAAGCCGAGCAGGCCCGCCATGCCGGCGCCGATCTGGTGATCAACTACACGTCCGAGGATGTGGTCGCCCTGGCGATGGCCTTCACCGGCGGCCGCGGTGTCGATCGCGTCGTCGAGGTGGATTTCGGCGGCAATATCGGCACCACGCTGCAACTGATGGCGATCAATTCGACCATCGCGCTCTATGCCAGCAACGGCAATCGCAACCCGGTCGTTCCGGTCCGCGAGCTGATGGAGAAATGCATCACCGTCCGCTCGCTAGTGTTGTTCGCGCTGCCGCCGCCTTTGTTGCTCGCGGCGCAGCGTGACATTTCGAAATGGCTCGCCGCCGGTCCGCGCCTTCATAATGTTGCGGCGCAATTTCCCCTCGCCGAGACGGCGCAGGCGCATCTCGCGGTCGAGCGCGGCGACAAGCTCGGCACCGTGATTGTCGACTGCGCGCGCTGATTACTTGACCGGGGTGGTGCGCTCGTCGGCCCAGCTCAATCCAAATGCATCAAGCCCCTCGGCCAGATAGTCGCTGAGCAGCGGCTCGCCGAGCAGATAGCGCGCGGTGCGATCGTTGCGGCCCTCCGCGGCCTCGCGCCGCAGATCGTCCCATTCTTCGATCGTGCCGTCGCCGCGGCCAAGCCGCATCAGCGCGACCAGATCGATCTGCTCTTCCTCGGTCATCGCGCCGATGAAGCTGGTGATCTCCTGGGCCACCGGATCGCTGCCGTCGTCCTCCAGCACGTCGATCATGTCGTCGTCGGCGCCGTTCGACCCGGAATCGAAGTCGGTGGCCCCTTCCTTGACGTCGTATTCGCGCGCCTTCTCGATCAGAAAACCGACTTGATCGGTCGAAATGGCGAGTTCGGGCATTCGGCTCTCCTCGATTAAATGTCGGTCTGCGGATCTGCTGTTCCGTTCGACGGTCCAACGCACCACGGCGTGAGATGATCCATTGCGCCTGCCGCGCGAAACCCGCATGTTCTGGCAAAAGTAAAACTTCAGGGAGAAACGTGGGATGGTCTGGACGATCGGCAAGGTCAAAATCAGCAAAATCGTCGAGATGGAAACCATCGGCAGCACGCGTTTCATCCTGCCCCAGGCCACCAACGAAAAAATCCAGCAACTGCCCTGGCTGATCCCGGATTTCGCCACCGAGGAAGGCCGGCTGCGGATGTCGATCCATGCCTTGGTGGTCGAAACGCCGACCCGCCGCATCGTGGTCGACACCTGCCTCGGCAATGACAAGCAGGGCCGCAGCATTCCGACCTGGAACGGCCTCGACCGGCCGTTTCTCGCCGACATGACCGCCGCGGGCTATCATCCCGACAGCATCGACATGGTGATCTGCACCCATCTGCATGTCGACCATGTCGGCTGGAATACGAAACTGGTCGGGTCCGAATGGGTGCCGACCTTCGGTAATGCCCGCTATGTGTTCGGCAAGACCGAATATGACCATTGGCAGACGCATAGCACCACAGGCGAGCACGCCGCGGTGTTCGCAGATTCGATCAAGCCGGTCGTCGATGCCGGCAAGGTCGATCTGGTCGCCAGCGACGCCGCCCTGACCGAGGAGATCACCCTGATTTCGACGCCCGGCCACAGCCCGGGCCATGTCTGCCTGCACATCAAGTCGGACGGCGAAGAGGCGTTGCTGTCGGGGGATGTCGCGCACCACCCCTGCCAGATGGCGCATCTGCAATGGTCGGCGACGGTCGATTCCGATCCCAGACAATCCGCCGAAACACGGCGCGAGCTGTTCTCGCGCTTTGCCGATACGCCGACATTAATGATCGCCGGCCATTTCGGCCCCGGACGGATCCAGCGCGATGGCGACGCGTTCCGGCTGGTGGCGGCGCGATAGCATGGGCCGCATGCGCGCGAGATACCCGGTTGAATTTGTCGCCCGGGTCATCCATGAATTTGACAAGCAACAACAACCGGGGAAAACGCGATCATGAAGCTCGTTCGATATGGTGCGGTCGGCCAGGAAAAGCCCGGCCTGATTGACCGCTCAGGCCAGCTGCGCGACCTGTCCGCGCATTGCCAGGACCTTGCCGGCGAGGCGTTTTCGCCTGCCCAGCTGGCCAAGTTAGCCAGCCTGGATTCCGACAGCCTTCCCGCTGTCGCGGGCCAGCCGCGGCTTGGCGCGGTGGTCGGCGGGGCGCCGAAATTCATCGCCATCGGGTTGAATTTTGCCGACCACGCCGCCGAGTCCGGGATGCCGATCCCGGCCGAGCCGATCGTGTTCATGAAAGCCGCCAGCTCGCTGTGCGGCCCCAATGACGACGTCGAGAAGCCGCGCGGCTCCACCAAGCTGGACTGGGAAGTCGAGCTGGCGGTCGTGATCGGCAGCCGGGCGAAATATGTCGGCGAGGCCGATGCGCTGACATACGTCGCCGGCTATTGCGTCTGCAACGACGTCTCCGAGCGCGCCTTCCAGATCGAGCGGCTCGGACAATGGACCAAGGGCAAGTCGCACGACACCTTCGGCCCGCTCGGCCCCTGGCTCGTCACCAAGGACGAGATCGCCGATGTCCACAAGCTCGGCATGTGGCTCGACGTCAACGGCAAGCGCTGCCAAACCGGATCGACCGCGACGATGATCTTCAACGTGCCGAAGATCATCTCCTATCTGTCGGAGCTGATGACGCTGCTGCCCGGTGACGTCATCACCACCGGCACGCCGCCTGGCGTCGGCATGGGCATGAAGCCGTCGCCGCAATTCCTCAATGTCGGCGACGTCGTCACCCTCGGCATCGACGGCCTCGGCGAGCAAAAACAGACCATCGTGGCGGCGTAGGCCTTGGCCTGCGATTGTCATTGCGAGCGAAGCGAAGCAATCCAGGGCTCCGAGTCAGAGCTGGATTGCTTGGTCGCTACGCTCCTCGCAATGACGACCAATGACCGATCGTGTTGATCCCGAATGAGTTATGACGGGCTGCATGCGGATCCTCTACGGCAAGCCCTCAATCCACAGGACCCACTCATGAAACTCTCCTTCTCGCCGGCCTCGCCCTTCGCCCGCAAGGTGCGGATTGCCGCGATCGAACTCGGGCTGATCGACCAGATCGAATTCATCTCTGCCGCGGTGGTGCCGGGCCAGCCGAACGACGACTATGTGAAGATCAACCCGTTGAAGAAACTGCCGGCGCTGATCCTCGATAATGGCGAGGTGATCGTCGATTCCTATGTGATCGCCGAATATCTCGACGATCTGGCCGGCGGCGGCAGGTTGATCCCGGCATCGGGTCCGGCACGCTGGCGGGTCAAGAGCGATCATTCGATGCTGCAGGGCATGCTGGATTCGATGTTGCTGTGCCGCTACGAGAAGTTAGTGCGGCCGAAGGAGCTGTTCTGGCAGGGCTGGTACGACGATCACTGGGCGCGGGCGTGGTCCGGCATGGCGCGGTTCGAACGCAGCGAGGCGCTGTCCGGGCCGCTCGACATCGCGCAGATCGCGCTGGTCTGCGTGCTCGGCTATGCCGATTTCCGCTTTCCCGATTGCGGCTGGCGCAAGGCCTTTCCGAAGCTCGACGCCTTCCACGAGAAGATGCTGGAACGGCCCTCGGTGAAGATCTCGCTGCCGCCGCCGGCGTAACCCCACGCCTCCAGCTTTCGATGTTGTCGAGGCATTGCGGCACCGAAAACGCGCTCCCTCTCCCGTGGGGAGAGGGTTGGGGTGAGGGGGGACGGACTTCTCGATAGACCGCAACCCCTCACCCGGCGCGGAGCCTGTGCCCGGACGGCGCGACGCGCCGATCCGGGTGCGCCGACCTCTCCCTATGGGAGAGGTGAAGCCTGCGCGGGCCGGCTTCGCCATCAGCGCGGCTTGGTCAATCGAACAGGCTCGGCGTGTGGTTCACCGCCGCGCCCTCGATCGCCAGCAGTTTCAGCTTGGTGGTGACGCCGCCATTGGCGGAAAAGCCGCCGGGCTTGCCGCCGGCGGCGAGCACGCGGTGGCACGGCACGATGATCGGGCACGGGTTGCGGCCGAGTGCCTGGCCGACCTCGCGCGACAATTCGACGCCGCCGAGCCGCTTGGCGATGTCGCCATAGCTCAGCGTATGGCCCGGCGGAATGCTGCGGGCGATGTCGTAGACCCCGCGGTGAAAGGGCGGTACCCGATCGAGATCGAGCGCGATCGTGGACAGATCGACCCGCGCGCCCTGCAGCAACGCGACAATGCCGTCGATCGCGCCTTGCACCGCGGGCGGCGCCGCCGCCTCGTCGATCTCGCCGAGCTGTTGATGGATCCGCGCCCGGGTCTGCTGCTCGCTCGGCTGCGGCAATTGTACCGCGACCACACCGCGCTCGCCCCAGGCGATGCCGCAACGGCCGATCGCAGTGTCGAACAGAGTGAAGCTGTGGTTTGTCATCGGCAATCCGAGGCTGGTTCGCCGGCCAAGTCTGTCACTGGCACAACGTGATCACAAGCGCGCAACGTGCGGCCCAGCGCCGTGAGTCGGCGTCAGTAATGCGGCGGCGGCTCGTTGCTCGGGCTGGAGGCGTTGGCCTCGGCTTCCTGCAGCCGTTCGCTGAGCGCAGCGAACTGGCGGGTCAGCGCGTCGATCTGTTTCCACTGCGCGGTGATAGTGGCGTTCAGTGTCTCGATCGCGTCATCCTGATACGTCAATCGTGCCTCGAGCGCGTCGATCCGCTCGGCGAGGTGCTTGTCAGTCATGGCAGGATCAGTCATGGCAGGCCGCCGTCCGCTGCGCGGCGAAGTCTTCGGAGTTGATGGCGAGATCCGGCTTGGTGGCGCTGCGTTCGACCAGGCCGTGGCCGAGCGCGATGCGCTCGTCGAACACGAAGCAGTCGCCGCGCCAGCGGCTGTCGGCTTCCGGCACGTTTTGGAGATAATTCAGGATGCCGCCCTTGAGGTGATAGACCTCGCCAAATCCCAGGGACAACAGATAGGCGCTGGCCTTTTCGCAGCGGATTCCGCCGGTGCAGAACATCGCGATCTTGCCGTGCTTGGCCGGATCGAGGCTGCGCGCCACGAAATCCTTGAACTGGCCAAAGCTGTGGATGTCCGGATCGAGCGCGCCCCCGAAACTGCCCATCGCCACTTCGAAGGCGTTGCGGGTGTCGAGCAGCAGCGTGTCGCCGTCGTCGATCAGTGCGTTCCAGTCGGCCGGATCGACATAGATGGACCTGGCGGGTCGGATCGGCCTGCGGCGCCCCGAGGGTGACGATTTCCTTCTTCAGCCGGATCTTGAGATGCAGGAACGGCATCGCCGAGGCGCCGGAGAATTTCAGCTCGAGCCGGTCGAGCCGGCCTGCGAACAGCGTCCCCTGCGCCAGTTCGGCGACCAGCGCGTCGATCGCCGCGGCTTCGCCGGCCACGGTGCCGTTAATACCCTCCGCGGCCAGCAAGATACTGCCCTTGAGATTGAGGCTGGCGCAGAATGCACGCAGGGGTTCGCGCAGCTCGGCAAAATCCGGCAATGCGGCAAATTGGTAGAAGGCGGCGACTTTCAGCATGACGCGGGTCTACCAGCCGGGCCAGGTTGGGGAAAGAGCGCTGCGAAACAGCCTTGCGAAAGGGGCCTTGCAAAATGACCTTGGGTAAGACCGGCGTCGCACAGCCCCCATTCCGCGCTAAGCATTGCCCTTGAGGGGCTTGGCATGCCAGATACTTGACGTAGTCCCCGCCGCAATCCCGGCGTCGATCGCCGCGAAACCAGCTGAAATGAGAATCTTGGCATGAGGAATTTCCATCTCGCCGGCCGCTCCACGGTCCATTCCCTCAACGGCATGGCGGCGAGTTCGCACCCGCAAGCGACGCTGGCGGCCATCGAGATGCTGAAAGCCGGCGGCACCGCAGCCGACGCGGCGGTGGCGGCCTGCGCGCTGCAGGGCGTGATCGAGCCGCAATCGACCGGCATCGGCGGCGATTGCTTCGCGCTGATCCAGCCCAAGGGCGAGGGCAAGGTTCATTCCTATAATGGCTCCGGCCGTGCGCCGAAGGCGGCCAGCGCGGAATGGTACCTCGAGCACAAGATGCAGGCGATCCCGAGCACCGGCCCGCATTCGGTGACGATTCCCGGTTCGATCGACGCCTGGGCGACGATCCTTGCCGATCACGGCAAGCTCGGCCTCGACGTGGTGCTGCAGCCGGCGATCAAGGCGGCGGAGCAGGGCTATGTGGTGGCGCCGCGGATCGCCTTCGACTGGAAAAACAATGTCGAGAAGGTTCGCGCCGGCATCAACGCGCCGCGCTATCTGCTCAGGAACGGCGAGGCCCCGGTGGTCGGCGACGTGATGAAGCAGCCCGAACTCGGCCAGACCCTGCGCACCATCGCCAAGCTCGGCCCCGACGGCTTCTACAAGGGCAGCGTCGCCGAGGACATGGTGGAGACGCTGCGCGCCGCCGGCGGCCTGCACACCATGGAAGACTTCGCCGATCACGTCACCGAGCGCACCACGCCGCTCAGCACCAACTACAAGGGCCTCGACGTCTGGCAGTGCCCGCCCAACGGGCCTGGCATCACCATGCTGGTGATGCTCAACATCCTCAGCCATTTCGACCTGACCAAATATCCGTCGCTGAGCGTCGAGCGCTTCCACCTCGAAGCCGAGGCCGCGCGCATCGCCTATCTGATGCGCGAGCAGGACATCGGCGATCCGGCCTATGTGGGCATCGACATCGAGCGCATCCTGTCGAAGCAGTTCGCCGCCGATTGGGCCGCCAAGATCCGGATGGATTCGCTGGTCGAACTGCCCGACGTACGCCCGCCGATCAATCCCGAGACGGTCTACATCACGGTGATCGACAAGGACCGCAACGTCTGCTCCTTCATCAATTCGGTGGCGCATTCGTTCGGCTCGGCGGTGGTGTCGGCCAACACCGGCGTGCTGCTGCAGAATCGCGGCGCCGGATTCCGGGTGCAGCCCGGCCACCCCAATTGCATCGCCGGCGGCAAGCGCCCGCTGCACACCATCATTCCCAGCATGACCACCGAAAACGGCCGCGCCAAGATGTCGTTCGCCGTGATGGGCGGCCAGTATCAGCCGGTCGGCCAGTGCCGCGTTCTGACCAATATGGTCGACTACGGCATGGATGTGCAGGAGGCGATCGATCAGCCGCGCGGGCTGCATTTCGAGGGCGTCTACACGCTGGAAGACGGCGTGCCGGCTTCGATCGTCGAGGGGCTGAAGAAGATCGGCCACAAGACGGCACCCTGCGTCGGCCCGTTCGGCGGCGCCCAGGCAATCTGGATCGACTGGGACAAGGGCACGCTGACCGGCGGCTCCGAACCCCGCAAGGACGGCTGCGCGCTGGGATATTGAGGCCGAGACCTTAGTGTTCGTCATTGCGAGGAGCTTTGCGACGAAGCAATCCAGGCTGCATCTGTAACCCTGGATTGCTTCGCCATCGGCCGTCGCTTCGCGCCGCCCAATGGCTCGCAATGACGAATTCTCTCGCATCGGAGCTTCGACATGAAGGTTTCCATCCTCGACGATTACTTCGACACGTTGCGGACGCTGCCGTGCTTTTCCAAGCTGCGCGAGCACGACGTCACCATCTTCAATGACCACGTCCAGGACACCGAGGAGCTGGCGCAGCGGCTGCGCGACACCGAGGCGCTGGTGCTGATCCGGGAGCGCACGCAGATCGGCGCCGAGCTTCTGGAGAAGCTTCCGAAGCTGAAGCTGATCAGCCAGCGCAGCGTCTATCCGCATATCGACATCGCCGCGGCGACGCGGCTCGGCATCATCGTGTCGTCGAACATGCATTCCGACACGCCGTCCTATGCGGCGGCCGAATTGACCTGGGGGCTGGTGCTGTCGGCGATGCGGCAGATTCCGCAGCAGATGGCGGCGCTGCAGGCAGGCCAATGGCAGATCGGCGTCGGCCAAACGCTGCGCGACAAGACCCTCGGCATCTATGGCTATGGCCGGATCGGCGGCGTCGTCGCCGGTTACGGCCGCGCCTTTGGCATGAAGGTGATGGTGTGGGCGCGCGAGCCGAATCTGGCGCAGGCGCGCGCCGACGGCTACCGCATCGCCGGCAGCAAGGACGAATTATTCGCGCAGTGCGACGTCATCTCGCTGCACATGCGGCTGGTCGAGGCGACACGCAGCATCGTCACCCGCGGTGATCTGGCCCGGATGAAGCAGACCGCGCTGTTGGTCAACACCAGTCGTGCCGGACTGATCGAGCCAGGCGCCTTGGTGGACGCGTTGCGCGCCGGCCGCCCCGGCATGGCGGCGGTCGATGTTTTCGAAACCGAGCCGCTGCGCAATGTGGATGATCCGCTGCTGACGATGGCCAATGTGATCGCCACGCCACATATCGGCTACGTCTCGCGCGACGAATACGAATTGCAGTTCAGCGACATCTTCGACCAGATCGTGCGCTATGCCCATGGCGAGCCGAGCCATGTGGTCAATCCGGACGTGCTGAGCAATCCGCGCCGCTGACATGCGAAAGCCGGCCCCGAAGGGGCCGGCTCGCATCATCTGGTCAGTTAGATCAGAGCTTCTTGTTGGCGTAGTCGGACACCTTCTCGGCGCCCTCCTTGACGGCTTCCTTGCCTTCGCCAAGCGCCTTCTGGCCCTTGCCCTTGGCTTCCTGCAACGCGCCTTCGCCCTGCATCTTCTCGGAGCCGGTGGCTTCGCCGATGCTCTGCTTGGCCTTGCCGACGGCTTCGTTGGCGGTGCCCTTGATCTTGTCTGTCGTGCTACCCATGAGATTTCTCCTTTGCTTTGTTAAATTCGCCGGGACAACCGCGGGGAGCTGACTAAGTTCCGGCCCGGTCCAATTTGTGATTGCGTTCCGCGCGCCGCGTTGTCAGAAGTTTTGACGGTATAATTTGATGAAAGGCACGCCATGAGCGGATCCCATGATCACCCGCACGATCACGATCATTCCGGCGATGACGACCACCGTTGGAAACATGACGGCGTTCGTGTGGTTCCTGGGAATCAGCTCGATTCCAATGTTCCGTCGACCGCGGGGATGGACCGCAAGGCCGCGATCAATTTCGCGCGCGTCGGTGCGCAGAAGCTGTGGGCCGGAACGGTGACGATCAGGCCGGACGCCAAAACCGGCGCGCATCACCACGGCCACCTCGAGAGCGTGATCTATGTGGTGCGCGGCAAGGCGCGGATGCGCTGGGGCGAGCAGCTGCAATTCACCGCCGAGGCGGGCCCCGGCGATTTCATCTTCATTCCGCCTTACGTGCCGCATCAGGAAATCAACGCCAGCCCTGACGAGGCGCTGGAATGCGTGCTGGTGCGCAGCGACGGCGAGGCGATCGCGATCAATCTCGATATCGAGCCGGTAGAAAAGCCCGAAACGGTGCTGTGGGTCGATCCGATCCACCGCGACCCGGCCGACCATGCCTAGCTAATTGTTAACTTTGTTGACGAAAGCGCGATTTGGCGACAAGTTTTCGGCAATTGTTAACCGCGGCCACGGTGCCGGGCGCGCGCGCGACAAAATTAACGCGTCGGAAGCCTGGCTGTCAGCATGGTGATGTCGACAGCCCGCTTCGGCTCCTGACCGCAAGGTCTGTTCAGGGGACGGGTAGCAAATTCATGCGTTGCGGCCCGACCAGTGACGGAGCTGCCGAGTCGAACTAATCTGGCCCCGACTGGCTCCACCTTGGCCGCGCTTGGCTCTGGCGACGGCGCCGACGGTCCGACATTGCGGTCGAGCGAGCAATCCGATCATGGGCGGCCTTTCACGATTCCTGACATCGCGCCGGTCACGAGACGATTGGATCTCGATACTTGGCCGCTGGCTCGGTGCCGAACGCACCGAAATGCCAGGCGGGACCGGCGACATAACCGAGCGCGAGATGCGCCGGATTCGCGCCGCGCAGATCGGCAGCGTCGGTCGGCTGGTGCCGATGACGATGACGATCAATCTGATCAATGCCGGCATCGTGATGGTGACGTTCTGGCACGAGGGGCCGCGCAGTTTCCTGATCGCATGGGCGATCGCGATCGGCATCATCGCCACCATGTCGGTGCGGGCCTGGTTTCGGGCGCGGCAAAAACGTCCCCGCGAGGCGTCGGCGAATGCGATCCGGCGGATGATCGTTCAGGCGCTGATTCTGGGCCTGATCTGGGGTTCGCTGCCGGTGGTGCTGTTCGCCAAGGCCGAGCCGCGCGACCAGCTGATCCTGGCCTGCCTGATCACCGGCATGATCTCCGGCGGCGCCTTTGCCTTGTCGACGGTGCAGCGCGCCGGGCTGGCCTATATGTGGGCTATGGTGCTGTGTTCGGCGGTGGCGCTGTCGCTGAGCGAGGGCAGCGCCTACATGATCACCGGACTGTTCCTGCTGCTCTACGCGGTGTTCATGTCCCGCAATCTGATGGCGCATGGACAGCTGTTCTACGACAATCTGCGCGCGCAGCTCGAACTCGAACGCAACACCGAAATCATCTCGCTGCTGCTCAAGGATTTTCAGGCCAATGCCAGCGACTGGCTGTGGCAGACCGATCCAGATGGCCGGCTGGTGCATGTCCCGGAACGCTTCGTCGAGGTGGCGCAGCTGCCGGTGACCGTGTTGCACGGCGCTCAGCTGGCCGACGTGCTGGCGATGCTATGCCCCGACGACAGCGCCGGCGCCGCGAGCGTGGTGGCGCTGTTGGCGGCCAGGGAGCCGTTGAACGAGGTCGCGGTTCACGTCGTGGCCGGCGGCAGTCCGCGGCTGTGGTCGTTGTCGGCGAAGCCGACGCTCGACCACCAGGGCAGGTTCGCCGGCTATCGCGGCGTCGGCCGCGACGTCACCGAGCGCTGGCGCGCCGAGCAGGCCGAGGCGGAGAACCGGGCGAAGTCGGGATTTCTGGCGATGATGAGCCACGAGATCCGAACCCCGATGAACGGCGTGCTGGGCCTTGCCAACATGCTGCTGGAAACCTCGCTTGACGGCGAACAACGCCACGCGGTCGAGACGATCAGGGATTCCGGCGACAATCTGCAGCGCATCCTCGACGATATTCTCGATCTGTCGAAGCTTGAGGCCGGCCATTTCGAATTCGAGACCATCAATTTCTCGGTGGCTGCGCTGGTCGAGGCCGTGGTGTCGATTGTCGGACCCTCCGCCAAGGTCAAGGGCCTGGCGCTGACCACGCAGATCGATCCGACGTTGCCGTCGACGCTGAGCGGAGACCCGGCGCGGATCCGGCAGGTGTTGCTCAACCTCGCCTCCAACGCGGTGAAATTCACCGAGCGCGGCAGCGTCACGATCGTGGCGGCCTGCGTCGCACGGGATGCCGAGCGCGCCACCGTCGAATGGCGGATCATCGATACCGGGATCGGCATTGCGCGCGATCGTGTCGGCAGCCTGTTCACGGATTTTGCTCAGGCCGATGTCTCGATCAACCGCCGTTTCGGTGGCACCGGGCTGGGGCTTGCGATCAGCCGCCGGATTGTCGAGCAGATGGGCGGGCAGATCGCGGTGGAATCGGCCTCGGGTGAGGGCGCCACATTCCGCTTCAGCCTGGATCTGCCGTTCAGCGACGCGGTGGTGTCCGACCATCGCCGCGATCGGCTTGGTTCCGACGATCTGAGGACCCGGATTGCGATGCTCGGGCGCCCGCTGCGGGTGCTGATCGCCGAGGACGACGCCACCAATCGGATGGTGGTACTCAAGATGCTGGAAGAATTCGCCGCCGAGACCACATTGGCCACGGACGGGCTGCAGGCCGTGCAAGCGCTCGACGATGGCGTCTATGATCTGGTGCTGATGGATGTCCGGATGCCGAATATGGACGGGCTGGCGGCGACCCGCGCGATCCGTGCGCGCGACGACGGCATGACGCTGCCGATCATCGCGCTGACCGCCAATGCCTTCGCCGAGGATATCAAATTGTGCCGCGAGGCCGGGATGAGCGATTTCCTCGCCAAGCCGCTGCGCAAGCCGGCGCTGGTCGCCGCGGTGTTGCGGTCGCTGCGGGGCGGCAGAGCCGTCGTGGCGCCGCCCGAGCCGCCGCCGGCTGCCGCCCGGACCTTCGATCCCACTTTGCTGGCCCAGCTCGGCGAGGAAATGGGCCACGCGCAGCTGGCGGAGATGATCGCGTTGTTCATCCGCGAAACCGAGCGGCGCATCGATCTGTTCCGGGGGTTTGCCGAGGGCGACGACCGCCAGGAGATCGAGACCGAATCGCACTCGCTGAAGGGCGGCGCCCGGACGCTGGGATTTGACCAGGTTGCGGCGATCGCCGGCGATATCGAGCGCGCCTCGCCCAGCCTGTCGGCCGCGGCACTGCATGATCTGGCGGACCGCCTGGCACAGGCTCTGGGAGAGGTCATCTCGGCGACTTTGAGCGCGGCGCAGGCCGACAGCCTGCCTGCGCCGCGCCGCGACGAAATCGCGCATCCCTGGTTAAGAATATCGACTGACGAATATTGACATTCGTCAGTCGATATTCGAAAGTTCCTGGAAATCTCGTTCCAGGAACTTCAGATGCGTGCACTTCCCCTTCTCGATGGGCTTCTCAGATTGCTGGCCGGGCTCGTGCTCGCCGCGATGGCGATGGGGCTGACCGGTTGCAATGAGAAGGCTGCCGAGGTGCCAGCTCCCGTGCGGCCGGTGCTGGTGGCAAGTGTCCATTACCAGCCGGAAGCCCCGGAGCGCAGTTTTGTCGGCACGATCCGGCCGCGGATCGAAACCGATATCGGCTTCCGGGTGGCGGGCAAGATTGCCAAGCGGCTGGTCGAGGTCGGCCAGACCGTCGACATCGGTCAGCCCTTGGCGAGTCTCGACCAGGTCGATCTGAAACTGCAGGCCGAGCAGGCGGAGGCGGAATTGCGGGCCGCGACAGGAGTGCTGGCCCAGGCCACCGCCGCCGAGAACCGCGCCAAGGAGTTGCGCGGCAAAGGCTGGTCGACCGAAGCGCAGATGGATCAGGCCCGCGCCGCCGCCGACGAGGCCCGCGCCCGTTTCAGCCGCGCCCAGCGCTCGGTCGATCTGACCAAGAACAGCCTGTCCTATGCCACGCTGCAAGCCGATAGCCGCGGCGTGGTGACCGCAACGCTGGTCGATCCCGGCCAGGTGGTGGCCGCCGGCCAACCCGCGATCCGGGTGGCGCGCTTTGCCGAACGCGAAGCCGTGGTGGCGGTTCCTGAGACCCTGATCGGCCGCGCCCGCGATGGCAGTGCCAGCGTGTCGCTGTGGTCGGAGCCGGGTAAGACCTACACGGCGAAATTGCGCGAGATCGCCCCGATGGCGGATCCCGCGACCCGGACTTATCTCGCCAAATTCTCGCTGCCCGATGCCGACGATCGCGTCTCGCTCGGCATGACCGCCACCCTGACGCTGTCCGATCCCACCACAGCGCAAGTGGCGCGGCTGCCGCTGTCGGCGCTGTTCAGCCAGGGCGGCGCGCCGTCGCTCTATGTCGTCGATGACGCGGGCGGTTTGGCGTTGAAGCCGGTCGCGGTGAAATCCTACGAGAGCAACGACGTGCTGATCACCGGCGGCGTCGATGAAGGCGCCAAGGTGGTGGTGCTCGGCGTGCAGAAACTCGATCCGGACGTGAAGGTTCGCATCGTCTCGTCGCTGTCATTCTGATCGAGGACGTACCCGTGGGCCGATTCAATCTCTCCGCCTGGGCGGTCAGCCATCCCGCGCTGATCCTGTTCATGATCGTGGCGCTCGGCCTCGGCGGCTTCATCTCCTATGAGCGGCTCGGCCGCGCCGAGGATCCGTCCTTCACCATCAAGGTGGTGATCGTATCGGCGATCTGGCCGGGGGCGACGGCTGCGGAAATGCAGGCGCAGGTCGCCGATCCGATCGAGAAGAAGCTGCAGGAGCTGCCATATTTCGACAAGGTCCAGACCTTCTCGAAGCCGGGCTTCACCGCGATGAACGTGTCGTTCCGCGACAACACCCCGCCCAAGGACGTGCCCCAACTGTTCTATCAGGTGCGCAAGAAGATCGACGATATTCGCGGCGAGCTGCCATCGAGCCTGATCGGCCCGAGCGTCAACGACGAATATGGCGACGTCGATTCGGTGCTCTACATGATGACCGGCGACGGGGCCGACTACGCGCAGCTGAAGAAGATCGCCGAAGGCATGCGCCAGCATCTGCTGAAAGTGCCCGGCGTCACCAAGGTCAATCTGTACGGCACCCAGGACGAGCGGATCTATGTGGAGTTCTCGCACGCCAAGCTGGCGACGCTCGGGGTCACGCCGCAGGCGCTGTTCGATTCGCTGGCCAAGCAGAATGCCATCACGCCGGCCGGCACCGTCGAGACATCGGCGCAGCGCGTGCCGCTGCGCGTCACCGGCGCGCTCGACGGCGCCAAGGCGGTGGCCGAGACCCCGGTCGAAAGCAACGGCCGGGTGTTCCGGCTCGGCGATATCGCCACCGTGACGCGGGGCTTCGTCGATCCGTCGGACTACAAGGTGCGGCAAAGGGGCAAGCCGGCGCTGGGGATCGGCGTGGTGATGGCCAAGGGCGCCAACATCATCGAGCTCGGTAAGGACGTGGCGAAAGCCACCGCCGAATTCATGGGCCAGGTGCCGCAAGGCATCAATATCGAGCAGATCGCCGATCAGCCCGCGGTGGTCGATCACGCCGTCAGCGAATTCGTGCACTCCTTCATCGAAGCGCTGGCGATCGTGTTGTTCGTCAGCTTCCTAGCATTGGGCTGGCGCACCGGAATCGTGGTGGCGCTGTCGGTGCCGTTGGTGCTGGCGATCGTTTTCATCGTGATGAACGCGATGTCGCTCGATCTGCACCGCGTCACGCTCGGCGCGCTGATCATCGCGCTCGGCCTGTTGGTCGACGACGCCATCATAGCGGTCGAGATGATGGTGGTGAAGATGGAGCAGGGCTGGGACCGCGCCAAGGCGGCGTCCTTCGCCTGGGACTCCACCGCCTTTCCGATGCTGACCGGCACGCTGGTCACCGCCGCGGGCTTTCTGCCGATCGGCTTTGCCAATTCCTCGGTCGGCGAATATGCCGGCGGCATTTTCTGGGTGGTGGCGATCGCGCTGGTGGCGTCCTGGTTCGTCGCGGTGATCTTCACGCCCTATATCGGCATCAAGCTGTTGCCGGATTTCTCCAAGCGCCCGCATCACGATCCCGAAGCGGTCTACGAAACACGCTTCTACCGGCTGTTTCGCCGCGTCGTGCAAGCGTGCATCCGCTGGCGCGCGAGCGTGGTGATGGCGACGGTCGGCGCCTTCGCGCTGGCGATCTTGGGCTTCGGCCTGGTCCAGCAGCAATTCTTTCCGACCTCGGAGCGGCCGGAATTGTTCCTGCAGCTGCGGCTGCCGCAAGGCACCGCCTTCGACGTCACCATGCAAAGCGTCAAGCGCGCCGAGCAGCTGCTCGCGAACGATCCCGACATCGCCACCTATACGGCCTATGTGGGCAAGGGGCCGCCGCGATTCTGGATGGGGCTCAGCCCGGAATTGCCCAATGAATCCTATGCCGAGCTGGTGATCGTCACCAACAGTGTCGAAGCCCGCGGGCGGGTCAAGGCGCGGCTGCAGGCCGCCGCCGCGGCCGGCCAATTGTCGGAAGCGCGGGTGCGGGTCGATCAGTTCAATTTCGGCCCGCCGGTCGGCTTTCCGGTGCAGTTCCGGGTGATCGGCCCGGATACCAAGAAGGTGCGCGAGATCGCCTACCAGGTCCGCGACGTGGTCCGCGGCAATCCCGACGTGATCGATCCGCAGCTCGATTGGAATGAGCAGTCGCCCTATCTCAAGCTGGTGGTCGATCAGGATCGCGCCCGCGCGCTCGGCCTGACGCCGCAGGACGTCTCGCAGGCGCTGGCAATGCTGATCTCCGGCGCCAATGTCACCACGGTGCGTGACGGCACCGAGAAGGTCGGCGTGGTCGCGCGCGCGGTCGCCTCGGAGCGGCTCGATCTGGGTCACGTCGCCGATCTCACGGTGACCTCGCGAGGTGGCGTTGCGGTGCCGCTGTCGCAGATCGCCAGGATCGAATATTCCCATGAGGAGCCGATCCTGTGGCGGCGCAATCGCGACATGGCGATCACGGTGCGCGGCGACGTCGTTCCCGGCAAGCAGGCGCCCGACGTCACCAATGCGATCTGGCCGAAATTGCAGGGCATCCGCGATAGTCTGCAACCGGCCTACCGGATCGAAATGGGCGGCGCGATCGAGGAATCCGCCAAGGGCAATTCCTCGATCTTCATCCTGTTTCCGCTGATGGTGATCATTATGCTGGCACTGCTGATGATCCAGCTGCAGAATTTTTCGCGGCTGGTGCTGGTGTTTCTCACCGCGCCGCTCGGCGTCATCGGCGCGGTGCTGGGCCTGTTGGTCGCCAACCAGCCGTTCGGCTTCGTGGCGCTGCTCGGATTGATCGCGCTGGCCGGCATGATCATGCGCAACGCCGTGATTCTGGTCGATCAGATCGAGAGCGACGTCAGCCATGGCCTGACCCGGCGCGCCGCGATCGTCGAGGCCACGATCCGGCGCGCGCGCCCGGTGGTGCTGACCGCGCTGGCCGCGATCCTGGCGATGATTCCGCTGACCCGCTCGGCGTTCTGGGGACCGATGGCGGTCACCATCATGGGCGGGTTGTTCGTGGCCACTTTCCTGACCCTGTTCTATCTGCCGGGCCTCTACGCGCTCTGGTTCCGCAACGCGCTCGATGAGCGCGGCGAGGGCGACGATCTGACGACGCAGCATCCGGGCGAGGGTAAGCAGGTCTTTCCGCTTGCCCACGCCGCAGAATAATTGAACATTGGCGGGAGAATGACGCTGACTTCCGAACACATCGAAGCCGACATGCGCGACCGGATACTGGTCGTGGCCGAACGCCTGTTCCGTGACATCGGCTATCAGAAGACCACGGTTGGCGATATCGCCAAATTGCTGCGGATGAGCCCCGCCAATGTCTATCGCTTCTTCGATTCGAAGAAGGCGATTCACCAGGGCGTGGCGCGGCGGCTGATGGGCGAGGTCGAGGAGGCGGCGCAACGCATCGCGGCCGGCGGCGGCCCGGCGACCCAGCGGCTGCGCGATTTGCTGGCCACAGTGCATCGCATGAACGCCGAGCGCTATGTCGGAGACGCCAAGCTGCACGAGATGGTCGCGCTGGCGATGGAGGAAAGCTGGGACGTCTGCCAAGCCCACATCCAATTCATCATCGGCACCATCGCGGCGGTGATCGCCGAGGGTGCGGCCAGCGGCGAGTTTCACGCGGATGACGTGCCACTGGCGGCTTTGTGCACCTGTAGCGCGATGAACGCGTTCTTCCATCCGCAAATGATCGCCCAGGACATTGACAAGCCCGGACCGACGCTCGATCAGATGATCGATTTCGTGCTGGCCAGCCTGTCGCCCGGCAGGCCCGCAACCCCTCGCAGCTAACTCAAGGAACCTCGCGTGACAGATTTGCACTCCTACGAACCGATGAACGGCCATGGCCTCAAGCACGACCCGTTCAACGCGATCGTCGGGCCGCGGCCGATCGGCTGGATCTCGTCATGTGACGCCAAGGGTCACGTCAATCTGGCGCCCTACAGCTTCTTCAATGCGCTGTGCTACAAGCCGCCGCTGATCGGCTTCTCCAGCACAACCTGGAAGGACACCGTGGCGAACATCAAGGAGACCGGCGAATTCGTCTGGAATCTGGTCACGATGGATCTCGCCCAGCAGATGAACAAGACCTCGGCCAGCGTGCCCCACGAGGTCGACGAATTCACGATTTCCGGCCTGACCAAGCTGCCGAGCCAGAAGGTGAAGCCGCCGCGGGTGATGGAAAGCCCGGTCTCGTTCGAATGCCGGCTGACGCAGATCGTCCAGTTGCAGGGCGCCGACGGCACACCGGCCGACGCCTGGTTCACCATGGGCGAGGTCGTCGCCGTGCATATCGACAAGCGGCTGATCAAGGACGGCGTGTACCAGACCGCTCAGGCGCACCCGATCCTGCGCGCCGGCCGCATGGGCGACTATGTCGAGGTCCGGCCCGACGCCATGTTCGAGATGGTGCGCCCGGCCTGAGGCGCCCCGATGCAGTGCGCCTCCCCGCGCCGTAGCGGCGAGGCGGGTTGCGGCGATGCGCGATCGTTCGCGATCGTCACGACCGCGTTGACGGGCTCGCCGAATATCAACACCATGGCGATCCATTCGCCAAGGTGAGATCGTGACCGCGCTGACCCATCGCCAGTCGGAAATTCTGAATATTGCCCGTGAATTCGGTCGGGTGATGGTCGACGAGCTGGCGCGGCGGTTCGACGTCTCGGCGCAGACCATCCGCAAGGATCTCAACGACCTGTGCGACCAGCGCTCGCTGACGCGGATTCATGGCGGCGCGATCATCGCCTCGGGGGTCGAGAATCTGGCCTATGAGGCGCGCCGCTTCGTTGCCGCCGAGGAAAAGAAGGCGATCGGGATCGCCGCCGCGGCGCAGATTCCGAATGGCTGTTCGCTGTTCATCAATATCGGCACCACCACCGAGGAAGTCGCCAGCGCGCTGACCTCGCACCAGGATCTGCTGGTGATCACCAACAATCTCAATGTCGCGATGCTGCTGTACCGGCACCCGCGAATCGAGGTGATCGTCGCCGGCGGAACGGTGCGCCGCGCCGACGGCGCGGTGATCGGCTCCACGGCGATCGGGCTGATCGGCCAGTTCAAGGTCGATTACGCCATCATCGGCGCGTCGGCGATCGACGAGGAAGGGGCGCTGCTGGATTTCGACTATCGCGAAGTCCAGGTCTCGCAGGCGATCATCGCCAATGCCCGCAGCGTGATGCTGGTCGCCGACCAGACCAAGCTGCGGCGCAATGCGCCGGTGCGCATCGCCCATCTCAGCCAGATCCAGACCTTCGTCACGGACCAGCCGTTGCCGCGCCCGCTGCAGGCGATCTGCGACGCGCACGGGATTCGGGTGTTTGAAGCCGGCCCCCAGCTCGGATCCGATCTCGACGAAAGCGCCGCATAGCGCGCCAGGCAGTCCCGCCGTCGCAATGCATCGGTCCCGCCTACGCCGCGGGAATCGGGCTCACGCCCCGTTTGATGCCCATTTGCTTTCGCTTTCAATTGTGCTTTATTCGGTTCACGAAGAAAAGCGACAGAAGCGAAAGTTGCGGTGCAGCAAAGCGCTGCTGCGGTGCCGCTGAGGAGCGTCCGTGGAGCAGGTTTTCGACCTCGCCATCATCGGCGGCGGCATCAATGGCTGCGGCATTGCGCGTGACGCGGCCGGGCGCGGCAATTCGGTATTCCTGTGCGAGATGAACGATCTGGCCAGCGGCACCTCGTCGTGGTCGACCAAGCTGATTCATGGCGGGCTGCGCTATCTCGAATATTTCGAATTCCGGCTGGTGCGCGAGGCGCTGATCGAGCGCGAGCGGCTATGGGCGATCGCGCCGCACATCATCCGGCCGCTGCGCTTTGTGTTGCCGCATCATGCCGGGTTGCGGCCGGCCTGGCGGTTGCGGCTCGGCCTGTTGCTCTACGACCATATCGGCGGCCGCAAACTGTTGCCGCCGACCCGCGCGGTCGATCTGGCGCATGAGGATGTCGGCAAGCCGCTGAGCCCCGGCCGCTTCAGCCGCGGCTTCGAATATTCCGACTGCTTCGTGGACGACGCCCGCCTCGTCGTGCTGACGGCGCGCGATGCCGCCGCGCGCGGCGCCGAGATCCGCACCCGAACCCGCGCGGTCGAGATCAGACAGGTCGACGGCATCTGGCACGTCACCTTGGCCGATACGGCAAGCGGCGAGCGCCGCACCATCCAGGCCCGCGCGCTGGTCAACGCCGCCGGCCCCTGGGTCGAGACCGTGCTGTCGCGAGGCGCCGGGGTCGATGCCAAGGCAAAGGTGCGGCTGGTGCAGGGCTCGCATATCGTGGTGCCGCGGCTATACGATCACGACCGCGCCTATATGTTCCAGAACGCCGATGGCCGCATCGTCTTCGTGATTCCCTATCAGGATGATTTCACGCTGATCGGCACCACCGATCGCGATTATGAGGGCGATCCGTCGCAGGTGACGGCGTCCGCCGAGGAGATCAGCTACCTTTGCGAATCGGTCAGCGCCTATCTGGCCAGGCCGGTCACCCCCGCCGACGTGGTCTGGACCTTTTCGGGCGTCCGCCCGCTCTATGATGACGGCGCCAGCGAGGCCAAAGCCGCCACCCGCGAATATGTGTTCGAACTCGACACCCCCGGCGGCGCGCCATTGTTGTCGATCTTTGGCGGCAAGATTACCACCTATCGACGGCTCGCCGAGGAAGCGCTGGAAAAGCTGTCGCCCTATCTGCACGGCACCAAGGCCGGCGAAGGCTGGACCGCGCAGGCGCCGCTGCCCGGCGGGGATTTTCCGGTCTCGGGCGTCCCGGCGCTGATCACCGATTTGCTGCGTCGCTACCCGTTCCTCACGCCGGCCCATGCCGGCAGGTTGGCGCATGCCTATGGCACGCTGGCGCAAACCATGCTCGGCGACGCGACCCAGATGGCCGATCTCGGCCGCGACTTCGGCGCCACATTGACGGAAAGCGAAGTGCGCTATCTGATGGCGCAGGAATGGGCGTGCAGCGCGGACGATATCGTCTGGCGCCGTTCCAAGCTCGGGTTGCGGTTAACGGCCGACGAGATTGCCGCGATCGACGACTGGATCGCAGCAAACCGCGACCCGCCTGAACAGTCCCTGCTGCACGCGGGAGGACGGGCATGACGATCACGCTCGACCACGTCAGTCGCGATATCGACGGCGTTGCGGCGATCCGCGACGTGTCGCTGTCGCTCGAGCGCGGTTCGCTGAGCGTGCTGCTGGGGCCGACACTGTCCGGCAAGACCTCGATCATGCGGCTGCTGGCCGGGCTCGACCGGCCGAGCCGTGGCCGCGTCCTGGTCGATGGTCAGGACGTCACCGGCCTCGATGTGCGCAAGCGCTCGGTGGCGATGGTGTATCAGCAATTCATCAATTACCCCTCGCTCACCGTCTATGAGAACATCGCCTCGCCGCTGCGGGTGCAGCGCAAGTCGCGCGACGAGATCGAGCGGCGGGTGCAGGAGGCGGCGACATTGTTGCGCCTCGAGCCCTATCTGCAGCGCACGCCGCTGCAGCTGTCCGGCGGCCAGCAGCAGCGCACCGCGATCGCCCGCGCGCTGGTGAAGGACGCCGACCTGGTGCTGCTCGACGAGCCGCTGGCCAATCTCGACTACAAGCTGCGCGAGGAATTGCGCACCGAGCTGCCGCGGATCTTCGAGGCCTCCGGCGCGGTCTTCGTCTACGCCACCACCGAGCCCTCGGAGGCGTTGTTGCTCGGCGGCCGCACCATCTGCATGTGGGAAGGCCAGGTGCTGCAAAGCGGCGCCACCTCCAGCGTCTATCGCCAGCCCGAATCCTTACGGGTGGCGCAAGTGTTCTCCGATCCGCCGCTCAACCTGATCGGCGTCGAGAAGAAGCATGGTTCGGTGCAATATGCCGGCGGCATTCTGGCGCCGGCGACCGGGCTGTTTGCCGGGCTCGGCGACGGCGCCTACCGGGTCGGATTTCGCGCCCATCAGATCGAAGTCGCCAACGGCATCGCCGATCGCCACGCCTTTTCGGCGACCGTGGCGGTCACGGAAATAACGGGATCGGAAAGCTTCGTGCATCTGAAGCGCGACGACGCCTATTGGGTGGCGGTGCTGCAGGGCGTGCACGACTATCAGCCGGGAGAAACCCTGGACGCGGTGCTCGATCCCAACAACCTGTTCGTGTTCGACGCGGCCGACCGGTTGGTCGCCGCGCCGACGGCGACGTGAGGGAGATGCGGGATGGCGCGCATTGACCTCGTCGATCTCGCCCATTCCTATCTGGTCGGCAATGATCTGCCGCCGGAAGCCTACGCGCTGAAGCCGGTGTCGATGACCTGGCGGCAGGGCGGCGCCTACGCGCTGCTCGGCCCCTCCGGCTGCGGCAAGACCACGCTGCTGAACCTGATCTCCGGCATCGTCACGCCGTCGCGCGGCAAGATCCTGTTCGACGGCCAGGACATCACGCATTTGTCGACGCGCGAGCGCAATATCGCCCAGGTGTTCCAGTTTCCGGTGATCTACGACACCATGACGGTCGGAGAAAACCTGGCGTTTCCGCTGAAGAATCGCGGCGTGCCGCGGTCTGAGATCGACGCCCGGGTCGCCGAGATCGCCGAGCTGCTCGACCTCACTGCGGATCTGAAGCGCAAGGCGACCCGGCTGACGGCGGACGCCAAGCAGAAGATCTCGCTCGGCCGCGGGTTGGTGCGCGCCGACGTCGCCGCGATCCTGTTCGACGAACCGCTGACGGTGATCGACCCGCATCTGAAATGGGAGCTGCGCTCCAAACTCAAGGCGCTGCACCGCGCCCTCGACCTCACCATGATCTACGTCACCCACGACCAGACCGAGGCCCTGACCTTCGCCGACACGGTGGTGGTGATGCATGACGGCCGCGTGGTGCAGAGCGGCACGCCGGAGGAATTGTTCGACAGGCCGGCGCACACTTTTGTCGGCTATTTCATCGGCTCGCCCGGCATGAACATCGTGCCGGCGCAAGTGCGCGGCCGCGAGGCAATGATCGCCGGCCACGCGATTCCGCTGGCGCGCGGCTATGACAATCTGCCGCGCGCCGCCACCATCGAAATCGGCATCCGGCCGGAATTCGTGCATATCGCCCCGATGGCGCCCGGACTGCTCGCCGCCACGATCGATCGGATCGACGACCTCGGTCGCGTCCGCTTCGCGCAGTTGCGGATCGGGGACGTGAAATTCGCCGCCCGCGTGCCCGAGGGGTTTGCGATCCCCGAAAAGGACGTCGGGCTGGTGTTCGAGACCGCGCGGATTCACGTCTATGCCGACAGCCGGCTGGTCGAGGGGCAATCGCTGGAGCAAGTCGCCTGATGGACAAGACCGTCAATCAGAAAGCCTGGTTCCTGGTGCTGCCGGTGTTCGCCATCGTGGCGTTCTCGGCGATCCTGCCGCTGATGACGGTGGTGAACTATTCGGTGCAGGACACTTTCGGCAACAACCAGTTCTTCTGGAACGGGGTCGGCTGGTTCAGGGAACTGCTCGATCCCTCGACCGATCTCGGCGGCCGCTTCTTCGCCTCGCTGTGGCGCAATCTGGCGTTCTCGGCCATCATCCTGGCGATCGAGGTGCCGCTCGGCATCCTGGTGGCGCTGGCGATGCCGCGCCACGGCTGGCAGGTCGCGGCCTGCCTCGTCACCATGGCGCTGCCGCTGCTGATCCCATGGAACGTGGTCGGCACCATCTGGCAGATCTTCGGCCGGCCCGATATCGGGCTGATGGGCTATGCGCTGAACGGCCTCGGCTTCGACTACAATTACGTCTCCAACGAATTCGACGCCTGGGCCACCATCGTGGTGATGGACGTCTGGCACTGGACCAGCCTGGTGGCGCTATTGTGCTATGCCGGGCTGAAATCGATTCCGGAGGCCTATTATCAGGCCGCCCAGATCGACGGCGCCTCGCGCTGGGCGGTGTTCACCGCGATCCAATTGCCGAAGCTCAAGCGGGTGCTGCTGATCGCCGTGCTGCTGCGTTTCATGGACAGCTTCATGATCTACACCGAACCCTTCGTCGTCACCGGCGGCGGGCCGGGCAATTCCACCACCTTCGTGTCGATCGAGCTGGTCAAGATCGCGCTCGGCCAGTTCGATCTCGGCAAGGCGGCGGCGCTGTCGATCGTCTACAATCTGATCATCATCATCGTCTGCTGGGTGTTCTACACCGCGATGACCAATGCGGGCGCCGACCGCGCCAACAATCCGGGGGGCGCGTGATGCATTCGATCCCGGGCCGCCGCGTGATTCTCTCGCTGTATCTGGTCTTCCTGATGCTGCCGATCTACTGGCTGGTCAATATGAGCTTCAAGACCAATGGCGAGATCGTCTCGACGATGACGCTGTGGCCGCACCAGCCGACGCTGGAGAATTACCGGACCATCTTCACCGACCAGAGCTGGTATTCGGGCTACATCAATTCGCTGGAATATGTCGTGATCAACACCGTGCTGTCGATCTCCTTCGCGCTGCCGGCGGCCTATGCGTTTTCGCGTTACCGCTTCCTTGGCGACAAGCATCTGTTCTTTTGGCTGCTGTCGAACCGGATGGCGCCGGCGGCGGTCTACGCGCTGCCGTTCTTCAACCTGTATTCGGCGCTGAACCTGTTCGATACGCCGTGGGCGGTGGCGCTGGCGCATTGCCTGTTCAACGTGCCGCTGGCGGTGTGGATTCTCGAAGGCTTCGTCTCCGGCGTGCCGCGCGAGATCGACGAGACCGCGTTTCTCGACGGCTATTCGTTTCCGAAATTCTTCGTCAAGATCCTGATGCCGTTGATCGCCTCGGGCATCGGCGTGGCGGCGTTCTTCTGCTTCATGTTTTCCTGGGTCGAATTGTTGCTGGCGCGGACGCTGACCTCGGTCAATGCCAAGCCGATCGCCGCGGTGATGACCCGCACGGTGTCGGCGGCCGGGATGGATTGGGGCCTGCTGGCCGCGGCCGGCGTGCTCACCATCATTCCGGGCGCGCTGGTGATCTGGTTCGTTCGCAACTACATCGCCCGCGGCTTCGCGCTGGGGCGGGTGTGAGGTGGATCATGGGCGAGATTGAACCCCGGCAGTGTGGCCGTCATTGCGAGGAGCGAAGCGACGAAGCAATCCAGGGCTCCGTGCGCGGCGCCCGGGATTGCTTCGCACGCCGCCCGGCGCTGCGCGCCAGCCGGCGGCTCGCAATGACGAAGGCGGGAGGCATCACGTCATGATGGACATCGCCTGGATGGCTTGGACGGTGCCGACCATCATCTTCTTCTGCCTGCTGGGCGCCACGCTGGCGGTGATGACCGCGCTGGCGATCCGTTATCCGGAAGCCGAGCGCGTCGGCATTCTGCGGATCCCCACCACCCGGGGCGACCGGCTGTTTCTGTCGCTGATCTGCGCCGCGGTGATTCATCTGGCGTGGATCGGCCTGGTCGGCACCGACACCATCCTGACGCTGCCGATCGGCGAGGAGGGACGCGAGATTTCGAGCCTGTGGCTCGCCAGCGCGATTTCGCTGGTTTCGGCCGTTGCGATCTTTCGCACCGTCTGAGCCGGCGAGAACATGGATCCGGGATCAACTCGGACCAAATTTGTCGCTTCAACGGAGGAACACACATGCGACACGTGACGAGACCCGACCGGCAGCCACCCCGCCGCTTTGCGCCGATGGTCAGCGCAGCCGCGCTGATTGCAGCGTCGCTGATAGTGTCGGCCCCCGCCTACGCGGACGAGGCCGCCGCCAAGAAATGGATCGATAGCGAATTCCAGCCGTCGACCCTGTCCAAGGACGATCAGATGAAGGAGATGCAGTGGTTCATCAAGGCCGCGGCTCCCTACAAGGGCATGGAGATCAACGTCGTCTCCGAGACCCTGACCACGCACGAATATGAATCGAAGACCCTCGCCAAGGCCTTCGAGGAGATCACCGGCATCAAGCTCAAGCACGACCTCATCCAGGAAGGCGATGTCGTCGAAAAGATCCAGACCCAGATGCAGTCCGGCAAGAACGTTTATGACGGCTGGATCAACGATTCGGATTTCATCGGCACCCATTTCCGCTATGGCCAGGCGGTCGATCTCACCGACTGGATGGCCAAGGAAGCCAAGGACGTCACCGATCCGATGCTCGACGTCAACGACTTCATCGGCAAGTCGTTCACCACGGCCCCGGACGGCCATCTCTATCAATTGCCGGACCAGCAATTTGCCAATCTGTACTGGTTCCGCTACGACTGGTTCTCCAATCCGGACTACAAGGCCAAGTTCAAGGCCAAATACGGCTACGATCTCGGCGTCCCGGTGAACTGGTCGGCCTATGAGGACATCGCCGATTTCTTCACCAACGACATCAAGGAAATCGACGGCGTCAAGGTCTATGGCCATATGGACTATGGCAAGAAGGACCCGTCGCTGGGCTGGCGCTTCACCGATGCCTGGCTGTCGATGGCCGGCAATGGCGACAAGGGCCTGCCGAACGGGTTGCCGGTCGACGAATGGGGCATCCGGATGGAAGGCTGCCGTCCGGTCGGCTCCTCGATCGAACGCGGCGGCGACGTCAACGGTCCGGCGGCGGTGTATTCGATCGTCAAATATCTCGACTGGATGAAGAAATATGCCCCGCCCCAGGCCCAGGGCATGACCTTCTCGGAATCCGGCCCGGTGCCGGCGCAGGGCAACATCGCCCAGCAGATTTTCTGGTACACCGCCTTCACCGCCGACATGGTCAAGCCCGGCCTGCCGGTGATGAATGACGACGGCACGCCGAAATGGCGGATGGCGCCGTCGCCGCATGGCGCCTACTGGAAAGAGGGCATGAAGCTCGGCTACCAGGACGTCGGCTCGGCGACCCTGCTGAAATCCACCCCGGTCGATCGACGCAAGGCAGCGTGGCTCTATCTGCAATTCATCGTCTCCAAGACGGTGAGCCTGAAGAAGAGCCATGTCGGCCTCACCTTCATCCGTGAGTCCGATATCTGGGACAAGTCGTTCACCGAGCGCGCGCCCAAGCTCGGCGGCCTGATCGAGTTCTATCGTTCGCCGGCGCGGGTGCAGTGGACCCCGACCGGCAACAACGTGCCGGACTATCCGAAGCTGGCGCAGCTGTGGTGGCAGAACATCGGCGACGCGGCGTCGGGGGCCAAGACTCCCCAACAGGCGATGGATTCCCTCGCCGCGGCGCAGGACTCGGTGATGGAGCGGTTGGAGCGCTCCAAAGTGCAGGGCGCATGCGGGCCGAAGATGAACCCGAAGAAGTCGGCCGAGTACTGGTTCGCCAAATCCGAAAAGGACGCCAACATCGCGCCGCAGCGCAAGCTCGCCAATGAGAAGCCCAAGGGCGAGACGGTGGACTACGACACGCTGATCAAGTCGTGGCCGGCCTCGCCGCCGAAGCGCGCGTCGCTGAACTGAACGACGTCGCCGTCACCACATGCAAAGGCCGGGAGCGATCCCGGCCTTTGTCGTTGCTGCGCTCGGCGTTCTCGCGAGGCGCAAAGCGCTGAAGCCATCCGGGTCCCGTCGCTAGAGCAGTTCTGGTTTTGATGGAATCGGGACTGCGCTTCGATGCGCTCACAACAGGCACGGCCTCATGGTGAGGAGGCGCGAAGCGCCGTCTCGAACCATGCGCCGCAGACATCCGGCTCCTCATCCTTCGAGACGCCCGGCTTTGCCGGGCTCCTCAGGATGAGGACTCAGTCCCCTTGGGAACGACCAAATCCGCTTCTATCAATCGATGAAGCGCTCTAATCCGTCTCGACATCGAAGGCGACGCGTTCGGCGGCGAAGCGGGCGTGGATCGCCAATAGCGGCGTGCCGTCAGCGTCGACATCGGTGGCGTCGACGATCAGCACCGGCCGGCCCAATGCCAGATCGAGCCTTGCCGCGTCGCCGGCGTCGGCGATCGCCGCGGTGATCCGCGTCGCGGCGCGGCGATAGTCGCGGATGCCGTAATGCGCCAATACCTTGGTGATCGAGCCGCTGCGTTGATAGATCTTGCCGGCGTCGGGAAAGCGCTCCGCCGACAGCCAGGTGGTGCCGACGCAGATCGGCGTCCGGTCGGCGAGCCGCAGCCCGTCGATCCGCGCCAGCGGCGCGCCGGGCTTCAAGTCAAGCTGCCGCGCCAATTCGCGCGTCGCCGGCTCGACGCTGGCCTGGAGCAATTGCCCGCGCGGCTCGCGGCCGCCGGCGCCGACGATTTCGGAAAACCGCGTGCGCGAGCGCAGCGGATAGGCCAGCCGCGAGGCCTCGACATAAGTGCCGCTGCCGCGCTCGGCGCGCACCAGCCCGCGTTCGGCCAGCGCCGCCAGCGCGCGGCGCACGGTGTGGCGGTTGACCCGATGCGCTTCGGCGATCTCGTTCTCGCCGGGCAGCCGCTCGCCGGCCGGATAAGAGCCGTCGGAAATGCCGCGCTCGATCGAATCCGCGACCCGGCGCCATAGCGCCACCCCGGAATCCTGGTTCGGTGTCGTCATCGGCTCCATCGCGCGGGCGGAGAAAATTTGTCGCGTCGTCACGAAAAGGTCATAGCGCGCGCGTATCAAGTTGTCTAGTGTTACAGACAACTTGAACCGGGCAGTGACGATCATGACCGCGACCGAAATCCAGCAACGCAGGCGACGCGCCGCGATGGCGGTGCTGGCGCGCTGCGACGCCGCGGCAATCGCCGAGCGGCTGGCGCCGCTCGCGACGCCGCCTTGCGCCGATCTGCGGCAGCCGGAAAACGGCCTGGTGATGCTGCGCGGCCGGATCGGCGGCGACGGCGCCGCGTTCAATCTCGGCGAGGCCACGGTGTCGCGCGCCGCGGTGCGGCTCGATAGCGGCGAGGTCGGCTTCGGCTATGCGCTCGGCCGCGACCGCGACAAGGCGCGGGCGATCGCGCTGTGTGACGCGATGCTGCAAAGCGCCGACCACGCCGATCTGGTCGAGGCCGAAGTGCTGGCGCCGCTGCGTCAGCGCCTTGAGGCGCAAGACAATGTTGTGGCCGAACAGACCGCGGCCACCAGGGTCGATTTCTATACGCTGCTGCGCGGGGAGGGCTGACGATGACCACACTTGCCGAATTGTCAGTCGGATTCGCCGACAAGGTGCTGTCGGCGCAATCGACCTTCCGCGCGGTGATGGAGGCGATGGCGCGGCCCGGCGAAATTCACCAGATCAAGGCCGCGGTGGACGGCGCGCCGCCGCCGCTGATGCCGGCCAGTGCGGCGATCGCGCTGACGCTGTTCGACCACGACACCCCGATCTGGCTCGACGCCGCGATGGCCGATCGTCGCGACCTCGCCAAATGGCTGAAATTCCATTGCAGCGCCCCGGTGGTCGCGGACCCCTCGATCGCCAGCTTCGCGCTGATCGCCGATCCGGCCGCGATGCCGTCGCTCGACGGCTTCGCGCTCGGCTCCGCCGAATATCCCGATCGTTCGACCACGCTGATCGTGCAGATCCATAGCCTGCGCGACGGGCCGGCGATCGAACTTAGCGGCCCCGGCATTCGTGGCTGCACCTCGCTGAAAGCCACCATCGCGCCGGAATTGCTGGCGCAGCTGGCCGGCAACCGCGCGCTGTTTCCGCGCGGCGTCGATCTGGTGCTGGTTGCCGGCGATTGCGTCTTGGCGCTGCCGCGCACCACGCGGCTTGCCGCAACGGGAGGTTAGCGCATGTATGTCGCGGTCAAGGGTGGCGAGCGCGCCATCGATAATGCCCACCGCCTGCTGGCGCATGAACGCCGCGGCGATCGCGATGTGCCGGAGATTTCGCTGGCGCAGATTTCCGAGCAGCTCAGCCTCGGCGTCGACCGGGTGATGGTCGAAGGCTCGCTCTACGATCGCGAATTGGCGGCGCTGGCGATCAAGCAGGCGCGCGGCGATCTGATCGAGGCGATCTTTCTGCTGCGCGCCTTCCGCGCCACGCTGCCGCGGTTCGGCAATAGCGAGCCGATGGACACCCGCACGATGCAGATCCGGCGCCGCATCTCGGCGACCTTCAAGGATATTCCGGGCGGTCAGATTCTGGGCCCGACCTTCGACTACACCCATCGCCTGCTCGATCCAGAGCTGGCGGGCACGTCGAATCCCGAAGCCCCGGCCGCTGCGGACGCGCCGTCAGGGCCGATGCCGCGCGTCACCGACATTCTCGGCCGCGACGGGCTGATCGAGGCCTCGCCATCGGCCGATGCCGAGGCGCCGGTCGGCGATCTCACCCGCGAGCCGCTGAGCTTTCCGGCCGATCGCGATCTGCGGCTGCAGAATCTGGCGCGCGGCGATGAAGGCTTTCTGCTGTCGCTGGCCTATTCGTCGCAGCGCGGCTATGGCCGCAACCATCCCTTCGCCGGCGAGATCAGGCTGGGCGAGGTCGAGGTCGAGTTCTTTGCCGAGGATGCTGGCTTCGTGGTGCCGCTCGGCATCGTGACGCTGACCGAATGCCAGATGGTCAATCAGTTCAAGGGCTCCGCCACCGAGGCGCCGTGCTTCACCCGCGGCTATGGGCTGGCTTTCGGCCATAGCGAGCGCAAGGCGATGGCGATGGCGATGGTCGACCGCGCGCTGCGCGCCCGCGAACTCGGCGAGGAGGTGGCGGCGCCGGCGCAGGACGAGGAATTCGTGATGTCGCATTCCGACAATGTGCAGGCCACCGGCTTTGTCGAACATCTCAAGCTGCCGCACTACGTCGATTTCCAGTCCGAACTCGGGCTGCTGCGCAAGCTGCGCCGGGAGTTTGGCGCTACGGATAAGCCCGGGTTGCAAGAGGCCGCCGAATGACCAAGCCCAGCTATAATTTCGCCTATCTGGACGAGCAGACCAAGCGGATGATCCGCCGCGCGATCCTCAAGGCGATCGCGATCCCGGGCTATCAGGTGCCGTTCGCCAGCCGCGAAATGCCGATGCCCTATGGCTGGGGCACCGGCGGCGTGCAAGTCACCGCCGCGATCCTCGGCCGCGACGACGTGCTCAAGGTGATCGATCAGGGCTCCGACGACACCACCAACGCAATCTCGATCCGCAAATTCTTCGCCAAGACCGCGGGCGTCACCACCACCACGGTGACGCAGGACGCCAGTGTGATCCAGACCCGGCACCGCGTGCCGGAAACCAGGCTGCATGCCGGCCAGGTGCTGGTCTATCAGGTGCCGATCCCGGAGCCGCTGCGCTTTCTCGAGCCACGCGAGACCGAAACCCGCCGCATGCATGCGCTCGGCGAATACGGCCTGATGCATGTGAAGCTCTATGAGGACATCGCCCGCTTCGGCACCATCGCCACCGCCTATGCCTATCCGGTCAAGGTCAATGACCGCTATGTGATGGACCCGTCGCCGACGCCGAAATTCGACAATCCGAAGATGGATGATTGCGAGGCGCTGCAATTGTTCGGCGCCGGCCGCGAGAAGCGGATCTACGCGATCCCGCCCTATACCTCGGTGGTGTCGCTGGATTTCGAGGACCATCCGTTCACGCGCTATCGTCAGGACGCGCCCTGCGCGCTGTGCGGCGCCGAGGATTCCTACCTCGATGAAATCGTCACCGACGATCAGGGCGGCCGGATGTATGTCTGCTCCGACACCGATTATTGCGAGACCCGCCGCGCGGAGGGTCACACCGGCAGCGAGAGCGCGCCGCCGCATGCGGAGCATCTCCATGGCTGAGTCGAAGATGGTCGATACTAAGGCCGCGCAGGACAACGACCGGGCGCTGCTGGTGGCCGAGGGCCTGAGCAAATCCTACGGCCGGGTCGTCGCCTGCCGCGACGTGTCCTTCGTGCTGTATCCCGGCGAAGTGCTGGCGATCGTCGGCGAATCCGGCTCCGGCAAATCGACGCTGCTGCAATTGCTGTCGGCGCAGCTGTCGCCCAGCGCCGGCAACGTCTCGTACCGGATGCGCGACGGCGTGTTGCGCGATCTCGCTGCGCTGGGCGAGGCCGAGCGGCGGTTTCTGTTTCGCACCGATTGGGGCTTCGTGCATCAGGACCCGGCGATGGGGCTGCGGATGGCGGTGTCGGCCGGCGCCAATGTCGGCGAGCGGCTGATGGCGGTCGGCTGGAATCACTATGGCAGGATTCGCCAGACGGCGTCGTCATGGCTGGAGCGGGTCGAGATCGGCCTCGACCGCATCGACGACGCGCCGACGACCTATTCGGGCGGGATGCGGCAGCGGCTGCAGATCGCGCGCAATCTGGTCACCGAACCGCGCCTGGTCTTCATGGATGAGCCGACCGGCGGGCTCGACGTCTCGGTGCAGGCGCGGCTGCTCGATCTGATGCGCGGGCTGGTCGGTGAATTGGGCCTCGCCGCCGTGGTCGTCACCCATGATCTGGCGGTGGCGCGGCTGCTGTCGCATCGCGTGATGGTGATGAAGGGCGGTCAGGTGATTGAGACCGGGCTGACCGATCAGGTGCTCGACGATCCGCGCGAGCCCTATACGCAACTTCTCGTCTCCTCGATCCTGCCAGCATGAGCAAGCCGATGTCCGCCATGATCGAAATCGCCAATGCCGAGAAAACTTTCACCATGCACCTGCAGGGCGGCATCCGCCTGCCGGTGGTGCGCGGCGTGTCATTCGCGGTCGAGCCCGGCGAATGCGTGGTGCTGGCGGGGCCGTCGGGCGCCGGCAAATCCTCGATCCTGAAGATGATCTTCGGCAATTATCGCTGCGATAGCGGCCGCATCGATATCCGGCATCGCGGCGCGCGGATTGATCTCGCCATTGCCGAGCCGCGCCAAATTCTCGAGGTGCGCCGCGCCACCATCGGCTATGTCAGCCAGTTTTTGCGCGCGGTGCCTCGGGTGTCGACGCTCGACGTGGTGGCGGAGCCGTTATTGGTGACCGGCGTGCCCCGCGCCGAGGCCCGCGCCCGCGCCGGCGCGCTGCTTGGCCGGCTCAATATCGCCGAACGGCTATGGACGCTGCCGCCGGCGACGTTTTCCGGCGGCGAGCAGCAGCGCGTCAATATCGCGCGCGGCTTCATCTCGGACCTGCCGATCCTGCTGCTCGACGAGCCGACGGCGTCGCTCGACGCCGCCAATCGCGAGGTGGTGGTCGGTCTGGTGGCCGACAAGAAGCGCGCCGGCGTGGCGATGGTGGCCATCGTCCATGACGACGAGATTCGCGCCCGGATCGCCGATCGCCTGGTTGACGTCGCGGCCTTCGCCGCCGCGGCATGAAGAAAGACAGTGCCATGACCGCGACGCCATCTGACATCCTGCTCGGCAATGCCCGCATCGTGCTGGCCGACCGCGTCATCGACCGTGGCTGGGTCGGCATGGCCGACGGCGAGATCGCCGAATTCGGCGAGGGCGACGCGCCCGGAGCCAGTGAAAATCTCGGCGGCGACCTGTTGATGCCGGGGCTGATCGAATTGCACACCGATCATCTCGAGGCGCATTACGTGCCGCGGCCGAAAGTGCAATGGGACGCGGTGGCGGCGGTGGTGTCCTATGACGGGCAATTGGCGGTCAGCGGCATCACCACGGTTCTGGATTCGCTGCGGGTCTGGCGCGAGGAGGGCTCCGACGACGTCGACGGCCAGGCCGGAATCCTCGCCGACGCCATCGCGGCGGCGCGCGACGCCAATCTGCTGCGCGCCGATCATTTCCTGCATCTGCGCTGCGAAATCCCGATGCCCAATGTGGTCGACGAGGCGATGGAGCTGGTCGACCGGCCCGAGGTGCGGCTGATGTCGCTGATGGATCACGCGCCCGGCCAGCGCCAGTTCCGCGACGAAGGCAAGCTGCGCGATTATTATCGCGGCAAGGGCGGCGGCAAGACCGACGCCGAGCTCGACGTGATGTTCGCCCGGCGGCTGTTCTGCAAACAGACCTATGCGGACGCCAATCTGCGGGCGATCGTGGCGTTGGCGCAGAGCCATGCGATCCCGCTGGCGAGCCATGACGACACCACCGATGAGAATGTCAGCGACGCGATCCGCGACCGGGTCGCGGTGGCCGAATTCCCCACCACGATCGAGGCGGCGCGTGCCCTGCACGAGGCCGGCATCGGCATTCTGATGGGCGCGCCGAATGTGGTGCGCGGCGGCTCGCATTCCGGCAACATCGCCGCGATCGATCTCGCCCGCGAGGGCCTGCTGGATATCCTGTCGTCCGACTACATTCCCTCGAGTCTGTTGATGGGCGCGCTGCAATTGCCCGGCCGGGTCGCCGCGATCGATCTCGCCGCGGCGGTGCGCACGGTGACCAAGGCGCCGGCCGAAGCCGTCGGCCTGCATGATCGCGGCGAGATCGCGCTCGGCAAGCGCGCCGATCTGATCCGCGTCCATGTCGCCCATGACGTGCCGGCGGTGCGCAGCGTCTGGCGCCAGGGGCATCGGGTCGCGTGACCGGCAACGGCGCCATATCACGGCGAAGTCCGGGCGCGGTCGGCGGGTTAGGGCCGGGACGGCTGATCCTGATCGTCGGTCCCTCCGGCGCCGGCAAGGACACCCTGATCGCGCTGGCGCAACAGGCATGCGCCGGCGATCCGCGCATACAATTCGTCCGCCGGGTGGTGACGCGCGAGGCCTCCGCCTTCGAGAACAACGAGACGGTGACGCCGCAGGCATTCCGCCAGGCGGTGGCGCAGGGCGCCTTCGCTCTGCATTGGGAAGCCCATGGCCATTGTTATGGCCTGTCGAAAGCCATCGACGGCGCGATCCGGGCCGGCCAGGTGGTGGTCGCCAATGTGTCGCGCATGGTGATCGCCGCGGCGCGCGCAGCCTATGCGGATGTGGTGGTGGTGTCGGTGACCGCGCCGCCGGAGATTCTGGCGCAGCGGCTGGCCGCGCGGGCCCGCGCCAGCGACGGCCGCCTCGACGCGCGGCTCAACCGCGACGTCAACGGCGCCGCGCCCGATGTCACCATTGTCAATGTCGGCCCGGCCGAAGCCAACGCGGAGACGTTGCTGCGCGTGATCCGCGGTGCGTAAGAGCGGCGCATGAGAGCGGTGCGGTAGAGCCGCGCTTGATAGCGGCGCTCGAGCCGGTGCATAGCCTCGTCATTCCGGGGCGCGAGGCCGCAGGCCGAGCGAACCCGGAATCTCGCGGCAAGGCAGTGCGCGTCAGCGAGATTCCGGGTTCGCTCGCAGCAAGCTGCTCGCGCCCCGGAATGACCGCCTTCTTGGTTTCGGGCGGATCATCGCGCCTGAAACAGGCCGGCGTGCCGGCCTCGGCTCGCAATGCCAAGCCCGCCCGACTCAGTCCGCCACGAAAGCCAGCAGCGCGCCGTTGCCTGCGGCCGGTGGCACCGCGATGCCGCCCTCGATCTTGACGCCGGCAGCGCCGACCGCCTGCGCGGCCGCGGCCGGATCGGCCACCGTGAGCACCAGTCCGACGCCGCCGCGCTCCGGCAATCCCTCGAGCGGCACGCCGGGATATTGCTTGCCAAGCAGCTCGCGGGTGACGAAGGCGAATTCGGCGCGATCCGATCCCGACGGAACGACGACGGTGCCATCGGGATCGGTGTGAAGCTCGCCGTCCATCAGCCGCACCAGATGGCGGGCATCGCTTTCCGGCTTCGGCGACAGCACGATGACGCGCTTCAATCCGGTCACACTGTTGGCGTGCTGCTTCAATTCGGGAATCCAGACCGCGTCACGGGTGCGATGCTGGCAGGCGAAGATCCGCAATCCCGCCGGCGCTTCCTTGATCGGCCATTGGAAGATGCTGAATTTCGCCTCGCTCTTGCCGCCGCCGGGCAAGTCCACCGGACGCCCGAAATCGATTGGTCCGATCGCGTCGAAGCCGAGTTCGCGGATCTCCGCGGCGCCCAATGCGGCGTCCTTGGTGGTGAAGGCGACCCGTTCGATGCCTTCGCCACGGTCGGCGAGAAAGGCGCGCGTCGGCGCATTGTGCTCGGTCTCCGTGAGGATGCCGAGCAGTTCGATGTAGTCGTCACCGAACATGATGGTGTAGTTGCCGGATCCCAGCTTTTCGCTGTGGGTTCCGCGCGGCGACACTGTGAAGCCAAGCTGTTTCCAGTTCGCCGCAGCCTGGTCCAGATCCTTGACCACGATGACGGCGTGATCGATACCGATGATGTTTTCCAGCGCCACGCTTCCACGATCCTTCAAGTTTCGACATAGTGACCTAAGCAGAACGACCTTGTGCTCGCAAGTCGGCTGCGAGGCTACAGTTTTTCACGGACGGGGATTTCCGGCATGAGCATCGCAAACATTGGCTGGCCGGATTCGCTGTGGGCAGCGGTGACGCCGCCCGGGCCGGAACTGGCGCCGCTGCGGGGCGCCGCGGAGGCCGATGTGGTGGTGATCGGCGCGGGTTTCACCGGCCTGTCCACGGCGCTGCATTTGCGCGAGGCCGGTGTCGACGTCGCCATTGTGGAAGCCGCCGAGCCGGGCTGGGGCGCATCGGGGCGCAACAACGGTCAGGTGATACCGACGCTGTCGCGGCCCGATCCGGAAGACATCGTCGCCAGATATGGCGAGGCGGGCGAGCGCTTCGTCGCGCTGCTGCGCGACAGCGCCTCGATCCTGTTCGATCTGGCGCGCCGCCACAATATCGAGGCCGAGGCCGAGCAGACCGGCTGGGTGCAGCCGGTGCATTCGCCCGGACGAATCAAGATTGCCGAACGCCGGGTCCGGCAATGGTCGAAATTCGGCGCGCCGGTCGAGCTGCTGTCGCGCGACGAAACCAGCGCCATGATGGGGTCGGACGCCTGGTATGGCGGCTTCTGGAACCGGACCGGCGGCCACATCAACCCGCTGGCGCTGGCGCGCGGATTGGCGCGCGTGGTGCTGGAGCGCGGCGGCCGGATCTACGCGCATTCGCCGGTGACCGGCTTTACCCGCGCCGACGGCCGCTGGATCGTCAAGACCCCCGACGGCGAGATCAGCGCGCGGTCGCTGATCCTGGCCACCAATGCCTATACGGGGGAGTTTTCCAAGACGCTGGCGCCCGACATGGCGGCCGAGATGATGCCGGTGCGGTCGTGGCAGATGGCGACGCAGCCTTTGTCCGACAATGTCCGGCGCAGCATCATTCCGGGTCGGCAGGCGATGTCCGACACCCATGGCGAATTGTATTTCGGCCGCTTCGACGCCCGCAACCGCTTCGTCACCGGCGGCGCCATCATCCGTCCGGTCGGGCAGGTGGCAGCGCTGAAAAGCCGGGTGTCGGCCCGGCTGCAGCGGCTGTGGCCGCAGATCGGCGAGGTCCGGTTCGATTATGTCTGGAACGGCTATGTCGGCATGACCACCGATTTCATGCCGCGGATCCACAAGCTTGGCCCCGATGCCTTCGGCTGGACCGGCTGCAACGGCCGCGCGGTGGCGCTGTCGGTTGCGATCGGCGACGAATTGTCCAAGGCGGTGCGCGGTCAGCCGGCCAGCGAGCTGGCATTGCCGTTCAGCGAGCCGACGCCGATTCCCGGCCATGACTGGCTGCGCCCGTTCACGCCCCTGATGCTGACGCTGTATCGCTGGCGCGATTCCCGCGAGATCGGCTGAGCGCCGACGCGGCGGGTCACGCCACCGGCTGCGGCACGTTGTGCTCGCGGGCGAAATCGCCGCCGGGGATCGAGGCCAATAGCGCCTTGGTGTAATCATGCTGCGGATTGCCGAACACTTCGCCAGCGAGGCCATGCTCGACCACCTCGCCATTGCGCATCACCGCGACCAGGTCGCAGATCTGCGCCGCGACGCGCAAATCGTGGGTGATGAAGATGATCGACAGGCCGAGCCGCTCGCGCAAATCGGCGAGCAGCCGCAACACCTGCGCCTGCACCGAGACGTCGAGCGCCGAGACCGCCTCGTCGGCGACCAGCACGTCGGGATGCAGCGCCAGCGCCCGCGCCAGGCCGATACGCTGGCGTTGGCCGCCGGAGAATTCATGCGGAAAGCGGTCGCCGGCCGCCGGGTCGAGCCCGACCAGCGCGAATAATTCGCGGGCCTCGGCCAGCGCCTGCTCGCGCGGCGTGCCGTGGATGATCGGGCCCTGCGCCACCAGCTCCTCGGCCTTGCGGCGCGGATTGAGCGAGCCGAACGGGTCCTGAAACACCATCTGCATGTGCCGGGTCTGGCGGCGCACGGCTTCCTTCGGCATTTTGGCCCAGTCGTCGCCGTCGAGCAGGATCGATCCGCAGTCGGGATCTATCAGCCGGATGATGCAGCGCGCCAGCGTCGATTTGCCGGAGCCGGATTCGCCGACAATGCCCAGCGTGGCGCCCCTCGGCAGATTCAGCGACACCGACTTGACCGCCTCGGTGATCCGGGCGCCGCGGCCGAGAAAGCCGCCGGTGCGGTAGGTCTTCGACACATTGTCGATGGTCAGGATCATCTCGCCGGAGAGCGCGCGCGGCGGCGGCGCGGTCAGCGGCGGCACCGCGGCGATCAGCTCGCGCGTATAGGGATGCTGCGGATTGTGCAGCACCTCCTGGGTGGTGCCGAGCTCGACGATGACGCCGTGCTGCATCACCGCGACGCGGTCGGCGATTTCCGCGACCACGCCGAAATCATGGGTGATGAACAGCACCGCGGTCTTCTTGCGGGTCTGCAATTCGCGGATCAGGGTCAGGATCTGCGCCTGGGTGGTGACGTCGAGCGCGGTGGTCGGCTCGTCGGCGATCAGCAATCGCGGATCGAGCGCCAGCGCCATCGCGATCATCGCGCGCTGGCGCTGACCGCCGGACAATTCGTGCGGATAGGCTTGCGCCGCCGCCTTCGGATCGGGAATCCGGACATCCTCGAGCAGCGCCAGCACGCGGGCGCGGATCTCCTTCTTCGACAGATCGGTGTGGATCGAGAACATCTCGCCGATCTGGTCGCCGATGCTGCGCAGCGGATTGAGCGCGGTCATCGGCTCCTGGAACACCATGGCGATGCCGGCGCCGCGCACCTTGCGCATCTGCGCGGTGCTGGCCGATGCCAGATCGCGGCCCTCGAACATCACCCGTCCGCCGTCGATGGTGACGCCGCCGGGCAACAGCCGCATTACCGCATTGGCCATGATCGACTTGCCGGAGCCGGATTCGCCGACCACGCAGAGGATTTCATTGGCGGCGACGCTCAGCGAGGCGCCCGACACCGCATGGCTGCGGTCGGCGCCGGCGGGCAGCCGCACGCTGAGCTGATCGATGGTGAGGATCGGGGCGTCGGTGGGCGTGGCGTTTGTCATCGCGCTTTCAATCTTGGGTTCAGCGCGTCGTTGAGGCCCTGTCCGACCAGCGACACCGCCAGCACGGTGAACAGGATCGCCAGCCCCGGAATCGCCGAGACGTACCACTCCACCCGCAGCACGTCGCGGCCGAGCCCGATCAGATTGCCCCAGGAGGCGACGTTGGGATCGGACAGATGCAAGAACGCCAGCGCGCTTTCCAGCAGGATCGCCACCGCCATCACCACGCTGGCATAGACGATCACCGGCGGCAGCGCGTTGGGCAGGATCTCGCCGAGGATCAGTTGCAGATCCTTCATGCCCAGCGTGCGCCCGGCCTGGACGAATTCACGATTGCGCAAAGTGAGGAATTCGGCGCGGGTCAGCCGCGCCGGCGCCGGCCACGACACTACGCCGACCGCGACGGTGACGGTGGTCAGGGTCGAGCCGAACACCGCGACCAGCACCAGCAGCAGCACGAAGTTCGGCAGGGTCTGGAACGCCTCGGTGATGCGCATCAGCACATTGTCGATCCAGCCGCCATAATAGCCGGCGAAGGCGCCGATCATGATGCCGATCACGATCGCGATCGCGGTGGCGGCACCGCCGATCAGCAGCGAGATCCGCGCGCCATGGAAGATTTGCGCGGCGATGTCGCGGCCGGAATTGTCGGTGCCGAGCAGAAAGCGCGGATTGGAGAACGGCCAGATCAGCGGCCGGCCGGCCAGCGCCAGCGGATCGCGCGGATAGAAATAGCCGGCGCTGATCGCCATGCCGATCACGACGAGCAGCAGCAACAGGCCGATCACGGCGGCGGGGCTGCGGAAATAACGGCGAATGGCGCTCATCGGCTCAGCCTTCCGCGCTGATGCGCGGATCGAGCCGGGCATAGAGCATGTCGACGAAGAAATTCACCGCGATCACCAAAAGCGCCGAGACGAACACGATGCCCAGCAATGTGTTGAGGTCGCGCTGCACCACCGATTCATAGGCCAGCCGTCCCAGCCCCGGCAGCGAGAACACGCTTTCCACCACCACCGAGCCGCCCAGCATGGTGCCGGCCTGCAGCCCGATCAGCGTCACCATCGGCAGCAGCGCGTTGCGCAGCACGTGGCGCACCACCACGCGGGTCTCGTCGAGACCCTTGGCGCGCGCGGTGCGGACGAAATCCAGATTCAGCACCTCGAGCATCGAGGCGCGCATGATCCGCAGATAGATCGCCAGAAAGATCAGCCCCAGCGTCAGGGTCGGCAGCACCAGGTGCTGGGCGATGTCGAGCGTGCGCCACAATCCGGTCTGCACCGCGCCGATATCTTCGAAGCCGCCGGCCGGCAGCCATTGCAGATAGATCGAAAACACCATGATGGCCATCAGGCCGAACCAGAACGACGGGGTGGCGTAAAAAATCAGCCCGACGGTGGAGATCACCGTGTCGGGCCATTTGTTGACGCCGCGCGCGGCGATCACGCCGAGCACGAGGCCAGCGAAGAACGCGAACGACAGCGAGGCGGTCATCAGCAGGATGGTCGGCGGCAGCCGCTCCAGGATTACGGTGGTCACCGGCTTGCCGTAGATCGCCGAATAGCCGAGATCGAGCCGGACCAGCCGCCACAGATATTGGCCGAGCTGCGCCGGCACCGACAGGTCGAGGCCGTAGAATTGCCGCAGCGATTTGGCGGTGGCGGCGTCGCCGCCGCCCATCTGCGCCATCATCGCGTCGACGGTGTCGCCGGGCGCGAACTGCAACAGCAGAAACACGCCGATCAGGATCAGCAACAGCGTCGGGATCGAAGCGGCGAGCCGCCGCCCCGCAAGGCTCAGGATGCGCATCGGACTATCTTGCTGGAGTTTACACTATTCGGCCAGCCAAAGATCGTGCCAGGTCGAGGAGCCCCAGCGCGGCGTATTCGAATGGTTGCGCGCCTTGGTGCTGATCACGGTGACGAAAATCTGCTCGATCGGCATCCACACCGGCAATTCGGTATTCGCCCGCGTGACGAAATCGGCATACAGCGCCTTGCGCTTGACCGGATCGAGCTCGGTGGCGGCGGAATCGATGATCTTGTCGATGGTCGGGTCGGTCCAGCCCCATTGGTTGGTCCAGGGCGCGCCGGCGGGCTGGCCGGAGCGATACCAGACCGTGGTCGAAACCGCCGGATCGTTGCGATATTGATGCCAGCCGGTGGCGAGGTCAAAAGCGTGGTCGCTATAGACCTGCTTCAGGAAGCCGCCGCCATCATTGCGAACGACCTCGACCGGAATCCCGACTTCCGACAGCGACTGCTGCACGAAGGTCGCCCATAGCGAGATGTCCTCGCCCCAGGGCGCCGGCAACAGCCGCAACGAGAAGCGCTTGCCGTCGGCGCCCTTCTTGAAGCCGGCCTCGTCGAGCAGGGCGTTGGCCTTGGCCTTGTCGTAGGGATATTGCGGGGCGTCGGCGCCGGGGTAGAAATCCGTCGAGGTCGACGGAATCGGCCCGGTGCCGAGCTTGGCGAAATCGCCGAGAAAATTGTCGATGAAGAACGGCACGTTGATGGCGTGGGCGATGGCGCGCCGGACCTTGATGTCGGCCAGTTCCTTGGTGCGGAAGTTGAACTCCAGCGTATTGGTGCGGGCGTTGCCCTCATTGCCCTTGGTGGAGACGATGAAGCGCTTGTCCTTGCCGAGCCGCGCCATGTCGGAGATCGTCAGGCCCGAAAACGGGCTGTAATGCAGGTCGCCGGCCTCGAGCTGCGCCGCCGCCGCGGAGCGATCGGTGATCACCCGCCAGACGATGCGGTCGAGATAGGGCATGTTCGGCCGCCAGTAATTCTCGTTGCGGTCGGCGATGATGTATTGGCCGCGCTCATATTTGACGAATTTGAACGGCCCGGTGCCGACCGGCGCCAGATTGACCGGGTTCTGCCTGATGTCGCCATTTTCATAAAGATGCTTGGCGGAGACATAGCCGAGGTCGGGCAGCGCGCGCAGCAGCAGGTCGAGCGGCATCGGCCGCTCGTAGTTGAACACTGCCGTATGGGCGTCGGGGGTGTCGACCGAGGTCAGGAACAGCTGCAGCGTGGTGCCGTAATTGAGGATCTTCTTCCACATGTTCATGGCGGTGAAGGCGACGTCGGCCGAGGTGAACGGCTTGCCGTCGTGCCAGGTGACGCCCTTGCGCAGCTTGAAGGTGATGGTCTTGCCGTCGGGCGAACTCTCCCAGCTCTCGGCCAGCACGCCGACCGGCTTGCCGGCGGCGTCGAGATCGATCAGCGCCTCCTGGATCTTGCCGCCGATGATGTAGACGCCGGTGGAGGCCTGGATGCTGGGGTTGAGCTGGCGCTGTTCGGCGCCGTAATGCACCTTGAAGACGCCGCCCTTGCGAGGCGTTTCAGCCGCAAAGGCGCGCAACGGATTGATGACATTGGCGGCAATGGCGGCCGATGTCAGCAAGGCGGTGCGGCGATTGATCTCAAGACGCGAAAAATCCATGACTACTCCTGATAGGAACCCAGCTTTCGGCTCGTCGAAAGTCGACGTTACGACAAAGCCGGCAGGCTAGCCATTTTCAATTTGAGGCGGAACGTGGCGTTTTGTTGCGCAGCCGATGTGCTTGCCGCGTCGGCTGGCCTGCGCCGCGTCGGGATGCGCGCATCGCACAAGTCCTGCGTGCAGCGTCGCGGCCGGGCGGCGGCAGCGGCGCCATCAAGCGTGACGGCGCCGCCGCTGCACTCATGGGTTGCCGCCGGATGCCGGCGGCACGAAGTTGTCTTTCGTGCTGGCGATCTGCCCCGTTGCCAGATCCTTGGCCTGGATCGTGATGCTGGTCGGCGCCGTCGGCACCATGTTGCCCGGCACCTGCAGCGAAATCCGAACCTCGCGGGTCTGATCCTGTCCGACCTCGATCGTCAGCCGGTCCGATGCGCGCGGCGGGATGCCGATGGCATGCAGGCGCGCGCCGGGAAGACCAACCACTCCGATCTCGAAGGCGCGGTCGGCGCCCTTGTTGAGGATGCGCAAGGTGTAGTCGTTGCGAACGCCGCCGTCGGACAGGGCGACGAACAGCGGATTGCGCTCGTGCAGCACGTTGATGTCCAGCGAGCTGCGCGTTGCCAGCGCGTAGATCATGATGGCGCCGACCAGCGCGATCAGCCCGCCATAGAGCAGCGTGCGCGCCCGGATCGGGCGATACAGCGGCGGCTTGCCCGCCAGCCGGCGCCCGGCATTGATATCGGTATCGTAGGCGATCAGCCCGGTCGGGCGGTCGACCTGGCGCATCACGGCGTCGCAGGCGTCGATGCACAGCCCGCACTGGATGCAGCCGAGCTGGATGCCCTCGCGGATATCGACGCCGGTGGGGCAGACATTGATGCACTGGTGACAATCGATGCAATCGCCCGCGGCCTGGTCGTGCTGGCGCAGCTGCTCGGCCTTCTTGACCGACATCCGCGGCTCGCCGCGGTCGACCCGATAGGTGACGTTGAGCGCCCATTCGTCGGTCAGTGCCGCCTGGATCCGCGGCCACGGACACATATAGATGCAGATCTGCTCGCGGGCATGGCCGGCGAAAGTGTAGGTGGTGGCAGTCAGGATGCCGATCCAGATATAGGCGACCATCGGCGCCTGGAAGGTGAGCAGGTCCTTGACCAGGGTCGGCGCGTCGGAGAAATACAGCACCCAGGCGCCGCCGGTCCACCAGGCGATCAGCAGCCACAGCGTGTGCTTGGTGACGAGCTGGCGCAGGCGGGTGAAGCTGAGGCCCTGCTTGTCGCTGCGGATGCGCTCGCGGCGGTCGCCCTCGACCCAGCGTTCGATCGCGTAGAACAGATCTGTCCACACCGTCTGCGGACACAGATAGCCGCACCAGATCCGCCCGGCCAGCGCGTTCATCAGGAACAGCACCAGCGCCGCCAGGATCAACAGGCCGGTGAAGTAATAGACTTCCTGCGGCCACAGCTCGATGAAGAAGAAGTAGAACCGGCGATGCGGCAGATCGACCAGCACCGCCTGGTTCGGCAATCCCGGCCCGCGATCCCAGCGCACGAACGGCAGCAGGTAGTAGATCGACAGCGTGATCGCCAGCAGCGTCCATTTGATCCGCCGGAACCGGCCATGGACGGCCTGCGGATAGACTTTCATGCGAGGGGCGTAGAGCGGCCCCTCGATATGTGTTTCTGTCATGGGGTGACGACGCTATTGGTGTTGTTGCTATGGAAACTAGCCGGCCGCGGGGCCGGAAACTAGCCGGCCGAGGGGCGGGCGATCTTTCTGGCGACCAGAAACGACAGCGGCATCGCGACCAGGAAGCCGGCGAGCACGGCGAAGGGAATCATCCGCATTGCTTCCGCGGCGAGGCTCGGGATGGTCAGCACGGCGATCATCGCCACGCCCGCAAGCGAGGCGCCCAGAACGATCCATATGACAACGGCGATCTTGATCATGGTGTCTTCCTCTTTGCTCGTTCCCGCGCGGACGATCTCGTTTATCCGTCGGGCGCTTCAATCTCTGGCCGGCTGCAACCGCGACATTCGTGTCGAATCCTTGCGCCACACCTGACCTGCTCCATCGCGCGGTCGACTGGCAGGCTGCCAACAGGGCAGGCCGACGCTCTTGCTTAAGATCAATGTCAGGCCGCTGCCGGTCCACATTTTGGCGGGCACTGACGCCTTACCGAACAGGCCGTGACCGCTGGGAGAGCCGTGGGATGGCATATCTTACCGCAAACATTTGAATATGTAGGTGATAGCCCGGGAGCGGGAACTGCGCTTGATCTGAATCAAACGGCACCGACGAGCCGGCGCCGATGCGAGGAATTTCTTGCTCAAATCTCCCGCAGCGCAGCAAATCCGCCTTCGCGGCGCACGACCGACAGCTGCTTTGTCGTTTATTTTCCGGCCTCATTTACCCATCATCCAGGTACCCTTAAATCCCGGTCAGAGCCGCTGACGCTGTCAGCGCAAGGGCTGAGGATTTGCACCATGGCGTTGCCCGAAACTTCGGTTCTGCTTGGATTTGCGATCGGCCTTGCGTTTGGCGTGGTCGGTCTGCTCAGCGGGTTCTGCCTGACCAGCGGTTTGCGTGACTGGTGGACCCAGGATGACGGCCGCAAGATCCGCAGCTTCGCGGTCGCGCTGGCGGTGGCGATCGCGGGCGCCCAGGCGCTGGCCGGGTTCGGCCTGGTCGATATCGGCAAGTCGCTGTATCTGCTGCCGTCGTTTTCGGCGCCGCTGATTTTCGCCGGCGGGCTGCTGTTCGGCATCGGCATGGTGCTGGCCAATGGCTGCGCCTCGCGGGCGCTGGTGCTGCTCGGCAAGGGCAATCTGCGCTCGCTGGTGGTGCTGGTGATGATCGGGATCGCCGCGCAGATGACGCTGAAGGGACTGCTGGCGCCGGCGCGGCTGGCGGTGATGCAATGGACCCAGATGTCGCCGTCCGCGGTGTCGCTGCCGGCCTTGTTGAGCGCGCTCGGGATCGGCGAAGGCGCTGCCCGCATCGCCGTGACGCTGATCATCAGCGGCGCGTTGCTTGTGTTCGCGCTGTCCGATCGCGGCTTTCGCCGTAGCCCTGGCCAGCTCGCGGCTGGTATAGCCATCGGCCTATTGGTCACCGCCGGCTGGCTCGCCACCGGCTGGCTCGGCGTCGACGAATTCAATCCGATCCCGGTGACCTCGCTGACCTTCGTCTCGCCGATCGCCGACAGCTTGCAATACGTCATGCTGTCGACCGGGCTGTCGCTGAATTTCGGCATCGCGGTGGTGGCCGGCGTGTTGACCGGCAGCGTCGCCACCGCGCTGCTGACCGGACGCTTCGCGCTCGAGGGTTACCATTCCGCCAGCCACACCGCGCGCTCGGTGCTCGGCGCTACGCTGATGGGCAGCGGCGGCGCGATGGCCTATGGCTGCTCGATCGGCCAGGGCCTCACCGGCCTGTCGACGCTGGCGATCCCGTCCTTCATCGCGGTGGCGGGAATCCTGAGCGGCGCCGCGCTGGGGATTCGCGGCCGCGTCATGATGCCGGCGCTGGCCACCAGCTAGCGCGCGCCGAAATCATCATTCTCGCAATTGTGCGGAAACGTCGATCGACGCGGATGACTCGCGCGGCGGCGGCGGCTAGTTTGCATGCAACAACATCAGGGAGGACGACAATGAAGATTTGGATGAGCGCGATTGCGGGTGCGTTGCTGCTGGCGGTGACCAGCGTGCCGGGTGTGGCGGCCGACGCCAAGCTGCATCGGGTCGCGATCCAGGTCGACCAGAACGATCCGGCGGTGATGAATCTGGCGCTGAACAACGCCAGCAACATCATGGAGCAGTACAAATCCTCCGGCGAAGAGGTTCAGGTCGAGATCGTGACCTATGGGCCCGGCCTGCACATGCTGCGCGCCGACACCTCGCCGGTGAAGGACCGCATCAAGCAGATCGCCGAAGGCAGCTTTCCGTCCAGCATCAAGTTCTCGGCCTGCGGCAACACCAAAGCGGGCATGGAGAAGCACGAAGGCAAGCCGGTCAGCATCATCCCCGAAGCCAATGTGGTGCCGTCCGGCGCGGTCCGCTTGATGGAGCTGCAGGAACAGGGCTGGAGCTATCTGCGGCCGTAAGCGATCCTCGCGCAAGCTGACGCTCGGTTGTCAGCATCAGCGCTTTTGTTCGTCATTGCGAGGAGCGCAGCGACGAAGCAATCCAGAAACGCTACTCTGACGGAGACAAAGCACTTGATCGGGTCAGCTTCACTCCGACGGATGTTGCCAGCCGCGCAGGCTGATCCAGCCGCGATGCAGCAGGTCGGCGGGCGAGCCCTCGACCAGCACGGCGATTCCCAGGCGGGCGCCGAGCATCATGCCGCCGACCGCCAGCGGCCATGACAGCGCCAGCACCGACCCCGCGGTGACGCCCTGACCGATGGTGCAGCCGCCGGTCAGGATGCCGCCGATGCCCATCAGCACCGCGCCGCCGAGATGGCGCCGCATCTCGTGGTCGTCGTCGAACGCCTCCCAGCGCAATTCGTCGGCGCGCCGCGCCGCGAGCCACGATCCGGCGACGACGCCGAACACGGTGCCGACGCCGAAATCGGCGAAATTCACCGCGTCGAGCACGCCGGCATAGAGCGCCTTGCCGATGGTCGAGACGAAGGTCAGGCTTTGCGGATGGAGCGGCCCGGCGAATTCGTCGGCGAGCCAGGTAGTGACGAACCAGCCCGCCACGGTCAGCACGCCGAGCGCGATGCCGGCCATCAGCAGCCGCGGCGCGCGCCGCAGGCGTCGATCGCCCAAAGCCGCCGCGCACAGCCCGACGCCGGCGATGGCGGCGATGGCGTTGCGCAGATCATAGCCGAAGGCGCGTTGCAGCAGCGAGGCGAGGTCGGCGCGGATGCCGTCCGGCATCGGCAGCGCGACGCTTTCCAGCGCGGTGATGCGAAAGCCGGCGAACACGCCGCGCAGCGTCGCATAGGCGGCGCCGCCCAGCACCAGGATCACCACCAGGCTGCGCAGATCGCCAGAGCCGAGCCGCACCAGGGAGCCGAACCCGCAGGTGCCGACCATCGCCATGCCGACCCCGAACATCACGCTGCCGATCGCGATCGACAGCAGCGGAATCGCCGACGGGGTGTAGCCGATCAGTTGCGGGTCGAGCAGGCCGGCGACGACCAGGAGCTGGGTGCCGATGATCGCGACGCCAAGCGCCAGCCCGAAGATCCGCAGCCGACGGGTGTCGCCGCCCATCAACGCGTCTTCGATGGCGCCGAACGAGCACAGCCGCGCGTGGCGGACGAAAAACCCGGCTGCCGTCCCGATGCCGAAGCCGGCCAGGGCGAGCATCCAGGCAGAGGCGTTCTGCATGGCATTTCCTCTTACTCGCCGCGGGGTCTTGACGCTTGCTCGCGCTGCCCCGTCGTCGCCTGCCTGATCGGCAGTGCTACTTGTTTGCGTCGCCGTTGCGCGCGGTGGCGCAGAAAATATCGTAGACCACCGAGATCACCCGGCGCACGTCCTCATTGGCCAGACTGTAATAGATCGTCTTGCCGTCGCGCCTGGTGTCGACCATGCCGTCGTAACGTAGCCGCGCCAATTGCTGCGACACCGCGGACTGCCGCATCGACAGAATGTTTTCCAGCTCGGTGACCGAGCGCTCGCGCTCCGCCAGCAGGCACAGCAACAGCAGCCGGTTCTCGTGCGACAGCGCCTTGAGGAAATTGCTGGCCTTGCGGGCCTTGCGCATCAACAGGTCGAGCTCGGGCGAATATTCCGCGCCGTCGCGGAATTCGGTCTCAATGTCGGGATCGAGGATCGATGTCATGGGGGCGATTACCGTTCGCTGATGAGTTGAAAATCGCTCAACTAGGGCTAGGGACGGGCCGGGGTTCGATCTTTTTCAGCAGCACGCCGAGCAGGCCCCAGAACGCGTCGTCATTGATATAGCCGGTGATGCGGCCGACCTCGCGGCCATGGTCCGAGACCACGAAGGTCGGGGTGAAGTGCACCGGCGCGGTGAGCTCGACGCCGGCGCCGGCCGGCTGGTCGATATTGATGCGCCGCAGCGGCAGCATTTTGGCTTCGTCGGTCTTGCCATAGATCGGGCCGACGTCGCGGTCCCACCGCGCGCACCAGACGCAGCCGGCGCGCTCATACATCAATAGCTCGGCCGACTGCGATACCGCCGGGGCAAGCACCGCGGCGATCAACACGAACAGGCCGAAGAGTGACGATTTCAGGAGTGTTCTGGCCATGATGTGATACATATAGACGAATTCGCATGTATCTACTAGGGCCGGAAACGCTGTGATCTCGAATATCTCGCTGGCTGGGGCGCTGGGCGCCGGGGTGCTGTCGTTCCTGTCGCCCTGCGTGCTGCCGCTGGTGCCGCCTTATCTGTGCTTTCTCGCCGGCGTCAGCCTCGACGAGCTGACGGCGGCGCGCGATCGGCCGGCCGGCGCGGTCAGCGGCCGCGTCGTCGCCTCGTCTCTTGCCTTCGTGCTGGGCTTTTCCACCGTATTCGTGGCGCTCGGCGCCTCGGCCTCGGCGCTCGGCAAGACCATCACGGCGCATTTCGACACGTTGGGGATCATCGCCGGAGTGGTGATCCTGATCCTTGGTTTGCATTTCCTCGGCGTGTTCCGGATCGGGCTGCTGTTTCGCGAAGCCCGATTCCAGACCGCGCGCCGCGGCGCCGGCTATCTCGGCGCCTATGTGGTGGGGCTGGCCTTCGCATTCGGCTGGACGCCCTGCGTCGGGCCGGTGCTGGCGACGATCCTGCTGGTCGCCGGGGTCGAGGGCTCGGCGGCCCATGGGGCGATGCTGCTCGGCGCCTATTCGCTGGGGATCGGATTGCCGTTCCTGCTGGCCTCGCTGTTTTCCGGCCAGTTCATCAAATTGATGGCGCGGATGCGCGCCCATATGGGTCTGGTCGAGAAGCTGATGGGCGGCGCCTTGGTGCTGACCGGCGTGCTGTTTTTGACCGGCGCGATGCCGAAGATCGCCGGCTGGTTGCTCGAGACCTTCCCGATCTTCAGTACGATCGGGTGAGCCGCCAAGCTGAATCGTCATACAAAGGAGGCCTTTGATGATTGCGCAACGATTGACCCGGCGGCATGTCGTCGCCGGCCTTGCGGCCACGGGGCTGGGCCTGCGCGCCGCGCCTAGCTTGGCCGCGCCGGTGCTCGGCGATGACGGGCTGTATCAGCTCGACTGGTATTTGCAGAGCTTCCTCGATCTGCCCGAGGACCTCGCCGGCGCCACCGCCAAACGCAAGCGCTTCGCAATTCTGTGGGGCCTGAAAGGCTGCCCGTTCTGCCGCAGGATGCACGAGGTCCACATGATGGACCCGGCGATCGAAGGCTATATCCGCGACAATTTCGAGGTGCTGCACCTCAACCATATCGGCGCCCGCGAGGTCACCGATTTCGACGGCCGCAAGCTCAGCGAGAAGGCCTTCGCGCAGGCCTATGGCATCCGCTTCACCCCGACCGTCCAGTTCTTCCCGGAATCGGCCGACGGCCTCGCCGCGCGGCAACCGCAGGCGCGCGAGGTGGCAAGAATGCCGGGCCTGCTGGAGCCGCCGGAATTTCTGGCGATGTTCAAATATGTCAAGGCCAAGGGCTACGAGACGATGTCGTTCCCGGAGTGGTTGAAGAAGCCGGCGTAACCTTGGCCCGTCGGTTGGCGCGTTGCCGCGCCAACCGCTTTGCTATTTGGTCTTCGCCTGCTTGATCTTCGCTTATAGCAAAGGCGCATGGTTTCGCCCCATCCACGCGTCGTGGCCGGGCTTGTCCCGGCCATCCACGCCTTTGATCCAAGCTCGGCTTTCAAGGCGTGGATGCCCGGCACAAGGCCGGGCATGACGAAGGAGAAGCAGTGCCCTTGGGTATTACTTGCTCTTCCAGTTGACCGAATACAGATCGAAGCGGCGATCCTTCAGATTCAGCACGGTGCCGTTCTGCCGGGCCGCGCGCAGGGTGTCGATATGCAGATCGGCGATCGCCACCATTTCGACATTCGGGGTGGTGTCGGCCGCGATGCCGTCGCGGGCAAAGGGCAGGTCGCATGGCGTCAGCACGCAGCTCTGGGCGTATTGAATGTCCATGTTCTCGACATTGGGCAGATTGCCGACATTGCCGGCCAGCACCACATAGCACTGGTTTTCCACCGCGCGGGCCTGGCCGCAATAACGCACGCGCAGATAGCTCTGGCGCTCGTCGGTGCAGAACGGCACGAACAGGATCATCGCGCCCTGGTCGACCAGATGCCGCGGCAATTCGGGGAATTCGGCGTCGTAGCAGATCAAGACGCCGATCGGGCCGCAATCTGTGGCGATGGTGTCGAGGGTGTTGCCGCCCTTGATGTTCCACCACGAGCGTTCGCTCGGCGTCGGATGCAGTTTCGCCTGCTGGTGGATGCTGCCGTCGCGCAGGAACACATAGGCGATGTTGTAGACCTCGCCGTCGTCCTCGCGGGTCGGATGCGAGCCGCCGATGATGTTGATGTTGTAGGCCACCGCCATCCGGGTCAGCGCGGCCTTGAAGCGTTCGGTATATTGCGACAGCGCGGCGATCGACGCCGCCGGATCGCCGATGCGGCCTTCGATCGACAGCAATTGCAGGGTGAACAATTCCGGGAACACGACGAAGTCGGCCTTGTAGTTCGCCAGCGCGTCGACGAAATATTCGACCTGCTCCTCGAATTCCTCGAAGCTTTTCACCGCGCGTTGCTGGTATTGCACCGCGCCGACGCGGACCGTGCGCTGGTTCTGGTTGAACGAGGATTTCGACTCGTCGTCCTGCGACACTTGCGGATTGTTCCACACCATCAGCACCGCATAGCCCAGCGATTCGGTGTCGCTCGGCAGATAATCCTGCAGCACGCGAAGCGGCTCGAACCCGTTGCGCATCTGGAAGCCGAGCACCGCGTCGCGCTGCCGGCCTTGCTTGACCTGCTCGAGATATTGATCCGCCGAACCGACCGCCTTCATCCGGCGCGACAGCCCCGGCATCCGCCCGGCGATGATGGTGCCCTTGAGCCGCAGATGCTGGCACAGCTTGCGGCGCTGATTGTAGAGCCGCTGCCCGATCCGCAGCCCGCGCAGTTCCGGATCGACGCAGACATCCATGCCGTAGATGTAATCGCCCTCCGGATCGTGGCGCGACGCAAAGCCCGAGCCGGTGATGGTGCGCCAGTCATGCGGCGCCAGCGCCAGATCGCCGCCGATCCGGAAGGTGGCGCAGAAGCCGACGACGCGGTCCTCGTAGATCGCGACGAACTGCCCTTCGGGAAACTGGGTCTGCTGGCCGCGCAGCTGCGCGCTCGAATAGGTCGCATGATTGCCGAAAGCGCGGTTGTAGACCTTCTGCAGCAGGTTCTGAATGGCCGGGATGTCGTCCAGGGTGGCATGGCGGATCACCAGCCGCGCCGCCGTCCCCGTGGATTTCGACGGCGTCGTTGGCTTGGTGTCCTGCAGCTCAGTCCGATCGTCCACCGGGAATCTCCTTTGCGCGGCCGGGAACCGGTTCCCTGTCACGCGGGCGCGAGGTGTGAAGATCGGCCTTTGGCACGCGTGGGATTCTGACGCAATGGCTGATTCGGGCTGTGTCGAAACGGATACTACGGGGTGCTGGGCGGCGGACCGGCGCTAAGGTCAGAAATCCAGCCGATCCTGGATCGCCGCGATGCCGGCCTTGGCGCAGGCCTCGTCGGCGTCGCCGCCCGGCGCGCCGGAGACGCCGATGCCGGCGACCAGCGAGCCGCCGGCCTCGATCGTCACGCCGCCGCCGAGAATGACGGCGCCCGGCAATTGCCGCAGCCCCGCTTGCGGCATGCCGGGCTGGGTCATGCCCTGCAGATCGGTGGTCGAGGTCTTGAACGACACCGCGGTCCAGGCCTTGCCGGTCGCGGTCGGGACCGTGTGCGGGCCGGCGAAGCGGTCGCGCAGCAGGATTTGCGTGAGCCCGGCACGATCGACCACCGCGACGGCGACCTGGAAGCCGCGCTTGCGGCATTCGGCCAGCGCCGCCTTGGCGCAATCCAGCGCCACCTCCGGGCTCAGCGATTTGGTCACCACCAGCGCGTCCTGGGCGCGGGCCGGCGCGGCGAGGGCGGCGAATAGGCAGATCGCCACGACTCCCATCATCTTTCGATTGATCATGACATCACTCCGGTTTCGATGTGCTGAAAAGCCTCATGGTGAGGAGCGCGCTGGCCAGCGCGCGTCTCGAACCATGAGGCGGGATCGCTCCTCATCCTTCGAGACGCCCGGCTTCGCCCTTCGGGCTGCGCCGGGCTCCTCAGGATGAGGAGCGATCCCGGTCGGATACGTCTGTGGGACCTATTTGTTCACCGGCGAGTCCGGATCGAACAGATAGGCCAGCACGTCCTTGATCTGCTGTTCGCTCAGGAATTTATTGGTACCGAAGCGCGGCATGTTGGAGCACGGCACCACCGCCTGCGAATTGTAGATCTTGGTATAGGCCTGCTTGATCTCGGCGGGAGCGTAATTGCGGTCCTTGCCGTAATTGGTCAGGCTGGTGCCGAGCGTGCCGTAGCTGACCTCTTCCTTGGCGATCTGGTGGCAGGCGTAGCAATTGCCGCCGTGCTCGGTGGTCGGCTTGTCGGTGAACTGGCCGCCATGGCCGTTATTGGCGATCTTGGCGCCGGCCTTCCAGTCGCCGAGCAGCTTGCCGTCGGCCGGATACACCACCCGCTTGATCTCGCGGGCCATGATCTGTTCGGCCTGTTCCTGCGACGGCTGGTTGCGGGTGGCGTTGCAGATCTGCATGGTTTCGTCGGGCTCGATCGCGGCCTGCCATTCCGCCGGGGCCTTGCCGAAGGTCGATTTCAGATAGGCATCGACCACCGCTTTGGAGACTTTGGGTTCATCGCTCTTGGTCGTGTCAGCCTTGGCCATGTCAGTCTTGGCCATGTCAGTCTTGGCCATGTCAGCAGTCTTGGCGCTGTCAGCCTTGGTCGCCGCTGCCTTGGTCGCGGGGATGACGGCCTGATCGGCGGCCTGCGCGGCGATCGCCCAGTTGAATCCGATGGCGGCGAGTGCCGATAGTTTCAGAATCTGTTTCATGCTCGGCTCCTCAGCGCTTGATCGACGGCACGGTGATCTCGCCACCTTGCGCCATTTTGTTGAGATAGACGGTCAGCGCCGTGATGCCGTCGGAGCCGTATTCCGGCATCGGCCAGCGTTGCTGGCGATAGCAGTCCCACAGCCGGTGCTGCATCGTGCGCAGCGCGCTCTGCGACACCCGATAGGTCGGCCAGGTCCCCATCGTGTCCTGCGCCTCCTTGCCGGGCATTGCGAGGTCAGGCAACGCCTGCAGCCGGATCCGCTTGCCCTCGGCGCCGTGGCAGGTCGAGCAGGCGAAATCCATCACCCCGCCGCGGCGGTGGAACAGCTCCTCGCCGACCGCGGCCATTTCCTGTTCCTTCGGATGGCTGAGCGGCACGGCGATTTTCATGCCGCTGGATTTGTTGGCGATATAGGCCACCAGATCCTGCAGGTCGGATTCGACGCCGGGCTTGGAGAAGCGGCGGGCGACGATGTCCTTGGTGTCGAGGCCCTGGACCTTCTGCATGCACCACAACAGCCGCTGCTCCAGGTCCATCACCTTGTCGGCGTCCTTGAAGTAACGCGGCAATTGCGCATAGGCGCCTTCCAGCTTGCCGGCGCCGAGCCCGAGGTCGCAGCTTTCCAGCGAGACGTTTTTGCTGCCGCGCTTCTCGCCCCACAGGATTTCGCCGCGGTCGACCGCGAGGAAGCCGGGATTCGACATCGGATCGGAGATCATCTCGCGATAGCGTTCGATCTCCTTCTCGCTGGCGTCCTGTGCGTGACTTGTTCTTGGCATTGTGCAAAGCACAGCAGCTAATAGTGCCCAGCCGATCGCGGCGATCCTCATCTCGTCTCCTCCGTTTCAGTGACCGTCTTGTGCGGTCCCGTGTCATAAATCGAATCGGATATCTTTACATTCAAAAAAAACAATATAATGATGTTTGCGGATCATGATAGATGAAGCTTGGAATCGTCAAGCGATACTATTGCCAAGGGAAGCGAAAGACTCCCGCTAGGAGGATACATGGTTTGGACCACAGTTGAGACCACCCGTCGCGAAACGCTGGCCCTTGCGGGGCTCGCGGGGCTGGTGGCATTGCTGGCGCCGCGAATGTCGTTCGCCGACGAGCAGACGGTCGCCGCCGAAATCAAGAAGCTCTACGGCGACAAGAAGCTCGACAGCGGCAAGATCAATCTCGACATTCCGGAGATCGCCGAAAACGGCCTCGTCGTGCCGGTCAATGTCGATGTCGAAAGCCCGATGACCGACGCCGACTACGTCAAGGCCGTCCACATCTTCGCCGACGGCAATCCGCTGCCGGGCATCGTCAGCTACAAATTCACCCCGGCCAGCGGCAAGGCCGCGGCCTCGACCCGGATGCGGCTGGCCAAGACCCAGAACATCATCTGCATCGCGGAAATGTCGAACGGCAACCTCTACACGGCCAAGGCCAATGTGAAGGTCACGATCGGCGGCTGCGGCGGCTAGTCGCGTTTGGTTCGGCAACAGCAAATATTCAGGCGAGGAATTTTCATATGGCCAATGCTCCCACCCCGCGCGTCCGCGTCCCGGCCCAGGCGAAGCCCGGCGAAGTGATCGAGATCAAGACGCTGATCTCGCACGAAATGGAATCCGGTCAGCGCAAGGACGCCTCCGGCAAGGTCGTGCCGCGCAAGATCATCAACACCTTCACGGCCGAGTTCAACGGCAAGCAGTTCTTCGAAGCCGACTGGAATCCGGCGATCTCGGCCAATCCGTATCAGTCGTTCTACTACAAGGCCGCCGAGACCGGCGAATTCACCTTCACCTGGAAGGATGACGATGGATCGAATTATGTGGCGAAGAAGAAGATGACGGTGGCCTGATCGCCATCGGCCATCTGCGACCGCGCGACGAGGCGCAACGCCGCGCGCGCGGGCGCCGCTGCCCAATGCAAGCGGCGCGGACCACAATGAAACCAAGGGTGAAACGATGATCTCGAGGCGGGAATTCCTGCAGGCGACCGCGGCTGCGTCGGCGCTGACGCTCGGCAGCGGCCTCGGCCAGCTCGGACAGGTCGCGGCGCAGCAGCGGCTGACCCAGGCCGATATCACGCGGTTCGATCCGCTCGGCACCGTCACCATCCTACATGTGACCGATATCCATGCCCAGCTGGTGCCGCTGCATTTCCGCGAACCCTCGGTCAATCTCGGCGTCGGCGACGCCAAGGGCCAGCCGCCACATCTAACCGACGCGGCGTTTCGCGAATATTTCAAGATCGCCACCGGCTCGCCCGACGCCTTCGCGCTGACCGCCGATGATTTCGTCCAGCTGGCGCGCAATTACGGCCGGATGGGCGGCATGGACCGCATCGCCACGCTGATCGGCGCGGTGCGCGCCGAACGCGGCGACGGCAATGTGCTGCTGCTCGACGGCGGCGATTCCTGGCAGGGCAGCTGGAGTTCGCTGCAGACCAAGGGCCAGGACATGATCGACGTGATGTCGGCCCTGAAGCTCGACGCCATGACCGGCCATTGGGAATTCACCTACGGCGCCGACCGCGTCAAGCAAGTCGCCGACACCGCGCCGTTCGCGTTCCTGGCGCAGAATGTCCGCGACGCTGAATGGCAGGAACCCGTCTTTGAGGCGAAGAAGATTTTCGAGCGCGGCGGCGCCAAGATCGCGGTGATCGGCCAGGCTCTGCCGCGCACCGCCGTCGCCAATCCGCGCTGGATGTTTCCGAATTGGGAATTCGGCATTCGCGAGGACGACATCCAGAAGCAGGTCGACGAGGCGCGCGCCGACGGTGCTGCGATCGTGGTGCTGCTGTCGCATAACGGCTTCGACGTCGACCGCAAGCTGGCGGGGCGGGTCAAAGGCATCGACGTTATTCTCACGGGCCACACCCATGACGCGATGCCGGGCCTGATCCGGGTCGGCGACACCATGCTGGTGGCGTCGGGCTCGCACGGCAAATTCGTCTCGCGGCTCGATCTCGCCGTCAAGGACAACAAGGTCGCCGACATCCGCTTCAAGCTGATGCCGGTGTTCGCCGACGCGATCAAGCCGGATCCCGAAATGGCGAAGCTGGTGGAGAAGGTGCGGGCGCCGTTCGCCAAGGATCTGGCGCGCGTCGTCGGCAAGACCGATTCGCTGTTGTATCGCCGCGGCAATTTCAACGGCACCTTCGACGATCTGATCTGCAACGCGATGCTGCAACAGCGCGACACCGAGATCGCGCTGTCGCCGGGCTTCCGCTGGGGCGGCACGCTGCTGCCGGAGGACGACATCACCTGGGAGGCGATCACCAACGCCACCGCGATCACCTATCCGAATTGCTACCGCACCGAAATGACCGGCGCGCAGCTGAAGAATGTGCTCGAGGACATCGCCGACAACATCTTCCATCCCGACCCGTATTTCCAGGGCGGCGGCGACATGGTCCGCACCGGCGGCATGGGCTACGCGATCGATATCAGCAAGACCATGGGCTCGCGCATTTCCGATCTCACCCATCTGAAAACCGGCAAGCCGATCGACGCCGCCAGGACCTATACGGTGTCGGGCTGGGCCAGCATCAACCAGAACACCGAGGGCCCGCCGATCTGGGACGTGTTGTCCCAGCATGTCGCGCAGGCCGGCCCGGTGAAGATCGAGCCCAACAGCGCCGTCAAGGTCACGGGCGTCTGAGATGACACACCACCGATCCGGCGCATTCCTGTACCCAACACATTCACGTATCGCAATAATCGCGATCAAGCCGACAACGAAGAGGCGGCCGCATGAGTGACAGACCCACAGCCGAATTTCTCAACCGCCGCCGCTTTCTCGGCGCCGCGGGCCTGGCCGGCGCCGGCGCGATGCTGCCGCAGCTGGCGCAGGCCGGCGACGCGTCCGATCCGAAGATCACCGAGGTCCAGGACTGGAATCGCTATCTCGGCGATGGCGTCGACAAGCGGCCTTATGGCCTGCCGTCGAAATTCGAAAAGGACGTGATCCGCCGCGACGTGTCGTGGCTGACGGCGGGGCCGGAATCCTCCGTGAACTTCACCCCGCTGCACGCGCTCGACGGCATCATCACGCCGTCCGGCCTGTGCTTCGAGCGCCATCACGGCGGGCTCGCCGAAATCGATCCGGCCGATCACCGGCTGATGATCAACGGCTTGGTCGACAAGCCGCTGGTGTTCACCATGGACGACATCCGGCGGATGCCGCGGGTCAACAAAGTGTATTTCCTGGAATGCGCGGCGAATTCCGGCATGGAGTGGCGCGGCGCCCAGCTCAATGGCTGCCAGTTCACCCACGGCATGATCCACAATGTGATGTATACCGGCGTGCCCTTGAAGGTGCTGCTCGACGAGGCCGGGCTGAAGCCGAACGCCAAATGGCTGATGCTGGAAGGCGCCGACGCCGCCGGCATGAACCGCTCGCTGCCGCTGTCGAAGGCGCTCGACGACGTGCTGATCGCCTTTGCGATGAACGGCGAGGCGCTGCGGCCGGAGCAGGGCTATCCGCTGCGCGCGGTGATCCCGGGCTGGCAGGGCAATCTGTGGGTGAAATGGCTGCGCCGGATCGAGGCCGGCGATCAGCCCTGGCAGACCCGCGAGGAAACCTCGAAATACACCGACCTGATGCCGGACGGTCGCGCCCGCAAACATACATTCGTGATGGACGCCAAATCGGTGATCACCAATCCGTCGCCGCAGGCGCCGCTCAAGCACCAGGGCCGCAATGTGCTGACCGGCATCGCCTGGTCGGGCCGCGGCACCGTCAAGCGCGTCGACGTCACGCTCGATGGCGGCCGCAACTGGCAGGAGGCGCGCATCGACGGCCCGGTGCTCGACAAGTCGCTGGTGCGCTTCTACGTCGATTTCGACTGGAACGGCCAGGAGCTGATGGTGCAGTCGCGCGCCATCGACGACACCGGCTATGTGCAGCCGACCAAGACCGAACTACGCAAGATCCGCGGCGTCAATTCGATCTATCACAATAACGGCATTCAGACCTGGCTGGTGCGCGCGGGCGGGGAGACCGAAAATGTCGAGATCGGCTAAGTTCGTCCTCGCGATAATGCTGGGCACTACGCTGCTGGCGCTGCCGGCCGTCACCGCCGCCAAGCAGAAGCTCGCCAAGGCCAATGTGGAGCACCCCGCGCCGCCGTCGCCGACCAAGCTCGGCCTCGGTCGCGCCGCGCTGCCGCAGGAAATTGAGGCCTGGGATACGGATGTGCGGGCGGACGGCGTCGGCTTGCCCAAGGGCAAGGGCACCGCCCAGCAGGGCGACGCGATCTTCCAGGAAAAATGCGCGGCCTGTCACGGCGAATTCGGCCAGGGCGTCGGCCGCTATCCGGTGCTGGCCGGCGGCCTCGGCACGCTGAAGGCCGACCGGCCCGACAAGACCGTCGGCTCCTATTGGCCCGATGCCACCACGGCGTTCGATTACATCCAGCGCGCGATGCCGTTCGGCAACGCCCGCTCGCTCTCCCCCGACGAGGTCTATGCGCTGGTCGCCTATATCCTCAGCATGAGCGACGTCATCAAGGATCCGGATTTCGAGCTCAACGAGAAAAATCTCGCGACCATCAAGATGCCGAACGCCAACGGCTTCTATGAGGACGATCGCGAGGTCGCCGAAAAGCAGTTTTGGAAATCGAACCCGTGCATGAAGGATTGTCGCCCCGCGCCGAAAGTCACCGGCCGGGCGATGTCGGTCGACGTCACTCCGGATAGCAAGACCGGTCCGAGCGTCGACTGACGCGCAGCGGATCGGCCATGACGACCGCCAGCGACGCTCCGTTCGGAGCGCGCTGGCGGCTGCGTAGTTTTACGTAACGGCGGCCGAGGAACTAATCACGAAACTAATCAAACCGTGCGATTTGTTAGTTGCGCGTTGCGCCAGATCAATGTCGAATCCGGCGCGGTCCGTCACGCTTCGCGACCATGCCGCGGCGATGCGTGGCGCGGCGACCGCGCGGCGGAGGAGTGGCCTTGGACCTCGATCAGCTCATCGAACGCTTCGGCGAAACCAACACGCTGACCGCCTGCGGTCTGCTGGTCGGCTTTGCGTTCGGTGTCTGCGCGCAGCGCAGCCGGTTCTGTCTGCGCGCGGCAGTGATCGAATTCTCCCAAGGCTTGTTCGGCCCCAAGGTTGCAATCTGGCTGCTGACCTTTTCGGCGGCGCTGGCCGCGACCCAGCTGGCGATTTCCGCCGGCCTGCTCGATGTCGGCGAGGCGCGGCAGCTGGCGGCGCGCGGCAGTCTGTCCGGCAGCATCATCGGCGGGCTGATGTTCGGCGCCGGCATGATCATGGCGCGCGGCTGCGCCAGCCGGCTGTTGGTGCTGTCGGCGACCGGCAATCTGCGCGCGCTGGTGTCCGGCCTGGTGCTGACCATCGTGGCGCAGGCGTCATTGCGCGGCGCGCTGTCGCCGGCGCGCGAGGCGCTGTCGGAATTGTGGACCGTGCAGGGCGGCGCGTCGCGCAATCTCTTGAGCGTGGTCCATGCCGGGCCCTGGCTCGGCGCGACGCTGGGTCTGGCCGGCATCGGCTGGGCCACCTGGCTGGCGCATCGCGCGCGGACCGGGGTCAGTGCCGGCTGCAACGCGGTCGGCGTCGGGCTCGCCGTCGCCGCCGGCTGGCTGTTGACCTACACGCTGGCGCAGCACGCCTTCACGCCGATCACCATCAAGAGCGTCAGCTTCACCGGCCCCTCGGCCGATACGCTGATGGGGCTGATCAATTCGCCCTCTGTGCCGCTCGGCTTCGATATCGGCCTGGTGCCGGGCGTCTTTGTCGGCGCGTTGCTCGCGGCCTTGTTCGCCGGCGAGTGGCGGCTGCAGGGCTTTCATGACGGCCCCAGCATGGGGCGCTACGCCGCCGGAGCGTTCCTGATGGGCTCGGGCGGCATGCTGGCCGGCGGCTGCGCGGTCGGCGCCGGCGTCACCGGCGGCGCGATTTTCGCGGTGACGGCGTGGCTGGCGCTGGGCTCGATGTGGGTCGGCGCGCTGGTGACCCATCAATTGATGGACGCAAAACTTGCCGATGTCACCGCGCCGGCCTTGGTGCCAGAACAGACCGGCAATTAAGCCGGCGTTTTTGGGAAGCGAAACGAACGGGAGGAATCATCATGACCGCGTGCGGTCGCGATCGCCGGCCCATGCCCGGGCGACGCCGATGAGATCGGGACGCGCCTGGACGCGCCTGCTGATCGTGGCGGTGACCCTATCGGGTGCCGCGGGCGCTTCGGCGGGCGATCGCGAGCTCGGCGAATATCTGTCGAGCGAATGCGTCACCTGCCATCAGCTCAGCGGCAAGTTCTCCGGCATTCCGGTGATCGTCGGCCTGCCCGAGCACACCTTGATCCAAGCCCTCAGCGAATATCGCGCCCGGATCCGCGACAATTCGGTGATGCGCGCTATCGCGGTCAAATTCACCGACGAGGAGATCGCCGCGCTCGCCAGCTACTTCAACAGCATCACGCCCGAAACCCAGTGACCACCCAGTGACCACCGCAACGCCGAGCAGATGCTGCCCGGCGCCAAACCAGGAGGGGAGACCACTATGACGACCATCAGCCGACGCCATTTTTCGACCGGCATGCTTGCCGCCGGTCTCATCGCGATGCCCGGGGTGCTGCGCGCCCAGGCCAAACCGAAGCTCGTCGTGATCGGCGGCGGGCCGGGCGGCGCCACCGTGGCCAAATATGTTGCCCGCGACTCCAAGGGCGCGATCGACGTCACTTTGGTCGAGCCGCTCGACAAATTCGTCACCTGCTTTCATTCCAATCTCTATCTCGGCGACTTCAAGAGCTTCGACGACATCACCCATCCCTACAAATTGTCGGCCTATGGCGTGACCCATCTGCGCCAGCTCGCCGCCGCGATCGATCGCGACCGCAAGCAGGTGCGGCTCGCCGACGGCACCGTGCTGCCCTATGACCGGCTGGTGGTGGCGCCCGGCATCGACATCAAATTCGATTCGGTGCCCGGCTATTCGCAGCAAGCCGCCGAGATCATGCCGCATGGCTGGAAGCCGGGCGCCCAGACCCGATTGGTCAAGCAGCAGCTCGATGCGCTGGAGGACGGCGCGAAGATCGTCATGCTGGCGCCGCCCAATCCCTATCGCTGCCCGCCCGGCCCCTATGAGCGGGTGTCCTGCATGGCCCATGTTCTCAAGACCAAGGGTCATACCAGGTCGAAGATCCTGATCATCGATCCCAAGCCGAAATTCTCCAAGATGGCGCTGTTCCAGGAGGGCTGGGCGAAATACTATCCCGGCATGATCGAATGGATGGATCCGACGATGCATGGCGGCGTCAAATCGATCGATCCGAAGGCGATGACGGTCACCACCGATTTCGAGACCATCAAGGCCGCGATGGTCAACGTCATTCCGGCGCAGATGGCCGGCAAGATCGCCCAGGACGCGGACCTCGCCAATGAGACCGGCTATTGCCCGATTGACGGCGCCGACATGAAATCGACGATCGATCCGGCCATCTATGTGCTCGGCGACGCCGCGATCGCCGGCGCGATGCCGAAATCGGCATTCTCCGCCAACAGCCAGGCCAAGGTGGTGGCGATGGCGGTGCGCGGCGAACTCACCAAGGCTCGGACTTTTCCGGCGCGCTATGCCAATACCTGCTGGTCGGTGCTCGCCAAGGATGACACGGTGAAGGTCGGCGGCCGCTACCAGCCGAAGGATGGCGCCATCGTCGAGGTCGAAGGCTTCATCTCCAAGACCGGCGAGGATGCCGGGCTGCGGGCACAAACCGCGGAGGAGAACCTTGGCTGGTATGACGGCATCACCGCCGACATTTTCGCCTGATTGCCGCGCGGACCGTGGCATCAGGCGTTGCGGTCCGCGCTATTTGTCCATGGAGTTTTGACGTGAAACACCCGCTCACCATCGACCGTCGCGGCGTCATTCGCGGCCTTGCGGGCAGCGCCGCGCTGCTCGCCGCCCCGGCCCTGGCGCAGGCCAAGCCGCGTGTCGTGGTGATCGGCGGCGGCCCCGGCGGCGCCACCGTGGCGAAATATCTCAAGCACGGCGGCGACCAGCTCGACGTCAGCCTGGTCGAGATCAACCGGACCTATGTGACGCCATTCACCTCGAACCTCTATCTCGGCGGTCTCAAGGATTTTCAGTCGCTGACATTCGGCTATGACGCGCTGGCGGCGCGCGGCGTCCGCATGGTGTTCGACGCCGTCACCGCCATCGATCGCGACGCCAAAATGGTGCGAACCGCCGGCGGCGCGGCTCTGCCCTATGACCGGCTGGTGATCTCGCCCGGCATCGATTTTCGCTGGGACGCGGTGCCGGGCTATTCGCCGGAGGTGGCGTTGCGGATGCCGCATGGCTATCGCGGCGGCGCGCAGTTCAAACTGTTGAAACAACAGCTCGACGCCGTCGGCGATGGCGGGCTGATCGTCATCATCGCGCCGCCCAATCCGTATCGCTGTCCGCCGGCGCCCTATGAGCGCGCCTCGATGATGGCCTATGCGCTCAAAACCCGCGGCGTCAAGAATGCGCGGATCGTGATCCTCGACGCCAAGGATCACTTCGCCATGCAGACATTGTTTATCGACGGCTGGCAGCGGCACTATAACGGGATGATCGAGTGGCAGGACCCGACCATCCATGGCGGCATCAAGGCGATCGACCCCAAGGCGATGACCGTCACCACCGATTTCGAAACCCACAAGGCCACCATGGTCAATGTGATCCCGCCGCAGATCGCCGGCGTGCTCGCCCGCGACTCCGGGCTCGCCGACGATAGCGGCTTCTGTCCGGTCGATGCCGGCAATATGCGCTCGCGCATCGATTCCCAGATCCACGTCATCGGCGATTCCGCCGGCGGCGAATTTCCCAAATCCGGCTTTGCCGCCAATAACGAAGCCAAGATCACCGCGATGATGATCCGCGCCGACCTCGCCGGCGATCGAAGGATGCCGGTGCGCTTCACCAATCATTGCTGGAGCACCATCGCGCCGCATGATGCGTTCAAGAACGGCGCCCGCTACGAGCCGCGCGACGGCAGAATCGTGATGCTCGATCCCTACACCTCGCAGCTCGAAGAGAGCCCGGAACAGCGCGCCAAGCAGGCGCAGGAAGCGGCCGGCTGGTACGTTGGTATGACTACCGACATTTTCGGCTAAGGCGTTTCGAGCGAAGTGGTGCCGGTTGGCGTGAGGAGACCGCGTGCGACAATAAGCGAGAGCTCCGGTTCTGATCCATCAGAACCGGCCTTGCTTGAGGATGCGGCGCGCCAGCCGGTATCAGGGCCCCGTCTGGCCCACGGAATCCGCGCGCAACGTCAATTTTGCGCGGCGCCAACATCAGGATGTCACATCCAGCAGCGAAGCTCAGCGATTATCGCGACTCAATTCGCTGCAGAAGGAAGCTGGCCACATGAGAATATTCGACGTCGAATGTGAATGTGGTGCCGAATACCGCTGTGCCGAGTCGGCATCGCTTCCCGGACAGCCCGGCAGCTTCACCTGTTCGAGCTGCGGCCGGGTGGTTGAGACCTGGGACACCGCGAGCAAGCGGGTCTATCGCTGCGTGCTCACGCCCGATCGGGCCTATGTCCCGGTTCCTGCGCCGCCCGCGCCCTGAGACTCCCAGCTGACGGTCATCAACGGACGGTCATCGGCGCGAGCCCTTGCGAGCAAACCTGGACTCCGCGCGCGCAAGCGTCGGCGTTTACAACAAAAGCGTTTGGTTTCGACTCATCCACGCGTCATGCCCGGCACAAGGCCGGGCATGACGAAAGAGAGGCCGTGTTGATACCAAGCCGTGATATGCGCGGTGGCTGATCGCCGCCACCGCCCAAGGTCGCGTCGGTCGGTTCGGCCGATCAGGCGCCCGTCTTTTTCTGCGCATGGGCGCATTGAAAATCCAGCACGCTGCGGATCTTGTCGCCGCCGAGCAGGTCCGGCGCCTTGCGATAGCCTTTCTGGACCAGCTCTTTCTGAATGTCCTTCCAGCTCTCATATTTGCCGGAGCCAGCCAGCTTCACGGCCTGCTCGAAGATCTCCAGATTTTTCTTGCGCATCGAAAATCCCTAAGATTTTTTCAATCATAGCCTGAATTACAACAACAGTGCGACAGCCGGTGCATCAGGCATCTGACTGGGTTAAGCAGAACGATCAGATGCCGGCAAGATGCGCCGGCCGCAGTGGGACCTCACAAAAAGGACAATGTCATGAACATCGCCGTGATGGGGGCGGGCGCAGTTGGTTGCTATTATGGTGCGATGCTGGCGCGCGCCGGACATGCGGTCACGCTGATCGGCCGGCAGCAGCATGTCGACGCGATCCGGCAGCGCGGTCTGCTGCTGGACACAGCCAGCTTTTCCGAGCCGGTCGCCGTCGCGGCGACCACGGAGATCGCCGGCATAGCCGCGGCCGAGCTGGTGCTGTTCTGCGTCAAATCGGCCGACACCGAACCGACCGGCGTCGCGATGGCGCCGCATCTGCGGCCCGATGCCGTCATCCTCAGCCTGCAGAACGGCGTCGACAATGCCGAGCGCCTGCAAGCCACGATCGGCAGGCCGGTCGTGCCCGTGGTGGTTTATGTCGCCTCCGCGATGGCCGGGCCCGGCCATGTCAAACACAATGGGCGCAGCGAACTGGTGCTCGGCCGCGCGCCGGCGAGCGAGGCGATCGCCGCTTGCTTCAACGCGGCCGCGATTCCCACCACGGTCTCCGATCAGGTTCGCGAGGTGCTGTGGAGCAAGCTGATCCTCAATTGCGCCTACAATGCGCTGTCGGCCATCACCCAGCTGCCCTATGGACGGTTGATCCAAGTCGATGGCGTCGCGCAGGTGATGACCGACGTCGTCGCCGAATGCAGGGCTGTGGCGCAGGCCTCGGGTGTCGCGGTGGCCGACGACGCCGAGGCCAAGGTCATCGCGCTCGCCGCCACCATGCCGGCGCAATATTCGTCGACGGCGCAGGACGTGGCGCGCGGCAAGGTCAGCGAGATCGACTATCTCAACGGCCACATCGTCCGCCAGGGCGTCGCGCTCGGGATTCCGACGCCCGCCAATCGCGTGCTGCACACGCTGATGAAGCTGCTGGAGGACAAGGCGCAGCGGCCGCTGTAAAGTCGTTCGGTCGAATAGCATCGCCCGATCCGCATTTCTCCGGTCATTCCGGGGCGCGAGCAGCTTTGCTGCGAGCGAACCCGGAATCTCGCGCCGGCGCATGGCCAATCCGCCAGATTCCGGGTTCGCTCGGCCTGCGGCCTCACGCCCCGGAATGACCACGCGGAATAACCCGAGATGGTGCACCGGCCCGATCGGCAGCGCGCTCCCTCTCCCATCGGGAGAGGGTTGGGGTGAGGGGGGACACCCTCTCGTGAGGTCAAAACTCCTCACCCGGATTGCTCCGCAATCCGACCTCTCCCGATGGGAGAGGTGAAGCAGGACTCGCGGCGAACTGATTCAATCTCTTGGATATGCGTCTACGCCGCCTGCGAGGCGCGGCTGCCGAATTTTAGCAGCAGCGCCTTGATCTCCGCCGCCGGTCGCGCGGCGCTGAACAAAAAGCCCTGCACCTCGTCGCAGCCCTCGGCGCGCAGCCAGTCGAGCTGATCGACGGTTTCGACGCCCTCCGCGGTGGTGGTGATCTTCAGGCTGCGGCCCAGCCCCGAGATCGCCCGCACGATCGCCAGGCAGTCCGGCCGTTGCGCCAGGTCCTGAACGAAGGAGCGGTCGATCTTGATCTTGTCGAACGGAAAGCTGCGCAAATAGCTCAATGATGAATAGCCGGTGCCAAAATCGTCCATCGAGATCCGGACCCCGAGCTGGCGCAATTGATGCAACGTCGCCAGATTGGCCTCGGTTTCAGCCAGGAACAGCGATTCGGTAATCTCCAGCTCGAGCCGGCGCGGCGCCAGGCCGGACTGCGCCAGAGCGGCGATCACCACCTGCACCAGATTGCGGCTGCGGAACTGCACCGGCGACAGATTGACCGCGATCTTGATGTCGGCCGGCCATGTCATCGCCTCGGCGCAGGCCTTTCGGAGCACCCATTCGCCGAGCCCGACGATCAGCCCGATATCCTCGGCGACCGGGATGAAATCCGCCGGCGAGATCATGCCGCGTTCGGGGTGATGCCAGCGCAGCAGGCATTCGAAGCCGGTGATGCGGTCCTCGGCGAGGTCGACCAGCGGCTGATAATGCAGTTCGAACTCGCCCCTGGCAAAGGCGCGGCGCAGGTCGAGCTCCATGTCGCGGCGCAATTGCGCCTGCCGGTCCATCTCCTTTTCGAAGAAATGGTGCACGCCGCCGCCGGCCGCCTTGGCCCGGTACAGCGCCATGTCGGCATTGCGCAGCAATTCCTCGTCCTCCACACCGTCCCCCGGCGACATCGCGATGCCGATGCTGGCGCCGATCACCACTTCCAGCCCGTCCATGTCATAGGGCGCGCTGAGCCGCTCGATCAGCTTCATCGCGAAGTCGCTGGCGTCGTTCGGCGACGCCACCGGGCTCAGCACGATGGCGAACTCGTCGCCGCCGAACCGCGCCACCATGTCATTGCCGCCGACCTCCTGCTTCAGCCGCTCCGCCACCATCTGCAACAGCCGGTCGCCGGTCGGATGGCCGAAGGAATCGTTGACGTTCTTGAACAGGTCGAGATCGATGCACAGCACGCCCACATTGGTGCCGGCGCGGGTGGCCTGCTCCAGCGCCCGCTGCAGCGTCTCCTGGTACAAAGCGCGGTTCGGCAGATTGGTCAGCCCGTCATGATGCGCCATATAGGCGATCCGGGCCTCGGCCTTGCGCCGCTCGGTGACGTCGACGACGGCGACCAGGAAGCCGTCGCGGCCGTTGAACACCACGCGGCGCCCGAAGGTCAGCACCTGGATCTCGCTGCCGTCGGCCTTGAGGTGGCGCCAGTGGTGGTCGGACTGATAGCTCTCTCCAAAGCTGACCAGCGCCTGGCTATGCGTCTCCCATTCGTCGCGCGGCCAGATGTCGCGCAGCGCCATGCCCAGAAAGCGTCGGCGCTCATAGCCGTAATGCTGGACCGCGGCGTCGTTGACGCTGAGAAACGCGGTGGTTTCGATGTCGAACACCCACATCGGCATCGGATTATTGTCGAACAGCAGGCGGAATGATTCCTCGCGCTTGCGCAGGAAGCTGACGTCCGAGATCGTCACCGACACGATATCGCCGAAGGCGGTGGCGCTCAGGCTGAAATTGCGGTCGTGGCTGTCGATGTCGAACACGGCGCCGTCGCCGGTCCCGACCACCTTCAACAATCGCTCGACCACGGTCGGGCAGCACAACAGATGCGTGCCGTCGCCGAGCTGGCTCCATTGCAGCGCCTCCACCGTCCGTTGCAGCAGCCGTGCCGCGCCGTCGTTGAGATGCACGATCTGAAAATCGACCGGCCGCATGCTGGAATCGCGCACCGCCGTCAGCGACAGAATGCCGTCATCGGTCGACGAGAAGATCGCATCGAGCAGATTGTAGCGGCTGCCGGCTTCGTTGACATAGACGCCGACCAGGGTGCCGCCCCAGCGCGACAGCGTCGGCAGCGCCAGCAGCTCGTATTTCTGGACGATGCCGTCGCGCACGCAATGGGCGTTGGCGAGGAACGGGCGGCAATTATGCAACGCACCGGAAACGGCCTGCGACAACGCGGTGGCGCAATCGGGCGGCAGCACGCTGAGCGGGATGTCCCAACGATCGTCGCCGATCCATTCCTGGACGTAACGTCCGGTGCGCGACACTTCCAGCGTGTCGGCATCGATCTTCAGCAGCATGATGTGATCCGCCAGCCGCCCCAGGCTGCCCAGCATCACTTCTTCATAGCGCGGCAGCTTCTGCCCCGGATGGATCGCGGCGTCCCATTTGCGCTGCAGCACGGTGAGATCGCCGAGCAGCTGGCCGTTGGGGTTTTTGAGGGAGTCGATGAGAGCCGTCACGCACATCCTCACAATGTGAAAATTTCGTTGCTGCACTCCTGAGCCGGCCAACTTAACGCGATGTAAACGCTGCGGCGCTGCGGCAAGCGATCGGCGATTATGAAGGATTTAAGTCATCCGATGGTTAGTCGGCGTTAGCGACTATGACAGTCCGAAATCGGCGATCGCATATGGCGCAAACGGCGCGATCCGGCTCGAAACGCGGCGGCATACAACTTATATAATTCGAATATTGCGGCGATTCTCGACAGAAAGAGAGGAAACGGATTGCGGGCGACGGTTCTGGCGGCAGGCGGCATTGTGTTGCGGCGGGGATCGGCGCTGTTCGCGGTGGTGCGGCTGCGCAAGCGCAATGCCTGGGTGCTGCCGAAGGGCAAGCTTGACGACGGCGAGACGGCGTTCGCCGCGGCCAGGCGCGAAGTGCTGGAGGAGACCGGCCACGAGGTCGTGGTGCACGAATTCATCGGCACGCTCGCCTATCAGACCGGCGGCCGATCCAAGGTGGTGCATTTCTGGCGGATGGAGGCCGCGCCACAGCAGACCCACCCGCTGATGGACGATATCCGCGAGGTGGCGTGGCTGCCGCTGGACGAGGCGGTCGAGCGTCTGTCGCGCGGCCATGAGCGGATGTTTCTCTGCCATGTCGGCCCGCCGCTGCTGGACGCCGCCCGCGACGCCGCGCCGGCCATCGCCAGCGACGAAGCGCCTGCGTCCGTCGAACGTTTCCCCGAGCACATCGCGCCGCCGCCACCAGCGCCGCCATCGCTGTGGCAACGGCTGTGGCGCTGGGGGCGGGGCTGAGCCGGCGCTGCGGCACCGCGGCCGGGCTGGCGGCATCGGCGCGGCGATTGTGAAATCTACAACAACAACTGGGGATAAGCGCTGCTCTGTCATCCAGCCTTCAAATCCCGACGCCAAAGTTTGCCGCCGACGCTCCCCAATGGCGGGCGGGCGGCTGGCTTGACTGATCGGATGCCCGCGGCCGGTCCGATCCGTCGCACCAGGGGCCTGACGCGTCAGCGCAACGACGGGAGCGATGTTCGATGCACAATGGTATCTCGACCGCGCCGATCCGCGCCGCCGCGCCAGCCCCGGCGTCGATGCCGATCCCCGGACTGGTGTGGGCGTTCCGGATCGATCCCGACGGCAGCGCCGCGGTGTTGCCGATCGACAAGCCTCTCGACTTGGCCCGCGACGGCCTGCTGTGGCTGCATTTCAATCTGGCCGACGGCCGGGCGCTGCAATGGCTGGCAGCCGCCGAGCTCGACGCGCCGCCACCGGCGCGGGCGCTGCTGCTATCGAAGGATACCTATCAGCAGCTCCACGCCACCGACGACGCGGTCTATGGCGTGATCTGCGACCTGATGCGCAGCATCGACGAGACCACCGAGGACACCGGTTATCTGCGCTTCGTCATGACCGAGCGACTATTGGTCAGCGGCCGCCATCAGCCGCTGAGCGCCGTCGATACCGTGCGCCGCGCGCTCGAGGACGGCCACCGCATCGACAACGCCGCCGCGCTGCTGGAAGCCATTGTGGAGAATGTCGCCGCCACCATGGAGCGGATGGCGGACCGCGTGGCGCAGTCGCTCGATATGGTCGAGGAGCAGGTGCTGTCGGGCGAGACCGCCGACCTGCACCAGAAGCTCGGACCGCTGCGGCGCACCTGCGTCCGGCTGCACCGGCAATTGTCCGGCCTGCGGGTGATCTTCCACCGCCTCGACCATCGCAACGCAAAGCCCTTGAACCCGGCGCTGCAATTGCGCGCCGGCATGCTGGCACAGCGGCTCGACAGTCTCGACCACAATGTGGTCGAGATGCGCGAGCGCAGCCGGTTGCTGCAGGAAGAACTGCAGCTGCAGATCGAGGAGCAGGGCAATGACAGTCTGCGGGTGCTGTCGGTGCTCACCGCCCTGCTGTTGCCGCCGACGCTGATAACCGGCGTGTTCGGCATGAATACCCGCAGCCTGCCATTCAGCGACAGCGACTCGTCATTCCTGTGGGCGGTCGGCCTGATGGTGCTGTCGTCGCTGATCGCCTATCTGATTATGCGGCGGATTGGTATCATAAGGTAGTTTGCCGCCGCTCGCGGTTGATTCAGGTCAAACCCGCGCGGCGTGAGTATTCCTATCCTGCCTGCAATGGCTGCCGCAAAGGCGGCAAGACAGGGATCGCAGGCAGGGAGGAATCGGGCGATGGCTCAGATGGCGGCAGCGGGCGCGCGCAGCGCTCAGGCTGAGATTTTTGGGACGCCGATCTTCGGCCCCGACGCGGCCCAAAAGGGCTACGCGCTCAACAAGATGTGTTTCTCCTTCAACGACGCCGCCAACCGCGCCGAATTCGTCCGCGACGAGCAGGCCTATTGCGCGCGCTACGGGCTGACCTCGGCGCAGAGCGAGGCGATCGCCAAACGCGATCTGCTGACGCTGCTCGACCTCGGCGGCAATGCTTACTACCTGGCGAAATTTGCCGGCATTCTCGGCCTCAACATGCAGGACATCGGCGCGTTGCAGACCGGCCTGAGTGTCGAGCAATTCAAGGCGAAACTTCTGGCCGCGAGGGAGCAGTAAGATGGCGCGCATCGTCGGTGGATTGGCCGCGTCCCATGTGCCCGCGATCGGCGGAGCAATGGCCAAGGGCTTGCAAAAGGATCCGTACTGGGCGCCGTTCTTCGACGGCTTCGACGCCACCCATCACTGGCTCGACGAGGTCGCGCCCGACGCCGCCGTGGTGATCTACAACGACCACGGCCTCAATTTCTTCCTCGACAAGATGCCGACCTTCGCGGTCGGCGCCGCGCCCGACTATCGCAACGCCGACGAGGGCTGGGGCCTGCCGGTGCTGGCGCCGTTCACCGGCGACACCGCATTGTCGTGGCACATCATCGAGACGCTGATCGATGCCGAATTCGATCCCGTCACCTGCCAGGAGATGCTGGTCGATCACGCCTTCAGCCTGCCGATGGAATTGTTCTTCCGCGACCGCGCCCATGCGATCCCCGCCGTGCCGGTGGTGGTCAACACCGTGCAGCACCCGCTGCCGACGCTCAGGCGCTGCTTCAATCTCGGCCAGGCGATCGGCTGCGCCATCGAGAGCTATCCGCAGGATCTCAAGGTGGTGGTGATCGGCACCGGCGGGCTGTCGCACCAGCTCGAAGGCGAGCGCGCCGGCTTTATCAACAAGGAGTTCGACAAGCGCTGCATGGACGCGATGACCGGCGACATCGAGTCGATTCTGCGCATCAACCAGCGCGACCTGGTCGAACTGGCCGGCAGCCAGGGCGTCGAGGTGATGAATTGGGTAGCGATGCGCGGCGCGCTGTTGGGCGATGTCCACGAGCTGCACCGCAACTATCATCTGCCGATCTCCAACACCGCCTCGGGCATCATGCTGCTGGAAAACCGCCCGAAGCTGGCGCAGGCCGCGTGAGGCCGATCTGCTGGCGAGGCGGCCTAGCGCCGCCCCGCCCCAACCCTCATGGTGAGGAGGCCGGCGGAGCTCGAAGAGCGAAGCCTGCCGTCTCGAACCATGAGGCCACGTCGCCCACGGCCATCCTTCGAGACGCTCGGCTGCGCCGGGCACCTCAAAGTCTGCCTGAAAAGAAGCCAATAGAATCAAACTTGTTTTCGTCATTGTGAGCCGAGGGCGGCGCATCGCGCCGTCCGAACGCGAAGCAATCCAGGGGCGCCAAGCACAGACTGGATTGCTTCGTCGCAACAGCTCCTCGCAATGACGGCCTCGAAGGCCTCATTCTATGATCAAGTCAGACACTCAGGATGAAGGCTGTGCCGGGCGCATTGGCGTGGTGCCGCGCGTCGCCCGCCAAAATCCTCACGCCTGCGCGGCGGCCATTCGCCGGTAGTCGCGCGGATTGTGGCCGGTGCGGCGCTTGAAGAAGCGGCAGAAATAGGCCGGGTCCTCGAAGCCGAGTTCGAAGGCGAGTCGAGAGATCGGCGCGGCAATATAGGTGAGGCGGCGGCAGGCCTCGCGAGTCAGGCGGGCGTGGACGATATCGAGCGCGCTCTGGCCGGTTTCGGCCTTGGCCAGCCGGTTCAGCCGCTCCGGCGTCATGCCGAGCGCCGCGGCATAGCGCGCGATTCCCCAATGCTCGCGGTGATGGGTCTCGACCAGCAACAGAAATCGCGTGAACTGATCGCGGCGGCCGCCCGACCCGGCGCCGCGGGTCTGCCGCTCGCTCTGCTGCGCCAGCCGCCACACCAGCGCACGGCCGAGCCACAGCGGCACCGGCGAGCCGCTGGCGTCGGGCGAGGCGAATTCCTCGGCGAGGTCGGCGAACAGGCTGGCGATCCGGCGCATCGCGGCGCTGCCCGGCTGGAACTGCAGGACGCGCGGCGCCGCGAACAGATCGCGCAGTGCCTGGCCGGTTGCCGGCACGTCGCCCTCGATCATGGCGTGCGGATTGAACGTGAACACCTGGCCTTCGGTGTCGCACGAGAACCGGAAACCGTGCACCACGCCTGGCGGCACGATCACCGCGACCGGCCCGTCGCATTGCGCGCGCTGCTCGTCGAGCGCGATCGCGGCCGGCCCGGATTCGATCCACAGCATCTGGTGCAGGCTGCGATGGGTGTGAACGTCGATCTCCCAGCGATACAGCCGGCTACGCGACTGGATCGGCTCGACATGCAGCAGGTCGGCCGGCGCCGACGGCGTCTCGCCATACAGCGCGAAGGTTGGGATCGAAGCCTTGAGGCGGGGGCGGGCCATCGCCGAGCCTAGATCCGAATGTCGGAAAAGTGCAAGTTTTTGTCGCCCGCGCGCCTCACCGCGCAAGCCCGCCGCAACTACACTGCTGTTACTGCTGCGATAAGGCCGGATAATGCCAAGAGACAAGAGCAGGCGGCCGCGATCAGGAGGAAACACCGATGTTCAACTTCGATCCCTATTCGCCCGCGGTCGACGCCGACCCGTTCCCGGCCTACCGCACGCTGCGCGACCAGCATCCAGCATTCTGGAGCGAGCAGGCGCAGCTCTGGATCCTGTCGCGCTACGCCGACGTGGCTTCCGCCGGCACCAATTGGCAGACCTTCTCCTCCGCCAAGGGCAATCTGATGACCGAACTGCCGGGCCGCGCCGGCGCCACGCTCGGCACCACCGATCCGCCGCGCCACGACCGGCTGCGCGGGTTGGTGCAGCACGCCTTCATGAAGCGCAACCTCGAAGCGCTGGCCGAGCCGATGCGCGACATCGCCCGAGACGCTGCGCAGGCCCTGCGCGGGCGCGACCGCTTCGACTTCATCGCCGATTTTTCGTCCAAGTTCACCGTGCGGGTGCTGTTCGCGGCTCTGGGCCTGCCGCTCGGCGACGAGCAGACCGTGCGCGACAAGGCGGTGCTGATGGTGCAGAGCGATCCGGTGACCCGCGCCAAGGGGCCGGAGCATCTGGCCGCCTACAACTGGATGCAGGACTACGCCGCGAAGGTGATCGCGCAGCGCCGCGCCGCGCCGCAAAACGACCTGATCTCGCATTTCAGCATGGCGGAGATCGACGGCGACAAATTGGATGAGCGCGAGGTGCTGCTCACCACCACGACGCTGATCATGGCGGGGATCGAATCGCTCGGCGGCTTCATGAGCATGCTGGCGCTCAACCTCGCCGATTTCGCCGATGCCCGCCGCGCCGTCGTCGCCGACCCAGCGCTGATCCCCGACGCGGTCGAGGAATCGCTGCGCTACAACACCTCGGCGCAGCGCTTCAAACGCTGCCTGCAGACCGATCTGACGCTGCACGGCGTCACCATGAAAGCCGGCGACTTCGTTTGTCTCGCCTACGGTTCGGCCAATCGCGACGAGCGGCAATTCCCAAATCCGGATGTCTACGACCTCAAACGCAGACCGAAAGGCCATCTCGGCTTCGGCGGCGGCGTCCATGGCTGTCTCGGCTCGGCGATCGCCCGGATGGCGATCCGGATCGCCTTCGATGAATTCCACAAGGTGGTGCCGGACTACACGCGGGTCGAGCAGCAGCTCGATTGGATGCCGTCCTCGACCTTCCGCAGTCCGCTGCGGCTGCATTTCGCGGCAACAAGCGCGGCGGCCCGGCCGGCCGCCTAGCCTCGTTCTATTTGTCCTCTTCTATTTGTCCTCTTCTATTTGTCCTCTTCTATTTGTCCTCTTCTATTTGTCCTCGCCGATCCCCAGCGCCAGCCCGGTGAGGGTCGTGACGATGGCGAAGGCGAGCGCGCAGGTGAGGGCGAAATCGGCCAGATGGAAGCCCCGGGCCTGCATCGTGTCGAGCACCGGCGTCACCCCGAACAGTGGCGATCTGGTCGCCAGAAACGCAAAGAGGAGCCCGAAGGCGGCGCCCATCGCGGTCTGGCTGGCAATCCGTGCCAGTCCAGTTAGAGCGGTGGCCTTCGCCGGCGGCTTCCTGGTCTTCGCCGGGGCGATCTTGGTGAGCGGTTTCTTCACGCGCATCGCGGCTACCTCCCGATCAGGCGCCAACGCGGTTGACTGCGCCCGGTTCCTGCGGCGCGGCCGGGCTTGCCGATTTCGTGAAGTGATCGCGCCGGCTCAGCTCACCATCGTCCGCTTCGGCTCGACGATCTCGAACATCCGCGGGAATTCGTCCATCAGCCCCATCAGCTCGGCGAGCTTCATCGCATTGCCGGCGATCTTGATCTTGCCGGCCGCGACCGCCTCGGGAAACGAGGTCTGCTTGGCGATCACCTCGTCGAGCAAGCCGCGCGCCAGCGTGAAGCCGGCATCGGCGGCCTCGGCCTGGGCGCCCGCCAGATAGGTCAGGGCGCAATTCTCCAGCGTCAGCACGAAGCGCTCGTCGGTGTCGGTGAAATGCCAGTTCAGCACGATGGTCTTGCCCTCGGCCTTGGGGCCGTTGAGCCGCACCCCGAGCATGTCCCAGATCTGTTCGGTGCGTAGCGCCGCCAGCGTCTCGCGCGGCATCCCCGGGCGCGGCGGCAGCTGTGGCATGCCGTGGCGCAGCTCCTGGGCGCCGAACAGATAGGCGTTGCGCCAGGTCGCGCTCTCGGCCAGATAGCCGAGCTGCTCGAATGTGTCGGCGAGCAGCGCGCGGGCGGCCTGATTGTCCGGCTCGGCGAACACCAGATGGCTCAGCGCCTGGGCGATGAAGCGGAATTCGCCCTTGGCGAAATCGGCGCGGGCGCGGGCCAGCAGCGCCTCGGCGCCGCCCATATACTCGACATACTTCTTGCCGGCATCGACCGGCGGCAGGCAATCGAGATTGGCCGGATTGGCGTCGTACCAGCCGAGATATTTCTGATAGATCGCCTTCACATTGTGGCGGATATGGCCGTAATAGCCGCGCGCATGCCAGGCGCCGTCGAGGCTCTTCGGCAGCCGGATGGTCTCGGCGATCTCGCTGGCGGTGAGGCCGTGATTCATCAGCCGCAGCGTCTGGTCGTGGGCGAATTTGTAAAGGTCGCGCTGCTGCCGGATCATGGTGTCGATCCGCTCCGTCCCCCATACCGGCCAGTGATGCTGGCCGCACATCGCCTCGGCCTTGCCGCCCCACAATTGCAGCGCCTCGCCGAGATATTTCGACCAGGCCAGCGCGTCGCGCACATCGGCGCCGCGGAACGGCAGCAGATTGTGAAAGTTGTGCGTGCAGTTTTCGGCGAGGTTGAGCAGTTTGTAGCGGGCGATGTAGAAATGCATCTCCGCTGGCGCCTCCGAATTCGGCGCCATCTGAAATTCGAAATCGACGCCGTCGATCGTTCTGGTATCGCCGGTGGCCTTGATCAGGTCGCTCGGGCGCAGCAGCGCCACCGAGCCCGTCGCCATCGATTTGCCGAGCCCGCAATCGACCTGACCGCGCGGCCCCTTGGCCAGCAATGGGCCGAATTGATATTGCGCCCGCCGCAGCATCGCCGGACCGGCGATGATGTTTTCCGATACCGCATGTTCCATGAACAGGTCCGGCGCGATGATCGGCACCTCGCCATTCGCCAAGGCGGCGTCGTCGAGCACGCCGCGGGCGCCGCCCCAATGGTCGGTGTGGGTATGGGTGAAGATGACGGCCGCCACCGGCCGCGGTCCGCGATGCTGGCGATACAGCTCCATCGCGGCGCGTGCGCCTTCGATCGAGGTCAGGGTATCGACCACGATCACGCCGCTGTCGCCCTCGATCAGCGTCATATTGGCGATGTCGAGCCCGCGCACCTGATAGACGCCCGGCACCACCTCGAACAGCCCGTGATTCATGTTGAGCCGCGACTGTCGCCACAGGCTTGGATCGACCGTCGGTGGCGCCGTCTCCTCGGCCAGAAAGCCGTAAGGCTCCAGGCTCCACACCGCGCGCCCTTGCGCGGTGGCGATGGCGGCGTGGTCGATGCTGCCGAGAAAGCCGCGCGCCGCCTCGTCGAAATCCCGCGTGTCGGAAAACGGCAATGCCTCGAGGGTCGCAGCGTGTTGCGCGATCACGGCGGCCGAGGCGTGTTTCGGTGTTGACGGAGCAATATCGTCGGGCATTTCGCCCTTGTCTGGCTGGACCATGTTTTTCCTCCCGCTTGTGCGCAGCGATTGTTGATAGCGAAACGCGCGGCTTCATCGGACGCGCATCGACATCGCCGCTGCGATTGCCGGCATCTAGCAATAGAACCGCAACCATTGCTAGGGTGGCTCGGCCACAACGCCGGCAGCGGTTTCGGATCGCGGGTCGAAGGTATGACGCGGCCCCGGCTCGAAACATTTGCCGTTTCGGCCGCCGCATCGCTACCTGTGGTGTGTCTGGGGAAACACGGAGGCCGCCATGACCGGCAACGACAATGCGCGTCCCAACACCATGCCGTGGCCGCCGCTGGTGCTGATCGCGACGGCGTTGCTGGCGATTGCGCTTGGCCGGGTGCTTCCGCTGCCCGCATTGGAAGGAGCCTTGCCGGTCTCGATCGGCCTGGCCACGCTGCTCACCGGTATCGCGCTCGATCTATGGGCGATCCTGACCATGCGCCGCGCCCGGACCAACATCATGCCGCACCGCGCCCCCGATCGGCTGGTCACCTCGGGCCCGTTCCGCCACAGCCGCAACCCGATCTATCTGGCCAATACACTGCTGCTGATCGGGATCGGCCTGGCCTTCGGCAATGCCTGGTTCGTGCTCGGCGCCTTCGTCTCGGCCGCGATCGTCGACCGGCTGGCGATCCGCCGCGAGGAGCGCCATCTCGCCGCGAAATTCGGCGCGGATTGGACCGCCTATGCGGCGACCACGCCGCGCTGGCTGCTGGTCGCGTAGCAGCGGCTCTCGGTCACGTAGAACTACGTGTCGAGATCGGTCTTGTCGTACCACGCTCGCGCCATGCTCCCGGAATCGTGTGGGGACCTATTCGGTTTTGATCAGTCGGGGAACGAAGTTGTTTGTTAGCCCTTGAACAGATTCATCATGAGGTGTCGCAATGCCTGGTGACGAGCTCAATCTGTTCCAGATCGCGGTGCGCTGGCTGTTTGCGCTGGCGGTGGCGTCCTACGCATTAATGTGGGCATTCCGCCTGGCCCGCTATCTCGGCGGCATCGTCCCGGTGCGCCCCCGCGTCGTCAGCAAACACAAGAAGCGACCGCCGCTGCGCTGAACGACAGAACTGACGACGCGCCGCGATGCACTCGCCCGCCGCCCCGCGCTATTGCATCATGAACTTATAGGCCGCGATCGCCGCCACCATGGCGGCGAAGATCAGCAGCGCCGGGACCGGGCGGCGGCCGCCGCTGTCGGGCGGGCGGGCGCCGCGCAATGCCGCCGGTCGGGGCATCGGCTTGGGCTTGGGTTTCTCCGGCGGCTTTTGAAACCGCACCACATTGTCCGGCGAACTCGGCTTGCGCGGCTCCGGCTCCGGCGCGTCGCCGGCGCCGCCCATCTCGCTGTAATAGGTCTGATAGATCTCCCGCACCGCGATCGCCTTGGAGTCGGTCTCGCTCATCTGGTCGAGCCGGCCGCGATAGGCGCTCAGCACGGTCTGGGCATTTTCCGGCAGGTCGTCGAAACTGCCGAGCTTGGCCATCATCAGCCAGGTGGCGAAATCGGCCTCGGCCCGAGTGCGGGCCTTGCGGGCAATGCTGGTGCTGGAATTCGAGGCCATGGCGATCCGATTGATGTCGTCCAGATCGCCGCTGCTGGGCGATCGTCGATATGCCGCCTTGATAGCCGAAAACCCGCCGTCCGGTTAGGGATTCGTGCGCCGGCGACATATGCCCCCGCGCGGCACGGTTACCGCTGGCGCGGCGGCATCATCGTAGCTACATTGGCTCTGCGAAGCTGTGTCGCGCGTCAGGAGCCATACATCCCCGGGGCCTTATCGATCCTCACGGGAACTGTCCCTGGCCAGGTCCGTGGACTTGGCTACATGGTGCCCACCTACTTTCGTAGGGAACTCCGGGATCGAGCGCTCCAACGGCCATTGCGGCTTCGCACTTTTCTCTTGCCGGCCGCTTGCCGGCCTTGCCGCCGGTTCCCCCGCCGCCGGCGGCTTTCGCGGCGGAGATCGGCGGACTATAAGCGCTGATGTCCGAACTTGCCGAAACTCCAACGAAAACCGAGCTGCGCGCCGCCGCTTTGGTGCGGCGCGATGCGCTTGACCCCGCCCGGCGCGCCGACGCCGCCACCGCGCTGGCCGCGCGTGCGCTGCCTTGTCCGGTCGCCGGCATGGTGGTGTCCGGTTATGTGGCGATTCGCGGCGAACTCGACCCGCTGCCGCTATTGACGTCGCTGGCCGCCCGCGGCGCCCGTCTGGCGCTGCCGGCGGTGGCGGGGCGCGACCTGCCGCTGCAATTCCGCGCCTGGCGCCCGGGCGATCCGCTGGTCGCGGGCCAGCTCGGCACCAGTGAACCTGTGCCCGAGGCGCCCGAGATCAGCCCCGATATCCTGCTGGTGCCGCTTGCCGCCTTCGACCGGCTCGGCCACCGGATCGGCTATGGCGCCGGCCATTATGACCGCTCGATCGCCCAATTGCGCCAATCAAGGCCGGTGATCGCGATCGGCATCGCCTTTGCGATGCAGCAAATCCCGGCGGTGCCGGCCACCGCGCACGACGTCCGGCTGGATTATGTGCTAACGGAAGCCGATACCTTCGATTTCCGGAGTTCCTGATTTTGCGAATTTTGTTCATCGGCGACGTGGTCGGCAAGACCGGCCGCAACGCCATCGCCGCGCATCTGCCCGGTGCGATCCGTGACTGGAAGCTCGATTGCGTGATCGTCAATGGCGAGAACGCCGCCGGCGGCTTCGGCATCACCGAGGCGATCTACAATGATTTCATCGATGCCGGGGTCGACGCGGTGACGCTCGGCAATCATGCCTGGAATCAAAAAGAGGCGATGGTGTTCATCGAACGCGCGCCGCGCCTGATCCGGCCGCTGAATTTCCCGCGCCATACGCCGGGCCGCGGCGCCGCGCTGCTCGACACCAAAAGCGGCGCCAAGGTGCTGGTGATCAACGCGATGGGCCGGGTGTTCATGGAGCCGTTGAACGATCCGTTCAACGAGGTCGGCCGCGAGCTCGACGCCTGTCCGCTGATGGAAGCCGCCGACGCAATCGTGCTCGATTTCCACGGCGAGGCCTCGAGCGAAAAGCAGGGCATGGGCTTTTTCTGTGACGGTCGCGCCAGCCTGGTGGTCGGCACCCATACCCATGTGCCCACCGCCGACCATCAGATCCTGCCCGGCGGCACCGGCTACATGACCGATGCCGGCATGACCGGCGATTATGATTCGGTGATCGGCATGCATAAGGACGAGCCGCTGCGCCGCTTCACCACCGGAATTCCCTCGGGCCGGTTCGAGCCGGCCACCGGCATCGCCACCATGAGCGGCGTCGCGGTCGAGACCGACGACAAGACCGGCCTCGCTCTGCGCATCGCCCCGGTCCGCATCGGCGGCCGCCTGGAGCCCGCGCTGCCGGCGTTCTGGCTGAGCTAACGCATCTGTCAGGTGAGTAACCGGTCCGATCAAGTTAGCGGTCATTCCGGGGCGCGAGCCCGCAGGGCGAGCGAACCCGGAATCTTGCGGCAGCGCTCTGCCTTGCCGCGAGATTCCGGGTTCGAAATGCCCGCTAACTAATCGGCCGGGTCAACTCAGCTGCAAGATGCTCGATCGTTTTTGATGAGATTGCGCAGCAATCCGGGTGAGGGGGGTGGCGTCACGAGAGGCCGTAACCCCTCACCCCGACCCTCTCCCCATGGGAAAGGGAGCGCGCTTCCAATGCCGCTCGGCCTTCATTCCATCGAACGGTTCTGAAGCGAACCAGCGTCGCGTCGCCTAAGCCGCGCTGCGCACCGCCTGCCGCGCGCGGTACAGCAGCATCGCCGCGAAGGCGTCGAACAATTTGTTCATCTGCCGCGACCGGTAGGGAAGCTGCTCGTCGCTGTCCATGTCGTGCACCACGGCGGTATTGCCAATTTCGAACACCACCAGATCGCCATTGGCATCCTGCGCGCAGTCGATGGTGAAGTAATCGAGCCCGATGCGGGTGATCAATTCGGTCAGCGGGGTGCGGTGACGCAGCGCGAAGCCGAAATCGAAAGTGTAGAAGAACGTTGCCTCTTCGAGCTGCTTGCTCGGGCTCTGCGCCATGCCGGCGGTGACGTACCACGCGTTCCATTGCTCGGAGATCGCCATGTGGCAGGCATAAGGCTGGCCGTCGATGACGACGAGCCGGTATTTGCGGAACAGGCCGTCCTCGCTGGCGGTGTCGACGAAGCGCTGCACCACGAAATCGTCCTCGGCGCGCGCGGCGAGATAATCCGCCAAGGCCGCGCGATTGGCGATCCTGCAAAGCCCCTGGCCGGCGCGGGCGCCGCGCGGCCGGGCGGTGATCGGAAAATCCAGCCCGTCGGCGATCTCGGCGAGGGGATGTGTGCCCTGCGCCACCGCGGCGAGCTCGGCGCGGGTAAGCGCGATCCGTGCCGGAACCTCGAGGCCGTCGATCCCGGCGAGCAGGACAGGGGTGGTGTCGCGGTCGAGCATGCGGATCTTCGTCGGCCCATTCAACAGCGGCGCGGGCCAGATCGGTGCCAGCCGCGCGATCTCGGCCAAAGCGCCGCGGCTGTCCTCGACATTGGCGGCGATCACGATGGTGACGTCGTGGGCCGGCAGCGGATCGGGCAGGGCGATCCCCGGCACCACATAGAGCGTGGTCAATTCGACGCCGGGCTGGTCGAGCAGGAATTCGATCGGGGTATTGTCGCCCATTGCGGTATCGGCGGCGAGCGCCAGCACCCGCAGCGCGCCGGCAGCGGCGCCGGTCCGGGACAGCGACCGGAACAGCTGATGCACCGCCAGCACTTCGGTTTGGATCGCGTGGCCGGCCTGGCCTTCGCCGAGCAATTGAGTGACCAGCGCCAGATCGAGCCCGTCGCCCGGGGTGGCGACGCCGCCATCGACCTTGGCCATCAGCTGCTGCCACAGCGGCATCAGGCTGACGCCGTCATACGCCATCCGGGTGATCGCCGAAAAGCCGATGCGGTCGACCGGCTGCGGGGTGGGCTCGTTGCGCTGACGCGTCTGTGTTGGCAAGGACTTGCTCCAAACTCGGCCGAATTAAATCCGTGACGGACATCGCGGCGGGCCGGGTGTGCGGGGCGATAAGCCATCGCCCGCAGCGCGGTGCCGATCGTCGCGGCGATCCGTTGGTTGCCAAAACCTAAACAGATTTGGTTAACGAATTCATTCCGGCCGGGCCCAGCCGGCAGCGGTGGCGGCAAAGCCATCCGCCGGAAGCGAGGGAAATCGCCGCCTTGGCCGTAATCCTGTCGTCACTCGACGCGTGGGCTGCCTGTCGGCTCGCCGTCCCAGCCGAAGGAGAACGATGATGATGCGCATGTTTCTGACCGCTGCATTGCTCGCCGCCACGCCGGCGGCCGAGGGCGCCCCGCTGCTGGCGCCGCAGGCAATGCGGCCCGCCATCGCCGCCACCGTGCCGGTCGAGACCGTGGCCTGCGTCCGCGGCGGCTGGCGCGGGCCCGGACACTATCCCGGCTGCGGCCCGGCGCGGCGCTACTACGGGCCGCGGCGCTATTACGGGGCGCCGTATTATTATGTCGGACCGCGCGTGATCGTGGCGGGGCCGGCCTACCGGCCGCCACGGCAGTGCTGGATCGCGGGCGCGTGGCGGCCGTGCTAATCGGATCATGATCGGGGCGATCGCCAGCCGCGCCGGCCCGACGGCGCGGCGCGGGGAGGCGAAGGTGGCGCTGGAGGACGAGACCGACGAAGCGCTGATGGAAGCGGTCGCCGCGCGCCATCAGCAGGCGTTTCGGGTGTTGATGGTTCGCCATATGCCGCGCGCGATCCGGGTCGCGCAGCGGGTGGTGCGCAACCCGGCCGAGGCCGATGACATCGGCCAGGAGACGTTTCTGCGGATCTGGAGCAAGGCCGCCTCGTTCGATCCGCGGCTCGGGCGATTCACCACCTGGCTGTACCGCATCGTGCTCAATCTGGCCTTCGACCGCGGCCGCCGGCCGGCGCTGGCGCCGCTCGAGGACGCCGCCGAGATCCACGCCGCCGATCCGGCGCCGGACGATCAACTGATCGCCGATCAGCAACGCCGGGCGTTGGAACTGGCGATGACGCAATTGTCGGAGCGGCAGCGCGGCGCCATCGCGCTGTTTCATATGGAAGGGTTGAGCGGTGAGGAATCGGCCAAAGCCATGAATCTCAGCGCCAAGGCGTTCGAATCGCTGCTGGTGCGGGCGCGGACGACGCTGAAACAAAACGTCCAGAAAAATCAGGATAGCAGGAGGTCGCGATGACGCTCGATCAGTTCAGCCAGCTGGCGCAAATTTGGGGCGGCGACATCGAGCGCTGGCCGCGGTCGGTGCAGGACGCGGCGCGCCGGATCGCGGCGGACGCCGCGGGTGCGGCGATTCTCGCCGAGCAGGCCGGGCACGACCGGCTGTTCGCCACGCCGCCTGCGATCGCCGCGGAGCGCAGCGCGGCCGCCAGCTTCGCGGTGCTGCAGCGGATCGCCGCGAGCGATCGCCGCTTGCCCTGGTGGCGCCGGCTGGCGCCGCCGAGCTCGCTGGTTCAGGCCGGCAGCCTGGCCTGTTCGGCGCTGCTCGGCGTCTGGATGGCGGGCCTGCTTCCCTATCACCAATCGCAGGATGCCCTCGCCGTGGTCAGCATGGTGTTCGACAGTTCGGCCATGTCGTTGGGGGGGCTGCAATGACGATCTGGCCCAATGCGCAGAACCGGGTGCGGCTGGCGCTGCTGGCGTCGCTCTGCCTCAATGTGGCACTCGCCGCCTATGTCTCGGCCCAGTGGTTTCAGTCCCCGATTGAGCCCGGCTGGACCCCAGGTGGCGCGGGCATGCCGTCACGGCTGATCGAGCGGGTCGCCGCGCGGCTTCCGAAAGGCGATGCCGACATTGTCTGGCGGGTGTATCGGGCCAAGCAGGAGGAGATTCGGCCGCTGCAGGCGGACTATGTGCAGGCCCTGCGCGAGACCCTGCGGCTGATCGGGCAGCCCGAACTGGATAAGCCGGCGCTGCGCGCGGCGATCCGCAATGCCCGCGACAAGCGGATCAAGATCGGCGACGCCGTGATCGACAGCTTCGTCGACACGCTGGAGCAGATCTCGACGCCAGGGCGACGCCAGCTCGTCGGCCGATTTCTTCGCTGATACGCAAAGGCGCGCGAGGGAATGTCGGTCCCGGCGCGTATCCCCGACACGCCATGAATCAATCCGAAACCGAAGCCAATGGAGGCAAGATGCTGCAGCCGAACACCCCCCAACAGAAGCGCCCGCGCGGCAAGCTGGGCTTCAGCCCGACCGATGTCCTGATGCGGGCGATCGTGGCGGCCACCTGTCTGATCGCCGTGCTGATGTTGTCCCTGTCGCTGGCGATGGCGCAGGATGGCGCCGCACGAAAGGCCTGCGAGCCGGATTACCGGCGGCTGTGCAGCGGCGTGATGCCTGGCGGCGGCCGGGTGCTGAAATGCCTGAATGAGCATCGCGACGCGCTGTCGGAACCGTGCCGGCAGGCGCTCGACGCCCGCGGGGCGAAGTAGCGCCGTCGCCGTCGGCGGAACCTTGTCGCGGGTTGGCCGGTTATCGCCACTCACGAGGAGGTGCGACATGCCGAAGGACCAGCCGCTGGACCCCGCCGATTTTCCGCTCGACGTCCGCCGGGACGAAATCGTGAAATCGAACGGCGAGCCGATCGCCAAGGCCCGCGACCCCAAGGTCGCCGAAGAGGTCGCCGATCGTCTCAACGAAAACGAGTATCGCCGCGAAGAGGATCGCTGGTCGGCCTGATCGGCCGGCCATTAAATTCAAGACGGGCGGCGCGCCGGCTGGCGCGTCGCCCGTCGTTCCCAGTCTTGGTTCAGGCGGCGCGCACGGTCGCCAGGAACTTGCCCACTTCGAGCTTCAGCCGGCTGCTGTCGCCGGACAGCGACTGCGCCGCTGACAGCACTTGCGCCGACGCCGAGCCGGTTTCGCTGGAGCCGCGCTGCACATCGGTGATGTTCGCCGTGACCTGATGGGTTCCTTGCGCCGCCTGTTGCACATTCCGGGAGATCTCCTGGGTGGCGGCGCCCTGCTGTTCGACCGCCGAGGCGATGGTGGCGGAGATTTCCGCCATCCGGCCGATGGTGGTGCCGATCTCCTTGATCGCCCCCACCGATTGTTGCGTCGCCGACTGGATGCCGTTGATCTGCTGGCTGATCTCGCCGGTGGCCTTGGCGGTCTGTTCGGCCAGCGCCTTGACCTCGGACGCCACCACGGCGAAGCCGCGGCCGGCGTCGCCGGCGCGGGCAGCCTCGATCGTCGCGTTCAGCGCCAGCAAATTGGTCTGCCCGGCGATGGTGTTGATCAGTTCGACGACGTCGCCGATCCGCGCGGCCGCGCTGGCCAATTCGCCGACGCGATCATTGGTGGCCTTGGCCTGATCGACCGCATCATTGGCGATCCGCGCCGATTCCTGGACCTGGCGGCTGATCTCGTTGACCGAGGAGCTCATTTCCTCGGTGGCCGACGCCACCGACTGGACGTTGGTGGAGGCTTCCTCGGAGGCCGAGGCGACCGCCGTGGTCAATTCCTGCGCCCGCGCCGCCGTTGCGGTCAGCGTTCCGGCGGAGGCTTCCAGCTCGGTCGAGGCCGACGCCACCGCTTCGACGATTTCGCCGATCAGCGACTCGAAGTCGCGGGTGATATTGTCGACGCGATGACCCCGCGCGATCTTTTCCTCGGCGTCCAGCATCGCCGCCGCGTCGGCGTTCTTCTTGTCGATCAGGGCCTGCTTGAACACTTGCAGCGTATCGGCCATCTGGCCGATCTCTGTCTTCTCGCCCTGATGCGGCACCTCGGCGCTGAGGTCGCCATCGCCGAGCGCCTGCATCGGCTTGACGATCGAAGCAATGCCGCGCGAGACGTCGCGCACCAGATAGATCGCCAGCGCCGCGCCGACCGTGATGGCCAGGCCCAGCGTGATCGCGAGCAGCATCAGGGCCGACTGATAGGCGGCATGCGCGGTGGCGCCGGCGGCGTCGGCGCCGTCATTGTTGAAGGCGATGTCCTTGTCGAGGATCTTGTCGGCCTTCTTCGAGATCGGATAGGCCTTGGTCTCGTTGAACAGCGTGGCGTCGTGCGGAATGGTGCCGATGCTGGCGCGCGAGCGGGAGACCACCTCGGGAATCGCCGCGATGTAGATCTGCCACTGATCGCTCCAGCTCTTGTAGAGCGCGCGTTCCTCATCCGACGTGATCAGCCGTTCATAGTTGGCGCGAAACTTGTCGAGCGCCTTGGTCGAAACCTCCAGCCGCTTTTCCACCGCCGTCTTGGCTTCCGCGGTCTCCGACAGCAGATGCAGCCGAACGATGGCGCGGAAGGTCACGATCTCGGCGCGCAGCTCGCCCAAGGCGCGGATGCTCGGCAGCCAGTCGGCCTCGACTTCGGTGGCGGATTTGTTGATCGCCTGCAGCTTGGTCACCGCCAGCAGGCCCATGCCGGTCAAGGCGATCAGCAGGAAGCCGACGACGATGGTTATCTTGGCGCGGATCGAGAGCTTCGCGAGCATGGCGAGAATCCTTGAGGTGGGTCCGAGAGGGAAGAAAGCGATGGACTTCAACACGAAAGCGCAGCGCGGATGGAACGGACGATGGGGGATGCGAAACGGAGTGGTTCAGAACCTAGGCAGTCGCGGCGCACCCTTGGGCGCCGGCATGTGGATTGGGTGAATCGAACACTTGGCATTGGCCGTACCGGATGGTTTGGCAGGCTTTGCGGGTCAGCCATGCGCGACTGATAGGAACGTGCCGGCCGAGGCGGACGGCGCGCCGTCGCACTGGATCAAGCCGCTTCAGGGACAGATAAGTCATTGCTACTCACGCGAACGGAAACGATCCGCCAACCGAAGCGGTGGCGGAGTTCGAAGGTCAGATGAACGGGTTTCTTGCTGGGGAAGCGCTTCGACACCCGGCAGATGCGGTGCGTCGCTTTCCTTCTGCGGCGACCCTACGCCGAGAATCCTAATCCAATGGTAAATCCACGAGCCTAGTTCGAAAGACTAAGAAGCCGGCGGCGAGGTGCTTAGTCCCGCCCGATACGACGCGCAAAGGCCGTTGCGCGGCTGACGCAACGGCCTTTGTCGATCAGGAGCCGTTGATCAGGCGGCGCGCACCGTCTGCAGGAATTTGCTGACTTCGAGTTTCAGCCGATTGCTCTCGCCGGACAGCGACTGCGCCGCGGCAAGGACCTGCGCGGAGGCCGAGCCGGTCTCGCCGGCGCCGTGCTGCACGTCGGAGATGTTCGAGCTGACCTGCGTGGTGCCCTGGGCGGCCTGCTGTACGTTGCGGGAAATCTCCTGGGTGGCGGCGCCTTGTTCCTCCACCGCGGACGCAATGGTGGAGGAGATCTCCGACATCCGCCCGATGGTGACGCCGATCTCCTTGATGGCGTCGGCCGATTCGCTGGTGGCGAGCTGGATCCCCGAGACTTGCTGGCTGATCTCGCTGGTGGCCTTGGCGGTCTGCTGGGCCAGCGCCTTGACCTCGGCTGCGACCACCGCGAAGCCGCGGCCGGCGTCGCCGGCGCGGGCGGCTTCGATGGTGGCGTTGAGCGCCAAGAGATTGGTCTGCCCGGCGATGGTGTTGATCAGTTCGACCACCGCGCCGATCCGCGCCGCCGCGTCCGACAATTGTTCGACGCGGTCATTGGTCTTTCGCGCCTGATCCACCGCCTCATTGGCGATCCGCGCCGAATCCTGCACCTGGCGGCCGATCTCGTTGACCGAGGACGCCATTTCCTCGGTGGCGGAGGCCACCGATTGCACATTGGTCGAGGCCTCCTCGGACGCCGCCGCCACCATGACGGTGAGCTGCTGGGCGCGCTCCGCGGTCGCGGTCAGGCTGCCGGCCGCGGCTTCGAGTTCGCTCGAGGCCGCCGACACGGTGTCGATGATGTGGCCGACCGCGCCTTCGAAAGCATCCGCCAGCCGGCCCATGTCGGCCTTGCGCTTTTCGGCAACGCGATGCTCCTGATCGAGCTGCGCCGCGGCTTCCTGCGTCGCCTTCTCCTGCGCCTTGACCTTGAATTTCTCCACCGCGCCGGCGACCTCGCCGATCTCGTCGCCGCGGCCGAGCCCCGGCAGCACCACGGCGAAATTGCCGTCGGCGAGCTCGTGCATCGCACGGCTCATGGCGCTGATCGGGCGCGCGATCGTGACGATCGAGAACACGCAGGTTGCGATCAGCAGCAAGGTGGTGATCGCGCCGGCGATCAGCGAGGTCCGCTCCGCCGAAGCCGACTCGGCGGCCGCCGCGGCGATCGATCTGGCGCTTTGCTGCCTGCCATTGTCGACGAGCTTGCCGACCACCGTCATGATCTGCGTTGCCAGCGGCAGCGATACGTTGTGGCGATGCTGCGCGATGGCGTCGTTGAGCCCGTCGATGCGCGCCGCGGCGTCTGGATGCATCTGGTCGGCGGCGCCCTGCAACCCGATGATCTCGCTGCGCATGCCCGCGACCAGCGCGCGACTGCTGTTGAGATCCGCGATCAGCCCGGGCAGCCGCGCGATCTGCGCCTGCGCATCGCCCGGTGGAATCAGCCGCGCCATCTCGGCGCTGAATGCTGTCGCCTTGGTCTGATCGAGCGCAAAGGAATCAGCCGATTTCTGCAAGGCCGCCGGGGTTGCGGCCAACACCGTATCGCGAAAGGCGAGCTGCATGCCGCCGACCGATGCCCTGACCTCAGCGGCGAGTTGCGCCACGGTCTGGTGCCTGATCGCGCTGTCATAGCCGGCACGCACCGCGGCGTTGCCGGTGCTCTGCGCATAGATAATGAAGCCCACCAGCAGGATGCCGAGCGCTGAAGCGATCGCGAGCTTGGCGCCGATGCGAAGATTGTGAAAGAGCCTGGTCATGAAATTCCTCGAGGACAATGCCTGCTTATGCGGGCGAACGATCTCCTTGAGGACTCCACTGGGGAAGCTTCTTCACCTCGCGGGGAGGAGCGCGGCTTCCGTTGCGCAGTTAATGGAGAGTAAACCGATATGAATTGGTAAAGATACTAGGTGGCAATCATGGAAAATGGAGGCGAGGACGGCGTCGCCGCTTGCGCCCGATCGGCAAGCGCGGAATGCGTCGCATCAGCGCGATCGTTGCGGCGACATGCGGCCGCGTAGCTTCGGCTAATTGGGGCGGACGAGGATCGCAAATGTTGCTGTCATTTTAGTAATCCTCAGAGTCTGATTCAAAAACCCATCGGCAAAGACAGGTCTCAACGCCGTCATTGCGAGGAGCTGTTGCGACGAAGCCATCCAGTCCTTGCTTGGCGCCCTGGATTGCGTCGCCGTCGGACGGCGCTGCGCGCCGGCGGTCGCTGACGGCGGTGCGGCGCGCCAAGGCGCCGTGCAATGATGAGATGGTCGAGGCGGCGCGGATCGGCGCTGCTTACAGCTTATACGCGGTGCGGAATCCGCCCCAGTGCCGGCCGCGGACCTTCACCGGCACGTCGATCTCGCGCATCATCACGGTGTTGCCGCCGCCCATGTCGCGGGCATAGCTCTGGATCAGATAGCTGCGGGTGTTGCGGCCGGCGGCGAGGCCGGCGGGATCGTTGAAGATCCGGCGGTTGCGGCTGTTGGCGGTGTTCCAGGCGACGTCGCCCGGCCGCTGCGGCTTCGAATAGATGCTGTTGTGCACCGGCAGATAGCCGTTGCGGTCGATCATCACGCAGAACACCATCCGGTCGTCCTTGGCGAGAAACCCGTCCTGGAACGCCGGCAGCGCGCGGTCGGCCCAGCCCAGGATTCGGGTGCGGTGCTGCGGCGGATTGGTGCCTTCGATCGCGACGTAATTATCGTCGAACATGTCGTCGAGCGAGATCGCGCCTGTGGCAACGCCGTCCTCGAAGATCTTGTTGAGCGCGACGCCGGCCTCCAGCGCGCGGGTGACGAATTCGGTGTTCTCGTCGCGGATCGCCCACAGCGCGTCTTCGATGCGCTCCTGCAGGGCGGCGTCCGGCGCCACGAAACGCGCCAGCGCGCCGGCCGTGGTCTGCTGCTCGATGCGGATCTTGCAGGCGCCGACATCCTGCAGCGTCGCCGCCAGGGTCTGGTTGATGCCGAGCGAAGCGGCGCCGGGGCCGGAGATCAGCACGCCTTGCTGCGAGATTTCGTAGACCGGCGCGGCCAGCGCCCAGCCGTTGGCCTCGATCTCGATGTTGAGATGGCAGGGCAGCTTTTCGCGCTTGCGGCTGTCCTCGCGGTCGCCCTGCCGCAGCAGCACCGCGGTGCGCGCGCGCAGCTTGGTGGCGAATGTGGTGACGTTGTTCCCGGCCTTGGCGACCTCCTCGCCATGCTGCTCGGCCTCGCGCGCGGCGCTGTCGATTTCGGCGGCGCTGTCGCCGACCGAGACGATGAAATGCGACGCCGAGGCCGCGTTGCTGGCCATCTCGCTGGTGGTGCTGTTCTGCTCGGCGACCGCACTGTTGACGTTGTCGAACACCGGGCGGATCGCGGCGATCGCCTGCGAGATCCGGTGCACCGCGTCGACCGAATTGGCCGCGTCGCTTTGCAGCGCGTCGATCTTGCGCTTGATTTCCTCGGTGGCGTCGTGGGTCTGCACCGCCAGCGCCTTGACCTCGGTGGCGACCACCGCGAAGCCGCGGCCGGCGGCGCCGGCGCGCGCCGCCTCGATCGTCGAATTCAGCGCCAGCAGCGTGGTCTGCTTGGCGATCTTGGCGATCAGATTGACCACATTGCCGATCGCCGCCGAGGATTCCCGCAGGCGGTCGACATTGGCGCTGGCCTCAATGGCGGCGGCGCTGGCCTGGTCGGCGAGCTGGCTCGCCTCGCGCACCTGGTCGCCGATCCCTTTCGCCGAATCGGTAAATTTGTCGGCGGCCTGGGAGAATGTCGTCGCGGTCGAATGCGCGGCGCTGGTCCGCCCGGTCAATGCGTCGGTGCGCTGGCGAATCGTCTGCAAGGTGTCGGCGGTGGCTTGCGCGCCGCCGGCCACCGAATTGGCGGCGCGCTCGAGCTGGCGGATCAGCGATCCGAGCTCGAGTTCCAGCAGTTCAAGGATCTCGTGGGCGGAATCGGGCTCCTGCGGCGGCGGCACGGCGGACAGATCGGGAGCCAAGGCCGGCGCCACCACCTCCACCACTGGTTCGTGCACCCGCTTTCGAAACAGACCGAAGGCCATGAAATTTCTCGCATGAGGGGAACTACGGGGCCGATACTCGCATCGTTGGGTGAAACCGTGGTTAATTTCCCGATGCCCGAATTGACATCCAAAAGTCGAATGCTTGCCGGCTTTCCGTGCAAGTCTTTGATTTTGCCGGCGGCCGGCCTATAAACCCGCGCCGCCCCGAACCGTTCATCCTGACCAAAGCCAAGAGAGACCGCATGGCCGGACATTCCCAGTTCAAGAACATCATGCACCGCAAGGGCAAGCAGGATGCCCAGAAGTCCAAGCTGTTCAGCAAGCTGGCGCGGGAAATCACCGTCGCGGCCAAGATGGGCCAGCCCGATCCGGCGATGAATGCAAGGCTGCGCGCCGCAATGATCTCGGCGCGGCAGGAGAACATGTCGAAGGATTCGATCGAGCGCGCGGTCAAGAAGGCCACCGGCGGCGACGCCGAAAATTATGACGAGATCCGCTATGAGGGCTATGGCCCCGGCGGCGTCGCGGTGATCGTCGAGGCGCTGACCGACAACCGCAACCGCGCCGCCTCCGACATCCGCTCCTATTTCACCAAATCCGGCGGCAATCTCGGCGAAACCGGTTCGGTGTCGTTCATGTTCGACAATGTCGGCATCATCGAATACGACGCCGACAAGGCCTCCGCCGACGACATGCTGGACGCCGCGATCGAGGCCGGCGCCGACGACGTGCTGTCGTCCGACGAGGGCCACGAGATCTACGCCTCGAAAGAAACCTTCCGCGACGTCGCCAAGTCGCTGGAGGCGAAATTCGGCGAGGCCCGCAAGGCGCAGCTGACCTGGAAGCCGCAAAATACCGTCCCGGTCGACGACGAAACCGCCGAAAAGCTGCTCAAGCTGATCGATCTGCTCAACGAGCACGACGACGTCCAGAACGTCTACGCCAATTTCGAAGTCTCCGACGCGCTGATGGAAAAGATGGGCGGCTGAGGCCGTCGGCCGCCGTCGCGATTCGTCCAATTCCCGTGTCCCGGACGCGCCGCAGCGCGCAGCGCTGCTGCGCAGATCCGGGACCCCGCTTCGCGCGCCGCCCCAACCGGGGCCCCGGCTCAGCAGCGCACCACGCCGCTGCGCGGCGCGTTGCACTGCGTCCGGGGCACGAGGCGGCTTTAACAGTCAACTCCCGTTTGTTTCTGTTTCGTTCACTTTGCTGTGGCGTTATCGTCGCGCCATGACAGTTCCGCCGATTCGCATTCCCGTCCGTATTCTCGGCATCGATCCGGGCCTCCGCCGTACCGGCTGGGGCGTGATCGAGAGCGAGGGCAATCGGCTGGTGTTTATCGGCTGCGGCTCTGTGGAGCCGCCCAACAGCCTGCCGCTGGCCGAGCGGCTGCTGGCGATTCATCAGGGCCTGGCCCAAGTGCTGGCCGAGTTTCAGCCCGACGAGGCCGCGGTTGAGCAGACTTTCGTCAACAAGGACGGCGTCGCCACGCTGAAACTCGGGCAGGCGCGGGGCGTGGCGATGCTGGCGCCGGCGATGGTCGGGCTCAGCGTCGCCGAATATGCCCCCAACCAGGTCAAGAAAACCGTGGTCGGCGCCGGCCATGCCGACAAGGCGCAAATCCAGATGATGCTGAAAATCCTGCTGCCGAAGGCCGAGCCGAAATCCGCCGACGCCGCCGACGCGCTGGCCATCGCCATCACCCACGCCCATCATCGCGGCACCGCGCTGCTGCGGCTGAAGGTGGTGGGCGCATGAGCGGCGGCTGGCACGGCGCACTCCCTCCACCGCTTGCGGGGGAGGGCGGGGGTGGGGGAACGCCGCACCCGCATGACTCGCGGCTGCCCCCACCCCCGGCCCCTCCCCCGCAAGCGGGAGAGGGGAGATGATCGGCAAACTCAAAGGCGTGATCGATTCCTACGGCGAGGATTATGTGATCCTCGACGTCGGCGGCGTCGGCTATCAGGTGCATTGCTCGAGCCGCACGCTGCAGGCGCTGCCGCAGGCCGGCGGCGCCGCGGTGCTGTCGATCGAGACTTATGTGCGCGAGGATCAGATCAAGCTGTTCGGCTTTCGCAGCGATCACGAGCGCGAATGGTTTCGGCTGTTGCAGACGGTGCAGAGCGTCGGCGCCAAGGTGGCGCTGGCGGTGCTCTCGACCCTGCCGCCTTCCGACCTCGCCAATGCGATCGCGATGCGTGACAAGGCCGCGGTGGCGCGCACGCCGGGCGTCGGCGCCAAGGTCGCCGAGCGCATCGTCACCGAGCTGAAAGACAAGGTGCCGGCCTTCGCCGATGTCGATCCGGCGCTGGCGCAACTGAGCGGCGCGATCGATGACCAGCGCGCGCCGCGCCCGGTCACCGACGCGATCTCGGCGCTGGTCAATCTCGGCTATGGCGCGCCGCAGGCGTCCGCGGCCATCGCCGCGGCCGCGCGCAGCGCCGGCGAGGGGGCGGAGACCGCCCAGCTGATCAAGCTCGGGCTGAAGGAATTGTCGAAGTGACCGCGCGCAACGCGGTCATCCCGGAAGCCGCGCAGCTTCTATCCGGGATCCCGAGCCGCAGGCGATGCTTCGCGGCGGGCGCCTCCCTGCTCCCTCCCCCCCTTGCGGGGGAGGGTTGGGGTGGGGGAACGCCGCACCCGCGTGACTCGCGGCTCCCCCCACCCCCGACCCCTCCCCGCAAGGGGGAGGGGAGAACGCGCGCCCGGCGTGCTAGGCTCGCGCCATGACCCAGCCTTCCCGCATCGTCACCCCCGAGCGCCGCAGCGATGATGTCGGCGACACCGCGCTGCGCCCGCAGCTGCTCGCCGAATTCGTCGGCCAGCAGCAGGCCCGCGCCAATCTGCAGATCTTCATCGACGCCGCGCGCAAACGCGGCGAGGCGCTGGACCATGTGCTGTTCGTCGGCCCGCCCGGCCTCGGCAAGACCACGCTGGCGCAGATCGTGGCGCGCGAGCTCGGCGTCGGCTTTCGCGCCACCTCCGGACCCGTCATCGCCAAGGCCGGCGATCTCGCCGCATTACTGACCAATCTGGAAGATCGCGACGTGCTGTTCATCGACGAGATCCATCGCCTCAGTCCGGCAGTGGAAGAAGTGCTGTATCCGGCGATGGAGGATTTTCAGCTCGATCTGATCATCGGCGAAGGCCCCGCGGCGCGTTCGGTGAAGATCGAATTGTCGAAATTCACTTTGGTCGGCGCCACCACCCGCGCCGGCCTGTTGACCAATCCGCTGCGCGACCGCTTCGGCATTCCGGTGCGGTTGAATTTCTACACCATCGCGGAACTCGAAAGCATCGTCACCCGCGGCGCCCGGGTGCTGTCGATCGGCATCACCCCCGACGGCGCCAACGAGATCGCGCGCCGCGCCCGCGGCACGCCGCGCATTGCCGGCCGCCTGCTGCGCCGGGTGCGCGATTTCGCCTCCGCGGCCGACGCCAGCTCGATCGACCGCAACATTGCCGACCATGCGCTTAGTGCGCTGGAAGTCGACGCCGCTGGCCTCGACGCCATGGACCGCCGCTATCTGACGACGATCGCGATGAACTATGCCGGCGGCCCGGTCGGCGTTGAAACCATGGCGGCGGCACTGTCCGAGCCGCGCGACGCCATCGAGGACATCATCGAGCCGTTCCTGATCCAGTGCGGCTATCTGCAACGCACCCCGCGCGGCCGCCTGCTCACCAGCCACGCCTTCAAGCATCTCGGCCTCAACGAGCCCGCGCGCGACCCGGCGCAGATCGGGTTGTTCGGCGGCGAGGAGGAGTGATGGCGGCGGATTTGCTGGAGCAAATGCGAGGACAGCGATGAAGCTCGAATACGCAATTCGGATCGAACGGCTCGCCGATAGCGATGGCGGCGGCTATCTCGCCACCGCGCCGGAACTTCCCGGCTGCATGTCCGACGGCGCGACTCCTGAGGAGGCGCTGAAGAATGTCCAGGAGGCGATCATCTCCTGGATCGAGTCCGCCCGTGCCTGGCAGCAGGACATCCCCAAACCCGCCCCGCCGCTGGCGCGTGCGGTATAGGCCGCGCCGCGACCGGATCGCGCCACCCGTAGATCTGGCGCCGGCATGGATATCAGCATCGAATGATGCTATATTTGATGCGTGGAGCGGAGCCCGACAGCATGAGAACCACCATCGCGATCGACGACGAGCTGTTCGCCAAGGCGCAGGGATATGCCGGGGTTGAAGAGAAGTCGGCCGTCATCCGCACGGCGTTGCAGGCCTATGTGGAGCTGGAAGCGGGCCGACGGCTCGCTTTGATGGGCGGCTCGATGCCTGACGCGAAGGCACCGCCGCGCCGGCGTGCCCCCGATTTCACCAACGATTGATGCTTCTGGTCGATACATCGATTTGGATCGACCATTTCCGCAAGGGAAACCCGCGCCTCAGCGCAGGTCTGTTGCGGCGCCAGGTGCTGATTCATGCTTTCGTTCTCGGCGAGTTGGCGCTAGGCCGAGCCTTGCGTTTTGGCGAAATTATCACCGACCTGTCGGATTTGCCGAACGCCACAATTGCAGCGCCAGCCGAGGTGCTGCAGTTGATTTCGCGCGTGGAGCTTGCTGGCTCCGGTATCGGATATGTTGACGCCCACCTTGTTGCCTCGACACTTCTGACCCCTGATTGTCGGCTTTGGACGCGCGACAGGAAATTGCGAGCGGTGGCCGAGCGGTTATCGATCGCCGCACAAGTGGAGTGAAGTTTGACGAATTCTCTCGACGGCGCCATCCATGACGGTCGCCACCACATGCAGGTCCGGGTCTATTACGAGGACACCGATTTCTCCGGCATCGTCTACCATGCCAATTACCTGCGCTTCATGGAGCGCGGCCGCACCAATTATCTGCGGCTGCTCGGCGCGGCGCAAAGCGTGCTGTTCGGCGAGGCCGAAAGCGAGGCGCCGGGCTTCGCCTTCGTGGTCCGCGCCATGCAGCTCGACTTTCTCAAATCCGCCAAGATGGACGACGTGCTGGATATCATCACCCGCCCGGTCGAGGTGAAGGGCGCCTCGATCACCATGCATCAGGAGATCCGCCGCGACGACGTGCTGCTGATGCAGGCCAGCGTCAAGGTCGCCTTCGTCTCGGGCGGGCGGGCGCGGCCGATCCCGCTGCCTCTGCGCGTCGCCATGAAGGCGGATCAGTAGTGTTACGGGCGCTGGATCGGTACTTGCGTGCCGGAACCGCGCATAATCTTAACGGTCCCATCGGCTTTCGGTGCTACCTGTGGTCGGTCCCAGCGAGCATTGAAATCGAACCATGACAGACCAACAGCCCCACAGGATCGTCATCGTCGGCGGCGGCGCCGGCGGGTTGGAGCTTGCCACCGCGCTCGGCGACAAATTCGGCCGCGGCGACAAGGCGCGGATCACTTTGGTCGACCGCAGCCGCACCCATATCTGGAAGCCGCTGCTGCATTCGATCGCCGCCGGCTCGCTGCGGCGCTCGCAGCACGAGCTGAACTACATGGCGCAGGCGCATTGGCACCATTTCCATTATCGCCTCGGCGAGATGACCGGGCTCGACCGCGACGCCCGGACCATCAAGCTGGCGCCGGTGCAGGACGATGAGGGCCGCGAGGTCAGTCCCGAAGCCAGCATCGGCTTTGACACGCTGGTGATCGCGGTCGGCAGCGTCACCAATGATTTCGGCACCCCCGGCGCCAAGGAGTTCGCGGTGCCGCTGGAAACCCCGGAGCAGGCCAGCCGCTTCAACCGCCGCCTCGTCAATGCCTGTTTGCGCGCGCAGCACCAGTCCACCCCCGTCACGCCCGGCCAGCTCCATGTCGCCATCATCGGCGCCGGCGCCACCGGCACTGAGCTCGCCGCCGAGCTGCACCACACCGCCCGCGAAATCATCGCCTATGGGCTCGACAAGATCGATCCCGAGCACGATCTGAAGATCGTGCTGATCGAGGCCACGCCGCGAATCCTGCCGGCGCTGCCGGAGCGGATTTCGGCGGCGACGCTGGCGCTGCTGCAGGAGCTCGGCGTCGAGGTCCGCACCGGCGCGCGGGTTGCCGAGGTACTGGCCGATGGCGTTCGCCTGGCCGATGGCGAACTGATTCCGTCCGAACTGGTGGTGTGGTCGGCCGGCGTCAAGGCGCCGGATTTCCTGCATGAGATCGGCGGGCTGGAAACCAGCCGGATCAACCAGCTGGTGGTCAGGCAGACGCTGCAGACCAGCCGCGACGATGCCATCTTCGCGCTCGGCGATTGCGCCGCCTGCGCCCGGCCGGGCTTCGAGCAGAACATTCCGCCGCGCGCCCAGGCCGCGCATCAGCAGGCCGAATTCATGATCGCGCAGCTGTCGCGCCTGATCGAGGGCGAGCCGCTGCAGGACTTCGTCTACAAGGATTTCGGCTCGCTGGTGTCGCTCGGCAAATTCTCCACGGTCGGCAATCTGATGGGCTTCGTGGTCGGCCGCAGCTTCATGATCGAGGGCTATTTCGCCCGCTTCATGTATCGCTCGCTGTACAAGATGCACGAGGCCGCACTGCATGGCCGCGGCCGCACGCTGCTCGGCCTGTTCTCCTCCAGCGCCCGCCCGGCGCCGACGGTGAAACTGCATTGAACCACCTAGTCATTCCGGGGCGCGGACAGCGAAGCTGTGAGCGAACCCGGAATCTCGCGGTCGCGCGCCGCCACTCCGTTGCGCGATTCCGGGTTCGCTCGCCTGCCGACTCGCGCAGTTCTGTTTTTGATGGAATCGGGACTTGGCTTCGGAGCGCTCACAACAGGCACGGCCTCATGGTGAGGAGGCGCGAAGCGCCGTCTCGAACTATGCGCCGCAGACCATGCGGCTCCTCATCCTTCGAGACGCCCGGCTTTGCCGGGCTCCTCAGGATGAGGACTCAGTACCCTTGGGAACGACCAAATCCACTTCTATCAATCGATGAAGCGCTCTCGCGCCCTGGGATGACAACTGCAAACTTGACTCTCTGTACCGATCGGTACAATCTCCGCGTAGTTAAACGCCGGAGATCGCATCATGTCGCGCCCGCCATTGCCGCCATTCACCCGACAGACCGCCGCCCAAAAGGCGCGGATGGCCGAGGACGCCTGGAATTCCCGCGATCCGCAGCGGGTGTCGCTGGCCTATACGGAAGACAGTGTCTGGCGCAATCGCTCGGAGTTTCTCAAGGGCCGCCCGGCGATCGTCGAATTCCTCAGCCGCAAATGGGCCCGGGAGCACGACTACCGGCTGATCAAGGATCTGTGGGCGTTCGACGACAATCACATCGCGGTGCGCTTCCAATATGAATGGCACGACGGCGCCGGTAACTGGTTTCGCTCCTACGGTAACGAGCAATGGGAATTCGACGAGGCCGGGCTGATGCGCCGTCGCGAGGCCAGCATCAACGATGTCGCGATCACGGCCGCCGATCGCCGCTTCCATTGGCCCGCCGGGCCGCGCCCGGCCGATGTCGCGGGCCTCGCGGCCGAGCCGTTCTAGGCATTAGTGTGTGAGATGATGGCCTTGCCCCCGAGGACGCCGTCATTCCGGGGCGCGAGCCGTCAGGCGAGCGAATCCGGAATCTCGCTCAGCACTCCGCCTTGCCGCAAGATTGTGGATTCGCTCGCCCCATAGCGCGTCGAACACGCGCGCGCTGCGGGGCTCGCGCCCCGCAATGCCGGCCGCAGCCCGATGGGGCGTACCGCTGGCGCCACGAGCCAAGACACGAGCCAAGACTCGAGAGATGTCATGAGTGATCGCGCCAAATTGCTGCCGCTGCTCGGCGAGGTGTTTCGCGCCCACGGCTATGAGGGCGCCTCGCTGGCGCTGATTTCGCAGGCGACCGGGCTCGGCAAAGGCAGCCTGTATCACTGCTTTCCCGGCGGCAAGCAGCAGATGGCGGCCGAGGTGCTGGCCGAGATCGACGCCTGGTTCGAGGCCCGGATCTACGCGCCGCTGCGCGACGATGCCGATGCCGGGCGCGCGATCGCCGCTATGCTGAGCGGCGTCGACGGCTATTTCCGTTCCGGCCACCGGGTCTGCCTGGTCGGGGTGATCGCGCTCGGCCATGCCCGCGACATCTTCGCCGAGGCGGTGAATGGTTACTTTGCGCGATGGCATGACGCGCTGGTGGCGGCGCTGCGTCGCTGCGGCCACAGCGCCGCCATTGCGCGGCGGCGCAGCGAGGACGCGCTGCTGACGATCCAGGGCGCACTGGTGCTGGCGCGCGCCCGCGACGATGCGAAGATCTTCAGCCGCGCGCTGGCGGAGTTGAAGACGCGGCTGCTGGCGGCTTAGAGCGCTTCATCGATTGATAGAAGCGGATTTGGTCGTTCCCAAGGGGACTGAGTCCTCATCCTGAGGAGCCCGGCGTAGCGCGTAGCGCGAAGCCGGGCGTCTCGAAGGATGAGGAGCCGGATGGTCTGCGGCGCATGGTTCGAGACGGCGCTTCGCGCCTCCTCACCATGAGGCAGTGCCAGTTGTGAGCGCTCCCAAGCCCAGTCCTGATTCCATCAAAAACAGAACTGCTCGAGCCGCGCCGCGGCGATCGGATGAGCCCGCGCCGGCGGCCGGGTCGGCACGGATGATCCGCTCCTCGCGCTGACGATTTTTCCGCTATCCTGTCGGGATGACGCCGACCCGTTCGTCTTGCACACAGGGAGAACCGAACCTCATGCTCTATGCCATTCTTTGCTACCACGACGAGGACTTCGTCGGCTCCTGGAGCCGCGAGGAGGACGCCGCGGTGATGGAGAAGCTCGCAGTCGTGCATGGCAAGCTCGCCGCGGCCGGCCGGCTCGGGCCGGTGGCGCGGCTGCTGCCGACCACCGCGGCCACCACCTTGCGCAAGGACAGCGATCCGCCTTTGGTGCTCGACGGCCCGTTCGCCGAAACCAAGGAGCAACTGCTCGGCTTCTATGTGGTCGACTGCGCCGATCTCGACGCCGCGCTCGAGGTCGCGCGCGGCCTCGGCCGCGCCAATCCGGGCGGTGCTTACGAGATCCGCCCGATCGGCGTGTTCATGCCCGGCGGCGCCGTATCATGACCGATCTGGCCTGGATCGAAGCCGCGCTGACCGCGGCGCGGCCCCAGGCGATCGGCGCGCTGCTGCGGTACTTTCGCGACCTGGATACGGCCGAGGAGGCGTATCAGAATGCCTGCCTGCGGGCGCTGAAAGCCTGGCCGCAGCACGGCCCGCCGCGCGATCCGGCGGCATGGCTGATCCTGGTCGGCCGCAACGTCGCGATCGACGACATCCGCCGCCGCAACAAGCAGGCGCCGCTGCCGCCGGACGAGGCGATCTCCGATCTCGACGATGCCGAAGCCGAACTCGCCGAGCGGCTCGACGGCTCGCATTACCGCGACGACATCCTGCGGCTGTTGTTCGTCTGCTGCCATCCGGAGCTGCCGGCGACGCAGCAGATCGCGCTGGCGCTGCGGATCGTCTGCGGCCTCACGGTGCAACAGATCGCCCGCGCCTTTCTGGTGTCCGGCGCCGCGATGGAGCAGCGCATCACCCGCGCCAAGGCGCGGATCTCCGGCTCCGGCGCGCGGTTCGAGACTCCGTCCGCGCCGGAACGCGCCGAGCGGCTGGCCGCAGTGGCGGCGATGATCTATCTGATCTTCAACGAGGGCTATTCCGCCTCCGGCGACCGCGCCGAGGATCGCGCGCCGCTGTGCGAGGAGGCGATTCGCCTCGCCCGGCTGCTGTTGCGGCTGTTTCCCGCCGAGCCGGAGATCATGGGGCTGACCGCCCTGATGCTGCTGCAGCACGCCCGCGCGGCGGCGCGCTTCGACGCCAACGGCGCCATCGTGCTGCTCGACGATCAGGATCGCGCGCGGTGGAATCAGTCCTTGATCGCCGAGGGGCTGGCACTGATCGACAAGGCGATGCGGCACCGGCGTCCCGGCGCCTATCAGATCCAGGCGGCGATCGCCGCGCTTCACGCGCGCGCCGCAACGCCGGAGGCGACCGACTGGGCGCAGATCGAGCTGCTATACGGTTCGCTGGAAATCCTGCAGCCGTCGCCGGTGATCACGCTGAACCGCGCGGTGGCGGTGGCGAAACTGCGCGGCGCCGAAGCCGCGCTACAGATGATCGCGCCGCTGGAGCCGCGGCTTGCGAATTATTTCCACTTCTTCGGCGTGCGCGGCGCGCTGCTGATGCAGCTCGGCCGCCGCGACGACGCCCGCATCGCCTTCGACCGCGCCATCGCGCTGGCCCATAGCAGCGCCGAGGCTGCCCATATCCGGATGCATCTGGATCGCCTGATCGGCGACAGTGCGGCCGCGCCCGACCGTCAGACGTCGCCATGACGCGTCGGCGCCTGGCGCTTTCCCGCGGGCAGGCGGGGGCCACTAGCCCGTTGGCCGCCGCGACCGCAGCCGGCCTGCTGCCATCCATCTCGATCTGCCCCACGACTGCCCGAAGGTTCAACTGCGATGACCCTGGAGATGTGGAAGGATCACCTTCGCCATCGTCACGGAGCCGCAGCATGCTGAAAACCATTTCCTTCCTTGTCGCCTTGTTCGCGCTGGCGATTGCCATCGTGCTCGGGCTGGCGCTCAGCAAGCCGGACAAATTTCGCGTCGAGCGAAAAATCACCATCAACGCGCCGCCGGCCGAGATCCTGCCGCTGATCAACGATCTGCACCGCTGGCGCGGCTGGTCGCCCTATGAGACCAAGGATCTGGCGATGACCCGCACTTATTCCGGCGCCCCAAGCGGCAAGGGCGCGATCTATCAATGGTCCGGCAATAAATATGTCGGGTCCGGCCGGATGGAGATCATCGACAGCACGCCGACCAGGATCGTGCTCAAGCTGGATTTCATCGCCCCGTTCGAGAGCCACAACATCTGCGAATTCACGCTGCGCCCGCAAGGCGACGCCACCGAGGTGACCTGGTCGATGCACGGTCCGACGCCGCTGCTGTCGAAGGTGATGCAGGTGTTCCTCGATATGGACCGGATGATCGGCGATGATTTCGCCGGCGGGCTTGCGAGGCTGAAGGCGATCGCCGAAAGATAGCCGGTCGACAACCCACGGAGCCATCGATGCAGGTTAATCCCTATCTGTTCTTCAACGGCAATTGCCAGGCCGCGTTCAAATTCTACCAGATGGTGCTGGGCGCCCACATCGAGGATATGCTGACCTGGGCCGACGCGCCGGCCGACGTCACCGTGGCGGCGGACCAGAAGGCCAAGATCATGCATGCGCGGCTGACGATCGACGGCGAGGTGCTGATGGGCGGCGACGCCCCTCCCGGCCGTTATCATCCGCCGCAGGGCTTTGCGGTGTCGCTGCTGGTGCCGAACCCGGCCGACGCCGAGCGCCGCTTCAAGGCCCTGGCCGAAGGCGGCAGCGTCACCATGCCGCTCGGGCCGACCTTCTATTCCAAAGCCTTCGGCATGTGCGTCGACCGCTTCGGCATCCCCTGGATGGTCAACAGCCCGCTGGAGGATTGAGCGCCATCCCCGGCCACCGTGTCCCGGGCGCGGCGCAGCGCGCAGCGCTGCTCCGCAGAACCGGGACCCCGGTTGAACGGCGCCTCCACCGGGCCCCCGGATCAGCAGCGCACCACGCCGCCAGAGCGGCTCGCTGCGCAGCATCCGGGGCACGATCGACATATGGGTCGACCGCTTCGGCTTTCCCTGGATGGTCAACCCTTGCGGGGAGGGCAATCGCCTATGGATTTTCGCCGGCGATTACATCGCAGCTCTTCACCCTCCCCTGGAGGGGGAGGGTCGGCTTGGAGCGCGCGAAGCGCGGTGCAAGCCGGGGTGGGGTGAGCCGCACGCACGGCGGATGACATCTTCGCCACCCCACCCCGCTCGCTGCGCGAGCGACCCTCCCCCTCCAGGGGAGGGTGATCCGCAGCCCCCGAACTATCCGTTGCGGCGTTGCCCGCGCAGCGTCGGCAGGCCGATGCCGGCGGCGTCGAAGCCGCCATCGACGGCGAGGATCTGGCCGGTGATGTAGCTGGCCTGGTCGCTGCACAAAAAATACACCGCGTCGGCCAATTCGTCCTCGAGCCCATAGCGCGCCAGCGGAATGGCGTCGCGATAATCGGCGCGGATCTCGTCGGAATGCACCGCCTTGGCCATCGCGGTATCGACCGGGCCGGGGGCTATGCCATTGACGCGGATGCCGAGCGAAGCCAGTTCCACCGCGCATTGCTTGGTCAGATGCCCGAGCCCGGCCTTGCTGGAGCCATAGGCCACCCGCAGCGTCGAGGCCCGCAGCGACGAGATCGAGGTGATGTTGACGATGGCGCCGCCGCCGCTATCGCGCATCAGCGGCACCGCGGCCTGGATCAGCTTGAATGGGCCGGTCAGATTGACGTCCATCACCCGTTGCCATTCGGCATGGCTGGTTTCCATCAGCGGCTTGAACACCGCCACGCCGGCATTGTTGACCAGCGCGTCGAGCCGGCCAAAACGCTCGGCGATCGCCCCGATCTCGCTGGCGTCCGCGCCGACCTCGGCGACGTCGCAATGCAGTGCCATCGTGCGTTCCGGCTGCGCCAGATCGGCGATCGCCGTGCGCAGACCCACGTCATCATTGTCGAGCAGCGCCACCCGCCAGCCTTCGCCGAGAAAACGCCTGGCCACGGCGAAGCCGATGCCGCGCGCGGCTCCGGTCACCAATGCGACTTTGTCGGGGGAGGAGGTCATGCTGCGTCCTGTGGTGAATCACATTGATGTGGCTTGCCGGATGCGTTCGGTAACACAAACCGGCGCGCAACCGAACCGGCGTGGCGGTGCGGCCGACGCCGCGCGGAACGAGTCACTGACATCAGGATTACATGATCCCGCGATATGAATTGCGGGATCATGGGAGACATTCGATGGACGATGCAATGCAACAGCGGATCGCGCACCGTGCCCGCGAGATATGGGAAATGAGCGGCCGCCCGGAAGGCCGCGACGAGGAATTCTGGTTGAAGGCCGAACAGGAAGTCCGCGGCGAAGCCGAGACCTACGAAAAAATTTCCGCCGATCCGACGGTCGAAACCAACAGCTAGTCTGCCGAGTGCGCTGTTGCGGCGAAGCAATCCTTGCCTTTCGTCGCTGGATGGTTTCGCGATCGGTCGGCGCTGCGCGCCAGCCTGAGAGTTTTAGAGTTAAAGTCCGACCGAAAGAAGCCAGTCACATCGCGCTGGATTTCGTCATTGCGAGTCGAGGACGGCGCAGTGCGCCGTCCGAGCGCGAAGCAATCCAGGGGCGCCAAGCGAGGACTGGATTGCTTCGTCGCAACAGCTCCTCGCAATGACGGCCTCGAAGGCCTCGTTTGTGATCGCTTTGGGTCAGGCTCTCAGCTCGCAACGAGGAAGTCTAATTGATCGGCAAATGTTCGGTTGGATTTTAATTTTGTTGGATTTTGAAATTTTCTTGGATTTTGAAAGAAGTCATGATTGCGGCCCTTCGCGAAGCGGGTTGATCATCGCCGCTTCGCGGTCATCGCACATAGAAGACCAGCCCGGCGATCACCAGCATTGCCGCCAACGCCAACATATGCGCCATCGCCTGCGAGGCGAGCTGTTTGGTGGAGGCAACCTGTTTGGTGGCATCCTTCATTCGATTCTCCTCGAAATTCGCAATGGACCGGATCTGTCCGATTCCGGCGCGCCCTGGTCGCTGGTCTGATCGTTTCGTCCCCGATCAATCAGCTGATGATTGCGCCGGATCGCGCGCGACGCGGATCCGAACAGCGCAAGTCCCACCTCGCAATCTTGCATCATTCGGGCGAAAAATACAATGCGACGACGGATTGCGGCTTAGTTGCAAGTGGTTGGCGTGCGCGCGAATCGCGGCGCCCGGACGTACCGCAATGCAATGCGACGACGCGATGCAGCAACGGCGATATCGCGTCGTCGCAATGCCTCACGCGGACGCGCGAAATTCACCGCATGCCAACGACGCGTGGTCTGGCGTCGCATCGCAACGCTGCTGTCAGCGCCCCTGCAAGGCGCGGTGGCCGATGGTCGTTTGCGTTGCAGCCTTGGTCTGCCCAGAGGCGCGACGCGTAGCTCGTCGATGAACGCCGCCCAAGGCTTGCGGCGCATTCCGGACCGACGACGTTGTGCTTGCGGGAACGAAGCAATATCGACAATGATCGGGGCTCGCCGATAGGAGATCGTCGATGTCGTTGCAGCTCTATTATCACCCGCTGTCGTCGTTCTGTTGGAAGGTGCTGATCGCGTTGTACGAGACCGATACGCCGTTCACACCGATATTGGTCGATCTCGGCAATCCGACTGAACGCGCGGCGCTGCGCGCGTTGTGGCCGATCGGCAAATTCCCCGTGCTGCGCGACGACGCCCGCGATGTCGTGCTGCCGGAATCCAGTATTATCATCGAATATCTGGCAACGCATTATCCGGGTCGCGTACCGCTGATCCCCACCGAGACCGATCCGGCGCTGCGCACCAGGCTGCGCGACCGCAGCCTCGATCTCTACGTTCATCTGCCGATGCAGAAGATCACCGGCGATCGGCTGCGGCCGCCTGTGAGCCGGGACGCCCATGGTGTCGGTGAGGCGCGGACGCAGATGCGGACGGCGCTCGACATGTTCGAAGCCGAGACAAGCGATGGCGGTTGGGGCATCGGCGAGGCGTTCAGCCTGGCCGATTGCGCTGCGGCGCCGGCGCTGTTCTATGCCGACAAGGTGCTGCCGTTCCGCGCCACCCATCCGAAACTCGCAGCCTATCTCGATCGCCTGATGGCGCGGCCGTCCTTTGCGCGGGTGCTCGAAGAGGCGCAGCCGTATTTTCATCTGTTCCCGGAGGAGCCGGCCGCTTCCGAGGCGTCATAAATTTCCGTCGCGCATGTCGGATCGGCGCGGTGCCGCCCGTCATATCGACGGAGCCGGGCGATACCACGGGCTGCAACGGAGAGTGACCATGCGCTTCATGATGCTGATGATCCCGAAGGGTTATGAGACCGCGGCGCCCGGCACCATGCCGGAGTCCGACGCGGTCGCCGCGATGATGGAATACAACAAGGCGCTGCACGATGCCGGCGTGCTGATCACCTGCGATGGGCTGCACCCGCCATCGGCCGGCGCGCGGGTGAGCTTCGCCACCGGCAAGCCGCTGGTCACCGACGGCCCGTTCGCCGAGGCCAAGGAAGTCTTGGGCGGCTACTGGATGATCGACGTGGCCTCGCGCGACGAGGCGATCGCCTGGGCCAAGCGCTGCCCGGCCGGGGCGAACGAGATCATCGAGGTCCGCCAGGTCCAGGAGATGGACGACTTCCCCGCCGACATGCGCGAGGTGCTGGACGGCTTCGAGGCGATGCAGGCGGCGCGCCGCTGAAGCCCTCGGACCCGCGCTGCCCCGAATTCGCCGCAAGATTCGCGCGGCCGTTTTTCGCCGCGGGTTTGCCGTCACTTTGCCGCAAGAAATTTGCCCATGATTCCGGTGTCGCCGCCAAGCAGGGCGGCAACGGCAGGCGGGGATAAGCGTCCTCGGCGGGCCAGCCACGCGGCCAATGTTCGTGACCTTTGCGCGGCCCTCATGTAAAAGCCATTCACATGAGCTGGCGCAAGGAAACCCGCCGCGCCGAGCGCGGCTATCATCACGGCAATCTGAAAGAGGCGCTGCTGCAGGCGGCGCTCGGGCTGATCGCAGAGAAGGGGCCGGGCGGCTTCACCTTTGCGGACGCCGCGCGGACGGCCGGGGTCAGCCCGGCGGCGCCGTATCGGCATTTCCGCGACCGCGACGATCTTCTGTCCAGCATCGCCCAGCGCGGCTTCGAGAAGTTCGAGATGGAGCTGACCGCGGCCTGGGACGACGGCCGCCCCGACACCGTCACCGCCTTCGAGCGGGTCGGCAAGGCCTATCTGGCATTCGCCCGCAGCGAGCCGGCCTATTATTCGGCGATGTTCGAATCCGGCCTGCCGGTCGATCTCAACCCGATGCTGATGGCGGCGTCCGAGCGCGCCTTCGGGGTGATTCGCGCCGCCGCCGAGCGGCTCGCCGCCTTGACGCCGCCCGGCGTGGCGCGGCCGCCGGCGCTGATGATGGCGCTGCATATCTGGTCGATGGCGCATGGTGTGGCGTCGCTGTTCAGCCGCGGCGACGCGGCGCGGCGCAAGCTGCCGATGCCGCCAGAGGACCTGCTGGAAGCCGGCGTGCTGATCTATCTGCGCGGCCTCGGGTTTTCGGGCGAGCCCCCGGCAGCGTCGGAAAAGCCCGCCGAATCAAAGCCTTCCGGCCCTTGGGGCGCGGTCCCCAAATAGGTTCACTCAATTATATTTGAGCGCACCGATTCCGCTTTTTCACGTCGTCCTTGTTCCTCAACTTGACAACCGGCCGGGATGGTTTACGTATGTGAATGTTATTTACATTCACACGGCGATGGTGCCGGTGATGGTGGTAGGAGAGGCTGATGGCCGACACCGCGGGTTTCAATCGTTGGAGCGCTGCCGAGGAGCGCCGCTATCCGCAGCCGATGCTGCGGTCACCGTGGCATCCCGGATGGATCGTCATGACCGTTTTGGGTTTCATCATCTGGTGGCCGATCGGTCTGGCACTTCTCTTCTTCACGCTAGGGAGCAGGAAAATGGGTTGTTGGGATAATGGCGATCGCTTCGCCAACAAGATGGAGCGGATGCAGCACAAGATGGAGCGCATGAAGGGCCGCATGGAGCGCAGCGGCTTCGGCTTCGGCCCGCCCTCCAGCGGCAACCGCGCCTTCGACGAGTATCGCGTCGAGACGCTGCGCCGGCTCGAGGAAGAGCAGGTCCAGTTCAAGGAATTCCTCGATCGGCTGCGCCACGCCAAGGACAAGGAAGAATTCGACGCCTTCATGGCGCAGCAGCGGCCGCGGCCGACCACCCCGCCGAACGATCAGCCCCAGGGCTGAGCCACTCCAACAGCAAGATTGTCACCGCCCGCCTGTCCACCAGGCGGGCGGTTTGCGTTGTAAGGGGTTCAGAACACCCACATTCTCAAGGCGAAATCCAGCTTGGTAACCCTACCTTAACCAAGATTAGCGATTGGTTAGGGGCGCAAGGATGCGCCGATAGCCCTCGTTTTGACACGTTGGCAGGGGATGGAGGGCCCGGCTTCGGACGGGCCATCCCATGCGACAGACTCAGAATTAGGTGTCGGCGCTTCGTCGCCAGAAGCGGCGCGTGGTCGGATCGGCCGCGACCCGCCGCATAGCTAGACCATTGCGTTGAGAGGATATTGACGATGAATCCAGCCGAGGTGGCTCAGTCAGCATTGCCGCTGGCATCCAGCGACGTCTCGCTGATCGCGCTATTCCTGCAGGCGCATTGGATCGTCAAAACGGTCATGCTCGGATTGCTGGGCTGCTCGGTCTGGGTCTGGGCGATCGCGATCGACAAGATGTTCCTCTACGCGCGTACCAAGCGCGCGATGGATCGTTTCGAGCAAGCGTTCTGGTCGGGCGAATCGATCGACGAATTGTATCGCGCGCTGTCCGCCAAGCCGACGCAGTCGATGGCGGCGTGTTTCGTCGCGGCGATGCGGGAATGGAAACGCTCGTTCGAAAGCCAGGCGCGGTCGTTCGCCGGCCTGCAGATGCGCATCGAAAAGGTGATGAACGTCTCGATCGCCCGCGAAGTCGAGCGGTTGGAACGCCGGTTGCTGGTGCTTGCCACCGTGGGCTCGGCCGGTCCGTTTGTCGGCCTGTTCGGCACGGTCTGGGGCATCATGTCGAGCTTCCAGTCGATCGCCGCCTCCAAGAATACGTCGCTCGCAGTGGTCGCGCCGGGCATCGCCGAGGCCCTGTTCGCCACCGCGATCGGCCTGATCGCCGCAATTCCGGCGACTATTTTCTATAACAAGTTCACATCCGAGGTGAACCGGCAGGCGCAGCGGCTTGAAGGTTTCGCCGATGAATTCTCGGCCATCCTGTCGCGCCAGATCGACGAGCGCGCATGACGAACCAATATGACAAGCGCAGCGTGAGCACCACACCATGGGGATGAATTCGGCAGGAGCATCAGGCGGCGGAGGTCGACGCGGACGGCGTCGCGCCCCGGTGATGGCCGAGATCAACGTCACCCCGATGGTTGACGTGATGTTGGTGCTGCTGATCATCTTCATGGTCGCGGCGCCGCTGATGACGTCGACGATCGATATCGATTTGCCGGTGGCGCGCGGCGGCACCTCGCTGGCGTCGAACGCCCCGCCGCTGACGCTGTCGGTGAAGCGCACCGGCGGCAGCTGCAATTCGCAAGTGGAATTGTACTTGGGCGACACCTTGATCCCGGCGTCCGAATTGGAGGCCAAGATCAAGGCCGTGCGCGAGACTCGAACCGACGCCGACAGCGTGGTCTATCTTCGGGGCGACAAGGACGTTTGCTATACCGATATGATGAAGCTGCTGGGCACCATTCGGACCGCCGGCTTCAAGGCCAATATCGTCATCGTTCCCGAACAGGGAACTTGATGCGGATGACTGGCGCGACGCCGGCAACTGGAACGGAGCAGGAATCCTGAACGTGAAGCTCGATAAGATCGACAAGACCCTCGTTGCGTCGGTTGCGCTGCATGTGCTCGTGATCGGCTGGGGCTTGTTGTCGTTCTCGTCCAGGGCGTTCGAGCTGCCGCCGCAGGATGCGGTCGCGGTGGATACGATTTCGGAGGATCAACTGGCCAAGGTGATGGCCGGCACCAAGTCCGGCAAGAAGGAAAATCCCAAGCCGCTGGTGGAGAAGGTCGCCGAGGCCGAGCCTCCGCCGGAGGAGGCTGTCGGCAAGATCACCGAAAAGGCCCCGGTGGTGACCGAGACGACGCCGCCGCCGGCGCCGAAGCCGAAGCCCGAGGAAAAGCCGGTCGAGAAAAAACCCGATCCGCCGAAGAAGGTGGTCGAGGAAAAGCCGAAGGAAGAGCCGAAGCCAGTCGAGAAAAAACCTGAGCCGAAGGTCGATGCCATCGCCGAAGCCTTGAAGAAGGAAGAGAAAAAGCCGCCGCCGCCGCCGAAGCCGAGGCCGCAGGCTGCTGCCAAGCCGGCACCGACCAAGCCGAAGACCGAGCGCACCTTTGACGAATCGAAAATCGCCGCCCTGCTCGACAAGCGCGATCCGAGCCGGCATGCGGTCGCCGGCGAGACGCTGAACTCCAACGCGGCGCTCGGTCTGGCCAAGGGCAAGGCCGCCGACAATTCGGCGACCTGGGGCGCGCTGTTTCAGTCGCAGGTCGAACGCTGTTGGAAGAAGCCCTATGGGGGGATCGAAGCGCAGAGGGCCGAGGCCGCGTTTGTGATCCGGCTGAAACGCGACGGCACGCTGGAAGGCATGCCGCAGCCCGACGGCCATCCGGCGACGCCTTACCTGCGCGTCTATCAGGAGAGCGCGCTACGTGCGATCATCGAATGCCAGCCCTACAATCTGCCGCCGGCGTTCTTTGAGGAATGGAAATACTTCGCCCCGGTCTTCACCGATCGAAGGTCTTGACCGCGCGGAGGTGAGTGCGATCGTCGCCGCCAAGGAATTTGCAACAATCACCGACCCAATGGATTGCCTGACATGCCGTTTCGATTGAACCGCCGACAGATCATTTCCGGGATGGCCACGACCGGCGCGCTGCTGGCGATGCCGCTGCGTGACGCCTTCGGTCAGGCCCGCGTGCAGATCACCGAGGGCAACGTCGCCCCGCTGCCGATCGCGATTCCGAATTTCGTCGCCGGCACCCCGGCGGATGCCGAGGTCGGCGTCGGCGTCGCCCAGGTCATCACCAATAATCTCAAGCGCAGCGGGCTGTTCGCGCCGATCGACCAGGCCGCCTATATCGAGAAGATCACCAATATCGACACCCCGCCACAATTCGCCAGCTGGAAGAGCATCAACGCCCAGGCGTTGGTGACCGGCCGGATGACCCGCCAGGGCGACGGCCGGCTGAAGGCGGAATTCCGGCTGTGGGACGTTGCCACCGGTCAGCAGCTCACCGGCCAGCAATATTTCACCTCGCCGGAATATTGGCGCCGCATCGCCCATATCATTTCCGATCAGATCTACGAGCGGCTGACCGGCGAGAAGGGCTATTTCGATAGCCGCGTGGTATTCATCGACGAAAGCGGCCCGGCGGAGCGGCGCATCAAGCGGCTGGCGCTGATGGATCAGGACGGCGCCAATGTGCGCTACCTGACACGCGGCACCGACCTGGTTTTGACGCCGCGGTTTTCGCCGTCCACGCAAGAGATCACCTATATGGAGTTCGGTCAGGGCGATCCGCGGGTCTATCTGTTCAACATCGAGACCGGACAGCGCGAGATCGTGGGAAATTTTCCCGGCATGTCGTTTTCGCCACGGTTTTCGCCGGATGGCCAGCGGGTCATCATGAGCTTGCAGCAGGGCGGCAATTCCAACTTGTTCGTGATGGATCTGCGTTCCAAATCCACCACGCGGCTGACCGATGCGCCGGCGATCGACACCTCGCCGTCCTACGCACCGGATGGCGGTCGGATCTGCTTCGAATCCGACCGTGGCGGCAAGCCGCAGATCTATGTGATGGCCGCCACCGGCGGCCCGGCGCAGCGGATCTCGTTCGGCGAAGGCAGTTACTCCACCCCGGTGTGGTCGCCGCGTGGCGATTACATCGCCTTCACCAAGCAGGGCGGCGGCCAGTTCTCGATCGGCATCATGAAGCCCGACGGTTCCGGTGAGCGGCTTTTGACCTCCGGTTTCCACAATGAAGGCCCGACCTTCGCGCCGAACGGCCGGGTGCTGATGTTCTTCCGCGATCCCGGCGGCAATAGCGGTCCGTCGCTGTTCACGGTGGATATTTCGGGACGTAACGAATTGCGGGTGCCGACGCCGGGATTTGCTTCCGACCCGGCGTGGTCCCCGCTGCTGTCGTAGGATTAACGAAATCGAGAAAAGGCGAAACGAATCCTGTCGTCAACCTGAGCGGGAGCCGCTCGGCAAACCTTGCCTAGTTAGCTGTTATCATGAGTGAAAAAGCTTTTGCCCGCGGCCGAAAAAGAACTTGGTAACGATATTCACTCAGAAAGATTTCATCTCCATCGGTTAAAACCAGCATCTTGGCAATGGATGTGTGCGCGATCGATGCAGCTGGCTCCCCCGAGCGACGATCCGGATCGGCAAATGTCGCCGTCCATTTATGCTGGCTTGGTGGATTCGCTGTTCATGAATCCTTTGCCCATGGTTTTGGGCGCGTTCGGTCCGGCGATTGCCGGCACCGTGATCGGCTATGGCACCGGCGACCTGCTGATTTGGCTATGCGTGCCGCTGTTCGTCGTGGTCGGCGTCGCCCGCGCCCTGCAGATGTATCGCTACAAGTGCCGAAATTCTCCCTTGACCGCCGCCGAGGCGGATATCTGGGAGAAGCGCTACCGGCTTGGAGCGATCGTCTATGGAATAGCGCTCGGCATCTGGAGTCTCACGGTGCTGTTTCGCACCGACGATACGGCGGCCCACATGCTCTGCGCGACGACGGTGGTGGCCTATACGTCGGCGGGGGTTGGACGAACCTTCGGCCGGCCGCGAATCTTCCACCTGCAGGTCTTGCTGGCATGCGGCCCGCTGATCGCCGGGCTGATGCTCGTCGGCGGGGCCTATCATTTCGCGCTGGCAATCCTGAGCATCGTGTTCTTCGGTGCGATCCGACAACTCACCTTCAGTCTGCAGCGCATCTATCTTAACGCGTGGATTGCCAAGGAGCGCGAGGCGGCGCTGGCCAACCAGTTCGATACCGCGCTCAACAACATGCCGCACGGTCTGTGCATGTTCAGCGGGACCGACACCCGCTTGGCGGTGATGAACCAGCGCTTCGCCCAGATGATGAAACTGTCGCGCGATCTGATGCATCGCAGCGGCAGCGCTTCCGAGATCGTGACCGCATGCGTTGCCGCCGGGTCGATCTTGCCCTCCAGCGGCAGGATGATTATCGCGGAGATCGAAAACGCGCTGGCCGGCGAGATCATCACCGTTGATTCCGAATCCATCAATGCTCAAGCCTTTCTATGGACCTTTCAGCCGATGCCGGGTGGCGGCAGCGTGGTTCTGGTGGAAGACATCACCGAACGGCGCGATGCCGAGGCCAGGATCATCCATTTGGCGCGTTACGACGAATTGACGGCGCTGCCTAACCGGGTCAATTTCCGCGACGAGATCGAACGGTTGTTGGTGGCGTCGCGCGGCCAAGACGACGCCCGGCTGTCGGCGCTGCTGTTCATCGATCTCGATCAGTTCAAGCAGGTCAACGATACGCTCGGCCATCCGTGTGGCGATCGACTGCTGTGCGCCGTGGCCGATCGGCTGCGCAACATGCTGCGGCCGGAGGATGCCGTCGCCCGTTTCGGCGGCGACGAATTCGTGGTGTTTCAGCAAAATATCGGCTCCGACGACGAGGCTGCGGCGCTGGCGCGCCGGATCGTCGACCGATTGAGCGAGCGCTATGTGATCGACCATCATGTGGTCGAGATCGGCGCCAGCATCGGGATTGCGATGACCGCACCGGCGATCAAGGCCGACGTCCTGTTGAAGAACGCCGACATGGCGCTGTATCGCGCCAAGGCCGACGGCCGCGGCAATTTCTGCTTCTTTCGCGACGAGATGGCCCAGACCGTCGAGGCGCGCCGGATCCTCGAGCTCGATCTGCGCCGCGCGCTGGCGAACGAGGAATTCGAGCTTTATTATCAACCGCTGGTCAATCTCAAGACCGGCAGGATCTCGACCTGCGAGGCGCTGTTGCGCTGGAACCATCCGGTGCGCGGCACGGTTTCGCCGGTCGACATCATCCCGGTCGCCGAGGAGATGGGCCTGATCGTCGACCTCGGCCGCTGGATCCTGCGCAGGGCCTGTATGGAATGCAAGACGTGGCCGGAGCAGGTCAGCGTCGCGGTCAATTTTTCCTCGCAGCAATTCCACCAACGCGACGTCCTCAACGAAGTCCGCTACGCGCTCGAGGTGTCCGGTCTACCGGCGGCCCGGCTCGAAATCGAGATCACCGAATCGTCACTGCTGCGCAATACCCAATGGACCCATGACGCGTTGGCGCAGCTGCACGCCGAGGGTGTGCGGATCGTGCTCGATGATTTCGGCACCGGCTATTCCAGCCTGAGCTATCTGCACAACTTTCCGATGCAGAAAGTGAAAATTGATCGCTCTTTCCTCGAGGGCATCGACACCGTGCGCCCATTGACCCTGCTGCGCGGCGTGGCGCGCCTCAGCGCCGATCTCGGAATGGCGGTCGTGGTCGAGGGCATCGAGACCAACGAACAGCTCGACCTGATCAGCGCCGATGGCACCGTGACCGAGGCGCAGGGCTTTCTGTTCAGCCGGCCGGTTCCTGCGGCGCGGGTGCGTCAATTGCTGGCGGCGTCGCATGGCGACCGCAACGGCAATGACGCAACCAGAAGCCTGGCCCGCGTGATCGGCTAACCAACGCGGACCAGCGTTTTGTCTGTCCCATAAGCTCGACGCGCCGTCACGTTCAGCGGGCGTATCGATCGGTTCCCTCCAAGCTCCATGCCACAGATCCGCCAACGGCGAGGCCGCGCGCCAGTTTGGTTAACGCTTGGTTAACCCTAATGCATCGATGTCTTTGCAACGCCATAAGAAGTGATTAACCTTGCCGACGGAGTTTGGTGCGTCGGTTGGAGTGGACGAATGAGTGCCGCGTCAAAAGCAGAAAACATCAGTGGACCTTCGACCCGCACTTCAGAGCTTCTCGCCAAGGTCGTCTATCGGCGCGCCGAAACCGACGCAGAGAGAGAGGCGATCTACCGGTTGCGCTATCGTGCCTATTTGAAAGAAGGCGCAGTCTCGCCCAATCGCAGCGGTATCGTCACCGATCGCTATGACGACATGCCAAATTCCTGGATCTTCGGGATCTTTTTCGAGGACGTGCTGACCAGCTCGCTGCGCATCACCGTGGCGTCACCGGAAGATTCGGTCTGCCCGTCGATGGACGTGTTTTCCGATCTGCTCGAACCTGAACTTGCCAAGGGTCAGGTCATCGTCGATCCGACCCGCTTTGTCGCCGACCCGTCGCGGCTCAGCCGACTGCCGGAATTGCCCTATTTGACATTGCGCCTGGCCTACGTTGCCTGCGAATATTTTCAGGCGCAGCTCGGCCTTGCCTCGGTGCGCGCCGAACATCAGGCCTTCTATCGCAGGGTCTTCATGCATGCGGTTTGCCCGCCCCGGAACTATCCGGGGCTGCTCAAGCCAATCAGCCTGATGGCGATCGATTTCCCGGCATCCCACGCCAAGGTGTTTGCCCGCTATCCCTTTCTGCGCTCGACCGATTTCGAGCGTCGGATGCTGTTCGAAAGAGCCGGTGACCGGTCGCGGTCGACGCTGCATCGGGCCGACTTGCCGGCCGGGGCCAATTTGATCGCATCTTAATCGCATCATGATTGTGACAGCCAACTGAACTGGCGAGGGGCAGGGCTGGCTGGCACATGACCGCCAAAAGCGGTGCCTCCGACCGCTGATCCCGCCTTTGCGTCGGGTGCTGGCCGTTTCTCATCGCGGCGTCATCTGATGCTGCGGATGTCAAATTCACCGTCACGCCACATTTCCAATTCATTAACCATTACGATTGCTTTTCGCCGGCTGGGGGCATTTGATCGGGCCTGGCAACACCTCATCAAGGTTGACGGAACGTTCGCTTAACCAACCCGCTGTAGACCCAAAGTCAGTTAGAGAAAACGCGAGCGTTGGAGGCTCCCGAATGAACCAGAAAATGCGAATCCTCCAGGGATTGAAGCTGGCTGCGGTCCTCGCGGTCGCGCTGTCGATGGGGGCCTGCGCGAACCAGAATCCGCTCGGCGGCGCTGGAGCCGACGGCTCGTTGGCCGGCGCGGCGACGCCGGGAAGCCAGCAGGATTTCGTGGTCAATGTGGGCGATCGGGTGTTCTTCGAGAGCGACCAGACCGAATTGTCGCCGCAGGCGATCGCCACGCTTGAGAAACAGGCGCAGTGGCTGCGCAGCTACAACCGCTACTCCTTCACCATCGAAGGCCATGCGGACGAGCGCGGGACCCGCGAATACAACATCGCGCTCGGCGCGCGTCGGGCGCAATCGGTCCGCACCTTCCTGGCCTCGCGGGGGATCGACCCGTCGCGGATGCGGACGATTTCCTACGGCAAGGAACGGCCGGTGGCGGTGTGCAACGATATCTCCTGCTGGTCGCAAAATCGCCGCGCCGTCACGGTTCTGAACGCCGGCGCCTGAGCCCCCAACGATCATTGAAATTGATCATTGAAATTAACCGGCGCCCGCGGGCGCCGGTTTTGTTTTGGGCTTTGCTCCAGTCACATTTTTGGCGTAGTCCAGCTATCAATCACCTATGGTGAGCTGGCGCGAATGCGCGATTTCCGCGCCAACGACTTCTAAAATTTGGATGGCTCTCTTCGTCGGGCAACTCTCAAACACCGGGTCACCATGTCTTCAAGCTTTCCAATGTCTCCAAGCTTCCCAGTCCTTGCGCGCGCGTTTGCGGTGGTTGCGATGCTCGCATTCGTCGCTCCCGCACTGGCCCAATCCGACGGCGAGATGGATCCGGAGCTCAGGGTGCAGCAGCTCGAAAGCCAGTTGCGCGAGCTCACCGGCCAGAACGAGGAACTGCAATATCGCAACCGCCGGCTCGAAGAGCAGCTGAAGCTGCTGCAAGGCAACGCGCCGGGCGCGACGCCGCCGGCGGGCGCTCAGCCGGGCGTCGCCGCGGCGCCGGTCGGGCAGCCGCAGCAGGCGCTGCCGCCGGTCTATGGTCAGCAACCGGTGCAGGCGCCGATGGTGCAGGAGCAGGCGCCGCCGGCCTCGACGGGCCGCCGTGGTGATGCGTTCGATCCCAGTCAGAATCCGACCGCGCCGGGCGTGCCGCGTCCGCTCGGTGGCGGGCAGCTGCCGATCCCCGGCACTGCGGGCGGGCGCGATCCCGGCCAGCCGCTCGACCTGTCCAATACCGCCTCGCCGGCTTATGGCGCGCCGTCCGCGCCGGTGCGCAAGCCAGGTCCCGGGGCGCTCACCACCGCGCCGCCGTCGCAGAGCCCACGTGACGAATTCGATCTCGGTATCGGCTATATGCAGCGCAAGGACTACGCGCTGGCCGAAGAGACGATGCGCAATTTCATCAAGAAATATCCCAGCGATCCGCTCACCGCCGATTCGCAATATTGGCTCGGCGAAAGCTTTTTCCAGCGTCAGATGTATCGCGACGCCGCCGAATCATTTCTCGCGGTGACCACTAAATACGACACCTCCACCAAGGCGCCGGATGCGCTGCTGCGGCTCGGCCAGTCGCTCGCGGCGCTGAAGGAAAAAGAGGCCGCCTGCGCCGCCTTCGGCGAGGTCGGGCGCAAATATCCGCACGCCTCCAAAGGGGTGAAACGGGCGGTCGATCGCGAGCAAAAGCGCGTCAAATGCTGATGCGCTCTGCCGCGGCCTGACGCGGCACTGACGTCAACGGTGGCGTGCCCAGCGGGCGCCGCCGGATTGACGATCTTGCAGCAATCCGCCGGGACCTGCTCTAGGCTGCGGCCTTCGCTGCGGGGAGCCGCTATGGCTGACAACGACGGTTCGCCGATTTCGGTTCGTGAGGCCAAGCAGCTGTTCGCCGATTGGAAGGCCGTGCCGGCGATCGTGCTGGCGGTTTCGGGCGGTCCCGATTCGCTGGCGTTGATGTGGCTGGCGGCGCGCTGGCGCAAGTCGCTCCGTCGTGGCCCGCAGCTCATCGCCGTCACCATCGATCACGGCTTGCGGGGGGAAGCGGCCGGCGAGGCGCGGCAGGTCAAACGATTGGCGCGCGCGCTCGAACTGCCGCACCGCACGCTGCGCTGGCGCGACGTCAAGCCGGCCACCGGACTGCCGGCCGCGGCCCGCGAGGCGCGCTACCGGCTGCTGGCGAAGGCGGCGCGCGCCCATGGCGCAACCCACATGATGACGGCCCACACGCGGGATGATCAGGCCGAGACGCTGTTGATGCGGTTGTCGCGCGGCAGCGGCATCGCCGGCCTGGCCGCCATGCCGCGGCAGGCGCCGCGCGACGGCTTGATGCTGGCGCGGCCGCTGCTTGAGGTGCCCAAGGCGCGACTTGTCGCCACACTGGATCGGGCGAAAATCGCCTTCGTCACCGATCCCAGCAATGCCGACCCGCGCTTCACCCGGCCGCGGCTGCGCGGCCTGATGCCGCTGCTGGCCGACGAGGGCTGCGATTCGCGCAATCTGGCGCGGCTGGCGGCGCGATTCGCCCGCGCCAACGCGGCGCTGGAGCTTCTCACCGACGGCGCCGAGCGTTATCTGGCGCTGCAGGGGCATGGCGACGCAAAGCCGGGATTTGACGCCAGGGCGTTTGCCGGTCTGGCGGCCGAAATCCGGGTTCGATTGCTGCTGCGCGCAGTGAACAAAATCGGCCATGAAGGACAGGCCGAATTGGGTAAGGTCGAAGCGCTGGCGGCGGCGCTGGAGCAAGCCGGAGCGGAAACCGGGCCGGTAAGCCGGACAAAGGGCCGAATCCGGTTGAAACAGACCCTCGCCGGTGCGTTGGTGACGCTGACAGCCGAACGTCTGCGCATCGAACCGGCTCCGCCACGGCGGCGGCGCGATTGAGCGGCCCGCTTAACCACGGAGGCCGAAGCTGCCCGCGATTGCCACTATTTCAGCGGGAAGCGCAATATAGTACGTTAAATAGTCCTCGGTGGTTCCCTTGGCAGCGGGCCTGGGCGCACCTAGATTGGACTTAAGCCAGCCCAAGGTTATCCTTGAGGCGCACCCAAGGGCACCAGGCCGCGATCCGCGCGGCCAAAGAAGGAATACCGATGAACGCCAATCTGCGCAATTTCGCCCTCTGGGTCATTATTGTCTTGCTGCTGCTGGCGCTATTCACGCTGTTCCAGAACCCGAGCCAGCGCACCGCCGCGCAGGACATCTCGTTCTCGCAGCTTTTGACCGAGGTCGATCAGAACAAGGTTCGCGACGTTGTGATCCAGGGTCCGGAGATTCGCGGCACCTTCACCAATGGCTCGAGCTTCCAGACCTACGCGCCGAACGATCCGACGCTGGTCTCGCGCCTCTATAACGGCAAGGTCTCGATCACCGCCAAGCCGCCTGGCGACAACGTGCCGTGGTTCGTCTCGTTGCTGGTCTCCTGGCTGCCATTCATCGCGCTGATCGGCGTCTGGATCTTTCTGTCGCGACAGATGCAGGGCGGAGCCGGCAAGGCGATGGGCTTTGGCAAGTCGCGCGCCAAGATGCTGACCGAGGCCCATGGCCGCGTCACCTTCGAGGATGTCGCCGGCGTCGACGAGGCCAAGCAGGACCTGCAGGAGATCGTCGAATTCCTCCGCGACCCCGGCAAGTATCAAAGGCTGGGCGGGCGGATTCCGCGCGGCGTGCTGCTAGTCGGCCCTCCCGGCACCGGTAAGACGCTGATCGCGCGTGCGGTCGCCGGCGAAGCCAATGTGCCTTTCTTCACCATCTCGGGTTCCGACTTCGTCGAAATGTTCGTCGGCGTCGGCGCCTCCCGCGTCCGTGACATGTTCGAGCAGGCTAAGAAGAACGCGCCCTGCATCATCTTCATCGACGAAATCGACGCGGTCGGTCGTCATCGCGGCGCCGGTCTCGGCGGCGGCAATGACGAGCGCGAGCAGACCCTCAACCAGTTGCTGGTCGAGATGGACGGCTTCGAAGCCAATGAAGGCGTGATCCTGATCGCCGCGACCAACCGTCCCGACGTGCTCGATCCCGCCTTGCTGCGTCCCGGCCGGTTCGACCGTCAGGTCGTGGTGCCGAATCCCGACGTCGTCGGTCGCGAGCAGATCCTCAAGGTCCATGTCCGCAAGGTGCCGCTGGCGCCGGATATCAACCTCAAGGTGATCGCGCGCGGCACCCCGGGCTTCTCCGGCGCCGACTTGATGAACCTGGTCAACGAGGCCGCCCTGACCGCCGCCCGCCGCAACAAGCGGATGGTGACCCAGGCCGAATTCGAAGAGGCCAAGGACAAGGTGATGATGGGCGCCGAGCGCAAATCGCTGGTCATGACCGAAGAAGAGAAGATGCTGACGGCCTATCACGAGGGCGGTCACGCCATCGTCGGCCTCAACGTCATCGCCACCGATCCGATCCACAAGGCCACCATCATCCCGCGCGGTCGTGCGCTGGGCATGGTGATGCAGCTGCCGGAACGCGACAAGCTGTCGATGTCGCTGGAGCAGATGACCTCGCGGCTGGCCATCATGATGGGCGGCCGGGTCGCCGAAGAGCTGATCTTCGGCCGCCAGAAGGTGACATCGGGCGCCTCCTCCGACATCGAGCAGGCCACCCGCCTGGCGCGAATGATGGTCACCCGCTGGGGCCTGTCGGAAGAACTCGGCACGGTGTCCTATGGCGAGAACCAGGATGAGGTGTTCCTCGGTATGTCGGTGTCGCGGACCCAGAATGCGTCCGAGGCGACGGTCCAGAAGATCGACGCCGAGATCAAGCGGCTGGTCGAGGAGGGCTACAACGAAGCCACCAGGATCCTCACCGAGAAGCGCGCCGATCTCGAGGCGCTGGCCAAGGGACTGCTCGAATTCGAAACCCTGAGCGGCGACGAGATCACCGACCTTCTGAATGGCAAGAAGCCGAAACGCGAATCGGTGCTTGAGCCCGCCGGCCCGCGGACCTCTGCGGTGCCGCCCGCCGGCAAGCCGCGCCCACGCCCCGACGCCGGGCTGGAGCCGCAGCCGCAGGCGTAAGCCAGCGACCGCATCGGCCATCGAAAACGACAAACGCGGCGGCGACGCCGCGTTTTTGTTGTGTGGTGCACCCCGACCGGCAATTCGCGCCGCGCTGCGTTGCATATTGCCAATTCGGTTCCGTTGCCGTAGAGCCTCGCGGACTCTGGGATGGGGTATGCTGGGACCGTTAACGGGACGATGGAATTTGCAGTTCTCGACGCGTGCCTCGATGTGTTTGGTTAAGCCGTGACCGCATTCGCCCGCGATCGGGTCGAAAATGCCGGGTTGCCGCGAGTCCGATCCGCTATGGCGTTGGAATGGGCGCGGACCAGGCGCCGGCTGACGGCGATCAATCCGTATGATTTCGGATCGCTGGTGCTGCTCGCACTGTTGTCGATTCTGGTGCTGGCGACGTTCCGCGACTACGCGATCACTAATGACGAATGGGTCCAGCAGCGCTACGGCGAGTTGATCGTCGCCTATTACAAGAGCGGTTTTTCCGATCGCTCGGTGTTCGAATTCGACAATCTCTATCTCTATGGCGGCCTGTTCGACGTCGCGGCGGTGCTGCTGCATCAGGTCTCGACGCTTGATCTGTTCGACCTGCGGCATTTGATGAGCGCCACGATCGGCGTGGCCGGTGTCGGCGCGGCGATCGCCACGGCGCGAATGATCGCCGGCCCGCGGGCGGGACTGCTCGCGGGTATGGCCCTGGCCGTCTGCGGCTCCTGGTATGGGGCGATGTTTCACCACACCAAGGACATTCCGCTTGGCGCGGCGATGGCCGGCGCTCTGTATTTCCTGATCCGCGCCGCCCGCGATTGTCCGCGCCCGCAACTGCGCCACGTCGTCGGTTTCGGCGTGCTGACCGGCGCCGCTCTCGGCATCAAGGTGCTGGCGCTGCTGCTGGTGTGCTATATCGGTGTCGCCGTGGTGCTCAACATGCCGGATCCCTCCGGGCGGCCATGGCGCGAACTCGGCGGTCATTTTGCTCGCTCATTGGCGGGCTTTGTGCCGGCACTGCTGATCGCCTATGCGATCATGATCCTGACCTGGCCCTGGTCGGCGCTGGCGCCGCTCAATCCGTTGCGCGGATTGCTCAGCTTCGGGGATTTTCACTACCCGATCCGCACCATTCTCGCCGGCCAAGTCTATCTGATGGCGACGGTGCCGCGCTGGTACATCCCCGCCTACCTTGCCATCAGGACACCGCTGCTGATGCTGGCGGGAGCCGCGCTGGCGCTGATCGCCATGGCTGTGCCTCGCCTGTCTCGGGGGGTGTCAGGCCGGGTACGACGCGACACCGCCGTCGTGGCGGTGGCTGCCTTGGTCCCGGTGCTGTGCGAAATCGTCGTCCGCGGTCCGGCCTTCTGCGGTCTGCGGCATTTTCTTTACGTCTTGCCGCCGCTCGCCATGCTGGCCGGTATCGGTCTCGACCTCGCCGCCAAGGCCATCGCCAGGCGGCATGTTGCACTGGGCGGCCTGACGATGGGGCTGATTGCCGTCGGCCTGTCGTGGAACGCGGTCACGCTGTCGCGGCTGCATCCCTACGAATATCTCTACTACAACCAGCTGGTCGGCGGCTTGAAGGGCGCGTCGCGCAACTACGTCACCGACTACTGGTTCACCATGATGCCGGAGGCCGTCGACGGACTCGAGGCTTACCTCGCGCGGACCGATCCCCCCGCCGCGCGCGGGCAGACCTACACGGTCTCGCTGTGCGGCGAGCGGGCCGCCTTCCTGCGCAAGGCGCCGCCGCATCTGCGCTGGGCCCAAACCTGGGAGACGTCTGATTTCTTCATAGCGCCGACCCATATGAATTGCGACCGCGACATCGACGCCAAGATCGCGGTGACGGTCGCGCGCCTGGGCGTGGCGATCGGCTACGTCAAGGATCAGCGCGCCAAGACCCGCGCCCCCCACGGGCTTAAAATCAGCGCCAATATCCCGCCGGCCGTTCTGGTCCCGTAGCGACGCGGTCTCGGGCCGACAATCGCCCGCATGCGGCCATGCGGCCGAGATGGGTTGACGCGCCGGCGCAATGCAAGCACGCATCCGCGCCATGCGGACCGCACCATGACCACACACATTCCGAAAGCGCCGGCCTATTGGTCGCGCGATGCGATCTGGCCCGGCGTGGTCGCGGTCGGCCCGCTACTGCCGGGGACGTTTGCCTTCGGCATGGCGTTCGGCGCCTTGTGCGCGCAGAAGAATTTTACCCTGGCCGAGCTCGAGGTGATGATGGGCACGGTCTATGGCGGGTTGTCGCAATTCGTCGCCGTGCAGGCCTGGCCGGATCGGCTGACGCCGTCCTCGATCGCCGCGCTGGCGCTGCTGACGCTCACCGTCAACATCCGCTTCGTGCTGATGGGCGCGACGCTGCGGCCATGGTTCGGCAGCCTGCCGTCGTGGCAGGCCTATCCGACGCTGCTGCTGGTCACCGATGGCGGCTGGCTGGTCGCGATGCGTTACCGCGATCATGGCGGCGCCAATGCCTGGTTCTATCTTGGCGGCGCGGTGGTGCTGTATCTGGTGTGGCTGGTTTCGGCGATTCCCGGATTTCTTTTGGCCGAGCAATTGGCCGACCCGAAGAAATACGGCGTCGATCTGGTGATGCCCGCATTCTTCGCAGCATTGCTGGTGCCGGCCTGGAAGGGCCCGCGGCGGGCGATCCCCTGGGCGGTCTCGGGCGTCGTCGCGCTCACCGTGCATTGGCTGGCGCCGGGCTGGTGGTTCATCATTGCGGGCGCCGCCAGCGGCGCGATCTCCGCCGGGTTGATGGACGATCCGCCGCATGGCCACGCCAGATGAGCGAGTTTCTGCGCAGCGACGTGATGGTCGCCTTCGCGGTGATGACCGCCGTCACCGTGCTCTCACGGCTCGCCGGCTATTGGCTGATGGGCTATGTGACCGTCACGCCGCGGGTGCGCCGCATGCTCGACGCGCTGCCGGGATCGATCATCGTCGCCGCGGCCCTTCCGGTAGCGGTCAATGGCGGCCCGATCGTGATGTTCGCGATCGCCGCCGCGATCGCAGTCTCGATCGTTCTTCGCAACGATTTCATCGCGGTGATCGCCGGGATGGCGGTCGCGGCGATTGCCCGGGCGCTGGGGTCGGCCGGATAGATCCAATTCATTTCAAGCTTGTAACTCGTTCTGAACTGGTGTTCACTTTTTTCAACGATTTGGGGCGAGGCCTCGGAAAATTTCCCGCGGCTCGTTCCAAGGCATTGAAAAAATGACTGATTCCCTGACCCTCGGGTGGGGAACTGGATCGGGGAGCGACGCAAGCCATGGTTTACCGGCGTACCCAACAAGTTGTGAAGCGCCTTGCCGCCCGCCGCAGCGCCATTCTGGCGGCGGCGCGTGAGACCGCGGCGGCAGGCGGGATGGCGGCGGTGCAGATCGCGCCGGTGGCGAGCCGCGCCAATGTCGCTGCCGGCACCGTGTATCGCTACTTTCCGTCCAAGGCCGAGCTGATTTCCGAATTGATCGCCGATGTCTCGCGCGACGAATTGGCGGCGATCCGCCGTGCCGCCGACGCCGCGCCAGGACCATCCTCGGCGCTGGCCGCCGCGGTCACCACCGTCGCGGTGCATGTGCTGTCGCATCGCAAGCTGGCCTGGGCGATTCTCGCCGAGCCGGTCGACGTCGATGTCACCGCCTCGCGGCTGGCCAGCCGCCGCGAAATCGCCGGCGAGATCGAGTTGCGGATCGAGGCGGCGGTACGCGCCGGGCATCTGCCGGCGCAGGATACCGCGTTGGCGGCGACCGCGCTGCTCGGCGCGGTGCATGAATCACTGGTCGGGCCATTGGCGCCCGACAATCTCGACGATCCGGGACGCTTGCGCGACGCGGTGCAGACCGTCACGCTGCTGGCGTTGCGCGCGGTCGGCGTGATGGATGCGCGCGCCCGCGGCCTCGTGGTACAGGCGGTGATGCCGGCGCGGACCCTGGTCGGAGCCTGATCGCCGCAACCGGTGCCGAGCCAGCGCAGGAGGATGTCCGATGACCATCTTGATGCCCGAACCGGACCAGGCGGTGCTTGCCCGCCGCGATGACATCATCGCCGCCTTGCGCCAGATCGTGCCGGGGGAGGGCGTGATTTCCAGCGCCGCCGAAATGGTGCCCTATGAATCCGATGGGCTGATGGCCTATCGGCAGCCGCCGATGGTCGTCGTGCTGCCGGACACCACCGCGCAGGTCTCAAAGGTTCTGCGCTATTGTCATGACAACGGCATCAAGGTGGTGCCGCGCGGCTCCGGCACCTCGCTGTCCGGCGGCGCGCTGCCGCTGGCCGACGGCGTGCTGCTGGGCCTGGGTAAATTCAAGCGGATCCGCGAGATCGATTTCGACAATCGCTGCGTGGTGACCGAGCCCGGCGTCACCAATCTGGCGATCAGCCAGGCGGTCGATCATGCCGGCTTCTACTACGCGCCGGACCCGTCATCGCAGATCGCCTGTTCGATCGGCGGCAATATCGCGGAGAATTCCGGCGGCGTGCACTGCCTGAAATACGGCATGACCACCAACAATGTGCTGGGCTGCGAAATCGTGCTGATCACCGGCGAGGTGATCCGGGTCGGCGGCAAGGCGGCGGAAACCTCGGGCTACGATCTGATGGGCATCATCACCGGCTCCGAGGGACTGCTCGGCGTCATCACCGAGGTCACGGTGCGGATCCTGCAGAAGCCGGAGACCGCGCGGGCCTTGATGGTCGGCTTTGCCGAAGTCGAACAGGCCGGCAAATGCGTCGCGGACATCATCAGCGCCGGAATCATTCCGGGCGGCATGGAGATGATGGACCGACCGGCGATCCACGCCGCCGAGGCCTTCGTCCATGCCGGCTATCCGCTCGACGTCGAGGCGCTGCTGATCATCGAGCTCGACGGCCCATCGGTCGAGGTTGACGAGCTGATCAGCCGCGTCGAGGCGATCGCGCTGGGCTGCGGCTCAACCACCTGCCAGATCTCGACCTCGGAGAAACAGCGGCTGCTGTTCTGGTCTGGCCGCAAGGCGGCGTTCCCGGCGGTGGGACGGATCTCGCCGGACTATCTGTGCATGGACGGCACCATCCCGCGCGCGCAATTGCCGCTGGTGCTGCGGCGGATCAAGGAGATGTCGGCCAAATACGGCCTCGGCGTCGCCAATGTGTTCCACGCCGGCGACGGCAATCTGCACCCGCTGATCCTGTACGACGCCAACAAGCCCGGCGAAATGGACGCCGCCGAAGCCTTCGGCGCCGACATCCTGCGGCTCTGCGTCGAGGTCGGCGGCGTGCTGACCGGCGAACATGGCGTCGGCATCGAGAAACGCGATCTGATGCCGCAGATGTTTTCCGAGATCGATCTCGGCCAGCAGCAGCGGCTGAAATGCGCGTTCGACGCGGGCGGCCTGCTCAATCCCGGCAAGGTGTTTCCGACCCTGCATAATTGCGCCGAACTTGGCCGCATGCACGTCCATGGCGGCAAGCTCGCGTTCCCAGACATTCCGAGGTTTTAGGCGGATGGATCTGAATTCAGTCAAAGCGGGCGGCCTTTTCCCTCCCCCTTGTGGGGAGGGTGGCCCGGATGAGCGCAGCGAAGCCGGGTCGGGTGGGGGGCCGCAAGCACTGTCCTCGCGGCACCCCCACCCCGGCCTCCGCTTCGCTCGGCCGACCCTCCCCACAAGGGGGAGGGACTTCGTCGGCGCCTTCCCCCCAAAGAAGTGCTGATCGTGGACACCCTGAAAGTACGAGACGCCCAGGAGGTCGAGGACGTGGTGCGCGCGGCGATCGCGAACGAGCAGCCGTTGGAGATCGTCGGCCATGGCTCCAAGCGGCTGATCGGGCAGCCGATGGCCACCAACGCGCTGCTGGATCTGTCGGCGCTGAATGCGGTGACGGCCTATGAGCCCAACGAATTGATCATCACCGTGCAGGCCGGCGCGCCTCTGGCCGACGTGCTGTCGCTGATCGATTCCAAGAACCAGCAATTTGCCTTCGAGCCGATGGAGACCAGCGTGCTGCTCGGCACGCCGGCGCAGCGCGGCACGATCGGCGGCATGATCGGCGCTGGCCTGGCCGGTCCGCGCCGGATCAAGGCCGGCGGCGCCCGCGATCACCTGCTCGGGGCGCATGCGGTGTCGGGCTTCGGCGAGAGCTTCAAGGCCGGCGGCCGGGTGGTCAAGAACGTCACCGGCTATGACCTCTGCAAGCTGCTGGCGGGCTCCTGGGGCACCTTGGCGGTGATGACCGAGGTGACGCTGAAGGTGACGCCGCGGCCGGAAAGCGAGCGCACCTTGGTTTTGCGCGGGCTCGACGACGTTGCCGCCAACAAGGCGATGACGGCGGCGCTTGGCTCGCCGTTCGACGTCTCCGGCGCCGCGCATCTGCCGGGCTCGGCGCTGCGCACCACGCAGGCGCCGCTCGGCGAGATCGGCGCGCCGGATCAGGCGCTGACGCTGTTGCGGCTCGAAGGCATCACCCAGTCGGTCGCGCATCGCGCCGAATCGCTGCGCGCCTTGCTGGGATCATATGGGCCGGCCGACCTCATCGAGGATGCGGACTCCGCCGCGGCCTGGGCGGCGATCCGCGACGTCGCGCCCTATGCGGCCAGCGGCCCGCGCGCGCTGTGGCCGGTGTGGCGGATCGTCTGTCCGCCGGCTGCCGGCGGCGCCTTCGGCCAGGCGCTGGCGCGGGAGAGCCAGGGTGAGGTGTTTTATGATTGGGGCGGCGGATTGATCTGGGTGGCGCTGCCGCCATCCGGCGATGCCAATGCCAAGGCGCTACGTCAGCGCGTCAATGCGATCGGCGGCCATGCCACGCTGATCCGGGCCGCCGACGACATGCGCCGCGCGGTGGACGTGTTTCATCCGCAGGCGAGCGGCCTCGCCGCGCTCGGGCAGCGGGTCAAGCACAGCTTCGACCCCAAAAACATTCTCAATCGCGGCCGAATGGCGCGAGGACCCGCCACATGAAGACCGAATTCAGCCTTGCCCAACTCGCCGATCCCGACATCGCCGTCGCCGATCAGATCCTGCGCGCCTGCGTGCATTGCGGCTTCTGCACCGCAACGTGCCCGACCTATGTGCTGCTCGGCGACGAACTCGACAGCCCGCGCGGGCGAATCTACCTGATCAAGGAGATGCTGGAGAAGGACGCGCCGCCGACCGCTGAGGTGGTGAAACATATCGACCGCTGCCTGTCCTGCCTCGCCTGCATGACCACCTGTCCGTCGGGCGTGAACTACATGCATCTGGTCGATCAGGCGCGGGTCCGGATTGAGCGCGACTACAAAAGGCCGCTCGCCGATCGCGGTATCCGTGCGCTGCTGGCCTGGCTGATGCCGCATCCGGGGATGTTTCGCCTCGGCATGGTGATGGCGCGCGTCGTGCGCCCCTTAGCCGGGTTGCTGCCCTCCGCCCGGAGTCAGGCGACGCCGACTTTGCTGAACCGAATCAAGGCGATGCTGGCGCTGGCGCCGGCCCATCTGCCGCCCGAGGGGCCGTCCTCCGGCACCGTGTTTCCCGCGCTTGGGGCGCGTCGCGGCCGGGTCGCGCTGCTGCATGGCTGCGCCCAGCAGGTGCTGGCGCCGCGGATCAATCGCGCGGCGATCAATTTGCTGACGCGGCACGGCATCGAGGTCGTGCTGGTGGCGGAGGAGCAATGCTGCGGCGCGCTGATCCATCATCTGGGACGCGACACCCGGACGCTGGAATTCGCGCGCGCCAACATCACCGCGTGGCTCAAGGAAGCCGAGCGAGGCGGACTCGATGCCATCCTGGTGACGACATCCGGCTGCGGCACGGTGATCAAGGACTACGGCTTCATGCTGCGCGAGGACGCACAATTCGCAGGCCCCGCCGCCAAGGTGTCAGCATTGGCCAAGGACATCAGCGAATATGTCGGCGGCCTGGAAATGACTGTGCCGCAGCCACGCGATGATATCGTCATCGCGTATCACTCCGCTTGCTCGCTGCAGCACGGACAGAAAATCACGCAGCTTCCCAAAGAATTGCTTTCCAACTGCGGATTCGTGGTGAAAGATGTACCAGAGAGTCATTTGTGTTGTGGTTCGGCGGGCACCTACAATATTCTCCAGCCTGACATTGCGGGCAGATTGCGCGATCGGAAGGTTGCCAACATCGCGACGCTCAAGCCGGACATGATCGCTGCGGGAAATATCGGCTGCATGGTGCAGATCGCCAGCGGAACGTCGGTCCCTGTGGTGCACACGATTGAACTTCTCGATTGGGCGACGGGCGGTTCCCGGCCGGGGTTGAACTGATCGATCGGGGCCCGTGCTGACCGCTTGCTGAAAGCGATCCATGCAACAGGAGGACCACGATGGCTAAAGACAAAAAGGGCAAGAAGGATAAGAAATCCAAGAAGGCCAAGAAGCTGCTGTTAGCCAAGAAGGCCGCCACCAAGACGACGAAGAAGGCCGCGAAAAAATCCGCCAAGAAAGCTGTGAAGAAGGCGGCCAAGACCCCCGCCAAGAAGACAACGAAGAAAACAGCCAAGAAAACAACCAAGAAAACAACCAAGAAGGTCGTGACGAAGTCGGCAGGGAAGACTGCCAAGAAGGCCGTCAAGAAGACCGCCAAGAAATCACCGCCAAAGGCCGCGAAGGCCAAGACCGCGAAGACGTCGGCGAAGAAGAAGTCGGTGAAGACGGCCGCAAAGGCCAAGGCTCCGACCGCCACAAAGACCGTCAAGAAGGTCGCGAAGAAAGCCGCGAAGAAGGCAGAGCCGAAGCAGACAGCGCCGCGGAAATCCGCCAAAACGGCAAGCTCGACGATGCCGACCGGCGCGCAGGATGTCGCCGCCATGACCGAGGCATCACCGTCGCCCGCGCCGGTGGCCGCAAAGCCCGCCGCGCCGAGGAAGCCGAGGCCGAAGAAGCCGGTACCGGCGCCGGTGGAAGACGGCGCGCGCTGGGAATCTGCGCAGCCCGCTGCGACTCCATCTTCTCCAGCAGAACCGCTCGCTGACGATCCGTCCCCAGCGGAGACCTCCGCGATGGATTTGTCGGCCGAGGACGCGTCGACTGACCGCTGGTCTCCCGACGCCGACTCAGAAGGAGGCGCCTCGCAAGACGACGACTCCCACGAAGACGACTCACAAGAGGACGACTCACAAGAGGACGAGTCGCAAGAGGAGGCCTCTGCGGTGGATCCGTCCCCCGCCGACCCATCATCATCCGATCCCTATCCGGCGAGTTCGGACGAAGACGATGTGGAAAGGGAAACCGCGCCGTCTCGGGATCATAGATAGTTCTGATGCGCTGCCGTGCCGGCAGCGCTGCTGGTCAAAGGCCGCGGCATCGCCGCGGCCTTTTGCTTGTCGCTTGCTGGCCGATTCCCTTGTCCGCGGATCTTGGTTGCGCGCCGTCGGCGGTCCCCACTCAGACTGTGCTCTGGTTGCAACAGGCCTCGCCCGGGTAGAAGAGATTCGGCCGCAACAGAGGGGGGGCGCGCGCCGCCGCCGCGTCCCTCGATGGGCGATTCGCCTGCGGCAGAGACGGAAAGCACATTCGTCGGCCATCCCTAGATGACCCAACAGGTGTGTCTATTGATCGGTCCTGGACATAATAGTTCGGAATATCTCGCAGAAGGTGTGCTTGGAATGCAACACCCAGAAACTACTATCACCCCAAAAGCTCATATTGCTCATTAACTAGGCACTTGCTTGTGTTTTTCGCTTCACGGTTCGCGCACTTCCCCGCAGATTGGGATCAAGTTTACGGGATGTAGCGGCAGTCGGTATCGTTCTCGCCTCAAGGCAATCGGATCGGACTGGCATTCAATCGATGGGGATCGTCATGAATAAAACTTTGTTGTCAGTCGCAGCGGTGCTCGCGATCGGGGTTGGTTCGGCTCAGGCTGCTGATTTGCCGGCCAAGTATTACAAGGCGCCCCCGGTGGTCGCGCCGTTCGATCCCTGGGATATCGCCTTCGGCAGCTCGATCTCCAGCGAGTACATCTTCCGCGGCATCGCGCAGTCCAACCACAAGCCGTCGGTCACCGCCTATTTCGAGCCGCGCTACAACATCAACCCGAACCTGCAGCTCTATGCTGGCGTGTCGGCGTCGAGCATTTCCTTCACCAACCGCGCCGCGGCTGAGCTCGACGGCTATGTCGGTATCCGCCCGACCTTCGGTCCGCTCTCCTTCGACGTTGGCTTCTGGTACTACGGCTATCCGGGTGGCGAGTGCATCGACACCGTTCAGGGCGGCGGCGTTCTGTGCCCGCTCGGCTCCAGCGCCATTGCCAACGGCAACGTCATGAAGAAGGACGTCAGCTTCTACGAAGTCTATGGCAAGGTCGGCTACGCCTTCAACGACGTGTTCTCGGTCGGCGTCAACGTCAACTATTCGCCTGACTTCCTGAAGTTCGGTACCGAAGGCACCTACCTGTCGGGCACCGCCAAGGTCGTGATGCCCAGCACCTTCTTCGGCACCAGCGGCATCGGCTCCTATGTGTCGGGTGAGTTCGGTCGTCAGTGGCTGGGCACCACCGATGGCTTCTATGCCTTCACCGCGCTGCCGGATTACAACACCTGGAACGTCGGTATCGGCCTGACCTACAAGGTGTTCACCCTCGACCTGCGATATTCGGACAGCGACCTGTCGAAGGCTGGCTGCCAGGCGATCACCAGCGACTTCACCTCGAACGGCGTGACTTCGGGCTGGTGCGGCGCGCGCTTCGTCGCCAAGCTGTCGGCTGACCTGACCATGGTGTCGAACCTGAAGTAACACTTCCTCTTCTACGCAAAGGGCGGCAGAGCAATCTGCCGCCCTTTTTGTTTGTGAGGTCGTCAAACCCGAGCCTGGCGGTGATCGGCTTCCATAAAGCTGGTGGCGACAAATGCGGTTCTCCAGACGCAGTGCTCTCTGCCACACTTGCAGCGTGTGCGCGGTAGAGCCGGTCCCGGTTACTTGCGGCGTCCGACCGGGGTCCGGTTCTCCGACGCGGCCCTGGGCGCCGCATCGCGCCCGGGACACGATGCCTCACAATTCCCGCGGGGGCTTTCCGGCTTGCAGCGCTATGATTGCAAGGCGATCCAACGCCGCGCGGGCCGGGGTGGTTTCGGCGGTCAGGCGCTTGGGGTGGCTTCCTCGACCCGGTCCTGCAGGGCGAACCCGTCGCCGTCGCGGCCGAGGCGGACGTCGCGTTGATGGAACGCCTCCAGGGTCGAGCGATGGCCGATCGAGACGATGGTGGTGGCCGGCAGCTTGCGTTCCAGCAGCCGGTACAGCGCGGCTTCCGACGGTTCGTCCAACGAGGCTGTGGCCTCATCCAGAAACAGGAATTGCGGTTGATGCAGCAGTGCGCGGGCGAGGCCAAGGCGCTGCTGTTCGCCGAGCGACAACATCCGATTCCAGTGGGCGTGTTCGTCCAGCCGCGGCGCCAATGCGGGCAGCCCGACGTCAGTCAACACCTCGGTCACGCGCCGTGCGGAAAAATCCGCTTCCTCCGCCGGATAGGCGATCGCGGCGTGCAACGCGCCGACCGGAAAATAAGGTCGCTGTGGCAGCATCATCAGCGTGGCGCCTGAGGGAATTGCGATCGATCCCGACGCGAACGGCCAGATCCCGGCAATCGCCCGGAACAAAGTGGATTTTCCCGAGCCGGACGGGCCGGTGATCAAGGTGCGCTCATTGCCGCGGAACTGGAAATCCGCGGCGCTGACCAATTGACGCCCGCCGGGAAGATGGACGATCAAATTGGTGAGGTCGATCGCGCCGCTCCCTGTGGGCGCGACCTGGATGATGTCGGCCTCGGATTTTCTCACGGCGGCCTTGTCGATCGCGGTTTCGAAACCGTCGAGCCGCGCCACCACGGCCTGCCATTCCGCCAGCGTGCGATAGGCGGAGATGAAGAACGACAGCGCGTCCTGCACGCTGTTGAAGGCCGAGGCGGTCTGCATCATGCCGCCGAGCTGGACGCGCTGGGCGAAATAGGCGGGCGCCACCAGAATGTAGGGAAAAATGATCGAGGCCTGCGAATAGCTGGCGGTGAAGGCGGTGATCTTCTTGTTTCGGGTCATGATGCCGAGCCAATTGTCGAATACCCGCCCGAAACGCTCCGACAGCCGGCCGCGTTCGGCCGTCTCGCCGCGCAGCAGCGCGATCTGTTCGGAATTTTCCCGCGCGCGCACCAGGTTGAAGCGGAAATCGGCCTCGAGCCGCTGCTGCTGGAAGTTCAGCCCGACCAGCGGCCGGCCGATCCAATGGGTCAGTGCGGTGCCGATCGTGGCGTAGATCAGCGCCCCCCACACCAGATAGCCGGGGATCGGGATGTCCCTGCCGAACAGATGCAACGGCGCCTCGTCGGACAGCCCCCACAGGATGACGACGAAGGATGCCAGGGTGACGATCGCGCTGAGCAAGCCGACGCCCAGCCCCAGCGTCTGCTGGACGAACATCTGGGTGTCCTCGGCAATGCGCTGGTCGGGGTTGTCGGCGGCGTCGCCCAGCAATTGCATCTGGTAGTGGTTGGCGTCGTGCAGCCAGCCGCCGAGATAGTGTTCGGTCATGAAGCGGCGCCAGCGGATCTGCAGCCACTGGTTGAGATAGAGCTGGTAGACTTTCAGCGCGATCCAGATCGTCGCCAGCACGCAGAAATAACCGATCTGATATTTGAAGACGTCGTAATTGCGCTCTTGCAGCGCATTGTAGAACACGTTGTTCCAGCGGTTGAACAAGACTGTCAGCCCGACCACCGCCAGTTCGATGCCCACCACCGCCGAGAGCAGCAGCCAGGCCATTCGCCGGTCATCGGAACGGAAATAGGGCGCGGCGATCCGCCATACGGTCGCCAGCGTGGATCGGATGTTGCTCACTGATTGCCGTCTCCGGGAAGGGCGCGCGGCCCAAGGGACATCGAGAACCGCAGCTCAAGACTGCGGGCAAAGACCCGCAGCGCCATGGCCAGGCATTGCCGCAGCCTAGCATGGTGGGAATCGTGGGTTTCTTAAGCTTTGGCAATTCGCGCATTTGTGAGCGGCTGGCATGTCTCAGGGCGCGGCCGGCCGTCTGGTCAAGGCCATGGCCGGCGGCTAGAAACGCGAACCTTCATCGAGACTTCGAGGCAAGATGACATCTGCAACCGATCTGAAATCCGCCGCCTTGTTTGCCGCCATCGTGATGGCGCTGCCGGGCGTCGGGCCGGCCCATGCCGCTGAGGAGTTTCCGTTCGGGCTGGAAATGACCCTGGACGCGGCGCGCCAGCCGGGCTCGAAGCGGCTGCCGAGCCTGGAGATCGGGCAGAATGGCGAGACCCGGGTGGAGCTGTGGTGCAAGGGCGGCAAGGGGCAGTTCTCGATCGCCGGCAACACCGTGGTGTTTCTGCCGGGGGCGATCGAGGACCGTGGCTGCCCGCCGGACAAGGTGCAGGCCGACGATGCGCTGGTCGCCGCGCTGAGCGAAGCCACCACCTGGACCCGGCAGGGCGATCTGATCTCGTTCGTCGGCGCCCAGACGCTGCGGTTCCGGCTCAATACCAACTGATCCGATATCTGCGCTCAGGCGTCGCGCAGCATCATGTCGGCGCAGACCGCGGCCGACTGCACCACGCCCGTATAGCCGCCAAGGCCCGCATAGGCCGAGGCCAGATACAATCCCGGCAGCACCGTGCGCGGCGAGCGGCTGGGTTGCGGTCCGTTCGGCTTCGGCACGATCGGCGCGAAGCCGTAGACCGCGCCCTGCGGCGCGTTGAGATATTGCTGCACCGATAGTGCCGTGTTGAATGACGAGGCCGTCACCGCCGCGGCGAGCCCAGGATATTGCGCGTCGAGGTAGTCGACGATGGCCTGCTGCCAACGCGCGCGCTTGGCGCGATAGGCCTCGGGCGCAAGCTCGCTCCAGTTCGACAGACGATCCGGCCCCACCACGGACAAAACATAAGGCGGCGCCGGCACGCCGGAGTCGATCGCCGCGTAATCGACGATCGCCAGCGGCGGCATCCGCCCGCCAGGCTCCTCGGCCATCAGCGACTTGCCCTGCGCGTAGTCCGCGAGCGTCGTCATCCAGTCCGGCAGCAATTGCGTCGCATAGCTGTCGATGCCGAAGCTGCGCGGCTGCGTCGACAGGCCCAGCGTCAGGGCGAACAGCGAGATCGACGGTGTCAGCTGCGCGTAGCTGTCGGTCAAGCGCGTCGCGTCGGCTTCCGGCAGCAGCGTCGCGAGCGTCTCTGGCGCGGCGTTGCCGATGATCCGCGCGCCCTCGATGGTCTGCGGATCGCTGCCATCTCGCGCGGTGTGGGTGATGTGGCGGGCTTCGCCGTCGGCATTCAGCGCGATGGCGCTGACGGTCCGGCGCAGCAACACCTCGCCGCCCGCCTTTCGGATGGCGCGCGCCAGCGCGCTCGACAGCCGCTGCGAGCCGCCCTGGATGAAGCAGGCGCCGCCGCGCAGAAAGATGCCCTGCGCCGCGGCGAAGCTCGCCCACCGCAACGTCTTGGGGTCATCGTGATAATAGGACAGATTGGCGGCCAGCGCGCATTTGACGGCTTCATTGTCGCCGAACAGCTGATCGAATCTGTCCGACAGCGACAGATCCTGATCGGTGAGCGCGGTCTCGGTCGCGGCGATCCGTTGCATCTCGTCGAGCGCCTGTTCGATGCCGTCGCGCGCTTGCGGAAACCGTTCGATGAGCGCGCTACGCGCCGAGGCGAAATTGGCGGGAAGCACGAAGGGCTGTGTCAACGGTCCGCCGCGAGCCTGATAGAGCGCGCCGGCCGGAATCCATTTGACCGCGTCGAGCACGCCGGCGCGGGTCAGCGGGGCGTGTTTGGGATCGTCGCCATGATGCGGGTCGCTGGTCAGGTGCAGCGAGCTTTCGACGAACAGGTCGCCGGCCTTGTAGCTCGACGCGGCGCCTCCGACCGAATTGCTGCGCTCGATCACCACGACCTTGCGCCCCTCGCGGGCCAGGATGGCGCCCGCCGTCAAGCCGCCGAGGCCGGCGCCGATCACCACTGCGTCAAAGCGCGCCATTCAATGAGATGTCCTGCAGTCAGAGGGAAGCGCTTCATTGCCGCAACGCAACGCCATGTCAAATCGCCGGTTCGGCGAGTTCCGCCCTCGATCGCCTCGGCTCAGAGTCGCTCGCGCCCTATTTCCATGCGGCTTTGTCCGAATCCCAGCGCTGTGCCGAAAACGCCTTGGCCAGCGCGGCGAGCGAGCCGCCGGTATCCTCCGGCTCGCCCTCTTCGTCGGCGCCGGTATCGTCATTCAGGTTAAGCTTGGCGCCCGGCGTCTCGTCGGCGGTCGAGATTGCCGGGGCGCCGACCCACAGCATCAGCCGATCGGTCGCTCCGGGCTTGTCGGGGCCGACCAGCGCGGTGACTTCGAGGGTCTCGGTGAGCCCCAGCGCGGGCAGCAAGGGGCTCGGGCGCTTGAAAATCAGCGTCAGCTTGCCGGTGGTGTCGCTCCACGTCTCTGCGGACAATTTCGCCGCCAGCGTCTTCGACAGCACGGCCGCGATCGCGCCAGACAGCTTGTCCCGGTTCAGCCTGTCACCGTCGCGCCAATTGGCCGCGGCGAAGCGGATGCTGCGATCCATGTCGAAAATGCCGGTGGTCCAGCCGGCCTTGACGACGCCCGGCTGGGTCCTGGCATTGGCAATGAAGGCCGCCGCGCGCGTCGGGTCGACCGAAAGCGTGATGGTCTGCTCGCCGGCACGCAGCGCGTCGCAGCCGGCATTGAGGCTGCTGAGTGCGACCTCGATGTTCTGGCCCTTGAGGCTTTTGAGGAAATCCAGCGCCGAGTCCAGCTTCACCTTGACGCCGACCGCCTCCGGCGAGACCTCGGTGAAATCCTCCGGCGCCGCGGTGATGCTGTCATCGGTCGACTGGTTGTCCCGGTATTCCTGCTCGCTGAGGTCGGAATTGTCGCGCGAGACGATCTCGGTGACGGTGGAGCCGATCTTGACCTTGCCGGTGAATTTGTAGGTTTCCCCGGTTTGCTTGCGCGTCAGCGTGACCGAGACCGGGAGCTTGTCGCCAAGGCTCTGGGTGGTTCCGGTCATGGTCTGGCCGCGCGGCGCCAGATCGGCGACAAAACGGTCCCGGCGGTCGGAGGCCTTGTCGGCGGGATAGCAGACGTCGATCACCGCGGAAGTGACGGTGTCGCCCTGCCGGGTTTCCTTCAGGATGACGTCCGCATTGCCGTCCATGAAACCGTCGATCGAGGTGAAATAGCGGATGTCCGTCCCGGGCTGTGCGGGGGGCTTTGCCTGCGCCAGTGCGGCATCGGCCGCGGGAACCAGCAACAGCAGACTGAAGATGAGCGCGCGCATTCCACAGTTCCTCGCAGAGCATTGGATGGGTGAGTCGTCTCGATTCGTTGTCGTCAGACCAGGGCGTTGCCTAGCAAATCCCGATGCAAACGCCAAAAAGAAGGCCGCCCGAGCGGGGCGGCCTTCGATCGAATTTGTCGGTTGGTGTGGCGTTAGAAGCCCATGCCGCCCATGCCACCCATACCGCCCATGCCACCGCCGCCGCCCGGCATCGCCGGAGCAGCTTCGCGCGGCAGTTCGGCGACCATGGCTTCGGTCGTCACCAGCAAGGCTGCGACCGAGGCCGCATCCTGCAGCGCGGTGCGCACCACCTTGGCCGGATCGACGATGCCCTTGGCGAGCATCTCGACATATTCCTCGGTCTGCGCGTCGAAACCGAAGGTCTCGGACTTGTTCTCGAGGATCTTGCCGACCACGATCGAGCCTTCGACGCCGGCGTTTTCGGCGATCTGGCGGATCGGAGCTTCGAGCGCCTTCAGCACGATATTGATGCCGGCCTGGACATCCGAATTGTCGTTGTTGATGCGGCCGACGGCCTTCTTGGCGCGCAGCAGCGCCACGCCGCCGCCCGGCACGATGCCTTCCTGAACCGCGGCGCGGGTCGCGTTGAGGGCGTCCTCGACGCGGTCCTTCTTCTCCTTGACTTCGATTTCGGTGGCACCGCCGACGCGGATCACCGCGACGCCGCCGGCCAGCTTGGCCAGCCGCTCCTGCAGCTTCTCGCGATCATAGTCCGAGGTGGTTTCCTCGATCTGACCCTTGATCTGGTTGACGCGGGCTTCGATGTCCTTCTTCTTGCCGGCGCCCGAGACGATGGTGGTGTTTTCCTTGTCGATGACCACCTTCTTGGCGCGGCCGAGCATCGCCAGCGTCACGCTTTCGAGCTTCATGCCGAGTTCCTCGGAGATCACCTGACCGCCGCTCAGCACCGCGATGTCTTCGAGCATCGCCTTGCGGCGATCGCCGAAGCCCGGCGCCTTGACGGCGGCGACCTTGAGGCCGCCACGCAGGCGGTTCACCACCAGGGTCGCGAGCGCTTCGCCCTCGACGTCCTCGGCGATGATCAGCAGCGGCTTGCCCGACTGCACCACGGCTTCCAGCACCGGCAGCATCGCCTGCAAGCCGCTCAGCTTGGACTCGTGCAGCAGCACATAGACGTCCTCGAGCTCGACGCTCATCTTCTCGGCATTGGTGACGAAGTAGGGCGACAGGTAGCCGCGGTCGAACTTCATGCCTTCGACGATGTCGACTTCGGTCTCGAGCGACTTGTTTTCCTCGACGGTGATGACACCCTCGTTGCCGACCTTCTGCATCGCCTGGGCGATCATCTTGCCGATCGCGGCGTCGCCGTTCGACGAAATGGTGCCGACCTGGGCGATCTCGGCCGAGGAGGCGACCGGGCGGGCCCGCTTCAGCAGATCCTTGACGACGGCCTGAACGGCGATCTCGATGCCGCGCTTCAGATCCATCGGGTTCATGCCGGCGGCGACCGATTTGGCGCCCTCACGGACGATCGCCTGAGCCAGCACGGTGGCGGTGGTGGTGCCATCGCCGGCCAGATCGTTGGTCTTGGAGGCGACTTCGCGCAGCATCTGCGCGCCCATGTTCTCGAACTTGTCGTCGAGCTCGATCTCCTTGGCGACGGTGACGCCGTCCTTGGTGATGCGCGGGGCGCCGAAGCTCTTTTCGATCAGGACGTTGCGGCCCTTGGGGCCGAGCGTCACCTTGACCGCGTTGGCGAGGATATCGACGCCGCGCAACATGCGGTCGCGCGCGTCTCCGGAAAACTTGACGTCCTTGGCTGACATGTAATTCTTGCTCCTTGGGTTGTCGACGCGCTCTCGGGATCGTCGTTGCCGGGTGTGAGCCGGCAATCCATCGCGATGTCGAAAGGATGGATGCCCGGACCAGGTCCGGGCATGACGCTGAGAACGCTGATGTGGGTCGTGCGGCTTAGCTCAGTACGCCCATGATGTCGGATTCCTTCATGATCAGAAGTTCCTCGCCATCCAGCTTGATCTCGGTGCCCGACCACTTGCCGAACAGCACCTTGTCGCCGGTCTTGATGTCGATCGGGAGCAGCTTGCCGGCCTCGTCGCGTCCGCCGGGGCCGACCGCGACGACCAGGCCCTCCTGCGGCTTCTCCTTGGCACTGTCGGGAATGATGATGCCGCCCTTGGTCTTGGTCTCGGCATCGACACGCTTGACAACGACACGGTCGTGCAAGGGGCGAAAATTGGTCTTGGCCATGAGAGTTTCCTGTGTGGTTGCTTGATCGCCTTGCTTGGAAGGCCAGTTAACCCGTGCGGAGCAGCAGGCTGATGCGGTGACGTTCTTGGCAATCGTGCTGCGGGAGTGCTAATTGTAGGTCCGCAATATGTGTTGCGGCCGATCCTGTCAAGCAAGGGCTTAAGGCCTTAGTGAGGTCAAGATAGGATGGTTCAGAAAACCAGATCAGAGCACCTGCGCAGTGAATGTCGCTGCATTGCTCTGTCGGAAGTTTTGCGCTTGTGTGCTTGCTGGGCGCGTTGAGGACGTTTCTCTTGGGGATAGATATGGTCAGTTCATGCTACGCACGCGCTTTTTCTCGCCTGGGGCTCGCTTCGGTGCTGGCGCTAAGCCTCGGGGCTTGTGGCACCGTCGGCGGTTTCGGCGGAGCGCAGCCGGTTGCGGTGCAAGAACCCCCTCCAGAGCCGGAATTGCCGGCGACGATTCGCGCCGATGAGCTGGTCGGCCGCTGGGGACTGGCTTCGTACATGAATCCGAACGACCGGGTGCGCACCGAAAACGCCGCGCGCGGCCAATGCAAGAACCCCTATGTGATCGGCGCCGGCACCTCCGGCGGCGTGATCATGCATCTGGCCGACCAGGCCACGCCGCAGGAATTGCGGCTGAAGGGCAGCACCAGCGGCAAGAATTATATCGGTCCGCCCGGCCCGGCCGGTGGCGACCAGGACCGCGAGATCGTGTCGTTCGACGGCAAGGTTCTGGTGACCCGCTTCATCGACAAGGACGCGGCGACTCGTTACGGCAACATGGTCTATGTCCGCTGCGCGCCGCGCGCCTGAGCGAGGGTCTTCGCACTGGTTGATGCCATGAGGGATGGCGCGGCTGGGGAACCCGGTGGGTTCAACGCGCTGGCAAGCCGTCGCCGGCACCGCTTCTGTGCCGGGGCGTAGGGGCCAGCCGATCGACCGCCGATCATTTTATCGCCTGTGCCGACGGCGTCGCGACCGCGGCTGTCCGTGCGTGGCCCGCGCACGTTGGCGCCGGGCCGTCACTCAGTTTGCTGGCGATCGGGCTGGCGCGCATTGCCGCGCGCGCTTGGCGCCGCGGTCGCTGCGCTCAGTTGAACAGCGCGTCGATATCGTCCTGCGAGGCATGGCCGACGTCGTCGTCCAGCTTGGGGCCGTTCAACAGCTTGGCATCGCCCTCGCGGCTGTCCACGATCGGCGGCGCGTGCGCCTTGATTTCATCGACCCCACCCCAGATGTCCATCATCGAGATGATATGATTCTCGATGAATTTCATCGTCGTCATCACCTTGTTGATGCGCTGGCCGGTCAGGTCCTGGAAGTTGCAGGCCTCGAAGATCGAGATCACGCGCTCCTGGATTTCTTCGCTGAGAAGCTTCTGTTGGTCGGGCGAGTTCACCTTGGTCGAGGCGCTCGCGGCCAGATCGATCGCCTCCGCGGCTTCCAGGATCTGCTGCGTCGCCTCTTCGGTGCCGCCGACCACCGCCCCGAGTTCGCCATTGACCTTGGCCATCTCGTCGCCATTGAAACTCTTGGTATGCAGCAACGCGATTTCCCGTTTGGTCTGGGTGATGGCGTTGTGGATGAGATCGAGCTCGATTTTGAGCTTTTCACATTGCTCGACCTGCGCCCGGTAACTGGCAAGCATCGCCTTGGCTTCGGCTGCTTCGCTTTCGATCGACTGGTCGATCTCCCTTGTGCCCTGGACGACCCGCGACGGGCCCGACATCTGCTCGCGGATCGCGCGCAGCTCGGTCATGATCTCATCGTGACCGGAATGACCGGAGCTGGTGTCGTCATTGACGCTCGCGAAAATCGGCGCGTGGCCGTTGACGAGTTCTTCAATGCGAAAGCGCTTGCGTTGGACAGACATCGGTTCATCCCAGTTCCCAATCAATAAGCCTTGATAGTACGTTCTGTTTAACGACGCGTTCACGGCGGATAGCGCCCTTTGGTGCCCAATGCCGAACGCGCAATCATCAATGATTAACCATGAGTTCGGCGGGTTCATCGAAAATAAACGCTACCAGCAAGAACTGCCCGCTATTGGCGGCGTGGTGAATCCCGATCCCGGTTCTGTTTACTAAACCGAGGCGATCTTGATCTTAATTAATCACGTTCACAGGCGCTCACGGGCGCATCCGCGACGCAACAGTGCAGAGTACGTCGATGTTCAGAAAATCCACCATTGCATTACTTACCAGCGTGTCTTGTCTCGGCGTTGGATTGCAGGGCGCAGCCGCGTTCGACTCCTCGCAAATCGTCCAGCCCTCGGTGATCTATGCCGATCAGCCCGCGCCGCGGCAATTGCCGGTTCGTCCCGTGTCGGCGCAGCGTTCGTCGATGGGCGGCGGGTTCATCGAATTCCTGTTCAGTGACGGAGCGCCGTCGCGCTACGAGCAGCCGCCGGTCTACGAGCCGAGCTACCAGCCGAACTATCAGCCGCGCGACGAGCAGGGCTACGACCAGCGCCGTGAATTGCTGCCGCCGATCGAGCCGCAGCAATCGATGGGGCAGCAGGAACAGGAGATCGAGCCGGCGCATCCGGCATTCGATCCGAAGTATGAAAAGCAGCTTGTCGAGTATAGCGGCAAGGAGAGCCCCGGCACCATCGTCATCGATACGCCGAACAAGTTTCTGTATCTGGTCCAGGGCGACGGCCGGGCGTTGCGTTACGGGATTGGCGTCGGCCGGCCCGGCTTCACCTGGTCCGGGGTGAAGACGATTTCGGCGAAGAAGGAATGGCCGGGCTGGACCCCGCCGCCGGAAATGCTGGCGCGCCGTCCCGATCTGCCGCGCCACATGGAGGGCGGCCCGCAGAACCCGCTCGGCGCACGCGCGATGTATCTCGGCTCATCCTTGTATCGGATCCACGGCTCCAACGAGCCGTGGACGATCGGCACCAACGTCTCGTCGGGCTGCATCCGGATGCGCAATCAGGATGTCATCGATCTCTATGGCCGCGTCCGCGTCGGCGCGCGGGTCGTGGTGATCTGATCGAGCCGGTGACCAACAGAAACGGCCGCCCGATCGGGCGGCCGTTTGCGTTGTGCCATTCGATGCTCAGGCGAAGTCGCTGTCGCCGCCGCCATCGTCGAAATCGTTCCCATCCAGATCCATGTCGTCGTGGTCCTCGTTCGAGGCCTGGTCGAACATGCCCTGACGCGACGAAGGGTCATCGGCGCGCAGTCCCGACGGATCGTTGGTATTGCCGATGTCGTTGAGGCCGGCGTCACGCGCCAGACTGCCGCCGGACTGGTCTCCAGCCCACGGGTTTTGAATGCCGCCGCCGAGCGCGGACTGATCGCCGAAGCCATGCTGCGTTCCGCCCATCATCGAGCGGATACTGCCGAGCAACAGCGATCCGCCGACCATGCCGGCGGCGGCCGCCGCGGCGGTGCCGAGGAACGAGCCTCCACCGTTCGCTGCCGGCGGCGCGCCATAGGAGCCCGGTTGCGGTTGACCATACGGGCCGCCTTGCGGTTCCGCATAGGGCCGATCCTGCCGGGGATTGTATTGGCCTTGGGTCGAGCCCAGCACCTGACCGGTATTCCAGGCCGGACGGCTGCCGAGATCGGGCGGGCGAACATTCGGCACCGAGCCGCGCGGTTGCGACTGATCGCGGCCGAAGATGGTCTCGCGCATCGAGTCGAGAAAGCCGCCGCGCTCCTGCTGGGGCTCGTCGGTGCCTTCCAATTGCTGGATGCGGTCATGGGCACGCTTCAGCGCTTCGTCCTGCAACAGGACGGTCTGCACCAAGGCGTAAGTCGCATTGGGCGCAGTTCGCAGGCCCTGCGTGATCGCCGCGGTGGCGTCCGGATCCCGCGGCGCGGTTTCGACGTGGGCGAGCCTCTCGAACAGATCGTCAACCAGTTGGCGTTCTTGCGGTGTCATGATGGTCTCCCTGAGCATCGCATAACCGCGCGACGACGCTTGATCGGCAGCGATCCGTCGCGGCGGCGTGGCAGATGTAGGGAAGCTTTGTGACGCAATAAGTGCCCGGCCGGATTAAATTTCCGTAGGCGACAGAGCGGGCGTTGCCGGCTGATTCGCCGGCCGCGCCGTCAGCGCGACATTGTTGGCGGCGAGCAGCGGCAGGAACTCCTCGCCGGCGAGGAAGGCATGTTCGCGCTCTCGCTGATCGGTGAACGGGTCGAGATTGATCAGGGTCTCATCGACATGGCCGGGATGGCACATCACCAGCCCGCCATCGGGCAGGCCGTCGAGAAAGTCGCCCATCAGCGCCGCGAAATTCGTCTCCCGACGAAAATCATAGGCGCCGGCAAATCCGGAATTGAAGGCGATGCCGGCGCGCGCGGCGCGGGCGCGAAACTGCACGCTGAGATGATCGAGCAGCAGCGCTTTCGGCTGGCCGAGCCGCCGAGCCAGCGCGCGGCTGCGGCCGCATTGCCGGACCCAGGCCTTCGGCGCCGCGGCCTGCACCGCCGTCAGGAATGCGTCGCGCACTTGCGGAAACAGCTGCACATGCTGGTGGCCGTCGACATAGTCCGGCGTCCGCCCGAACAGCGCCACGAAGGCGGCGATCTGCGCGGTCAATTCGGCGGCGATCATTTCGCGGTCGAGCCGCCGCAGCAGGCCAGACCGCAACATCGCGCCCAGTGGCAGAAACAAACCGCCATGCAGCGGACGGAAATGCATCGTCAGCGGGCTGAACGGCGAGGTCAGCGTTGCATGCAGGCCGATCGCGCAATCTGGATTGCCGGTGGCGGCGTCGTTCAGTGCGCTGATGTCGTCGCGCCCGATCGCCGGACCCACCACCATCACCGACGTCGCGTTGATCCGCCGCCGCGCGATCAGCTCGACGATGGCGCGGTTGACGCCCGGGCTGATGCCGTAATCGTCGGCGCACAGCCAGATCCGGCGCGGCGCGGCGCTGTTCATTCGGCGGCGGTTCGTTCGCTGGGGTTGGCGCCAGCCGAAGCGTCAGCGCGTTTGACGCTGTGTTCGGCGACGAAATAGATCGGGCGTGCTTTCAGCTCAGACAGGATCTTGCCGATATATTCGCCCATGATGCCGATCATGATCAGTTGCACCCCGCCGATCGTCATCAGGCCGACGACGAGCGACGGATAGCCCGGCACCGAATGGCCGCTCACCAGGGTCTCCCACAGGATCGACAGGCCGAACAGGAACGCCCCGAATGCCAGCAGCAGACCGAGCATGCTGGCGAGCCGCAGCGGCGCCACCGAAAACGAGGTGATACCTTCGATCGACAGCCCGACCAGCTTGGAAGCGCTGAACGAACTGACCCCGTGGGCCCGCGGCGCCGGTTCGTAGTCGACGCGGAGCTGGCGGAAGCCGATCCAGCTCGCCAGCCCCTTGAAGAAGCGGTTGCGTTCGGGAAGCTGGCGCAGCGCCGCCGCCGCGCGCGGCGACAGCAGGCGGAAATCGCCGGCGTCTTCCGGGATCTTCTGCCGCGCGCGCCAATTGATCAATGCGTAGAAGCCGTGGACTGCGGTGCGCCGCAGCCAGGATTCGTTGTGGCGATGCGCCTTGGCCGTATAGACGACGTCGTAGCCGTCATCGATCCAGTGGGCGACCAGCTTCTCGACCAGATCGGGGGAATGCTGGCCGTCGCCGTCCATGAACAGCACCGCGCCGCGCCGCGCGTGGTCGAGCCCGGCCATCAGCGCGGCTTCCTTGCCGAAATTGCGCGACAGCGACACCACCTGGACGTCGAGCGCGGGGGCCGGCAGAAGCCCGCGGGCGATGCTGAGCGTGGCATCGGCGCTGCCGTCATCGACATAGATCACCTCGCAAGCGAGGCCATGGCGCTGACGCAGTGTGGCGGCCAATCCGATCAGCCGGTCATGCAGCGCCGACAGTCCGGCCGCCTCATTATAGACCGGCACTACGATCGACAGCCCAAGGGCTGCGGCCGAGCCTCCACTGGACAGGCCAGCGACGTCAATACCCAACATCATCGATCGGTTTCCAGGAGAAGGGCGCCCGCCCAACATAGGCCACTTGCCGCGCTGTCGCCATCGCGGGGCATGACGGTTTGCGGCATTAATGCCCGAGGAATCCTGCAAGTTTGCTGAACAGCGGATTTTCCCGGTCCAGCACGTATTCCAGCGAGGCGACCGAGACGGTGTCGGCACCGTGTGCGCGCAGGAAGCTGCCGAGCGCATAGATCTGCGCCGGCGGGCAGTGCAGCGTCAGCATCCCCGACGATGTCGGGCCGCCGAATGGCGACACCACGCCGAAGCGGTTATGCGCTTCCGCCAGCAATGCGGCGTCGCAACCGGCAAAGCGGGTGCGGACTTCCTTGTATTTGTTGGCGCGGGCGCGCGAGGCGATATGGTCGAGAATGACCCGCGCGGTTTCCAGGGCTTCCGGGTTCCAGTCGGCCCCGCGCGAGGCCACCAGATTGGCCTGGCTGCGCAGGATCACGCCGTCATCGAGCACCTTCAGCCCGTTGGCGACCAAAGTTGCGCCCGTTGTGGTGATGTCGACGATCATTTCCGCGGTCCCAACCGCAGGCGCGCCCTCGGTGGCGCCCGCGCTTTCCACGATCCGGTAATCGACGATACCGTGGGACGCAAAGAAGGTCCGGGTGAGATTGATGTATTTGGTCGCCACCCGCATCCGGCGGTTGTGCTGGGCGCGGAACCCGGTGGTGACGTCGTCGAGATCGGCCATAGTGCGGACGTCGATCCAAGCCTGCGGCACCGCGACAATGACATTGGCGCTGCCGAAGCCGAGGCCATCGATCAGCGCCACGCGCTTGTCGGCGTCCGCAATGCTCTCGCGCACCAGATCCTCGCCGGTGATGCCCAGATGCACCGCGCCGCGGGCCAGCTGCGAGGCGATCTCGCTGGCCGACAGATAGGCGATCTCGACATTGTCGAGGCCGGCGATGGTGCCGCGATAATCGCGAACGCCGCGCGGCTTGGCCAAGGCCAGGCCGGCGCGGGCGAAGAATGCCTCGGCGTTTTCCTGCAATCGGCCCTTCGAGGGCACCGCAAGCACGAATGGCGTGGTGGTCATGACGCGCTCCCGGACAGGCGGCTTGCGGGGCTTTCCGACCGGGTCAGCGCCTCGATCCAGATCGAGAACCCGACCGCGGGGATCGGCGCACCGGCGCTGAGCTGGGTCATCAAGCCGTCATAGCGTCCGCCCGCCACCAGCGGCTCGTCGCCATTGCCCTTGCGGTGCAGCTCGAATTCGAAGCCCGTATAATAATCGACGCCGCGCCCGAACGAGGTCGAGAACCGGGTCTTGGCGAGATCGATGCCGCGCGCCGCCATGAAGCCGATCCGGCTTTCGAACTGATCGATCGCGGCGTCGATCGCGAGCCCAGCGTCGGCGGCGAGCGCGCGCAACTGGCCGAGCGCCTGGTTCGGATCGCCGGTGATAGCGAGAAACCGCTTGATCTTGTCGAGCGCGTCGCGCGGCAGACCGCCGCCCGTCAGCGTCGATTGTTCGAGAAAGCGGTCGGCGATTTCCGCCACCGAGCGGCCGCCGACATTGCTGGCCCCGGCGATCGACATCAGGTCGGTGACCAGCGCCAGCGCGGCCTTGCGGTCGGAGCCGGCCAGCGCCGCCAGCACGCCCTCATATTCGTTGCGCGGGGTTGCGGTGGCCAAAGTCAGCCGTTCCAGATCCTGCGCCAGGCTGGCCTTGCGGTTGAAATCCTTCATCAATCGCCGCCGCCATACCGGCAACAGGCCGAGCGCATCGATCAGCGCGCTGAACAGCGCGACGTCGCCGGTGCGGATGTCGATCTCGGTGACGCCGAACGCCGCGGTGGCTTCGAGCCCGAGCGCCAGAATTTCGGCGTCCGCCGCGGCGCGGTCCTGGCGGCCGAAGGATTCAATGCCGGCCTGGAGAAATTCGCTGGGCCGGCCGCCGCGCTGGCGGAACACCGGCCCCAGATAACAGAACCCGGCCGGCTGGCCGGCCTGGCCCGAGGCCAAATAATCCCGCGCCACCGGGATGGTGAGGTCGGGGCGCAGGCAAAGCTCCTCGCCGCTGGAATCGGTGGTGAGATACAGGCTCTTGCGGATGTCCTCGCCAGACATGTCGAGAAACGGCTCCGCCGGCTGCAGAATGGCCGGATGCGCCTGCACATAGCCGGCCGCGCCGAAGGACAATAGCAATGCTTCCGCCAACTCGGCGGGTCCGGTCGCGCGAGCGGCGTTGGTCTTGGTCATGTCGAGGTCCAGCAATAGCGGCGGGATTAGGGTTGGCGCAGCCCTTAACATGGCCGCAGCGGAGTTTCGACCCGTGATCGCCAGGAATGGTGAGGATTGGCCAAGCATTGGCGAAGTGGCTTAACCGCGCGGCCCGGCAGAGTTCGAATATTACCTAAACACCTCTCCAGTCGCCGACAACCGCCTGCACCAGCGCCAGCGCGGCCACCGCGGCGGTGTCGGCCCGCATGATCCGCGGTCCGAGCGCCAGCCGCAGGATATTGGGCTGGCGCAATAGCGCGTCGCGTTCTTCCGCGGCGAAGCCGCCTTCCGGGCCGATCAGCAGTTCGATGCCGTGCTGGGCGGACGGCGCGGCTTGGCGCAGCGCCGCCAGCGGGTCGGCGATCTCGGCGGCCTCGTCGCAGAACACCAGCAATCGCTGGGCGTCCGGCTGGTCGCGGCGCTGGCCGAGATATCGCTCCAGCGTCACCGGCTCGTCGACCGTGGCGATGCTCAAGATCCCGCATTGTTCGGCGGCTTCGACCACATTGGCGCGCATCCGCTCGGTATTGACCCGGCTGACCTGGGTGTGGCGGGTCAGGACCGGCCGCAATGCGCCGGCGCCCATTTCGACCGCCTTTTGCACCATATAATCCAGCCTGGCGTGTTTCAGCGGCGCGAACACATAGCCGAGCTTGGCCAGCGCGTCCTGGGGCCGAATTTGGCTGATCAGATCGAGGCGGTCGGGGCGCTTGCCGCCGCCGATCGCGGCCAGCCATTCGCCGTCGCGGCCGTTGAACGCCAGCACGGTGGCGCCCGCCGCCAGCCGCAGCACATTGCCGAGGTAATTGCTCTGATCGCGGTCGAGCGGCACCTTTGCGCCTTGACCAAGCGCGGCGTCGACGAATAGCCGGGGACTGCGAAAATTGATCTGAGACATGCCTGGTTCCAACGGATGCGGCGGTTGCGCTCTCAGGGCGCGCCCTGAAACGGAGGTCGGGTTTGCCCCGGAACCGCAGCCCGTTCAAGCTCGGCGCACATTCCGGATCAGGGCGCCTCGCGCAGCGGCGCGACGGCGTCGACGCCGGGGCGGCGTCGCGTGGCCAGGTAAGCCAGCCCGACTATTGCGGCGATCAGGCCCGCGGCGGCGCCGACGCCGATGGCCCAGCGCGGGCCGACATGATCGGCCACAAAGCCGACGATCGGCGCGCCGACCGGGGTGCCGCCGAGCGCGATGGCGAGCAGGATTGCCACCACCCGGCCGCGCATCGCCGGCTCGGTCGAGAGCTGCACCGTGCTGTTGGCCGTGGTGGTGAAGGTCTGCGCCGCCATTCCGACGATCACCAGCGCGGCGCCGAACAGCCAGTAATTCGGCATCGTCGCCGCCAGCGCCAGGCCGAGGCCGAACAGCGCGGCCCCGGTGACCAGCAGGCCGATGCCGGGTCGCTCCCGCCCCGCCGCCAGCAGGGCGCCGGCGACCGAGCCGATCGCCATCATCGAACTCAGCAAGCCATATTGGCTGGCGCCGGCATGAAACACCGTGACCGACATCGTCGAGATGAAGATCGCGAAATTGATGCCGAAGGTCCCGATCAGGAAGAACATCACCAGCACGACCTTGAGGTCGTTGCGCCGCCAGAGATAGCGAAAGCCATCGACGAAGCCGCCGCGGCCACGCCCGGCCTTGTCGCTGCGATATAGCTGATCGCGGCGCAGCAGGCTCAGCGAGCCGAGCACGGCGACGAACGAGGCGGCGTTGATCAGAAACACCCAGCCGGTGCCGACCGAGGCGATCAACAGGCCGGCGATCGCCGGACCAATCATCCGGGCGGCGTGGAACGAGGTCGAATTCAGCGCCACCGCGTTGGACAGATCGGCCTCGCCGACCAGCTCGGAGACGAAAGTCTGGCGCGCGGTGGAATCGAAGGCGGTGACGCAGCCCTGCAGGAAGGCGAACACATAGACCTGCCACAATTGCACGGCGCCGCTGATCGTAAGTAGTCCGAGGCCAAGCGCGAGCAGGCCCATCGCGCCCTGGGTGGCGAGGAGCAATTTGCGGCGGTCGAAATGATCCGAGGCAAAGCCGCTGAGCGGCAGCAGCAACAGCAACGGGCCGAATTGCAGCGCCATCACGATGCCGACCGCAGTGGCGTTGTTGTTGGTCAGCTGGGTCAGCACCAGCCAATCCTGAGCGGTGCGCTGCATCCAGGTTCCGACATTGGAGACGATCGCGCCGCCGGCCCAGATCCGATAGTTGTGGCCGCTCAATGAGCGGAAGGAGCCCTTCACCGCGCTCCTCACAAGGCCGAGGGGGTGTTGCCGCCGTTGAAGCGCCCGAACCACCACGCCAGCATCAGGCTGATGGCCAGCGCGCCGGCCGCCGCTGCCATGATCTGATCGCTCGCATGCAGGTCAAAGTCGCCGACCCGGCATAGCAGCACGTAGCTGAGTGCCAGATTCAAAAATCCCCAGACCACATTGACGATCGCAGATGATCGCCCCTGGCCGCGGGGCTTGGCGAACGGGGTTTGAAACGGTTGGCCGAGCAGGCCGCTGACGAGATGCGGGATCGCATTGGCGAGGACGGCCCCGCCGAACAGATAGCTGAGATCGTGTTGGCAGGGCATGATCAGATCGCTCCTTTTTCAAGCAGTGCGATGACCTGCGCGGTCGAGCCGGTTTCGCCGAGTCTCGGAAAGATCCGGGTAACGCTGTTGGTGTGGGCGTCGGCGTTGGTATCGGTCATGGCGTCGGTCGCCAGGGTAACGTTGAAGCCCAGCCCATAGGCCTGGCGGGCGGTGGTTTCGACGCCGATGCTGGTGGAAACGCCGCAGATCACCAGCTGGGTGACGCCGCGCGTCCGCAGATGTTGCTCGAGGTCGGTGGCGGTGAAGGCGCCCCAGCTGCGCTTGGTGACGGTGATGTCCGAGGGCTGGGCGTTCAGCTCGGGTACCAAATCGGCCCATCCGGCCGGCAGATCGCCAAGGCGGCGGCCCTGTTCGGTGCGGCCGGGCGCGGCGCCGGCGACGTTGACCAGCACCACCGGCTGGCCGCTGCGGCGGAACGCATCGGCCAAAGCGGCGGCGCGTTGCACGATTTCGGCCATCGAGTGGACGCCGGGCAAGGCGACGATGCCGTTCTGCAGATCGATAACCACAAGCGCGGTGATCGGATCGAGGGAGGTGAGTGCCATCAGATGGTCCTTTGGGTGACGGGAATTCGACGGGTCAGGGGCCGACCAGGCGCTTGAGCAGGCCGAGGGCGGCGGCGAGCTGGGCCTGTTCGTCGGGCGCCAGATGGGTCTGAATTGCATGCAGCAGCCAATCCTCGCGGGCGGCGCGCCCGGCCTTGATCCGTTCGCGGCAGGCTGCGGTCAGCGACAGAAGGGTCTGCCGGCCATCACCGGGGTCCGGCGCGCCGCTCACCAGCCCGGCGGCCTCCAGCGCCGCGACGGTGGCCCCCATCGATTGCGGACGGACTCCTTCAGCGCGGGCGAGGGTGGTCACCGTCATCGGCCCTTCGCGTTCCAGATGGCCAAGCACCGAGATCTGCGACCAGGTCAGGTCGCCGATATCGGCCTGTTGGCGCAGCCGCCGCTTCAATTTGCCGATGACGACGCGCAATTCGCCAGCCAGCGCCAATGCGCTTGCGGCCTCAACATGGTCTGAGGGCTCGATCATGTCCTTCCCATAGCATATGCGAAGCTAAACTACAAAGGAAACCTTCGGATATCGCCGAGCGCATCCCTATATTGTCTAATGTGGCCCGCATCGCGGCGCTTCGCCGCGCTGTCGCCCGATTCGACGGGTTGTTAAGGTGGATCACGACTCGTAAAAGGCCCGCAACGCGGTCAGCATCGCGTCCGCGCGGCCATGCCCGCCCGATTTATCGGGGGTTCACAATTCTGGGGCTAGATTCTTGATGCGATCGAATTTTGCCGGAGGAACAGCCTTGATCAGCCGACGATGGATTGTGCCGCTGGCGCTGGCCGGTTTCGTCATTCAATCCGGCCTGCTGCCGAGCGGACCTGCTCTGGCGCAAGGCGCCTTTCCGGCGCCATTGCCCAGCCAAATGACCAATGACCCGGCGTTCCCGCCGGTCAACGGCGCGCCCAGCGCATCGTTCGGATCGACCCGCAGCCCATTTCCGGCCACCGGGGCGGCGCCGATTCCCGGCGCGGGATTTGGCGCGCCGCAGGCCGGCCCGCCGCCCGGCGACGACCAATGCATGAAGGGGTTCATGGTTTTGCGGCAAGACGCCGAAAAGCGCGGCGCCGCGATCAAGGCCGCCAGCGAGCGGCATGCGCCTCCCGAGGAGGCCTGCAAGCTGATCGGACGGTTCTCGGCGGCCGAAAGCAAAATGGTCAAATACGTCGAGGCCAACAGCCAGAAATGCGGAATCCCGGCGCAAATCGCCCAGCAACTCCGCACCGGACACAAGAACACCGAGGCGATGCAGCGCAAGGTCTGCAACGTCGCGCAGCAACAGCAGCAGCGCGGCCCGGCTGGACCGAGCCTGAGCGAATTGCTGGGATCGTCGGCGGCGGTGCCGGAAGCCAATGTGTCGACCAAACGCGGCGCAGGTACCACCTTCGACACCCTCAACGGCAATGTACTGACGCGATGAGCCCCCGCGCCGCGTGCCATGAGACGTTTGCCATGAGACGATTCTCATGAGCCGCTTGCCATGACCGACGCGGCCACACGCGTCGCGGACGCGCCAACCGGCAATTGGGTCGACACCCACGCGCCGCTATGGGCGCGGCCCTATTTGCGGCTCGGGCGGTTCGATCGCCCGATCGGCTCCTGGCTGCTGTTGCTGCCGTGCTGGTGGTCGACCGCGCTGGCCGCCGGCGTTGCCGGCGATATCGGCCAGCTGCCGGGTTTCGCCGCGCTGTTCTTCATCGGCGCCTTCGCGATGCGCGGTGCCGGCTGCACCTGGAACGACATCACCGACCGCGATCTCGACGCCATGGTCGAGCGCACCCGGTCGCGGCCGATTCCGGCAGGGCAGGTCAGCGTCAGACAGGCCGCGGCGTTCCTGGTGCTGCAATCGTTGGTGGGCCTGGTGGTGCTGCTGCAGTTCAACCGCTTTGCGATCGCCACCGGGATCGCGTCGCTGATCATCGTCGCCGCCTATCCGTTCATGAAACGGATCACTTATTGGCCGCAGATCGTGCTCGGCCTGGCGTTCTCCTGGGGCGCCTTGATGGGATTCGCGGTGACGTTCGGGCGGATCGACCCTGCGGCGCTATTGCTCTATGCCGGCTCGATCGCCTGGGTGATCGGCTACGACACCATCTACGCGCATCAGGACAGCGAGGATGATCTGCTGATCGGCATCAAGTCGACGGCGCTGTTGTTCGGCGCCCGCACCAGGCCGGCGCTGATCGTGCTGTATGGCCTGGCCGTCGCGCTGATCGGCATGGCGTTGATGCTGGCGCAGGCGCATTGGCCGGCATGGCTCGGACTAACGGCCTTCGCTACTCATCTGGCTTGGCAGATTTCACGGCTCGATATCCGCGACACCACGCTGTGCCTGAGGCTGTTCAAGTCGAACCGCGACGCCGGGCTGATGCTGTCGGCGGGGCTGTTGGTCGACGCGGTACTGAGAGCCGCCTGAGCCAAGCTGCGAGCCGCCGCCCGCCCGCTCCGCAGCTGTCGGGCAGTCGAATCCGCAGGCACATGCGCTGCAGCCCATCACTATGCGGCCATCAAAGGTCTTTGGTCGTTAGCCATGTACGGACGGCCTGACTGAGATCCACCTTGCGTTCCAGTGGCAGCCAATGGCCGGCGGGCATGCTCGTAATGGTGAGGTCGGCACAGGCCGCGCGCATCGGGTCGCCCTGATGATTTCCGGTGATGGTGCAGATTTGATCATAGTCACCGTTGACGAACAGCACGGGTTGCGACAAGCGGCCGCCATCGGGTGCCTCGCGGGCATAGGCGATATCGGCGCCGTCATTCATGTACCACGCACACGAGGGACGAAAGCCGTGCGCGTTGAATGTCTGCACCAGCACCGCAAAATCCGCCGGTGGCCAGAGATCCGGGTTGGGGTGGATCGGCGGTGCCCGGTGCGCGGCGCCGAAACGGCCTCCCTTGCGCGTGACCAAAGCATTCGGCGAAACCTTGCCGATCCCGGCAGGGTCGCCGGGTTGAAAGATTGACGCCAGCGATGCGGCGATGTCTGCGTCGAGGTCGGCGACGGCCGCCTCAAACTGCGTGGTGTAGTAGCGGTAATAGTCCCACTGCCCGTCCGGATAGCGATCGGCCGGATAAATCCCGCGGTCTACCAGTGGGACGATCGTGCGCAGCGCATGCCCGCCGGGTTGATACGCCAGCGAGGTCAGCACGACGCCGCGGCTGCGCTCCGGCGCATGCGCGGCCAGCTGACCGACCACCACCACGCCCCAATCGTGGCCGACCCAGATGGCTGGGTTGCCGCCGAGATGGTCATGGAGCTCCGTCATGTCGGCGACGATTTCCCTGATCGTGTAGGCCTCGGTGGCGGCAGGCGCGGAAGATCCGCCGAAGCCCCGCAGATCGGGCGCGACGCAATGCCAGCCCTCGGCGGCGAACGCGTCCATCTGGGCGCGCCACATCAAACCGATGGTCGGCCAGCCGTGGAGGAAGATCATCAACGGTCCGTCGGCAGGCCCGCTCTCGAGGTAATGCGTTGTGTGTCGAGCCGAGGTGAAAGCGCGCGAGATCAGCGTGGAGGACGACGGCGTCGCCCGCGCTGCGCTCGAACCGGGCGGTTGAAGTGAGGCTGTCATGATCAGAAACTCCGTTATCCTCGGATCTTACTCGGAGGTGAAAGCGATCCCTGAGGAGGCTGCGGCTCACCGCGATCGCGAAGCCGGCTGCCCTTGCTCTGTGCCGCGGTCGGCAGTGTGTCGAGGGTTTTGCGATCAATCATCAGCGCAACGCCCATCAGGGCGACGCCGCCCGAAACCAGTTTCACGAGGGTCAAAGCTTCGCCAAGCAGCAGCGCGGACAGGCACAGCGCGACCACAGGCGCGGCATAGTTGAAGGTGTTGGCGAGCGTCGGTGAAACCTGGTTGAGCGCCAGGAACACGGCGTAACCGATCAACGTGCTCGCCACGACAAGAAAGCTCAGCGCGCCCCACGCGACCAGCGGCACGCCCGCGAGGTGCGTCGCCGTGGCGATACCCGACGCGGTCGTGATCGCACCCAGCACGATGCTTGCCGCGGCCAGTTGCACGGTCAGCCCAATGAAGGGGTCGCGCGGCAGCGCCAGTCGCGGCGCAAGCAACGACCCGGCCGCCCAAGCCGCCGCCGCGGCGAGCGTGAGCATCGCGCCGATCAGCTGGAAGTCGCGGCCAGTGGCGGATGTCGAGCCCATCAACACGAGTCCGACGAGGCCGATGGTGACACCAGCCACCTGGCGGCGCGTCAATGGCCGATGAAATAAGCCCCATGCAAAAAGGGCCAGGAAGAGCGGGGCGGACGAGCCGAACACTGCGGCCACCCCGGCCGGCAGAAAATGCGTGCCCCAGATTGCCAGCGCCTGGCCGGCCACCAGCATCGTGACGCCGAGCACCGCTGCGCCACCCAGTTCTTGCAACGACACCGGCGACCGCCGCCAGCGTCTGAGCGCGAAGGGAAGCAGGATCAGCGTCGCAATCGAGAAGCGAAGCGTCGCGACCATCAGTGGATGCAGGGTGTCTCCGGCGACCTTGAAGGCCAGGAAATTGGCGCCGTTGTAGAACCATTGATAGCCGACCGCGGCGGCGACCAGCCCAGGATGCTTACTCCAGTCGGTCTCTGTTGTGGCCGCCACGTCATGCTCCCGTCAGCTGAGCTGGAAACGCGGCTCGGACCAAATCGGTCGCCTTTTTTATGATGACGATGTAGCATCACCTGTGGCAGAAATTGCATCAAGCGACCTCAACCCGAGGCGGCACGTGGAACTCAAGGATCTCCGTTGTTTCATCGCGGTAGCGGAGTCAGGCGGATTCCGCAGTGCTTCTCGGCGGCTCGGGGTTGAACAGTCGATCGTCAGTCGGCGGGTCGCGTCCCTGAAGGATGAAATCGGTGTTTCGCTGGTCGAACGCGGCCGCAGCGGGATCCGGCTGACCGCGGCCGGCGGACGTTTTCTCGACCAGGTGCGGATCTCGCTGTCCCAGCTGGACGTGGCGGTCTCGGGCGCACAAGCGGCGGGCGAGGCGGCTGCCGGCCGCGTCAGGATCGGGATCACCGGGTCTATCGCTTCAGGGTTCGTTCGTGAACTGATTGCCGCGTGGCGCAACGAGCATCCCGACGTCGCCATCGACCTGGTCGAAGGGGCCCCCAATGAGCACGTCGCAGCGCTGCTCGCTCATGAGCTCGATCTCACCTTCCAGTTGAGTTCGGTCGGCCATGAGGGTCTCGATGCCGAGCAACTATGGGTCGACCGCGTCTTCGCCGCCGTCCCGGCCGATAGTTCGTATGCGGGTCACACTCACTTCAGGATCGCCCAGCTCTCCGATGCTAATTTCATTGTGAGCACGCGCAATTCAGGGCCTGACATTCGCGACTTTCTGACGACCCGGCTTTACCAGCTCGGCAACAGTCCGACGATCCGGATGATCGATGTCGGTCGCGAAGCGCTGATGCATTGCGTCGGCCTGGGTATCGGTGTGACGATCACCACGAGCGCCGACGCGGCGATCGGTTATCCGGGCGTCAACTTCGCAGAAATTCTCGACGAGCGCCTGCCGTTCAGCGCGATCTGGTCGCCCCGCAACGACAATCCGGCGTTGCGACGGTTCCTGAGCGCCGCTCGGATACGCTCCCGCAGTTAAGCGCCAGCATCCCTGAGAAGGAACTTCTGTCGACCCTATGAGGGCGCCTCATCCGGCTGTGACTGGGCAGCCGTGGCGCTTGCCTAATCCCGCGCGATGATCTCGCGCTCGCCCTGATAGTTGCCGGGCGCATTGAGCAAGGCCCCGGGGCGGCGTCGCACCAGGAATTTCGGCCGTCGCGTCTTGATGACGTTGTGGCGGCGGCGGCGTTGCGCCGGCTCGCGGGATTTGTCTTCCGGCAGTTGCGGCAGCGCGAAGATCTCGCACCATGATTGCCACGCGGTGTCGATCTCGTCGGCATCGGCGCTGACGCACAGCGGGATCGACAGCGCCGGATCGCGATGCACCAGCACCAGCATCCGGGCGTCGTCGAGCCCGCGCGACGCGACGCCGAGGAAGTCGCTGACGCGGACGTTGACCGCCATCCGCATGCCGGCAACCTGGCGGCGTAGCACCACCCGTTCACGATGCAATTCGACTTGCCGGATGCCGCCGTCGGCGCGCGCGTCCTGCGCGTCGAAACGGACCGGGAGTGAGAGGGGGTCGAGTCGCAATGCGCGACTCGACCCCGCGGGATAGGCCCCGCTTGTTGCTGCTGTTTGACGCCTCACGGCTTTGTTCTCCCCGCCGGGTTTATGGCCCCGGTCGTTGCCTGAGAACTTGCCAGAGCGGCGTCCGAAATCGCTTAAAAAGCCTGGTTAATCGACTCTCACCGGCGCTGCTTCGCTGCGCATGATTGACAGATCCTTGGCCGACATGATTGACGAGGTGTTGCGCGATTGCGGATAATCTTTCGCGGCAATGCCGCTTCCACGGTTGAAGTCCGCGCCCAATAGGCACATCTGATAGGGCACAACTCTCATTGCGGCCGCCTCGGCGCTGCCTTCAATTTTCGGGATTTCATTTGTGATCTCTTCATCGGACGCGACCTCATCCGGCACCACGGCCTCGCGGACCTCCGCCAATGCGGAGCTGTTCGATCAGTCCGCGCTCAGCACGCTGGCGCAGCGCCTGGTGGAGGCGGCCAAGCGCGCCGGCGCCGACGCCGCCGACGCGGTGGCGGTGCGCGGGGTCTCGCATGGCGTCGAAGTGCGCGATGGCAAGGTCGAGGAATCCGAGCGCTCGGAAGGCGACGACGTCGGCCTGCGGGTGCTGGTGGGCCGGCGCCAGGCCGTTGTGTCGACCAATGATATCAGCGGCGACGGCGTCGCCCGGCTCGCCGAACGCGCGGTGGCGATGGCGCGCGTCGCGCCCGACGATCCCTATGTCGGGCTCGCCGATCCTGCGCTGCTGGCGCGGGATTTTCCCGATCTCGATTTGCTCGATCCGCAGACGCCGTCGACCGCCGAACTGGAGCGCCGCGCCTGCGTCGCCGAGGCGGCGGCGCTGGCCGTCAAGGGCGTCAGCAAATCGGGTGGCGCCTCGGCCTCGTCGAGCATCGGCGGCATGGTGCTGGTGACCTCGACCGGCTTCCACGGCGCCTATCTGCGCTCGAGCCAGGGCATCTCGATGACCGCGATCGTCGGCGACGGCACCGCGATGGAGCGCGACTACGATTATAGCTCGGCGCTGCATGCGGCCGATCTGGCGTCCCCCGAAAGCGTCGGACGGACGGCGGGCGAGCGCACCGTGGCGCGGGCCAATCCGCGCAAGGCCGCGACCTGCAAGGTGCCGGTGGTGTTCGATCCGAGGGTGGCCGGCTCGCTGGTCAGCCATCTGGTCAACGCCGCCAACGGCGCCTCGATCGCGCGCAAGACCAGCTTTCTCAAGGACCGTCTCGGCCAGCGGCTGTTCGACAACGATATCCGGATTATCGACGACCCGCTGAGGGTCCGCGGGCTACGCTCGCAAAGCTTCGACGCCGAAGGCGTCGCGGTGAAGCCGTTGGCGATCATCGATGACGGCGTGCTGACCTCGTGGCTGCTGGATTGCGCCACCGCGCGCGAACTCGGGCTCACCACCACCGGCCACGCCCATCGCGGCGTGTCGTCGTCGCCGTCGCCCGGCGCCTATAATCTGCATCTTGCGCCCGGCGAACAGACCCCAGCGGAATTGATGTCGGACATCAAGGAGGGGTTTTACGTCACCGACCTGATCGGCTCCGGCGTCAACGGCGTCACCGGCGATTATAGCCGGGGCGCCGCCGGGTTCTGGATCGAGAACGGCGAATGCACCTATGCGGTGAGCGAGGTGACGATTGCCGGGCATCTGCTCGAGATGTACAAATCGCTTCGCGCAGCGAACGATCTCGTGTTCCGCTACGGCATCAATGCACCGACGCTGCGGATCGAGGGATTGACGATTGCCGGACGCTAATGTCGTCGCACGACAGCAGACACTGAATCGCGACGCCGCGCTGCTGGCAGATACCGTCCGGGAAGCCGGCGCGCTGGCGCTGAAGATGTTTCGCACCGAATTGCGGACCTGGACCAAGGGCGCCTCGTCCCCGGTGTCGGAGGCCGACATCGCGGTCAACGATCTGATCCAGCGCCGGCTGCAGGGCGCGACACCGGAATATGGCTGGCTGTCGGAGGAAAGCGCCGACGATTCCGCGCGGCTTGGCAAATCGCTGGTCTGGATCATCGATCCGATCGACGGCACCCGCGGCTATCTGGCCGGCCGCGAGGATTGGTGCGTCTCGGCGGCATTGGTGGCGGATGCCGTGCCGCTGCTGGCCGCGGTGTTCGCGCCGGCGACCGATGAATTCTATTGCGCGATCCGCGGTCAGGGGGCCTTTCTCAATGATGTGGCGATCCACGCCACGCCGGGCATCGAGCTGGATTTCGCCAAGGTCGCCGGGCCCAAGCCGCTGCTCGAGCGGCTGATGCCGCCCGAGGCGGCGCTGCATCCGAGGATCGGGTCGCTGGCGCTGCGGTTGTGTCGGGTGGCGGATCGCAGGCTCGATGCCGCCTTCGCCGGAGGCCAAAGTCGCGACTGGGACCTTGCCGGGGCGGATTTGATCGTGCACGAAGCGAATGGTAGAATGACGACGCTTGCGGGCGACGCGATCGTCTATAACCGTCCCGACGTCGCGCATGGTGTGCTGGTGGCGGCGGGACGCGATCGCCATGCTTCTATCGTCGAGCTCTTTCGCAATCGCCCCACAGGCTAACCGTTCGCGCTCCCGTCAGCCGCGGCAAGGAACATTTTGATGTCGAACAATGCGCAGCAATTGCTTCATCTCGTAATCGGGGGCGAATTGACGGACCTCGAAAACACCACGTTTCGGGACCTCGATAAACTGGACATCGTCGGCGTGTATCCGAGCTACGCGACGGCGCTCGCGGCTTGGAAAGCCAAGGCGCAGCAGACGGTCGATAACGCCCACATGCGCTATTTCGTGGTTCACCTCCATCGGTTGCTCGATCCCGGTCAAGATACGAAACTCCCCCGCTGACATGTCGCCCTGCGTTTCGCTGCGTTCCGCTCGCCGCTTTGCCGCTGGAATCCGCCCGCACCGATCTGAATGGCTTGTCGAATGCGAAGCCGGGACCGGCGAGGCCGAGCATGTCTGATCGCCTGCCGCTGACGTTGCGCGCCTATCAGCGTCTGTCGACCGCCGCGGCGCCGCTGGCGGCCGTTCTGATCGGCCGCCGGCTGAAGCAGGGCAAGGAAGATCCCGCGCGGGTCAATGAGCGACGCGGCATTTCCACGGCGGTCCGGCCGCCGGGGCCGCTGGTCTGGATCCACGGCGCCAGCGTCGGCGAGGTGCTCGCCGCCGCCGCCTTGATCGAGCGGCTGCGGGCGCTGGGCATGCGGATTTTGCTGACCTCGGGCACCGTGACCTCGGCGGCGGTGGCGACCAAGCGGTTTCCGGCCGATATCATCCATCAATACATCCCCTATGACTCGCCGCGCTTCGTTGCGCGGTTTTTCGAGCATTGGCGGCCCAGCCTGGCGCTGTTCATCGAATCCGACCTGTGGCCCAATCTGATTCTGGCCGGCGCCGAGCGCCGAATGCCGATGGTGCTGATCAACGGCCGGATGTCGCAGCGCTCGTTTCCGCGTTGGCGCCGCGCGGCGGCCACGATCGGCGCCTTGCTCGGCCGCTTCGATATCTGCATGGCGCAATCCGGCGTCGACGCCGAGCGGCTTTCGGCGCTTGGCAGCCGCAACGTCATCACCACCGGCAACCTGAAGATGGATGTCGCGCCGCCTCCGGCGGACCCGGCCAAACTGGAACAGCTGATGGCGGCCACGCGCGGCCGGCCGGTGATCGTGGCGGCCTCGACCCATCCGGGCGAAGAGGAAATCCTGATCGAGGCGCATCAGGCGCTGAGCACGCTGTTTCCGTCGCTGCTGACCGTGATCGTGCCGCGGCATCCGCATCGCGGCGAATCGGTGGCCTGCATGATCGCGGCCTCCGGCCTGCAAGTGGCGCTGCGATCGCGCGGGGAATTGCCGACCGAGGCGAGCGCGATCTATGTCGCCGACACCATGGGCGAACTCGGGCTGTTCTACCGGATGGCGCCGATCGTGTTCATGGGCGGCTCGCTGGTCGCGCATGGCGGCCAGAATCCGATCGAAGCCGTCAAGCTGCGCGCCGCGGTGGTGCACGGTCCACATGTCTCCAATTTCACCGACATCTACACGGCGCTCGACAGCGCCGGCGGCGCCTGTCAGGTCGATGATACCAAGGCGCTGGTGAAGCGGTTCGGCGTGCTGCTGGCGGATCCGAAGGAGCAGCGCAGCTCGATCGCGGCCGCAACCCGCGTGGTCGACCGGCTCGGCGGCGCGCTCGATCGCACGCTGGCGGCGCTGGAGCCCTATCTTCTGCAGCTGCGCATCGAGATGGGATCGGCCGATGCATGAGCCGGCCTTCTGGCATCGGCCGTCATCCTGGATCGCGCGATTGCTGCAGCCGCTCGGCCTCCTCTACGGCGCCGTGGCCGCGACCCGCATGGCGCAATTTGGCGTTGCGGCCGGCGTTCCGGTGATCTGCGTCGGCAATTATCACGTCGGCGGCGCCGGCAAGACGCCCACCACATTGGCGCTGGCCGCCTTGCTGCGGCAGCTCGGCGAGACCCCGGTGGTGCTGAGCCGCGGCTATGGCGGCAGGCTACGCGGCCCGGTCAGCGTCGATCCGGAGCGGCATGGCGCAGCCGAGGTCGGCGACGAGCCGCTGATGATGGCGCGCATGGTGCCGGTCGTGGTCGCCAAGGACCGTGTCGCCGGCGCGGCGCTGGCGCGCTCGCGCGGCGCCAGCGTGATCCTGATGGATGACGGCTTTCAGAATCCGGCGATCGCCAAGGATGCGTCGCTGATCGTGATCGACAGTCATCGCGGGCTCGGCAACGGCCGCGTCTTTCCCGCAGGTCCCTTGCGCGCGTCGCTTGCGCCGCAATTGGCGCGCACCGATGCGCTGATCATTGTCGGTGACGGCCCCGCCGGCGCGCCGCTGGCATCCGCGATCGAAGCCCAGGGCGGTCTGGTGCTGCGCGCGACGTTGACTCCCGACGACGCCTCGGTCGCCGCGCTTTCTGGCAGGCGGGTGCTGGCCTTTGCGGGGATCGGCGATCCCGCGCGGTTCTTTGTAACGCTGCGGCAGAGCGGCGTCGATGTCGTGGCGCAGCGAGCCTTTCCCGATCATCACCCGTTTTCGTCGGCCGATATCGATGGCCTGATCGAGATGGCGCGTCGCGACGATCTGGCCTTGGTCACCACCGAAAAGGATCTGGCGCGCCTCAGCATGCGCGCGCCATCATCGCCGCCGATCGTCGCCTTCGCGGTGACGATGCAATTTGGCGATCAGGCGACGCTGCGCCGATTTCTGGTCGATCGCCTAGCCATGGCGCGGGAGCGCAAGTTTCAAACGCAGTGAGTAGGGATCGGCACCGGCGCTCGATCAGCCCGCCGGCTTCAGCGCGGCGGGGTAATGCCGCTGCAGCACGGCCTCGGGCGTCGCATAGGCTTCCTTCAGATCGACGCTCCAGTATTTCAACTCGTCGAGTGGAATATGAACCCCGCTGATGGCGCAGCGGACATAGGTGCCGGGCGAGATCACGCGGAAATCGCCGTCCAGATATTGCACCTGCGCTTCGCCCGAGCCCGAGGGGCCGAATTTATTCAGCACGGTTCATCTCCAGAAATTCCGGCGGAAGAGGTCAATCTCCGGCCACCAATGCATATGATCTAGCACAAATATGCCGTGGCCGCGGCTTTGCAAACCACCCACTTGTGATGAATCGGGGTTTTTGTGCATGGTAATGTCGAATTTGCCGAACATTCCTGATGTCGAGGACGTTGCGCGATGCGCCTGCTGTTGATCCTGGCGTATGCGGCGGCGTTCGCGGCTGGCGATGTCGCGCACGCGTCGTCGCTGCCGGCGCCGCGCGCGGTGGAGATTCCGGACGGCGGTGGCACACTCCATGGGGTGCTCTACAAGCCCGACGGCGACGGGCCGTTTCGCGCGGTGATCGCGCTGCATGATTGCGACGGGCTGGCGGCGAAATCCGACCCGGTGCAGCCGCGCTATGCCGACTGGGCGAAACGATTGCAGCGGGCCGGCCGCGCCGTGCTGCTGCCCGATAGCTACGCCTCGCGCGAATTGGGGCCGCAATGCGGGATCAAGGACCGGCCGGTGCTGGCGCGTCGCCAGCGCGTCGGCGATATTCTGGCGTCGCGCCATTGGCTTTCGCAGCAGAGCTGGGTCGCGCCCAATCGAATCAGCCTGTTGGGCTGGGGAAACGGCGCCAGCGCGGTGCTGTGGTCGGTGCGGCCGCAGCTCGCAATCGATGCGCGCGGACCGGATTTTCACAGCGCCGTGGTGTTCTATCCGGACTGCCGCCGCTCGGCGCGGCTGGGATGGAGCGCGCGGGTCCCGACGCTGCTGCTGATCGGCGGCAATGACAATGTCAGCTCGCCCGCGGCATGCCGGCAGATGATCGACGGCGCCCGCGGACGCAGCGCGCTGGCCCGGATCGTGGTCTATCCCGGCGCCAAGCATCGGTTCGACCGCGACGATATGGTCAAGCGCGGCCATCACGGCGGCGATGCCGCCGCGCGCGCCGACGCGCAAAAGCGTGTCGCCGAGTGGCTGGGCGAATAGCAGTTGGCGTCTGGCGAAGCCCGAGGATTGTCCAGATGAGGTGACTGGCCTCATCAAGCGCCCGTCATTCCGGGGCGCGAGCAGCTTTGCTGCGAACGCCCCGGAATGACCCCACGTTAAGGCCGCTCCACTCAGCTGAAAGACTCGCTAAAACAGCGTTCCCTGATCGACCGGCTTGGCGCTGCGCTTGGCCGCGCTGGCGCGCGCGGCCGGCTTCGCCGCGGCCGGCCTGGCTGAATCGCCGGGATGCGCGCCATCCGCGGTGGCGCCGACGCGGCCGTCGGCGAATTCCAGGCTGAGCCTGGCGCCGGCGCCGATTGCGGCGGCGGCATGGATCGACTGGCCCTGCGCGTCGCGCACGAGGGCAAAGCCGCGCGCCAGCACCCCGCGATAAGCCAATGCGCCGAGCAATTGCCCGGCATGGCCGACGCGAGCCTGCTTGCGCTCAATCAGCGTGGTCAAAGCGCGCCGGGCGCGTTCGGCAAGCCGCAGCGTGCGCTCGCGTTCATTGCCGATCCGGATGCGTTGCGCCTGCGCATTGGCCAGCTTCGAGGCCTGCAGCCGGATCGTCAGTCCCGAAAAGCGCTCGCGACGCTGCCGCAAAGCGGCGCGGGCGCCGTATGTGAGCCGTTCGCCGGTCACCGCCAGCCGCTGCGCCGCATGCGCGACCTGATCGCGCAGCACCCGCAGCGTCAGGCCGGCGCTAGCCTGGGCGAAGCGGCGATGATGCGCATGGGTGTTGGCGCGCAGCGCGCGCGGCAACGCGGCGCTGGCGCCGTCGAGCCGCTGCCGCGGGATCGCCAGCAAGTCGCCGGCCGCCGGCAGCGCCCGCGCCGCGGCGCGCAATTCGTTGCGGCGCGACTCCTGGGCGCGTTGCCAGCACAGCATGGTGCGGCGGCTGAGGCCTTCGACCTCGACAAACAATTCGGCGCGCACCGGCACCGCCATTTCGGCTGCCGCTGTCGGCGTCGGCGCGCGGCGGTCGGCGGCGAAATCGATCAGCGTGATGTCGGTCTCGTGACCGACCGCCGAGATCAGCGGGATCATGCTTTCGGCCGCGGCGCGGACCACGATCTCCTCGTTGAACGACCACAGATCCTCCAGCGAGCCGCCGCCGCGCGCCACGATCAACAGATCGGGGCGGGGGATCTTGCCGCCTTCGGGCAGCGCGTTGAAGCCATGGATCGCGGCGGCGACCTGCTCGGCCGAGCCTTCGCCCTGCACCTTGACGGGCCACACCAGAACGTGGCGCGGGAAGCGGTCTTCGAGGCGATGCAGGATGTCGCGGATCACGGCGCCCGTCGGCGAGGTGATGACGCCGATCACGTCGGGCAGATAGGGCAATAGCTGCTTGCGCGCCTCGTCGAACAGGCCTTCGGCGCCGAGCTTGCGCTTGCGCTCCTCCATCAGGGCCATCAGCGCGCCGACACCGGCCGGCTCGATCGCCTCGATGACGATCTGGTATTTCGACGAGCCCGGATAGGTGGTGAGCTTGCCGGTGGCGATGACCTCGAGGCCTTCCTGCGGCTTGAACCGCATTCGTCCATGCACGCCCTTCCAGATCACCGCCTCGATCTTGGCGCTCTCGTCCTTCAGCGCGAAATAGCAATGGCCGGAGGAATGCGGGCCGCGAAAGCCGGAAATCTCGCCGCGCACCCGGACATGCCCATAGGCGTCCTCGACCGTCCGCTTCAACGCTGAGGACAGTTCGGAGACGGTGAATTCCGGCGAGTTCACAAGAGATTCGGGCGCCAGCAGCTTTGCCATCGATTCGGGACTTTCAGTTTCGTGGGCGAAGTTAGGGTGTTTTGTCCGGCTGTGCCAATCAACCCTTGAGCGGTCACATTTTGAGCATGGCGGGTTCCGCGAGGCCGATTCGGCGGCGCGATCATGCGCTGCCGACATATCCACACCTGGCCGCCGGCATTTTTGCGATGCGGCTGCGCCGTGTTACACCTCGCCCAACGCGCGCTGGGGGCTGCTGGTCGATGAATATTCTGCTGCTCGGTTCGGGTGGGCGCGAACACGCGCTGGCGTGGAAGATCGCAAGATCGCCGCTGCTGACCAAATTATGGTGCGCGCCGGGCAATGCTGGCATCGCCGAACAGGCGGCCTGCGTGGCTCTCGATATCGCCGACCATGCGGCGGTGATCGCGTTCTGCAAGGCCAACGCCGTCGATTTCGTCGTGGTCGGGCCGGAGGCGCCTCTGGCGGCCGGCATTGTCGACGATCTCGCGAGCGCCGGCATCAAGGCGTTCGGCCCGAGCAAGGCAGCGGCGAGGCTGGAGAGCTCCAAGGGTTTTACCAAGGACATCTGCCAGGCCAACGCCATTCCGACCGCGGCCTATCAGCGGTTCAGCGACGCCGACGCGGCGAAAGCCTATATTCGCCAACAGGGCGCGCCGATCGTCATCAAGGCCGATGGGCTGGCCGCCGGCAAGGGCGTCGTGGTGGCGATGACGCTCGACGAGGCGATGGCGGCGATCGACATGATGCTGGGCGGCGGCTTTGGCGATGCCGGCGCCGAGGCCGTGGTCGAGGAATTCATGGTCGGCGAGGAGGCCTCGTTCTTCGTGCTGTGCGACGGCGAGCACGCGCTGCCGATGGCGACTGCCCAGGACCACAAGCGCGCCTTCGACGGTGACAAGGGACCGAACACCGGCGGCATGGGCGCCTATTCGCCGGCGCCGGTGATGACCCAAGCGCTGACTCGGCAGGTGATGGACGAGATCATCTATCCGACGCTGCGGGCGCTGAGCGCGATGGGCACGCCCTATAAGGGTGTGCTGTTCGCAGGCTTGATGATCACCGAGGAAGGCCCGCAGCTGATTGAATACAATGTCCGCTTCGGCGATCCGGAATGCCAGGTGCTGATGCTGCGGATGATGTCCGACATCGTGCCGGCGCTGCTGGCGTGCTGCGAGGGGCAATTGGATAAAGTCAGCCTGGACTGGTTTCCCGATCCGGCGCTGACCGTGGTGATGGCCGCCAAGGGCTATCCCGGCACTTACGAAAAGGGCACGCGCATCGCCGGCCTCGACCGCGCCGCGAAGATTCCCGGCGTCGAGATTTTCCACGCCGGCACGCTGGCGTCGGGCGACTGGATTCTCGCTAATGGCGGCCGCGTGCTCGACGTCACCGCCTCGGCCAAGACGGTGGCCGAAGCGCAGCGCCGCGCCTATGAGGCGATCGGCGTCATCAACTGGCCGGAGGGCTTCTGCCGCCGTGACATCGGCTGGCAGGCAGTGGCGCGGGAACGCCGCGGCAAGTAATTTGCCTCACGTTTACGTGCCCCGGACGCGGTGCAACGCGCCGCGAAGCGGCGTGGTGCGCCGTAGAGCCGGGCCCCGCTTGACTTGTCGAGGGTTGAACCGGGGTCCCGGTTCTGCGAAGCGGCACTGCGTGCCGCATCGCGCCCGGGACACGAGATAGATTCGCTTGAGCCCGGTCGTACAGTAGCTGGAAATTCAAAGGGAGTGAGCCATGCCTGATCTTGCCGACCTGTTTCCCGGCTACGCGGCCGAATGGATCGACACTTCGTCGGGGCGCATTTTCGCCCGCGTCGGCGGCGACGGGCCGCCGCTGTTGCTGCTGCACGGCTTTTCCGAAACCCATGTGATGTGGCACCGCGTCGCGCCGCAATTGGCGCAGAAGTTCAAGCTGATCATCGCCGATCTGCCGGGCTATGGCTGGTCCGACATGCCGCGCAGCGATGCCGAGCACACGCCCTACACCAAGCGGGCGATGGCGGCGCAGCTGATCGAGGCGATGGAGAAGCTCGGCCATGTGCATTTCGCGCTGGCCGGCCACGATCGCGGCGGCCGCGTCAGCTACCGGATGGCGCTCGATCATCCCGGAAGGCTATCGAAGCTCGCGGTGCTGGATATCCTGCCGACCTATGAATACTGGATGCGGATGGACCGCGCCTACGGCCTCAAGGTCTATCACTGGACCTTCCTGGCGCAGCCGGCGCCGCTGCCCGAAACGCTGATCGGCGCCAGCCCGGATTTCTTCCTCAAAAACAAGTTGGCGAGCTGGAGCAAGACCAAGGACCTCAGCGTGTTCGATCCGCGCGCCTTGCAGCATTACCTCGCCGCGTTCAACGATCCGATGCGGCTGCACGCGATGTGCGAGGATTACCGCGCCGGCGCGCACGCCGATTTCGACCATGACAAGGCCGACCATGACGCCGGCAACAAGATCGCGGTGCCGATGCTGGCGCTGTGGGGCGATGCCGGCATCGCACAATCAGCGGCGACGCCGCTCGATACCTGGAAGAAATGGGCGACCGACGTGCGTGGCGGCCCGGTCAATTCCGGGCATTTTCTCACCGAGGAAGATCCCGACGCCACCGCGCAGGCGCTGCTGGCGTTTTTTACCTGACCGTCGAGGTTGACCACGAAAGTCGGGATGGCCCCGCCGTGATCGCGTGCCGGCATCGGGCGATTTCCCCGGTCTCGCGTTGACGAGGGCGAATGACGGTCGCCGCTCTCTGCGACTTGACGATAGGAATAAAATCCGATATCAATATCCTTTCGTACGAAAGGATATTGCATGCGATCAATCCTTGAAGAAAGAGACAACCTACGCAAATCCAAGCAGGAGCTTGCCGAAGTAAGATTCGGTTTGAGATACCTTCGGTATCTCCGCGCGGCCATCAAAGCGGGCTTTAATCCCGACCAGCCACGCGACGAAATTGGAAGGTGGACGGATGCCCCGGGGGGTGCCGTCAGCGAAGCTACAGGCAATGTTTACATTAGCGCAGCGCGGCGGATCGAATCGGATTGCGATGCACAATATGCGAAGGACAAGCTGATCTGCAATTTGGTGAGAACTCCGTTGTGTTGGGCACAAGCCGCGGAGCGATACGGCGCCTGTCTGAGCGGCCGTCCGATTCCCCAATTGAGGTTCTGATGATGAACGAACTCATCTCGCGCAAACTGAGACTTGACGGCATTGGCGGCGAAGTCGACGTTCCGATCCGCGTCTACTGGCCTGTCGAGGAGAAGGCTGCCTGGAATTGCCGCTGGCAGATCGATTGGCCGGATCGGCAGCGCGCGAATTCGGCGCGCGGCATCGACGCAATCCAGGCGATCCTACAGGCGCTGACAATGGTCGGCGCCGAACTCTATTGCAGTGAAGAACATCGATCGGGCCGTCTGTCCTGGCGATCGGACTGGAAAGGATATGGCTTTCCGCTCCCCGCCAACCTTCGCGACATGCTTGTCGGCGATGACGCGGGCTTCCTTTAGGATTTGGGTCGGTCGACTCCTTACCGCCGCGCCTTGAAGAATTCCCGCAGCAGCGTCGCTGACGGGGTCTCGCCGACGGCGGAATAGATCTCCGGCGCGTGGTGGCAGGTCGGGGAGGCGAAGAACCGCACGCCCGACTCCACCGCGCCGCCCTTGGGGTCGGCGGCGCCGAAATACAGCCGCCGGATCCGCGCGAAGGAGATCGCGCCGGCGCACATGGTGCACGGCTCCAGCGTGACATAGAGGTCGCAATCGACCAGCCGTTCGCTGCCGATGAGGCGCGCGGCCTGCCGGATCGCCAATATCTCGGCGTGGGCGGTCGGGTCGCGGTCGGTCAAGGTTCGGTTGCCGGCGGTGGCGATCACCTCGCCGGCGCGCACGATCACGCAGCCGATCGGCACTTCCCCGGCATTTTGCGCATTTTGGGCGGCTTTCAGCGCCAAATCCATGAAAGATGCCGCGGTCATATCTCGTATCAACCCGAAAAACCTGCTAGGAGAGCGTATTCAGCAAAAGTGGATGCCGGTTTTGCGTGACAATGCGCCTTGGTCAAAGAGTGCGCGTCAGCGTCGCGCGAGCCCGTTCCCGTCAGCCTGATCGCCATTCCGAACGCCCGAAGTGAGACCAGTCATGCCCCGCGACAACGACAAAAACAACGGCCCCTCGCGCGGCCGACCGCCCGGCAGATCCGGTGGCGCGTCCAGCGGCAAAGGTCGCTCCGGCGCCGCCCGCGGGCCGGAGAAGAAATTCGCCAAGAAGGCCGGCAATTATGTCGCCAGGCCGGAGAGTGCGGCCGGCGAGCGCAAATCCTTCGGTGCCAAACCGTTCGGCGCCAAATCCTTCGGGGCCAAGCCCTATGCGGGCAAGCGCGACGACGCGCGGCCGCCGCGTCGTGACTTTTCCGACTCGCCGCGCCCGGCGCGCGGCGGCGACCGCCCGGATCGCGGCCCGCGCAAGGAATTTTCCCCGCGCGACGGCGGCGGCGACAAGCGTCCCTACACGCCGCGCGACGGTGGCGGAGACAAGCGCCCCTATACGCCGCGCAGCGATCGCGGCGAGGCGAGGGGCGAGGGCCGGCCGCCGGCGCGGTTCGGCGGCGACAAGAAATTCGGCGACAAGCGCCCCTACACGCCCCGTGATGGCGGCGGTGAGAAGCGGCCCTATAGCCCGCGCGAGGGCGACAAACGGCCCTACACGCCGCGCGGCGAGGGCTTCGGCGATCGGCCGCGGCCCTCGGGCGATCGTCCGTTTGGCGCGCGTCCGTCGCGCGATAGTGACAAGAAATTTGGCGGCGAGCGCAAATTCGGCCGCGGCGCGCCGGATCGCGGCCCACGCAAGGATTTCGGCAGCCGGCCGGATCGGGGCCAAGATCGCGGCCAAGATCGGGGCTATGATCGTGGACCGGATCGCGGCGAGACCAAGCCGTGGCAGAAGCGCGATGCGTCGTCGCCCGACCATGAGGGCCGCAATTCACGTCCCTCGCGCGACGGCGAGCGCAGCTTCGATAGGCCGCGTTTCGACAAGCCCCGCGAGGAACGCGCCGAGCGGCCGCGCTTCTCACGGCCGCGCGAGGACCGTCCGGAGCGTTCGGGCGGCGATCGTCCGTTCCGCGAACGGCCGACATTCGATCGGCCGCGCGAGGACCGCGGCGACTGGCACGAGCATCCGCGCAATGACGCTGGCGCCGAGCGCCCGCGCCGCGACAATGAAGACGACAGCAAAGTGTTCGCCAAGCGCCCGGCCTTCGGCGGCCGCGGCGCCTATCGCGAGCGCAAGCCGGATTTCGAAAAGCGCGCCGCGCGGCCGCCCAAGGAAAAGAAAGCCGGCGAGCGCATCGCCAAGGTGGTGTCGCGCGCGGGCCTGTGTTCGCGCCGCGACGCCGAGGCATGGATCACCCAAGGCCGGGTCTCGGTCAATGGCCGCCAGATCAACTCGCCGGCGCTCGACGTCACCGTCAACGACGTCATTACCGTCGACAACAAGCCGTTGCCGGCGCGCGAGCGCACGCGACTGTTCCTGTTCCACAAGCCGCGCGGCTTGATGACGACGCATGCCGACCCCGAGGGGCGGCCGACCGTGTTCGACAATCTGCCCGAGGGCCTGCCGCGGCTGATCTCGATCGGCCGGCTCGATTTCAACACCGAGGGCCTGCTGCTGCTGACCAATGATGGCGGGCTGGCGCGGGCGCTGGAATTGCCCGACACCGGCTGGCTGCGGCGCTACCGGGTCCGCGCCCATGGCGAGGTCACGCAGGGCCAGCTCGATGAATTGCAAAAGGGCGTCGAGGTCGACGGCGTCAAATATGGCGAGATCGACGCCAAGTTGGAGCGCGACCAGGGCGCCAATGTCTGGCTGGTATTCGCGATCCGCGAAGGCAAGAACCGCGAAGTCCGCAACGTGCTGGCGCATCTCGGGCTCGAGGTGAACCGGCTGATCCGTGTGTCCTACGGCCCGTTCCAGCTCGGCGAATTGCCCGAGGGCGAGGTCGAGGAGGTCAAGACAAGGGTGCTGCGCGAGCAGCTCGGCGAGAAGATCGCCGCTTTGGCCGGCGCCGATTTCGGCCGCCCGACCGCCAGCAAGGGCGACACCGATCTCGATCCGGTGGTGGTCAAGAAGCCGGTATTCAAGCGCGGCGCGGTCGAGGATCGCAAGGGCCGGCGCGTGCTGGTGCAGCGCACCGGCAGCGACGAAGCCCGCGCCCGCAACGAGAGCGAAGCCAATGGCTATGGCCCGCCGCGCCGCCCGACCCGCGGCTATCACGGCAAGCGCGACCTCACCCCGCGCGACGAATAGGCGAGGCTTCCATGCTGTCGATCGTGGCTGTTCAGCTCGCTCCGCGCCGGCGGGGAAGGGGCGCTGCATCTGAGAGTTTGCAGCTGGCGGTGCTGATCTCCCTCCCCCTTGCGGGGAGGGTCGGCCGAGCGACGGCGATGCGCAGCATCGACGGAAGCGGAGGCCGGGGTGGGGGTGCCGCCGGCACTGAGCCCGTGGCTACCCCCACCCCCGACCCCTCCCCGCAAGGGGGAGGGGGGCGCGCATCCGTTGCGGCGCGGCCGAGGCTGGTGCCGCTTGATCGGCGAGGCGAATTCCAATGCGGGTGATCGGCGGACGGCTGAAGGGCCGCAACATCGTGGCGCCGTCGTCGCGCGATATTCGCCCGACCCAGGACCGCTTGCGCGAGTCTCTGTTCAACATCCTGATGCACGGCTACGGCAACCCGATGCTGGATGCGCGCGTGCTCGACCTGTTCGCCGGCACCGGCGCGCTCGGCATCGAGGCGGTGTCGCGCGGGGCTTCGTTCGCGCTGTTCGTCGACAATGGCGCCGAGGCGCGCGCGCTGCTGCGCAACAATGTCGAGGCGCTCGGACTCGGCGGCGTCACCAAGGTCTATCGCCGCGACGCCACCAATCTCGGCCCGGCGCATCCGATGGAGCCGTTCGGCCTGGTGTTTTGCGATCCGCCGTACCGGATGAAACTGGCCGAACAGGCCTTGGCGTCATTGCGCGACGGCGGCTGGCTGGCGCCCGAGGCGCTGGTCGTGGTCGAGGAGGCCAAGGATGCCGGCTTTGCCGCGCCGCAAGGTTTCGAAGAGCTCGACCGCCGCGCCTATGACGATAGCGAATTCACGTTTTTGAAAGTCGGCGGTTAGGCCTGACACCGAGCAGGGCCCTCATCCTGAGAGCCCGGCTGAAAAAACGATCAACAAAACGAGACGATCAAGGTCGTCATTGCGAGGAGCTCTTGCGACGAAGCAATCCAGTCCTTGCTTGACGCCCCTGGATTGCTTCGCGGTCGGACGGCGCGATGCGCCGTCCTCGGCTCGCAATGACGACATCAAGGTCGGTTTTTATTGGCTTCTTTTTGAGTCAGACACTGACGAGCCGCGCATCTTGCGCTGCGTCTCGAAGGATGTCCCGTGGCCTCATGGTTCGAGACGCCCGCCAAAAGGCGGGCTCCTCACCATGAGGGGAGAATGTCCTCATTCGCGAAGAGCGAGGAGAGGCCGCCTCGCTTCCAGATCCGCCGCTGCGATCCAGAACACTTCGCCGTCCGACTCTTCGGTGTCGAGCCACAGCAGCGGCAGCTGGGGGAATTCATTCTCGATCAATTCGCGGCCGCGGCCGATCTCGCAGAGCAGGCCGCCTTGCGGCGTCAGATGCTGCTTTGCCTCGGCCAGGATGCGGCGGACCACGTCGAGCCCGTCGAGGCCGCCGTCGAGCGCCATTTCGGGCTCAAAGCGGCATTCGTCCGGCAGATCGTCCATGCCCTGGGCGTCGACATAGGGCGGGTTGGAGATGATCAGATCATAGCGGGTGTCGGCCAGCGGCGCGAACAGGTCGCCCTGATACAGCGTCACATGATCCTGCAGCTCGTAGATGTCGACATTGTGCGCGGCGACTTCGAGCGCGTCCGGCGACAGGTCGACCGCGTCGATCCGCGCATTGGGAAAGCGCTGGCTGGCCAGCACCGCGAGACAGCCGGAGCCGGTGCACAGGTCGAGCACCGATTCCACCGCCTCCGGATCTTCGATCAGCGAACCGTCCCCGCCGTCGAAATGCGACCCGAAAATCTCGCCGATGAAGGAGCGCGGCACGATCGCGCGCTCGTCGATATAGAACGGCAGGCCGAGCATATAGGCCTTGTTGACCAGATAGGCCGCGGGCTTGCGGGTGGTGACCCGGCGATGGATCACGTCGAGCACCTGTTCGGCCTCGGCCGCGGTGATGTGCGCCATCGCGAACATATCGAACTGCTCGGGATGCAGATTGAGCGAGTCGCAGACCAGGAAGGCGGCTTCCGCCAGCGGGTCGGTGGTGCCATGCGCGAAGGCCAGATCGGCTTCGGCGAAGCGGCTGACCGCATAGCGGACGAAATCGAACAAAGTGCGCAATTCGCCGGGCTTCACCGGGAATTGCGAGGCGGGCGCTGCGCCGCGCGGGGCCTGCTTGGCGCTGGGCGCTTTGCTTTTGCTCGCGGTTTTGCTCTTGCCGGCTGTTTTGGCAGCTGTCTTGGCAACAGTTTTGACAGCCGATTTGGCGGGCGCCTTGGCAGTCTTGACGGCCTTCTTCGCCTTGGCCTTGGTGGTTGTGGTCTTTGCCATCAAATTTTGTCCCAGCGCGCGGCGGCCGCGTCATCATGCTGTTGAGCCTCGACCCATTTCGAGCCGTCGGCGGCTTCCTCACGCTTCCAGAACGGGGCGTGGGCCTTGAGATAATCCATCAGGAACTCGGCGGCCTGAAACGCTGCCTGACGATGCGCCGAGGCGGTCAGCACCATCATGATATTGTCGCCCGGCACCAGCCGGCCGAAGCGGTGAATCACCGTGACGCCGGCCAGCGGCCAGCGCGCGCAGGCTTCGGCGGCGTGGCGTTCGATCTCGGCCTCGGCCATGCCGGGATAGTGCTCCAGCGTCATCGCCGCGATCTCGTGGCCCTTGTCGCCACCGCGGCAGACGCCGGTGAACGACGCCACGGCGCCGATCTCGCTGCTGTTTCCGTGGCTGCTGGCTTGACGCAGCGCGGCGATTTCTTGGCCGACGTCGAAATCGGCTTGCTGGATCCGGACGGTGACGGTCATGCCTAGCCGCCGGTCATCGGCGGAAACAGCGCGACCTCGTGGGCGCCGGCGATCGAGGCCTCGGGCTTGACGTGGGTCTGGTCGATCGCCGCGCGGATCACGCCCGGAACCTCGAACGCATAGGCGTAGCCGTCGCCACGCCCGGCCAGCCAGCCGATCAACTCGCCAACGGTGCGGATGTCGGCCGGCGGCTCCAGCGTCTCTTCGGTCTTGCCGACCCGCTCGCGAACCCAGGCGAAATATTTGATCTTCATTCCGCATCCTCCGCGATCAAATGATGGATGCCGGCGCGGAAATAGTCATAGCCGGTATAGATGGTGAACAGCGCCGAGATCCACAGCAGCAGCAGGCCGAGCTGGGTGGTGAACGGCAGCACCCGGTCGCCGGCCTCGCCGGCCAGCAGGAACCCGATCGCGATCAGCTGGATCGTGGTCTTCCATTTGGCGACCTTGGTGACCGGGACGCTGACCCGCAGCGCCGCCAGATATTCCCGCAGACCCGAGACCAGGATCTCGCGGCATAGGATCACGATCGCGGCCCACAGCGTCCAGCCATGGATGATGCCGTCGGCCGCCAGCATCAACAGGCAGGATGCTACCAGCAATTTGTCGGCGATCGGGTCGAGCATGCGGCCGAACGCCGAATGCTGGTCCCAGATCCGCGCGTAGTAGCCGTCCAGAAAATCCGTGATCGCCGCGGCGATGAACACCGCCAGCGCCATCCAGCGCAGCCACAGCGGTCCGTCCATGATCGACTGCGCATAGATGCAGCCCACCACCACCGGGATCGCGGCGATTCTGGCGTAGGTCAGGAGGTTCGGGAGCGACAGCGAATGCTTCGCCGACCTGCTGGTCGAAACATTATTCATGCGTGTTACCAATACTGCCCGCGCTTCAAGGTCAACCTCCCGCAGCCATCGCGGCGTTCGGTTTCAGGAAAAGGTGAATCCACGCGCCGGTTCCGTCCTTTGATGTGGGTGAATGGCAGCAACCCGCTACCCCGGCTTGGCGTGGAAATAGTCGAAGATCCTGCGGGCGCTCTCGGCGCTGATTCCCGGAACTTTGCCGAGATCGCCCATCGATGCCCGCTCGATTTCCTTCAAGGTGCCGAAATGGTGCAGCAAGGCCCGCTTGCGGGTCGGGCCGATGCCGGGAATCTCCTGAAGGCCGGCCTCGCGGATATCCTTCTTACGCAGCTTTCGATGCGAGCCGATGACAAAGCGGTGCGCCTCGTCGCGCAATCGCTGGATGAAATACAGCACCGGATCGCGTGGCTCCAGCTTCAGCGGATCGCGGCCCGGTACGAACAGGGTTTCGCGGCCGGCGTCGCGGTCCGGCCCCTTGGCGACCGCCATCAGCGTCACCCCGGTCAATCCCAGTTCGGTGAAGATCTCCTGCACGGCGTTGAGCTGGCCGCGACCGCCATCGATGATGACGAGGTCGGGCCATTGCGGCACGTCGTCGTCCCTCGGCTTGCCGGCGCCGTCGGCCGGTGGCGCCAGCAGCCGTTTGAAGCGGCGATGCAGCACCTCCTTCATCATGCCGTAATCGTCGCCGGGCGCGAGCCCCTCGGATTTGATGTTGAACTTGCGGTATTGATTCTTCACGAAGCCGTCGGGGCCGGCGACGATCATCGCGCCGACCGCATTGCTGCCCTGGATATGGCTGTTGTCATAGACCTCGATCCGCTTCGGCGGATGCGGCAGCCCGAGCGTGGTGACCAGCCCCTGCAGCAGCCTTGTCTGCGTTGCGGTGTCGGCGAGCTTGCGGCCCAGCGCCTCGCGCGCATTGGTCAGCGCGTGGGCGATCAGCTCCTTCTTTTCGCCGCGCTGCGGCACCGCGACCTCGACCTTGAAGCCGGCCTTGATGCCGAGCGCGCTGGCCAGCAGCTCGGTTTCCTCGATGGCGTGCGACAGCAGGATCAGTTTCGGCGGCGGCTTGTCGTCGTAGAACTGCGCCAGGAACGAGGCCAGCACCTCCTCGGCGGTGAACGATTTCTCGGCGCGCGGGAAATAGGCGCGGTTGCCCCAGTTCTGGCCGGTGCGGAAGAAGAACACCTCGACGCAGGAATAGCCGCCCTCCTGATGGATCGCGAATACGTCGGCTTCCTCGACGGTGCGCGGATTGATGCCCTGCTGCGACTGGATCGCCGACAGCGCCGCCAGGCGGTCGCGATACAGTGCCGCGGTCTCAAATTCGAGTTCGGCGGAGGCCTTTTCCATCTCGGCCGCCAATTGCTGCTTCACCACCCGGCTGCGCCCGGAAAGAAAGTCGGTGGCCTCGCGCACCAGCTCGGTATAGCCGGGAAAATCGATCTCGCTGGTGCAGGGCCCGGCGCAGCGCCGGATCTGGTACAATAGGCACGGCCGGGTCCGGCTTTCGAAAAACGAATCGGTGCAGGAGCGCACCAGAAACGCCCGCTGCAGCGCCGTGATGGTGCGGTTGACCGCGCCGACCGAGGCGAACGGCCCGAAATAGCGGCCCGGCCGCGACTGCGCGCCGCGATGTTTGAGGATCTGCGGCGCCCAGTGATCGCCGCTGATCAGGATATAGGGAAACGACTTGTCGTCGCGCAGCAGCACGTTGAAGCGCGGCCGCAGCTGCTTGATCAGATTGGCCTCGAGCAGCAGCGCCTCGGTCTCGGTGGCGGTGGAGATGATTTCCACCACCACGGTGGCGGCGATCATCCGGGCGATGCGCATCACATGGCCGGTCGGCCGCGCATAGGACGACAGCCGCTTCTGCACGTTCTTGGCCTTGCCGACATAGAGCACGTCGTTGGCGGCGTTGAGCATCCGGTAGACGCCGGGCGAGGTCGGCGCATGGCGCACCGCATGGGCGATCGCGGCCCGACCGACCGCGAGCGGGCCTTCCGCCACGGCCTCCGCGGAATCGTCGATTTCCTCCGGCAGCCGCGACTCGTCGTCTTCGTCGGCGGCCAGCGCGGCGGTGGCGGTGTCGATGTCCGGCGCTGGCGAAGGCTCGGGCGAGGCCGGCGTCGACGCGGGGGCTGGCACTGATGCGGCCAACGCATCGGGGATCTCGGTGGGGTCGTCAATCATGGTTCTAAACTAGGTGTTCCAGGGCGCCGCTGCCAGCGCGGCAGCGGGCCGGGCAGCGGTTCCGCTACGGCGAAATTAGGATTCTGTTAAGAACAATCCTTTGCCATCGTGCTGGATTAACGACTGCTTAAGCTAAAACTTTCCATAAACCTTATCAGAAAAAGTCGGAAACCCTTAGCCATACGGGTTCGCTTGCGGCCCTCATTTTCGAAGGCTGCCGGCATGACGGGCGATCGTCACACCGGTCGCGACGTCGAGGAGAGTTGATATGCGTAAATGTGCAATGGCAGCGGCGGCCCTGTTTGCCGCAGGAATGACAGTCGCGCAGGCGGCGGATCTGCCCTACGGATCTTATGGTGCGCGCGCGCCCTATACGGTGAATCAGCCGCTCAATGCCTATAGCTGGGCCGGCCCCTATCTGGGCGGCAATCTCGGCTACAATTGGGGCGACACCACCAATAACCCCACCAAGCCCTCGGGCTTCGCCGGCGGCGTTCAGGCCGGTTACAATTGGCAGTCCGGCGCGCTGGTGTTCGGCGCCGAAGGCGACATTCAGGCCAATGGCGCCGAAGAGACCTTCGCGCCCTGGAAGTTTTCCAACCCGTGGTTCGGAACCGTGCGCGGCCGGGTCGGCTATTCCTTCGCCAATGTGTTGTTCTACGGCACCGCCGGTCTGGCGTTCGGCGAAGTGCGCGGCGAGACCTACGGCCTGTCGGAAAGCCACACCACCGCCGGCTGGACCGCGGGCGTCGGCGCCGAATTCGGCTTCGCGCCGAACTGGAGCGCCAAGGTCGAATATCTCTATGTCGATCTGTCCAACAGCCGGTTCAGCATCACCGGGATGCCCAACGGCTACGAGTTCGGCCTGGTTCGCGCCGGCGTGAACTATCACTTCTAATCGCGACCCAAATATTCGCGATAAAAAACGGCACCACCAAAACTCCCGGCCCGCTTGGCCGGGATTTTTTTGTGATCGACCACGCGATGGACAGGGCTTCGGCCGGCTTCTAACATTGCGGAATGGAACCCGGACAACCCAGTCGAACCGCACTCGGCGCCGCCGGGCTTCGCGCCGCCCATCAGGTCCTGGACCATGGAGCGATTTTCTCCGATCCGCTTGCGGTGCGGATCCTCGGTGGCGATGCCGCGCAGTTGATGCGTGACGCTGAGGCCGACCCGTGGCGGCAGCGCTTGCGCTGGTTCATCGCGATGCGTAGCCGGCTGGCCGAAGATGCGCTGAAGGCCGCGGCAGAGCAGCGCGGTGTGCGCCAATTGGTCGTGCTCGGTGCCGGGCTCGATACCTTCGCGTATCGCCGCGTGGTCGACGGTTTGCGGGTGTTCGAGGTCGACCATCCGCAGACCCAGATCTGGAAGCGACAGCGGCTGGCCGATGCGTCGATTGCGTTGCCGGATATGCTCTGTTTCGTGCCGGTCGATTTCGAACGCGACGGTCTCTCCGAAGCGCTGGCCGCTGCCGGGTTCAAGGCGGCCGAGCCGGCGTTCTTCAGCTGGCTCGGTGTGGTGCCATATCTGACCGAGGAGGCGATCTTTGCGACGCTCGGTTTGATCGGCCGCCTGCCGGGCGGCGCCGAAGTGGTTTTCGACTATGTTAATCCGAGCGCGTCGAGGGCCGCGCCCGCCGGCAGCGATGCCATCGCGGCGGAGACAGCACGGCAGGCGCTCAAGGACCGGGTTGCCGAACTCGGCGAGCCGATCCACAGCTACTTCGAGACCGACATCCTTTGCGCCCGACTGGCGCAACTCGGATTTGATGGCGTCGCGGATTTCGGACCCGAGCAATTGGCGGCGCGGTTTTTTCCGGGCCGTGCGCGGGCAGGTTCGGGCGGCGGCGCGCACATCATGCATGCAATGGCGGGCGCCTGATCCTGCAAGGGCGACCGGCGCCGTGGCCGGCAATCAGCTCACCACCAGATTGACCGCCTTGGGGCCTTTGCCCTTCTTGTCGGGTTCGACCTCGAAAGTGATGCGCTGACCTTCGATCAGGTCTTTCAAGCCGGCCCGCTCGACCGCCGTGATATGCACGAAAACGTCGCGGCCGCCATCATCCGGCTTGATGAAGCCGTAGCCGCGTTCACCATTGAAGAACTTCACCGTTCCCGACATCGCCATCCGGAAACTCCTCCCCCGCAATGCTAGCCGCTGCGCGCCCGCGCATCGACGCGAGCTGGCATTGCGCTGCCGGAAAGCTTGGCCATGCAAGCGAGACCTGCGAGCCGCGGGTCCTTGGAAATACGCCTTAAGGCCTTGTCACTCCGCCGCCCCCATTCGCGGAAGCGGAACGTAACGCCAGTCCTAATGAACTAAAGCATAATACGGTTTTGCCGGGATTGCCTACGGTCCTGATGCGACTTTTCGTACCGAGCCGGGATTCGCAAACAAGTAGCTGAATTTCGCGGCAAGTAGCTAAAGTTTTGGCAGTTCAAGCCGGAAGCGGCCCGCGCCGCCCTGGCCCAACGGCTTTTCCAGCTCGGGCAGGATCGCCTTCAACTCGCCGGCCAGCGTCCAGGGCGGATTCACCACCAGGACACCGGCGGAGGTGAGGCCGCCCTCGGCGCTCTGCGGCGCCACGCTGAACTCCAGGCGCAGGCATTTTCCGGTACCGCCGGTCGAACTGACGATCTCGGTGACATGGCGGGCGAGGGTGTCGGTGGCGCGGCGGCTTTTCACCGGATACCACAGCAGATAGCTGCCGGTCGGCCATTTCGCATAGGCCGCGCTAAAACCGTCGGCCATCCGCTCGAACTCGTCCTTGCGCTCGAATGGCGGATCGATCAGCACCAGGCCGCGGCGCTCCTTCGGCGGCACGAAGGCCGGCAGTGCCACCCAGCCGTCGAGATCGACCACCCGGGCCTGGGTGTCGCGGCGCAGCGCGTCGACAAGGCGTTTGCGGGCGCCATTTTCGATTTCGCAGGCCACCAGGCTGTCCTGCGGCCGCAGCAGCGCGCGGGCGATCAGCGGCGACCCCGGATAGGCGGCGAGGCCGCGCTGCGGATTGAAGGCCCGGACGATATCGAGATAGGGCGCCACCAGCGGCGCGGCCTTCTCGGACAGCCGCGCCTGCATCAGCCGGGCGATGCCGGTGAGCCATTCGCCGCTGCGCTGGGATTCCTCGCCGGTCAGATCGTAAATTCCGGCGCCCGCATGGGTGTCGATCACCCGAAACGGCGCCGGTTTGTCCTGCAAATAGGTCAGGATCCGAACCAGCACGAGATGTTTGATGACGTCGGCAAAGCCGCCGGCGTGGAAGGCGTGGCGATAATTCATCGCCAAGCACTAGCAGGCCGCGGCGGGCACCGCCACGCCTGAGCGGCCCGCCGTGGTCGAATCGCCGGCCAGCCTGGCCCAGTAGGAGCACGAGGCCGCCGAACCGCCGCAAATTTCCTAAAAATGCCGATTGTGGGAAAATGCCCCTCCATAGCCACAGCGCCACGGCGCGGCGGCGCGGCAAGATTAACGGGCTGTTTAACCACCGGTGCTACTCATGGTCGACCGGAAAGCCGGCGGGCTGTTGCCCGCGCTGTTTCGGGCGACCCGGTCGTGGCCGGAAGATCGATATTTCGGTGCACCCGCGCGGTGGGCTATGGGAGTTGAAGATGGCGGTTGATCTAACGATGTCGGTGCTGGTGGTCGACGACTACAACACCATGATCCGTATCATTCGCAATCTTCTCAAGCAGATCGGTTTCGAGCATATCGACGATGCCAGCGACGGCTCGGCGGCGCTGGAAAAGATGCGGGTGAAGAAATACGGGCTGGTGATCTCGGACTGGAACATGGAGCCGATGACGGGTTACGACCTGCTCAAGGAGGTCCGCGCCGATCCCAATCTGGCGATGACCAAATTCATCATGATCACCGCCGAATCCAAGACCGAGAACGTGATCGCGGCCAAGAAGGCCGGCGTGAACAATTACATCGTCAAGCCGTTCAATGCCGCGACGCTGAAGACCAAGATCGACGCCGTGTTCCCGGATCACGTCCCGGCCTAACGCCGGGCTTCGCGACCGGGCCACACGCCCGGCGGCGTGCTTCACGGCCGGCCGAAAAGAAACTGATAGAACCCCGCTTGATTTCGTCATTGCGAGCGCAGGGCGGCGCGCAGCGCCGTCCGCCAGCGACGCAATCCAGGGGCGCCAGGCGCAGACTGGATTGCTTCGTCGCTTCGCTCCTCGCAATGACGACGTTGAAGGCCTGGTTTCGTTGATCGGCTTTTGAGTCAAACTCTCAGGATGACGTCCAGCCGCGTTTCTACCAGCGCAGCTCGCGGGTCAGCGCCAGCGGCGGATGCCCGAACAATTCCTTCACCGCCACGGAATCCAACTGATCGATGCCCGCAAAGGCGTCGGCGTGGATGCCGCGGGTGACGAACAGGCAGTCGATCCCGAAGCCTTGGGCGCCGGTCAGGTCGGTGCGCACCGAATCGCCGATCGCCAGCACGCGCTCGACCGGCGTCGCGGCCTTGCGGCAGGATCGCGCGATCGCCATCGCCCGATCATAGATCGGCCGGTGCGGCTTGCCGTAGAAAATCACCTCGCCGCCGAGTTCGCGATACAATTCGGCGATCGCGCCGGCGCAATAGATCAGACGGTCGCCGCGCTCCACCACGATATCGGGATTGGCGCAGACCAGCGTCAATTTGCGCGCCAGCGCCTCGCCCATCATCTGGCGATAATCCTCGGCCGATTCGGTCTCGTCGTCGAACGGGCCGGTGCAGATGATGTAGTCGGCCTTGTCCAGCGGCGTCATCACCATGTCGAGTCCGCGATGGATCGAATTGTCGCGATCGGGACCGAGCCAGAACACCGCCTGGCCGGGATGGTCGGCGATGAAGTTGCGGGCGAGATCGCCGGACGAGACGATCGCGTCGTAGCAATCATCCGGCACCTGCAGCTTGCGCAATTGCCGCTGCACCGAATCCGCCGGCCGCGGCGCGTTGGTGATCAAGATCACCGTGCTGCCCTGGGCGCGGACCGCGCGCAACGCCGCGCAAGCCTCGGGAAAGGATTCGAGGCCGTTATGAACCACGCCCCAGATATCGCTGAGCACGACGTCGACGCCGCCGACCAGATCGCGCAAATGTTCGACAAAACGCAGTGTGGTCATGGCGTCAAGCGCTCAGCCCGGGCCGCTCGCGCGGCGCGCCAGCGCGGCATTGCCGGTGAGGCGGGGCGGATCGATCCGGCCGGCCTCCCGGGAGAACTCGATCTGCGGGGGCTTGCCTGCGTCATGATGGGGGGCTCGGGAATCCGGTTGTGAGATGTTGGGGGCGGCCGCTGAGGCGGGCGCGGCTTCGGGCCGCAACGGGCGCGGCGCCGCGAACAAGAACCCCTGCCCAAAGCGCACATCGTAGTCAAGCAGATCGACCACCGCGCGCTCGCCCTCGATCCGCTCGGCGATCAGGTCGATGCCGAAGCGGCCGAGCAGATCGGACAAGTCGGCCGGATGAATGTCGGAGGCCGGATATTCGCGCGGATCGAGCAGCAGCATCGCCGGCACCTTGATGTAACGCACGCCACGATCGGCCAGTTCGCGCGGATCGATGCGCAGATCGGTGACGTGGTCGATCGAGAAGCGGTAGCCGCGCTGCGCCAGCGCCGCCAGATGCTCGACCTCCGCGGGGCCGAGGTTGCGGAACATGGACTGCTTGAATTCGAGGACGAAGGACGACGCCAGCGCGCGGTTGGCCTCCAGAAAATCCAGGCACTGGGCAAACCCGTCGGGGTCGGCCAGCGTGGTCGCGGCGACGTTGCAGAACACCCCGACTTCCTTGTTGCGGACCATCAGCCGGCGCAACACCTGCATGCAACGCAGCATCACCGCATGGTCGATCTGCCCCATCAGCCCGGCCGATTGCGCGGTCGGGATGAATTCATCCGCGGTGACGACCAGATTGCCGTCGTCGCGCAGCCGGGTCACCGCCTCGTAGAACCGCACCTTGCGTTGCGGCAGCGTTACCGTCGGTTGCAGATAGATATCGATGCGATTGGCCTCGACCGCGTTGCGGATGATGGCCAGCAATTGCGCCGCGTCGCGCTGCGCGGGCGCCGGCGCGGCGGCAGTTGTGGCGGCAGTTGTGACGGGCTGCCCGACGCTCGGCGCGGCAATGGCCTCGCTTGCTTGCGCCGGCCTATCGGGTTCGGCCGCAGCCGGCTTTGCGGCAGGGATGCCGGCTTCGAGCATCTCTTCATGGTTGGCGACCGACACCGCCAATTGCTTGACCAGGCCGCCCAGTTCGTCGATTTCGTTGAGCGCGGCCTGAACGCGGTCGTGATTGGCCGAATTGGCGGAGACCACCTTGCCCTCGATGGCGGCGAGCCGGCGGCCGAATTCGGCGATCTGGTGGGCCAGTTCGGCGGTGCCGCGCGACAGATCGGCGACCTGGCTGCCGACGTCGGAGCGGTCGCGCAGCCGCGCCGCGACCGAATTATAGAGGACAATAAAGGTCAGCGTCGTCAGCGCCACGATCGCGGATTCTGTGGCGCTGAATGCAGCCGTCGAATACAGCACCATGCCGAGCGATGCTGCGACCAGCACCATGCAGATGGCGATGAAAATCGTCGAGATGCGGACCATTAAGGCGAGGTTTCCCTGCTGATCCGGCTATCTTTGGGTGATTCGGCGGACGAGTGCACTCGTTTCGTCCGCCGCAATCCCAGGTTGCTCAGGCGACCGCGCGGATCACCTTGGCCAGCTTGTCGACGATCTCGCCGATCTGGTCCTCGCTGACGATCAATGGCGGCGTCAGTACCACGGTATCGCCGGCGATTCGCAGCATCATGTCATTGTCGTGGAAGGCGCTGTTCATCGCCTCGAAGCCGCGCTGGCCCACCGCATCCGGGCGCGGGGCCAGGTCGAGCCCGGCGGTGATGCCGACGGTGCGGATATCGAGCACGTTCGGCTCGCCCTTCAGCCCCATCACCGCGTCGGCGAACATCGGCTCGAGCTTCTTGGCGCGCTCGAACAGCTTCTCGTCGCGGTAGATGTCCAGCGTCGCCAGACCGGCGGCGCAGGCCAAAGGATGGGCCGAATAGGTGTAGCCGTGGGCGAATTCCACGGCGTAATCGGGGCCGTTCATGAAGGCGTCGTGGATGGTCTCGCTGACCAGCACGCCGCCCATCGGCGCCGCGCCATTGGTGATGCCCTTGGCGAAGGTCAGCATGTCCGGCACCACGCCGTAGCGTTCGGCCGCAAAGGCATGGCCGAGGCGGCCGTAGCCGGTGATGACCTCGTCGAAGATCAGCAGGATGCCGTGCTTTTGGGTGATCTCGCGCAGCCGCTTCAGATAGCCCTGCGGCGGCGGCAGCACGCCGGTCGAGCCCGACATCGGCTCGACGATCACCGCCGCGATGGTGTTGGCGCCGTGCAGATTGACCAGGCCTTCCAGCGCCTCGGCGAAATGCGCGCCGTATTCCGGCTCGCCCTTGGTGAAGGCCTGCTTGTCGCGGTCATAGGTGGTGGGCAAATGGTCGACGCCGTTGAGCAGCGTGCCGAACATCTTGCGGTTGTTGCCGATGCCGCCGACCGCGGTGCCGCCGAAGCCGACGCCGTGATAGCCGCGCTCGCGGCCGATGAAGCGGGTGCGCGACCCCTGGCCGCGGATCATCTGCCAGGCCATCGCCATCTTCAGCGCGGTGTCGGCGGCCTCCGAGCCGGAATTGCAGAAGAACACATGGTCGAGCCCTTCCGGCGCCAGATCGACGATCCGGTTGGCGAGCTCGAACGACTGCGGATGGGCGAACTGGAACGGCGGCGCGTAATCGAGATTGGCGGCCTGCTTGGCGATCGCCGAGGCGATCTGTTCGCGGCCGTGGCCGGCATTGCTGCACCACATGCCGGCGGCGGCGTCGATAATCTTGCGCCCGTCGGTGGTGAGATAGTGCATGTCCTTGGCGCCCGCGAGCATCTTCGGCGCACGCTTGAAAGCGCGGTTCGCGGAGAACGGCATCCAGAACGCATCGAGGTTGTTCGGCACATTGACGGCGGAGGTGGGCTGGCTCTTGTCTAACATGGCGGTCCTCATGCGAAGCGGGATCTGGGTCGGGATTCAATCAAGGCGCTGGAATGCAAGGCGCTGGAATGCCCGCCAAGGTATCATCTTCATCCCGACGCGCCAGCGGCAGCGTCAGATTTCCATAGGGCCAGATGCCTGCAGCGAGGCCAGCGGCGCGTCCAGCGTATAGACGAAACCGCCTGCCGCATAAGCGAGGTCGACCTTGCCGCTGAGCTGCTTGCCGAGCGTCTCGATCAGCCTGGTGCCGAAACTCTGGCGGGTCGGCGCCGCGACCGCGGGACCGCCGGATTCCGTCCAGCTCAAGCGCAGCCGCTCGGCGTCGACACTCCACTGGATCGCGATCCGTCCGCCCGGCACCGACAGCGCGCCGAATTTGGTGGCGTTGGTGCACAATTCGTTCAGCGTCATCGCCAGCGCCAGCACCGCGCCCGAGCTGATGCTGAGTTCCGGTCCCGAAATCGTGAAGCGGGCGGCGTCCTGGCTCTCATAGGGCGTGGTGGCGCCGCGGACGATGGTGGCCAGGCTGGCGGCGGTCCAGCGCGCCTGCAACAGCAGGTCATGGGCGCGGCCCAATGCCATCAGCCGCCCGGCGATCGCCTGCTGGCCGTGTTCGATGCTGGTGGCGTTGCGCAGGCTCTGTGAGGTGATCGCGCCGACCGTGGCCAGCGTATTCTTGATGCGGTGGTGCAGCTCTTCCAGAATCAGCTTTTGCAGCTTGTCGGCGGCCTCACGCTCGCGCGCCTCGATGCCGGCCTGAGCCAGCAGCGCCCGGGCGTCGATGCCGGCCTGTTCGAGCAGCAAGCGCAGACCGGCATTCTCGGCCTGCAGGACCCCTTGCGGGTGCGTCGGGGCAGTCATGGTCACCTAGCCCCGGAGGACTTCCTCTCATTTGTGACCCGTTGCTAGCACGTTTATCCGGCGGCACCAGGGCATTTTCCGGCACCGGACATAGGCCGACGGGGCCTTGCGGGTTCCATCCGGCGCAGGAGGGAGCCCAACGTCGCCTTGCCGCTGCGCGCCGGCGCTGGTACCACCCCGGACCAGAGCGAGATTGATGAAAAATGGCTGAAAAACCCAAAAAACCGCAAAAACTCCGCGCCCGGCTGCCGCGCGGGCTGGCCGATCGCGGCCCCGCCGAGATCGCCGCCACGCGAGCGATGGTGGAGAAGATCCGCGAGGTCTATGAGCGCTACGGCTTCGAGCCGGTCGAGACCCCGGCCTTCGAATACACCGACACGCTGGGCAAGTTCCTGCCCGACCAGGATCGCCCCAACGAAGGCGTGTTCTCGTTCCAGGACGATGACGAGCAGTGGATCAGCCTGCGCTACGATCTCACCGCGCCGCTGGCGCGCTATGTGGCGGAGAATTACGGCACCGAGAAGCTGGTGCTGCCCTATCGCAGCTATCGCAACGGCTGGGTGTTCCGCAACGAAAAGCCCGGCCCCGGCCGATTCCGCCAGTTCATGCAATTCGACGCCGACACCGTGGGCTCTGCCTCGCCCGCCGCCGATGCCGAAATGTGCATGATGGCGGCCGACACGATGGAAGCCCTCGGCGTGCCGCGCGGCAGCTATGTGGTGAAGGTCAACAACCGCAAGGTGCTCGACGGGGTGATGGAGAGCATCGGGCTGGGTGGTGATGAGAATGCGGGACGCAGGCTCACGGTGCTAAGGGCGATTGACAAGCTGGATAAGTTTCCGGTCGATGAGATACGCAAGCTGCTGGGCACAGGCCGATGGGACGGTGGTGAAGAAGGAAAAGGCGATTTCACCAAGGGGGCAGAACTGGCTCAAGACGAAATTCATGAAGTCATGACATTGGTGGGATCCACATTTGACGTTGAAGATCCCAAAGCTCTCCCAGATTGGCTTCTTAGCGATTCGGTATTCGTGAAAGGCGCTGTTGATCCTGCTTCTGGCACCTTCAAGACGCAATTGACCCAAGAGAACGGTGTGGACGCGACGCCCATCACAAATCATGCGACGGTCCGAAAGCTACGCGCGCACTTTTCAGGTTCTGATCTCATCACTCAAGGGCTTGATGAACTAGAGCAGATTGCTGAGCTTTCACAGTCCGCGGGATATGGAAGCAAGCGCATCCGCATCGACACCTCCGTCGTCCGCGGCCTCGAATATTACACCGGCCCGGTCTACGAGGTTGAATTGCTGCTCGAAACCAAGGACGAAAAGGGCCGCCCGGTCCGGTTCGGTTCGGTCGGCGGCGGCGGGCGTTATGATGGGCTGGTGTCGCGGTTTCGCGGCGAGCCGGTGCCGGCCACCGGCTTCTCGATCGGCGTGTCGCGACTTCAGGCGGCGCTGACGCTGCTCGGCAAGCTGGATACAAGGCCGCAGGCCGGCCCCGTCGTCGTCACCGTGTTCGACCGCGACCGCGTCGCCGATTATCAAAAGATGGTGGCAACGCTGCGCGCCGCCAACATCCGCGCCGAGCTCTATCTCGGCAATCCGAAAAATATGGGCAATCAGCTGAAATACGCCGATCGCCGGAACGCGCCTTGCGTGATCATCCAGGGCTCCGACGAGAAGAACGATCCGGCCGGGCCGCAGATCATCGTCAAGGATCTGATCCTGGGCGCCGAATTGGCGTCGCTGGAAAAGGACCGCGACGAATATCTGCAGAAGCAGGCCGAGGCGCAGCACAAGGTGCCACAGAGCGATCTGCTCGACACGGTGCGCAAGATCCTCGACAAGCACGGGGTTAAATGGGGATGATGGCCCTCATGGACTGAGGCCGCGCGATGCCCCTCATGGTGAGGAGGCGCGCAGCGCAGTCTCGAACCATGAGGATGTTCGGCTCATCCTTTGCGACGCCCGGCTTCGCTCTTCGAGCTGCGCCGGGCTCCTCAGAGTCTGACCGAAGAAGCGATCACCAAAACGAGGCCTTCCACGTCGTCATTGCGAGGAGCACTTGCGACGAAGCAATCCAGTCCGTGCTTGATGTCCCTGGATTGCTTCGCTGTCGGACGGCGCGCTGCGCCGTCCTGGGCTCGCAATGACGAAATCAAGCTTGATTTTAGTGGTTTCTTTTCGTCAGATTGCTCAGGATGAGGACGGTGCTTGCGGCACGCCAGAAGTAACAACACAGAATAACAACAGGGAGAGACCAATGCCCGAGATCACCGTCAACATGGCCGAGGGCCGCAGCGACGAGCAGAAGGCGGCGATGATGCGCGACATCACCAAGGCGCTGGTGACGCATCTGGGCGTCGACGCCGAGGCCGTGGTGATCCAGATCAATGAGGCGCCGCTCAAGCACAAGATGAAGGGCGGCCAGACCTTCGTCGAGCGCAAGGCCGCCGCGGCGAAGTAGCGGCCATTGCCGGCAGCGCCAATGCGAAGCGAGCTGTCGCATTGACCGAGCTGTCGCATTGAATGACGTCAAAGCTCGTCATTCCGGGATGCGCCCCGCTTGGGGCGCAGGCCCGGAATCCATACGCCGCAGCGCTGCGTGTGGTGATGCCGTCGTTCCAATCCAGGCCAGGGGTTATGGATTCCGGGCTCACTCGCAGCTGGCGCTGCTCGCGCCCCGGAATGACCGATCGGGACGTGGTCAGCTCAATCCGGCTGCGCCATGCGCTACCTTCCCTCGCGCAGCCAAGTCGCCGCGAAGGCGCCGAGCAGCAGCAGCAGGCCGATCAGGCCGGAGAACATCGGCAGTACGCCGACGCCGCGCACCACGCTGGCGTCGCGCATCCGCAGCCCGAGCCAGCCGTCGCCGCGAAACACGCTGGCGGATTGCACCGGGATGATCCGCGGCAGCGTGACGCCGGAGGCATCGGCGATCCGCCTGGAATCGCCGCCGGTGGCCTGGGTCAGCGGCGCCAGCGTGTCGGTGGTCGAGGTGACTTGCGAAAACTCCTTGGGGTTGATCGGCCCGACATTGATCAGCGCCTTCAAGGCGCCGTCGCTGGCCTGCCACAGCCCGAGTTCGTCGGCCGGCGTGGCGGCGCGCCACAATCCGGGTTCGCTGGCGGTCAATGTCAGCTCGCGGGTGGCGCCGGAGGGCGAGGTCACCGTCACCGGCGCCACGCTGTCCGCCATGGTCTGGCGCGACACCACCAGATCCTTGCCCTGGGTCGACAGCCGCAGCGCCTCCTCGTCGAGGTCGGGCTGCTTCATCAGCCAGTGCGAGGTTCGCCGCAGCAGGTCGAGATGCGGCCCGCCGCCCTCATAGCCGCGCGCCCATAGCCAGATCTGGTCGCTCAGCAGCAGCGCGACGCGGCCCTCGCCATAGCGCGACAGCAGCAGCAAAGGCTTGCCGTCGGCCCCGGTCATCACCGGCGGGGTGATCGGATTGCGGGTGTCGACGGTGCGGAAGAAACGGCTCCAATGCGGCGGCTCGAAGCCGGAGCCTTCCAGCCCGCGCGTCACCGGATGGCGTTTGCCGGCCTCGCTGAGATGCGCGTAGAACGGCTTCTCGGTGACGCCGACCGGCTCCGCCGGCAGCACCGCATCGAGCGGGGTGCGCCAGATGCTGGTGGTCGAGGCGTAGTCGGGACCGGCCGACACCAGCACCGCGCCGCCATTCTTCACATAGCGGGTGATGTTGTCGAAATACACCGTGGGCAGCACGCCCTGGCGGGCGTAGCGGTCGAAGATGATCAGCTGAAACTCGTTGATCTTCTGCTGGAACAATTCGCGGGTCGGAAACGCGATCAGCGACAATTCATTGATCGGGGTGCCGTCCTGCTTTTCCGGCGGCCGCAGAATCGTGAAGTGGACCAGGTCGACGCTGGCGTCGGATTTCAGCAGATTGCGCCAGGTGCGTTCGCCGGCATGCGGCTCGCCCGACACCAGCAGCACTCGCAATTTGTCGCGCACGCCGTCGATCGCCACCACCGCGCGGTTGTTGACCAGCGTCAGCTCGTTTTCCATCGGCGAGGCTTCGATCTCGACGATGTTCGGCCCGGCATGCTTGATGTCGATGTCGACATTGACGGTCTGGCCGCTCAGCACGGTGCGCTCATTGATAACGTCGCCATCGCGGCGCACCGTCACCTTGGCGCGCTGGCCGCTGACGCCCTGATCGTCGAGCCGGTAGGTGATGGTCTGCGGCTGGCCGACAATGCCGAAGCGCGGCGCGGCGGCGATCGCGATGCGGCGGTCGCGCTCGTCCTTGCGCCCGGTGATCAGCGCATGAACCGGGGCCTGGAAGCCCAGCGCCGCGGCGTTCGGCGGAATGTCGTGGACCCGGCCGTCGGTGATCAGGAAGGCGCCGGCGACGCGATCGGTCGGCACGTCGGCCAGCGCGGTGCCGAGCGCGCCGAACAATTTGGTGCCGTCGGTCTCGCCGTCGGCCTGGCCGGCCTCGACGACGCGGACCTCGAGGCCCTTGATCTGCTTCAGCCGGTCGACCAGAGCTTCCTTCGCCTGCGCGGTCTCGCGATTGCGCTCGCCGAAATTCTGGCTCGGGCTCTTGTCGATCACCACGGCGGCGACCGACGATAGTGGCTCGCGGTCCTCGCGGGTGAACGACGGATTCGACAGCGCCAGCAGGATCAGCGCCAGCGCGCCAAGCCGCACCCAGGCGCCGCGGGTCCGGCCGAGCAGCAGCAGCACCGCGATCACCGCGATAGCGGCCAGCGCGATCCACAGCACCAGCGTCGGAACCAAAGGCGCGAAGGCGATGCCGTATTGCATCAGGCACTAGCTCCATCGTCATTGCGAGGAGCTCTTGCGACGAAGCAATCCAGTCCGGCCTCGGGGCCCTGGATCGCTTCGCTTCGCTCGCGATGACGGCTGAACATTTCTTGTTTCCTCATTGTCCCAGCCTCTCGATCAGCGCCGGGGCATGGACCTGGTCGGCCTTGTAGTTGCCGGTCAGGGTGTACATCACGATATTGACGCCGGCGCGGAAGGCGTATTCGCGCTGCCGCGGCTCGCCCGGCGTCAGCGGCAGCATCGGCTGGCCGTCGGGGCGCAGCGCCCAGGCGCCGGCCAGATCGTTCGAGGTGATGATGATCGGCGAGACGCCGTCGCCGCCGCGCGCCGGCCGCGACGCGGCCTCGTCATTGTCCTGGCGCGGCAGCGCTTCGACCCAGGTCTGGCCGGAGATGAAGCGGCCGGGAAACTCGCGCAGCAGATAGAACGTCTTGGTCAGCACGTGCTCGCGCGGCACCGGCTCCAGTTCGGGGACGTCGAGCGAGGACAGGATGGTGCGCAGCGCCAGCATGCCAGGGGTCTGGGATTCGCCGTTCGGTCCGGGCGGCGCCTCGATCGCGTCGCGGGTATCGAACAACACGGTGCCGCCCTGTTTCATATAGGCGTCGATGCGGTTGATGGCGTCCTGCGGCGGCTTCGGCGCGCCGGCGATCACCGGCCAGTAGATCAGCGGGAAGAATGCCAATTCGTCGCGGGCGGGGTCGATTCCGATCGGCTCGCCGGCTTCCAGCGCGGTGCGCTGCGCCAGGAACAGGGTCAGCCCGGTCATCCCGGCCTTGACGATTGCATCGACGTCGGCATTGCCGGTGATCACATAGGCCAGCCGGGTCTGCGCCACCGCCTTGATGGCGAATTCGTCGCTGGCGGCGTCGGCGCGCGCCAGGGTGGGCGCGGCGACGAGCGCCGACAGCGCCAGCGCGATCACCAAGGCGGCCGGCGCCACGCGGCGGCGCAGCAGCGCCGCCAAGCCGCCGCCGAGCAAAGCGACGATCACGGCGTCGATCAGGAACAGCGCCAGCGCGGCCGACAGCAGCATGCCGCGCAGGTCGCGCGGCTCGGCGCTGGTATAGCTGGCGCGACGCGCATTCAACGCAGAACTGTCGAGCGGCGCCAAGCGATCCGCGGCCGCCAGGGTGTTAACCGCGAGCGGGCCATCGGCGGGGCCGTAGAAGCCCGGCGGATGATCGAGGCTGGCGCGGTCGCGATAATCGGCCGGCAGCGGCTTGGCGGTCGAGGGTGGCGGGCCGAAGGCGCCAAAACCGTCGAGCGTGCGTAATGGCGCCACCGTCTCGGCCGTGGCGTCAGCAGCGACGCCGGCACCGGGTTTGGAGGTGTAGCCGGATAGATCGACGATTCGTCGCAGCATTTCGACGAAGGTGCCGGACATCGGCAGATCCGACCAGCGCATATCGGCGCTGACATGGAATAGGGTGACCAGACCCTTGCCGCGATGTTCGCCGGTCACCAGCGGGGTGCCGTCGACCAGCGAGGCCCAGCTTTTGGTCGCCAGCGCGGCGTCGGGTTCGGCCAGGACCTGGCGGTTGACGGTGACGTCCTTCGGCACCGCGAGCCCGGCGAATGGCCCGTCATCGGCGAACGACGCCAGATGCTGCGGCTTTTCCCAGGTCAGGCTGCCGCCGAGGCTGCGGTCGCCGTTGCGCAATTTCACGGGCACCAGATCGTCGTCGGTCTGCTGCGCCAGCCGCGGACCGGCGAACCGCACCAGCACGCCGCCTTGGTCGATCCAGGCATTGAGCCGCTCGCGAATCTCCGGCGACAGCGCGCCGATATCGGCCAGCACGATCATCGGCAGCTTCTGGTCGAGAAACTGCGCGATCGCCAGCTGCGGCGCGCCGCGACCGCCGGTGCGCACATCGGCGAACGGCGCCAGCGCCCGGGTCAGGTAGAACGTTGCCGCCAGCAGCGGCTGCGCGGTGTCGCTGCTGGCGCCCGAGACGATGCCGATGGCGCGGCGGCGCCAGCGCTTGTCGAGCAGTTGCACCGCGCCGGCCGAGCGCTCGCCGGCAATCTCCAGCCGCGAAATGTCGTTGCGCAATTCGACCGGCAGCTCGAACGACGCCTCGGTGTCGCGATCCTGCGGGGCGAAATTGTAGCGCGCTTCGCCGATCGGCGCGCCCTTCTGGTCGAGCGCGCGGATCACGCCGGCGTCGATGCCGCCGGTCGCGGCGCGCAGCACCTTGACGGTCATCTTGGCGGCGGCGTTCTCGGCCGCGGCCAGCGCATGGGTCGGCGGTGCGCCGCCTTCGACGATGGTCAGGGTGCGATCCCCGATCAGCTTGCCCAGCCCGGCGACGAATTCGTCGCCGCGCCCGGTGTCGACGCCGTCGCTGAGCCAGACGAGCTCGGCGTCGCCGGTAGCTTGAAGAAACCGCCCGATCGCCGGCAGCGTCGCCGCCCGATCGACGGCATAGGGCTTTGGTGTCAGCTGCCGCAGCGCCACCCGCGCGGTGCCGGCCGGCATCAAGGTGGCCTCGCGCAGCGGTTCCGACAGCGGCACCAGCGCGACGCTGCGCCGGGCATTGTCGGCCTCGGCGATCAATTGATCGGCGGCGGTGATCCGCGCGTCCCAGCTCGCCGCCGCGCTCCAGCCGTCGTCGAGCAGCATCACCAGCGGCGCCTTGCTTTGGGCGGTGCCGGTCTGCGGATTCCAGATCGGCCCGGCCAGCGCGAAGATCACCAAGGCGGCGGCGAGCAGCCGCAGCGCGGTCAGCCACCACGGCGTGCGCGACGGGGTTTCTTCCTTCGGGGCGATCTCGAACAGCAGGCGGGTCGGCGGAAAATCGACCCGCCGCGGCCGCGGCGGCATCACCCGCAGCAGCCACCACAGCGCCGGCAGCGCGACCAGGCCGAGCAGCAGCAGCGGTTCGGCGAAGGACAGCGGGAGCCCCATCATGCGCCGCGTCCCACTTTGACGCCGGCGCGCTCGGCGCCCTTGTTGACCATCATGCCGGCATGCAGGAACAGCAGCAGCTCCGCGGCCGACCGGCTGGTGGTGTGGGTCGAGAACAACCAGTCGAGCTTGCCGGTCTCGTCGCGGATCTGGTCGCGATGCAGCGCCACCCGCGCCACATAGTCGGCGGCCCAGGTCTCGGCGCGGCCGGCGGTGATCATGGCGCCGCCCTCGGGCTCGACGAATTCGACCCGGCCCGAATAGGGGAAGCTTTCCTCGGCGGGATCCACCACCTGGACCAGCGTGCCATGCGCGCCGGAGGCCGACAGCCCCGCCAGCATGGCGCGGATCTCGCCGATCGGCGACCAGAAATCCGACAGCACGACGATTTCGGCCAGTGCCGTCGGCACGAAGGACGGCGGCAGGCTGGCGCGATTGGCGCTGTCGTGCAGCATCGCCTGCGCCATCTTGTCGATCACCTTGTTGCTCGAGGTCGGGTTCATCAGGCCGGGCACGCCGACCCGTTCGCCGCCGGCGACCAGCAATTCGGCGAGCGCGAAAGTGACGATCAATGCGCGCTCGAGCTTGCTATCGCGCGCGGTCTTCGAGGCGAAGGCCATCGAGGCGGAGCGGTCCGGCCACAGCCAGACGGTGTGCGCGGCCTCCCATTCCAGCTCGCGGACATAGAGATGATCGTCGCGCGCCGAGCGCCGCCAGTCGACATTCTGCGACGGCTCGCCGGAGACGAAGCGGCGATATTGCCAGAAATTCTCGCCGGCGCCGGCGCGGCGGCGGCCATGCAGGCCGTGGGTGACATTGGCGGCGATGCGGCGGGCTTCCAGCATCAGGCGTGGCAGTGACGCGGCGAGCGTTCGGCTTTCGCCATCTGCGCGTCGGACTGCCAGGATCTCCTGTTCTGCGTGCCCCGTCGTCGCCTGTGCCATCAGCCGATCCGGATTTTCAACTGCCGGATCACGTCCGGAATCGTCCGGCCCTCGGCGCGCGCCGCGAAGGTCAGCGCCATGCGGTGTTTCAGGATCGGTTCGGCGAGGTCGAGCACGTCGTCGATCGACGGCGCCAGCCGGCCGTCGAGCAAGGCGCGGGCGCGGACCGCCAGCATCAGCGACTGGCTGGCGCGCGGGCCGGGGCCCCAGGCGATCAGCTTGCCGGCGTCGCCGGCCTCGGGACCGGGACGCGCCGAGCGCACCAGGGTCAGAATCGCTTCGACCACCGAATCGCCGACCGGCAAGCGGCGCACCAGTCGCTGCGCGGTGATCAGCGTCTCGGCGCTCATCGCCGCCTTGGCCAGGGTCTGGTCGGCGCCGGTGGTGTCGAACAGGATGCGCCGCTCGGCGTCGCGATCCGGATAATCGACATCGATCTCCATCAGGAAGCGGTCGAGCTGGGCTTCGGGCAGCGGATAGGTGCCTTCCTGTTCGAGCGGGTTCTGCGTCGCCAGCACATGGAACGGCTTCGGCAGATCGTGGCGGGCGCCGGCCACGGTGATGTGCTGCTCCTGCATCGCCTGCAGCAGCGCCGATTGGGTGCGCGGGCTGGCGCGGTTGATTTCGTCGGCCATCAACAATTGCGCGAACACCGGACCGGCGATGAAGCGGAACGAGCGCTTGCCGCCGACGCTTTCATCCAGCACTTCGGCGCCGAGAATGTCCGACGGCATCAGATCGGGCGTGAACTGCACCCGCTTGGCGTCGAGCCCCAGCGTGGTCCCCAGGGTTTCCACCAGCTTGGTCTTGGCAAGGCCGGGAACGCCGATCAGCAGCGCGTGGCCGCCGGACAGGATCGTCACCAGGGTGTTTTCCACCACCCGTTCCTGGCCGAAGATCACATTGGCGATGGCGTCGCGCGCGGCGCGAATCTCGCCGGCCACCTGCTCGGCCGATCGCACGATGACGTCTTCGAGCTTTTCAATACTGTCTGCGCCGGCCATCCCGTCTCTCCTTGTCGTCATCCGACCTGTCGTCATCCGACCCTGTCGCCATCCGAGGCGGTGGCGTCGTGCTGTCGCCAAGCGCATGCTAGGCTCTTGCGGGAGCCAAGCGAAGGCCATGGATTCGTTGACCAAAACTTTCCCGATAGTATGGGCCTCGCGGATCGTGAACCGCATCACGATGTGGAGAGTTGACACAAGCGACGCCGGACTCACGGCGCTCTCCACGATGTGCGGCAATGCGCAACGTTCAACATATCGGATCGATCGTGCAAAAAGCATCAATCGTGCCAATCTCAGGCGATCAAACTCAGGGTAAACCATGGCGAAGCAAGGGCAGACTGCAAACCAAACCCTCGATGGGCTGACCGCGGCCGCGCGGGATGCCGCCGCGGCCTCGGCGTCGGGCAAGGGTTTGCCGCCGGTGCATCTGTGGGATCCGCCGTTCTGCGGCGATCTCGACATGCGGATCGCCCGCGACGGCACCTGGTTCTATCTCGGCACGCCGATCGGGCGGCCGGCTCTGGTGCGGCTGTTCTCCACCATTCTGAAGCGCGAGAACGGCAAGCACTTTCTTGTGACGCCTGTGGAAAAGGTCGGGATCCAGGTCGAGGACGCGCCGTTTCTCGCCGTCGAGATGATCAAGGACGCGGATTCGGACGGCCCTCTGCTTCGGTTCCGCACCAATGTCGATGATTGGGTGAGCTGCGATTCGGCGCATCAGCTGCGCTTTGCGGCCGCGGCTGATGGCGGGTTGACGCCCTATCTGCATGTTCGCGCCGAGCTTTGGGCCAAGGTGACGCGGGCTCTGTATTACGATCTGGTTGACATGGGCGAGGAGCGGGTGGTCGATGGCCGTCCGATGTTCGGGATTGCTTCCGGCGGCGCCTTTTTCGCGATGGCCGACGCGGAGCAAATGAGGGAAGCGCATTGAACGAGCCGATGTTGAGGACCGATCCTGCCGCCGGCAGCATCCGTTCGGCTGAGTTTTTCGCCCGCGCTCGCGAGCGCTTGCGCTTCGAGGTGCCGCCGGGGCTGACCGACGCCAGCATCGTTCCGCATACCGGCGATCACGGCAACGACCGGATGCTGCAGATGATCGCCCAGGAGCTGCCGATTCGGCCGGCCGCGGTGCTGATCCCGGTGATCGAGCACGACGAGCCGACCGTGCTGCTGACGATGCGCGCCGCGCATATGAAGGATCACGCCAGCCAGATCGCATTTCCAGGCGGCAAGATCGACGCCACCGACCTGTCGCCGCTCGATGCGGCGCTGCGCGAGGCCGAGGAGGAGGTCGGTCTCGACCGTTCCTTCGTCGATCCGATCGGCTATCTCGATCTGTACGGCACCGCGTTCGGCTTTCGGATTCTGCCGACGGTGGCGCGGATCAAACCAGGCTTCGTGCTGACCATCAACAAATCCGAAGTCGACGATGCCTTCGAGGTGCCGTTGTCCTTCCTGATGGACCCGGGCAATCACCAGCTGCACAGCAAGGAATTCCGCGGCGCGATGCGCTCCTACTACGCGATGCCGTTCGCCGAGCGCTATATCTGGGGCGCGACCGCGGGAATCCTGCGCATGCTTTATGAGCGAATTTGCCTGCCATGATCCGTCCTATTCTGACTGAAGTCGCCATCTTCCTGATTCCCTTCGTGCTGTACGCGGCGTTCCTGTTCGCCAGCCGTTCCGTGGTGTTGCACCGAACGTCGTGGCCGCTTCCGGTGATCGGCTGGCTGGTGTTGGCGGCGCTGCTGCTCACCGTCATCAGCATGCTGCTGCTGGTGCATTATTCGGGCGCGCCACCGAAATCGACCTATGTGCCGGCGCATCTCGAAAACGGCAGGCTTGTGCCAGGGACCGAGAAATGAGCGAACGGCCGCTGCTCACCTCCGCGCCGTGGCTTGAATCGGGGCCGGCCGCGCGCATGCTGGCGCTGCTCAATGGCGACGGCGAAGAGGCCAGGGTGATCGGCGGCGCGGTCCGCAACGCCTTGCTCGCGCTGCCGATCGGCGACGTCGACATCGCCACCACCGCGCTGCCCGGCGAGGTGGTGCGCCGCGCCAAGGCGGCCGGCATCAAGAGCGTGCCGACCGGGCTCGAGCATGGCACCATCACCTTGGTGCTCGACGGCCAGCCATTCGAGGTCACCACGCTGCGCGAGGACGTCGAGACCTTCGGCCGCAAGGCCAAGGTCGCGTTCGGCCGCGACTGGGTGCGCGACGCCCAGCGGCGCGATTTCACCATCAACGGGTTGTCGGTTTCCGCCGACGGCGTGGTGCACGATCACGTCGGCGGGCTCGACGATATCGCGGCGCGGCGGGTGCGCTTCATCGGCGATCCGGACCAGCGCATCGCCGAGGATTATCTGCGCATCCTGCGGTTTTTCCGCATCCACGCCGCCTATGGGGCGGGCGAGCCCGACCGCGCCGCCTATCTGGCCTGCATTCGCGGCCGCGCCGGGCTGTCGACCTTGTCGGCCGAGCGGATCCGGATGGAAATGCTGAAGCTGATGGTGGCCGATGGCGCGCTGGCCTCGGTGGTGGCGATGGGTGAGGCCGGGCTGTTGCTGGCGGTGTTCGGCGGCGTGGCGTTTCTCGGACCGTTCGCCGCGATGATCGCAGCCGAGCGCGCGCTCGGGCTCGATGCCGACCCGGTGCGCCGGCTCGGCGCGCTCGCGGTCGCCGTCACCGAGGACGCGCGCCGGCTGGCGCAACGGCTACGGCTGTCGAAGGTCGAGACCAAACGGCTGGATTCGATGGGGCATCGCTGGTGGCGGCTGGCCGGCATGGACGACGCCACCGCGCGGCGCCGGCTGTACCGGCTCGGCGAACCGCGATTCCACGACCGCATGATGCTGGCCTGGGCGCGCGCCGGCCGCGCCGCCGATCCGGCGCCGTGGCGCGCGGCGATCGCGCTGCCGCAGCGCTGGCGCGCCCCGGTGTTTCCGCTGAAGGCTGCCGATTTCATCAGCCGCGGCTTCGCCCAGGGGCCGGTGCTCGGGCATTTGCTGACGCTGGCCGAGGATGCCTGGCTGGCGGCGGATTTTCCGCTCGATCCGCCGGCGCTGCGCGCCATCGCCGATCAGACCGCCGCGCGGTTCGCGCGCGACCATCTGCTGTAAGGCCGGTCACCGCTGTGACGCGCGAGCCGGCCGCCGGTCCTGTGCCGGCGACCGTCGTGGCGGCTCAGGCGACCTTGCTGTCGTCTTCGTCGCTCTCCTCATCGTCGTCATCGAGGATTTCGATTTCGGCGCGTTCGATGACGGCGAGCGGCAAGGTTTCGCGAAACAGATCGCCTTCTTCGCCCATCCACATGCATGCGACGGAGTCCTTGTGGACTTCGGCGACGGTCATCGCCAAGCCACCGGATTTCAAAATGACGACGTCGCCTGGTTTCAGGTCCATGATTCGTTCCTTCAAATGGGTTGGCACATAGACAACCTAGCGCTTCGTCATGACGGGCCGAATACGGCCAAGAGGCCGCGGCCGATCGCCGGCTAGCGAATCCCAAGCGTCTTGTGCGTCTGCACGCTCATCCGCCATTGCGGATGGCGCAAGCAGTAATTGATCGTGCGGGTGGCATTGTCGACGGCGTCCGGTCCGTCCATCGGCTGCAGCGAGAACCGTTCGAAGCGGAGGGCTTCGAATTGCTCGGGCGGCGCATCCTGCTGCGGATAGACCAGCTTGAGTTCGTGACCCTGCCGCACCCGCAATTCGGCGCCGGCCTTGGGGCTGACGCAGAGCCAGTCGATGCCGGCGGGCGGTTCGATCGTGCCGTTGGTCTCCACGCCGATTGCAAAGCCGTGGCCATGCAGCGCATCGATCAGCGCGGCGTCGAGTTGCAGCAGCGGTTCGCCGCCGGTCAGCACCACGTAGCGATCCGAGGTGGAGCCGATCCATTGCCCGGCGATCGCATCGGCGAGTTGCGCGGCGTCCGGATAGCGCCCGCCCAGCGTGCCGTCGGTGCCGACAAAATCCGTGTCGCAGAATTTGCAGGTGGCACCGGCGCGATCCTGCTCGCGGCCGCTCCACAGATTGCAGCCGGAAAACCGGCAGAACACCGCGGCGCGGCCCGCATGAGCGCCTTCGCCCTGCAACGTCAGGAATATTTCCTTTACCGCGTAACTCACTATCAGTCCTTCATCTCGGCGCGGTCTGGCGCAACGCTTCGCCCAGCACCATGGCGGCGGCCATCGCAACATTGAGCGATCGCAGCCCGGCCTGGATCGGAATCACCACCCGCGCGTCGGCCGCGGCGGCCACATCGGCCGGCACCCCGGCGGATTCGCGCCCCAGCAGCACGACGTCCGAGCTGCGATACTGAACATCGAGATAGTGCTGTTGGCCTTTGGTTGTAAGTAAAATCAGCCGGCAGTCATTTTCCGCCTGGCGCCATTCCTCGAATTTCGACCAGGAATCGTGACGCACGATCGTCACCTGATCGAGATAGTCCATCCCGGCACGGCGGAAATGCCGGTCCGAGACCGGAAAACCGGCAGGTTCGATGATATGCGCCTCGACATTCAGGCAAGCGCAGAGTCGCAGGATAGTCCCGGTATTCTGCGGAATGTCGGGCTGGTAAAGCGCAATCCGCATCTGGCAGTGGCCTGTCCGCTCGCCATGAACTTATGGACTATCATCAGGGTGGGCAGATTTCATGCAATGCTCACCACTGAGCCGATAGCGGGCTTGCGCTCAATCGGCAAGGGTGCCAATAGAACGATTCTGGACTGTCTGTTCCATCGGGTTGACATTATAAGTCCCACCCGTCAGCCATGGACGGTGCGGACGCCGGCAGCCTCTCTCCCCCGATCGCATTGCGTATCGCGGGAGCAGGTTCACCGGATGCAGATATGAAAGGGCTAGAGATCGTGACGACAGAGGCTTCGGCGGAACCGACCCGCCGTGATTTTCTCTACATCGCAACGGGAGCAGTGGCAGGTGTCGGCGCAATCGCCGCCGCATGGCCCTTCGTCACGCAGATGAATCCGGATGCATCGACGATTGCCGCCGGCGCGCCGATCGAAGTCGATCTGACCCCGGTCGCCGAAGGTCAGGACATCAAGGTGTTTTGGCGCGGCAAGCCGATCTATATTCTGAACCGCACCAAGAAGCAGATCGAGGAAGCCAAATCCGTCGACGTGTCCAGCCTGCCGGATCCGCAAACCGACGCGGCCCGGACCAAGGAAGGCCACGAGCAGTGGCTGGTGGTGGTCGGCATCTGCACCCATCTGGGCTGCATTCCGATGGCCTATGCCGGCAATTATGACGGCTTCTTCTGCCCCTGCCACGGTTCGCAATATGATTCCTCGGGCCGTATCCGCCAGGGGCCCGCTCCCGCCAATCTGCCCGTCCCGCCCTACACCTTCGTCTCCGATACCAAAATCCAGATCGGCTGACGCGGATCCCACCGATCAGTGTTGCCATATTAATTGCTTAGGATCGCACCATGAGCGGACCATCGACCTATCAGCCCAAGAGCCCCATCATGAAGTGGATGGAGGAGCGCCTGCCGATCGCAGGGCTGGTTCATTCCTCGTTCGTGGCCTATCCGACGCCGCGTAACCTGAACTACTGGTGGACCTTCGGCGCCATCCTGTCGATGATGCTGGCGGTGCAGATCATCACCGGCATCGTCCTGGCGATGCACTACACCCCGCAGGTCGATCTGGCCTTCGATTCGGTCGAGCGACTGGTGCGCGACGTCAATTACGGCTGGCTGCTGCGCAACATGCACGCCGCCGGCGCCTCGATGTTCTTCATCGCGGTCTATATCCACATGTTCCGCGGATTGTATTACGGGTCCTACAAGGCGCCGCGCGAGGTGTTGTGGATCCTCGGCGTGATCATCTACCTGCTGATGATGGCGACCGGGTTCATGGGCTACGTGCTGCCGTGGGGCCAGATGAGCTTCTGGGGCGCCACCGTCATCACCAACCTGTTCTCGGCGATTCCGGTGGTGGGCGACAGCATCGTCACCTTGCTGTGGGGCGGCTATTCGGTCGGCAATCCGACGCTGAACCGCTTCTTCTCGCTGCATTACCTGCTGCCCTTCGTGATCGCCGGCGTCGTCGTGCTGCACATCTGGGCGCTGCATGTCAGCGGCCAGAACAACCCGACCGGCGTCGAGCCCAAGACCGAGAAGGACACCGTGCCGTTCACCCCCTACGCGACCATGAAGGACGCGTTCGGGATGTCGTGCTTCCTGGTGTTCTTCGCCTACTTCATCTTCTACATGCCGAATTATCTCGGCGAGGCCGATAACTACATCCCGGCCAATCCGGGCGTGACGCCGCCGCACATCGTGCCGGAATGGTATTACCTACCGTTCTACGCGATCCTGCGCTCGATCCCGAACAAGCTGGCCGGCGTCATCGCGATGTTCAGCGCCATTCTGGTGCTGCTGTTCCTGCCCTGGCTCGACAGCTGCAAGGTGCGCTCGTCGCGCTACCGCCCGCTGGCCAAGCGCTTCTTCTGGGCCTTCGTGGTGGTCTGCATCCTGCTCGGCTGGCTCGGTGCGCAGCCCGCCTCGGGCATCTACACCACGATGGCGCGGTTTCTCACCTTCGCTTACTTCGCCTATTTCCTGATCGTGCTGCCGCTGCTGAGCCGGTCGGAAAAGACGCTGCCGCTGCCGAACTCGATCGCCGACGACATTCTGGCGAAGAACAAGACCTTCGGCACCTCGACGACGGCGAGCCTGATGATCGGCGCGGCGCTGGCGGGAACGCTGATGCTCGGCGGCATCCGGGATGCCAAGGCCGAGACCGAACAGCCGACCCCGCCGTCGCAGGAATGGTCGTTTGCCGGCCCGTTCGGCAAATTCGATCGTGCCCAGTTGCAGCGCGGCTTCAAGGTCTACAAGGAAGTTTGCTCCGCCTGCCATTCGATGAAGCTGTTGTCCTACCGCAACCTGGCGGATCCGGGTGGACCGGGCTTCACCAAGGAGCAAGCCGCGGCGGTCGCCGCCGAGGCGACCGTCAAGGACGGGCCGAACGACGCCGGCGAGATGTTCGAGCGTCCCGGCCGCCTGGCCGATCCGTTTCACTCCCCGTTCCCCAACGAGATGGCGGCGCGTGCGGCCAATGGCGGCGCGGCTCCCCCGGATATGACGCTGCTGGCCAAGGCTCGCTCCTATGAGCGCGGCTTCCCGCAGTTCATCTTCGACTTCTTCTCCATGTTCCAGGAGCAGGGCCCGAACTATATCGACGCGCTGCTGCAAGGCTATGTCGATCCGCCGCCGGAAGGCTTCACGCTGCCCGATGGCTCCTACTACAACAAATATTTCCCCGGCCATTCGATCAAGATGCCGCCGCCGATTTCGGACGGTCAGGTCACCTATGAGGACGGCTCGCCGGAAACGCTGCCGCAATATGCCAAGGATGTCGCCTCGTTCCTGATGTGGACCGCAGAGCCTCATCTCGAAGCGCGCAAGAAGCTAGGTCTGCAGGTGATGATCTTCCTGCTGATCCTGAGCGGGTTGCTCTACTTCACCAAGAAGCGGATCTGGGCCGACGCCCACTGAAGCCCGCGGCAAGCCGCAACAACGTGACTTGAAAAGCCCCTTCGGGGGCTTTTTTATTGGGCAAATATCGGTGCATGCGGCCACGTCGCGACGGCCGGTTGCATCGCGTTGCAACTGCGGACAAAGTGCATCGAGCAAACCAATTCGTACAAAGTCGTGGAGGACCCATGGGCACCAGCATCACTTTCAAGCGTCCGGACGGCAAGGATGCCAGCGGCTATCTCGCCAACGCGGCGCGCGGCAATGCGCCGGGAGTCGTGGTGATCCAGGAATGGTGGGGGCTGTCGGAACAGATCAAAGGCCTGACCGACCGCTTCGCGCTAGCCGGCTTCGATGCACTGGCGCCCGATCTCTACAATGGCAAGGTGGTTCCGTATCACGACACCGACGCCGCCAATAAGGAAATGGGCTCGCTGGATTTCATCGACGCCACCACCCAGACCGTGCGCGGCGCGGTCAATTATCTGGCCCGCAATGGCGCCAAGGTTGGGCTCACCGGCTTCTGCCTCGGTGGCGCGGTGACGGTGATCGGTGCCTGCAAGATTCCCGAACTCAGTGCCGGCGTGGTGTTTTACGGGATTCCGCCGGAACAGGCCGCGACCCCTGCCGAGGTCAAGATCCCGCTGCAGTGCCATTTCGCCAGCCGCGACGACTGGTGCACGCCGGCGGTGGTCGATGCGTTCGAGCAGGGCTTGAAGGCGGCCGGAAAGAGCGCGGAGATCTTTCGCTATGAGGCCGACCACGCCTTCGTCAACGAGCAACGCGCGGCGGTGCATGACCGCGAGGCGGCGGAGCTGGCTTGGGGCCGCGCCGCCGACTTCTTCGCCAAGCATCTGAGGTAAACCTCGAAATTATACGTGGGTCGTAACCTTTGCGAAACGACGCGGCGAAGGACCGTATTTCCCCGTAAAATTTGAGCTTTCGGCGGAATATTTGACATAAGTGTTGCTGCGATAAGGCTGTCTCACGCCACGAGGACAGCTATGGTTGAGAACACATCGAGACGCGAACGCAACATTGTCGACTTCGTCAATTATCAGCGCGCGTTGCGCCGAAACGAACCGACCGCGATCGGCAACCGCTGCTGCCGGCATTGCGGCGCCGCACTCGGCGAAGGCGAATCGGAGGATGATTGTTCGACGGCAGGAATCGCCGTCGAGCAGGCTGGCTGGGCGCGCCAGCCGCGCAGGTTTCGCGCGGATTGACCAGGTTCGGCGCCACGTCGCGCGTTGAACGTTAAAGCGTTCTGCCGCGACGTGGTTACGGTTCGCGCGAAGAAAACGCGTTAAAACAACAGTCCGGCACTCCGGTTCTGATCGATCAGAACCGGAGTTGCCTTAAACGTGCTGGCCGCCATTGATGTGGATCTCGGCGCCGTTCACATAGGATGAGGTCTCGGTGCACAGCACGTAGATGATCTTCGCCACCTCGTCCGGGGTGCCGAGCCGATGCATCGGGATCTGCTCCTCGACGATCTTGCTGGTGCCCGGCGACAGGATCGCGGTGTCGATCTCGCCCGGGGCGATCGAATTGACCCGGACCCCGACGCGGCCGAAATCGGCCGCCATTTCCCGGGTCAACGACGCCAGCGCCGCCTTCGAGGTGGCATAGGCCGCTCCCGCGAACGGATGCACGCGCGAACCGGCGATCGAGGTGACGTTGACCACCGATCCCTTGGCGGCCTTCAATTCCTCGATCAACCCGCGCGCCATCATGATCGGCGCGAAAAAGTTGACGTGGAAGACGTGCTCCCAGGTGTCCATCTCGGTATCGATCGAGCCGAGCCGGGCGCCGCCCGCCGCCTTGGGCGAGATCGCCGCATTGTTGACCAGCGCGTGCAACTGTCCGCCATCGAGCCGCTCGCGGATCTCCGCGATGCCGCGCAGCGTGTCGCCGCGGTCGCCGAGGTCGATCTGGATGTGGTCCTCGGGGCCGGCGCCCCACGGGCATTCCTCGGGGAACGGATGCCGCGAACAGGTGAGGACGCGCCATCCGGCGCTGGAAAACCGGATCACGGTGGCATGGCCGATGCCGCGGCTGGCGCCAGTCAGGATCATCGTGCGCCGCGGCGCATTGTTGTCCGAGCTCGGCGAGGGGCGCGGCTTGGGGGAATCGGGGCTCATGGATATAGCCTTGTCTTGGTCCAGGGGTGATCCGGGGCGTCCCGGCGAAATTCGATGCGGTCGTGCAGACGGAATGGCCGATCGTGCCAGAATTCGAATTGCGCCGGCGCAATTCGCCAGCCGCTCCAGCCCGGCGGTCGCGGCACCTCGCCGATGACATGGCGGGCGGCGGCCATGGCGATGGCCTGTTCGAAGGCAAAACGGCTTTCCAGCGGTTGCGATTGCTTGCTGGCCCAGGCGCCGATCTGGGCCTGCTTCGGTCGGCTGGCGAAATAGGCGTCGGCCTCGGCGGCGCTGACCGGCGTCACGCTGCCGCGAACCCTGACCTGCCGGCGCAGCGATTTCCAGTGGAACACCAGCGCCGCCTTGGGATTGGCGGCGAGCTGGCGGCCCTTCTGGCTGGCGATATGGCTGTAGAACACGAAACCCTGGGCATCAAAGCCCTTCATCAGCACCATGCGGACGTCGGGCAGGCCGTCGGGGTCGGAGGTGGCCAGCGCCATCGCGTTCGGGTCGTTGGGTTCAGCGGTCACGGCTTCCGCCAACCACTCGGCGAATAGCGCAAAAGGCTCCTCGGCGGCGGTGAAATCACCAGACGTTAACGGAGTTGGGTGTTTGATGGAGCTGGTATCGCTCATGCGAGGATTTCCGAGTTGCAGGTCACCACGGTCCAGACCGCGTTACGGGTTCTGTTTAGGTCAGACCTATATAGGGCAGGATGGGGCGTTGGCCTATCGGCGATCAGGCCGATGGCGACGAGTGCGATAGCTATTCTAATTGCCGTCGGACTCGGCGGTTGCAGCGTCATGCGCAATGACGCCGCCTTCGCCCAAATGGACGACAGTGCCAACGCCCAGGACTTCACCGGATCGATTACCGCCTTGGCGCCCTCGCGAATGCAATCCGATGGGCCGAGCGAGGCCGATCTAGCCTTGATCCGCAACGCGGCGTCGGACGTTCTGACCAAGGGCGACAAGGATTCCAGTCAGCCGTGGGAAAATCCGACAACCGCCGCGCGCGGCTCGGTCACGCCGGTCGCGGCGTCCTATTCCTTGGATGGCCGACCGTGCCGGGATTTCCTGGCGAGCTACGTCAAGGACAAGTCGGAAAGCTGGTTGCACGGTGTGGCCTGCAAATCCGGACAAGGCCGCTGGGCGATCGGACCGCTGAAGGCGTGGCGTCGCGGTTGAAATGGCGCCCCGGCGCCGCGATTCCAGTTGCAAAAATGACACGAAGACCCCAGATGAATGAAGGTCCGGCCATCGGGCCAGATTGTTTCGATTCAACTTTATCAGTTCCCTGAAGGAGACGTGACGGATGCGCGACCCCTATGAGGTCCTGGGGGTGCGGCGGGACGCCAGCGCTGCGGCGATCAAAAGCGCCTATCGCAAGCTGGCCAAGAAGCATCACCCGGACAATAACAGGAACGATCCGAAATCCGCGGCGCGGTTCTCTGAGGTCAATTCGGCCAATGAGATCATCGGCGACGAAGATAAGCGCAAGCAATTCGATCGCGGCGAGATCGACGCCGAGGGCAAGCCCAAATTCCAGGGCTTTCCCGGTGGCGGGAGCGGCCGCGGCGCCTCGCCGGGCGGCGCCGGCTTCGAGCACAGTTTCCGCACCGGGCCGGGCCCCGGCGGAATGGGCGGCGGCGCCGGCTTCGAGGATATTCTCAACAGCATGTTCGGCGGAGCCGCGGCCGGGCGTGGCCCGCGCGGCGGCCAGACCTTCGATTTCGATACCGGCGGCCTCGCCGCCGATCTCGATCTCAGCGTTGCGATGACGGTCGGGCTCGAAGAAGCCGTCAAGGGCACCGAGAAGCGGGTCCGGCTGCCGAGCGGCAAGGAACTCAATGTCAAGATTCCGGCCGGCGTGACGTCAGGCCAGCAGATCCGGTTGCGCGGGCAGGGCGAGACCGCCCCCGGGCATCGCCCCGGCGACCTGCTGATCACCGTCACCATCGCCGCCCATCCGTTCTTCAAGGTCGATGGCAGCGACCTGCGGGCCGATCTGCCGATCACGCTGTATGAAGCGGTGCTGGGCGGCAAGGTCCGGGTCCCGACTCTCACCGGCGCGATCGAATTGTCGATCCCGAAGAATACCTCGAGCGGTCGCACCTTCCGGCTCAAGGGCAAGGGCATGCCGAAGGCCGGGGCCACGACCGGCGATCTGTTCGTCACCACGCGGATCGTCTTGCCGGATGGCCACGACGCAGAGCTCGAAACCCTGATGGAAAAATGGCGCGACGCCCGCCCCTACCATCCGCGCAGCGAGATCGGCTGATCGGGCCGGCAAGGGATGCTGCAATGCGGGCGGCGCGCGCCGAGGCTGAAATCCGACCAAGCGCGCCCGCAGCATAACACCGCAGCCAAGGGACTGTTCAGGATCATCGGGCAAAGGCCCAAACTGCTGAATTCCGGGGCGGATTTGCACTGTACCAAGCCCAAGCGCTGGTGTACCTCCAGTGCCTATCAAGGCGATGGGAAACGGAATGACGGCAGATTCAGGCCTTATGAAGGGCAAGCGCGGGGTCATCTTCGGCCTGGCCAATAACCGCTCGATCGCGTGGGGCATCGCCAAGGCTTGCCGCGCCCAGGGCGCCGAAATCGCGCTGACCTGGCAAGGCGATGCGCTGCGCAAGCGGGTCGAACCGCTGGCCGCGGAGCTGGGCGCGCTGTTGCTCGGACATTGCGACGTCACCGAACCCGAGACCATCGATGCCGCCTTCGCGATCCTGAAGGAGAAGTGGGGCAAGATCGATTTCGTGGTCCACGCCGTGGCGTTCTCCGACAAGGACGAACTGGTCGGCCGCTATGTCGAGACCACCGCCGAGAATTTCTCCAAGACCATGCTGATCAGCTGCTATTCGCTCACCGCGATCACCCAGCGCGCCGAGAAGCTGATGCCGGACGGCGGCTCGATCGTGACGCTGACCTATTACGGCGCCGAGAAGTGGATGCCGCATTACAATGTGATGGGCGTCGCCAAGGCCGCGCTGGAAGCCAGCGTGCGCTATCTCGCCGCCGATCTCGGCGAGAAGAATATCCGCGTCAACGCGATTTCGGCGGGGCCGATCAAGACCCTTGCGGCGTCCGGGATCGGCGATTTCCGCTACATCCTGAAATGGAATGAATATAATTCGCCGATGCGGCGCACCGTCACCATCGACGAGGTCGGCGACAGCGCGCTGTATCTGCTCAGCGATCTGTCGCGCGCCGTCACCGGCGAAGTCCACCACGCCGATTCCGGCTATCACGTCGTCGGCATGAAAGTGCCGACCGCGCCCGACATCAGCCTGGCGAAGGACTGAGCGGGTCTTGCACAGCGGCAATTAACATCGCCGTTGCGGCCATCGCATCGTGTCCCGGGCGCGGTGCAGCGCCCCTCGCGCTGCTGCGGAGAACCGGGACCCCGCGCTTGCCAATCACCGGGGCCCCGGCTCTGCAGCGCACCACGCCGCCAAGGGCGGCGCGCTGCGCCGCGTCCGGGGCACGTAGTTTCGAATTCGCAATGACGTGAAAGCCCGATGCCCACGATCTATTACATCCGCCACGGCGAGACCGATTGGAACGCCACCGGCCGCTTCCAGGGCACTCAGGACATCCCGCTCAACGACAAGGGCCGCGGCCAGGCGATCCATGCCGGCGGCGTGCTGCGCGATCTGCTGGCGCGGCAAGGCTGCGATGCATCGAGCCTCGGTTTCGTGGCCAGTCCGCTCGGACGTGCGCGCGTCACCATGGAACTGGTGCGTGGCGCGCTGAAGCTTGCGCCGGACGATTACGCGCTCGACGACCGCCTGCGCGAAATCCGCTATGGCGCCTGGGAAGGTTTTACCCTGGCGCAGATGGAGACATCCGATCCCGAAGTGTTCACGGCGCGCCATGCCGATCGCTGGAGCGTCGCGCCGCTCGGCGGCGAAAGCTATGCCGGGCGGTTGCCCTTCGTCGCCGACTGGCTGGGCTCGCTGAATCGGGACACCGTCGCGGTCGGCCATGTCGGCACCGCGCGCACGCTGTTGGTGGCGCTGGGCCTGGCCACGCCCGCGGAGGCGATCGCAGGACCGATCCTGCAGGGCGCCGTCTATCAATTCGCCCCAGGCGGGCTCACCATCCACCGCGGAACGGGCGTTTGACCGGCCCATAATGGCGCGTTACCACATCGCCCACCACTGACAGTCCAGGCGCCATGTCCCATAACACCTTCGGCCATCTATTCCGGGTTACTACCTTCGGCGAGAGCCACGGGGTCGCGATCGGCTGCGTGGTCGATGGCTGCCCGCCGCTGCTGCCGCTGACCGAGGCCGACATTCAGGGCGATCTCGATCGCCGCCGGCCGGGGCAGTCGCGCTTCACCACCCAGCGCCAGGAGGCCGATCAGGTCAAGATCCTGTCGGGCGTCATGGCGCATCCGCAGAGCGGCGAACAGGTCACCACCGGCACGCCGATCGCGCTGTTGATCGAGAACACCGACCAGCGCTCGAAAGACTATTCGGAGATCAAGGACAAATATCGTCCGGGTCACGCCGACTTCACCTATGAGGCCAAATACGGCATCCGCGACTATCGCGGCGGCGGCCGCTCCTCGGCGCGCGAGACCGCCAGCCGGGTCGCCGCCGGCGCGATCGCCCGCAAGGTGGTGCCGGGCATCACCGTGCGCGCCGCTTTGGTGCAGATGGGGCCGCACCGGATCGACCGCGACAAGTGGGACTGGAACGAGGTCGGCAATAACCCGTTCTTCTGCCCGGACAAGGACAAGGCCGCGTTCTTCGAGGACTATCTGGACGGCATCCGCAAGAGCGGCTCGTCGATCGGCGCAGTGATCGAGGTGGTGGCCGAGGGCGTGCCGGCGGGCTGGGGCGCGCCGATCTACGCCAAGCTCGACACCGACCTTGCCGCCGCGCTGATGAGCATCAACGCCGTCAAGGGTGTCGAGATCGGCGACGGCTTTGCCACCGCGGCGCTGACCGGCGAACAGAACGCCGACGAGATGCGGATGAGCAATCACGGCCCGAGCTTTCTGTCCAACCATGCCGGCGGCATTCTGGGCGGCATCTCCACCGGGCAGCCGGTGGTGGCCCGCTTCGCGGTGAAGCCGACCTCGTCGATCCTGGCACCGCGCAAGACCATCGATCGCTCCGGCGCCGACACCGACATTCTCACCAAGGGCCGCCACGATCCCTGCGTCGGCATCCGCGCGGTGCCGGTCGGCGAGGCGATGATGGCCTGCGTCCTGGCCGATCACTTCCTGCGCCATCGCGGCCAGGTCGGGTAAGCGGCCCTTTCGCGGAGCGTGACTAAAAAAGCGATCAATAAAACGAGGTCTTCAAGGCCGTCCTTGCGAGGAACTCTTGCGACCAAGCAATCCAGTCCTTGCCTGATGTCCCTGGATTGCTTCGCTGTCGGACGGCGTAATGCGCCGTCCTCGGCTCGCAATGACGAAATCAAGGTCGATTTATTGGCTTCTTTTCCTCAGTCATTCCGGGGCGGGCGCAGCGTCAGCTGCGAGCGAACCCGGAATCTCGCCGCAAAGGACGCTGCGCTCCAGCCTGCCGCAAGATTCCGGATTCGCTCGGCCTGTCGGCCTGGCGCCCGGAATGACACGATGTTGGCGCGGCAATTGATCTGCAAAACGCCGCCGACTACGCTAAGCTTTGCCGATGCAATCCAAACTCAGAGCCATCAGCGATTGGCTGGTCGACGGCGCGCGGTCGGCGCCGGAGCCGAGCGCGATGATGATGCAGACCTGCGAGCGGCTGGTGGCGGCCGGGCTGCCGCTGTGGCGGGTCGGGGTGTTCGTGCAGACATTGCATCCCGACGTGTTCGGCCGCAATTTCGTCTGGCGGCCCGGCGCCGAGATCGCGATCGGCACCGCCTCGTTCGACGTCAGAGATTCGCCGGAATTTCTCAACAGCCCGCTGCGCCTGCTGTTCGAGAGCCAGCACGAGGTCCGGTTCCGGCTCGACGATCCGCGCAGCCAAGCGTTTCCGTTCTTCGACGACATGCGCGGCGAAGGCGTCACCGACTATATTGCGTTGCCGCTGCTGTTCGTCGACGGCAAGGTCCACGCCTCGAGCTGGACCACCAAACAGCCCGGCGGCTTCACCGAGGCGCAGCTCGACGGGTTGCGCATGGTGGTGCCGCCGCTGGCGCGGCTGATCGAAGTGATCGGGCTGCGTCGCACCGCCACCACGCTGCTCGATACCTATGTGGGCAATCGCGCCGGTGAACGCATTCTCGCCGGCCAGATCCGCCGCGGCCACGCTGAGACGATGCAGGCCGCGATCTGGTTGTCGGATCTGCGCGGCTTCACCGCACTGTCCGACCGGCTGCCGCCGGAGACCATGGTGAAGGTGCTCAACGCCTATTTCGACTGTCAGGTCGGGCCGATCCTGCGCCATGGCGGCGAGGTCCTGAAATTCATGGGCGATGGGCTGCTCGCGGTGTTCCCGATCGCCGAGGACGGCACCGACAGCGCCGCGGTCTGCGCCCGGATGCTGGAGGCGGTCCAGGAAAGCCGCCGCCATGTCGACGCCATGCGCTACGCGGAAGGCAACCACGTCATCGACAGTTTCCGCTTCGGCGTGGCGCTGCATCTCGGGCAGGTGCTGTACGGCAATATCGGCGGCGGCAACCGGCTGGATTTCACCTGCATCGGTCCGGCGATCAATCTCGCGGCTCGGCTGGAAAAGATCGCCGGAAAGCTCGGGCGCACCATCGTGGCGTCGCAGGCCTTTGCCGATCTCAACGAGGATGGCTGGCACGATCTCGGCGAATTTCCGATCGCCGGGTTTGCGAAGGCCGAGCACGTGTATGGCAGAATGGACGAGACTTCGAACAGCGTCACGTCATGAACGATGCCGGGGCGCGTCCAGGGAACGAAAACTAGAGCAATTCCGGTTCTGATAAAATCAGAACCGGAGCTCTAGATTCTTGTTTTGACGCGTTTTCTTCGCGCGAACCGGTACCCACTTCGCTCGAAAACGCTCTAGCTGCCGCGAATGTAGGACTGCTTCAATCCGAAGGTCAGGATCAGCAGCGTCATCCACAGCCGCAGCATTGCAAAGCTCAAGATGAAGACGAAATAGATCAAGTTCTTGAGGATCTGGTTTAGGGGCGAATGAAGCCAGAAATCCATCAGCACTACGCGTATTGCATCCTGAACGAAGCCAAGCGCGACATAGCCGACCGTGAGGACGACGATCGAAGCGGCCAGCCAGATGCGGCGCTGAACCAGTTCCCTGCCGGCGGCCATCATGGCGGGTTGGCCTGCGTTATGCTCGGCGTGGATGACCATGAGCAGTACCAGTGTCGCGATGAAGGCACTCCACCACATGCTCAACGTGTTGACATGGGCGAAGGCCATGCCGTCGATGCCCGTCATCATGGTCGCCGCGAGCGAATGGCCGCCGACGGAATTGACCGCGAGCGCGGCGGCCGCCATCAACAGTCCGATCCGCGTGAGGATCGCCAGCGACAGCTTCAGGGACGTCCGCAGGGTCTGTTCGCCGAGGTCGGTTTGCCCGCCAGCCAGTTCGATGGACCGCTGGGCTACGACAATAAACGCGTTCAGCACTGCGATGCTGGCGAAAACCAATGCCAGCATTGCAAGCGGTCCGACGCTGAATGATATCACGCGCATTGCTGCGGCTACCGCCAGCCACGGCAATGCCTCCAGGAAACGGAGCGGCCCGAACGTAATGTTCGGCCGAGGCATCGACCGGCTGCTCAGCGCATGGAACATTTTGCCACGCTACCGGGGGCAGTTAAAATTTTGGTTTTGAGGCATGGTAAAATTCGAATGAACGTCCGTTACTCTTCCGGCTCTGTAGTGAACAGCAGCGGATAGCCCTTGGCGCGGCCGGCGTCGGTGGCGCGGGTCGCCTTGGTCTCGGCGACGTCCTTGGTGAACACCGCGACCACGCAGGCGCCGCGCTGATGCGCGGTGATCATCACCTTATGGGCCTGATCCTCGGTCATCTTGAATTCGCCTTGCAGCACGCGAACCACGAATTCGCGCGGCGTGTAGTCGTCGTTGATCAGAATCACCTTGTGCAGCTTCGGTCGCTCGACCTTCGGCTTGGTCTTGGTGGTCGGTTTGACAACGGTGTCACTCATAGGGGCTCACGCATGAAGCTCGACCGACGCTTGCCGACGGCCAACGCATGCTAGCCATCATTTGGGGCGGCATTCAGCCAAGCCGCCCCGTCGTTGACGGCCGCCGCCGCGCTCCGGCGCAGTCTACAGCCTCGCCGGCCGTCGGGAAACCGGGGGTGGCTACGTGCCGGGCGGTGCCTGCTCCGCCAGCCGCCGCGTCGCCTGCTGGCCGCTGCATGGCGCTCACAGGGCGGGCTTGGCTTGCTTAGTAAGCGCGACACGGCACGACCCTGTCTGCGCACCGCACTGGCCTGGCGGCGTCCCTAACTTGATTGTGAACGGGAACCGGGTTTGTCGCTTTCCGGCATTGCGTTTGCATGGCACGATCGCTCACTCATTCGACGGAGGGCCGCCATGCGCTGGGTCTCGATCGGGGCGATGCTTGTCGCGGCTGCGGTGGCAGCCGGAGGCGGGGCGGCTGAGGCCGCGCCGAGCCGGACTCCGCAGCTCGCTGCCGACCCGGACGCGGCCAAGCAGGTCGATGTTGAACTGGTGCTTGCAGTCGACGTCTCCTATTCGATGGACACCGAAGAGCTGGCGATCCAGCGCGAGGGCTACGCCGAGGCGCTGGTCTCCAAGGATTTTCTGCTGGCGCTCAAGAGTGGCCCGACCGGCAGGATCGCGGTCACCTATTTCGAATGGGCGGCCTCGGGCGACCAGAAGATCATCATGTCCTGGCAGCTGATCGACGGCCCGGAATCCGCCGACGCGGTCGCCGCCGCGATCCTGAAATCGCCGATCCGGCGGGCGTCGCGCACCTCGATCTCCGGCGCGATCAATTTCGCGGTGCCGCTGTTCGAGCAGAATCCCTATCACGGCCTGCGCCGGGTGATCGATGTCTCCGGCGACGGTCCGAACAATAACGGCCTGCCGGTGACGCTGGCGCGCGACGCCGCGCTGGCCAAGGGGGTGATCATCAACGGCCTGCCGATCATGATCAAGGAGCCGTCCTATTCGACCATGGATATCGAGCACCTCGATCAATATTACGAGGATTGCGTGGTCGGCGGGCCGGGCTCCTTCGTGGTCACGATCAACGACCGCGACAAGTTCAAGGAAGCGATCCACACCAAGCTGGTGCTCGAAGTCGCCGGGCGCATGCCCGAGCGCCACCTCATTGCGATGGCGGATAAAGAGAGAGAGCCGCGGGTGTCCTGCACGATCGGCGAAAAGATCTGGCAGGACCGCTGGGGCAGGTAGCTCTCACCAAGGCGAAGCCTGCGACCGAGATGGTCAAGTCGAAGTCGTCATTGCGAGTCGTCATTGCGAGCCAAGGGCGGCGCATCGCGCCGCCCGACAGCGAAGCAATCCAGGGCCGCGAGCAAGGACTGGCTTGCTTCGTCGCAACCGCTCTCGCAATCACCACCTCAACGAACTGCTTCGACCGATCGCTTTGAGTCAGCCAGTCAGGCGTCCGGCACCCAATTGCCGTGGAAGCCGTTCGGCATGCGGTGGCCGAGCTGGACCAATGCCACCGGGCCGGCGGCGATGTCGCTGGCTTCGAACACCGCCAGATCGCTGCGGTTCTCGCTGCCGCGCCAGATCACCGCCAGCAGCCAGCCGTCGCCCTCGGCGGCATCCTTATGGCGCGGGACGAACACCGGTTCGCCGACGGTGTCGCCGCGCGGCAGCTGATATTGCGCGCGCCGGGCGCCGGCGCCGTCGACATGGACCAGACCGCACAACGCCCCAAGCGGCAATGATGGATCGGCGCAGGCGTACCAGCCGTGGCCGCTGCGCAGGCCGGCGCGGCGCTCGTCGATGCGCGGAAATTCGCCGCTGATTTCGTCCAGATAGGTCCGGGTGAAGTGATCGGAATTGCCGGCGAGATTGAAGCCCCAGCGGCACAGCCGGGCGCGGGATTTCTCCGGGTCGGTACGTCGTCCGTCGGGATGCGGAAACAGCGGCGCCGCCTCGGACTGCATCACGTCGGCGAAGACCCAATCGCCGTCGTCCCAGGCGTTCATGACGTGAAACACGAAACAGGCTTCGCCGCGAAACCACTGGATATCACCGGCCCGGCCGCCGCGCTTCATCACCCCCACATAGGAGCCCTTGGCCGGATCCCACGCGTAAGGCGGCTTGCCGCGCAAGGCCCGCCAGATGCTGCCGGTCAGCGGCAGGATCGGAAACAGGATGTGCCGCTCGGTGACGGCGAAGTCGTGCACCATGCTGGCATAGGGTGCCTTGAAGCGCTCGAACCGGGTCACCTTGCCGGATACATCGACGCTGCCAAAGGACATCGCCCGCGTCATCGGCCCCTTGGCGTTGTAACCGAAGAACAGCATCTCGCCGGTCGCCGGATCGATCTTGGGATGCGCGGTGAACGGGCCGGAAATGGCCTGGCCAAAATCGCAATAGCCGCGCGTCGCGAGACTCCCTGGCTCAATCTCGGTCGGCAAATGGGCCTCTTCCAGCGCCAGCAGTTTGCCGGCGTGAAACACGATATTGGTATTGGCGACGCCGCCATCGACCGGTGCGGTCGACGGCGCGTCCGCCAGCCGGCGATTGAAACTGCCATAGAGCGGCCGGCCGGCTTCGTGCTCGGCGATCCATTTCGGGGTGCGGATCCAGCGGTTGCGATAGCTGGCGCGGCCATTGGCGAGCCGGAACGCGTGCAGCATGCCGTCGCCGAAGAACCAATGCGCGTCGGGCGTGGCGAATTGCGGATTGGCGCCGTTGCGATACAGCGTGCCGTTGAGGTCGCGCGGCAGCTCGCCGCGGACCACCAGATGCGGCGCGTCGCACTCCATCGGAATCGGCGCCAGATTGCTGATCGCATCCGGAATTCCCATCACGTGCAGCATGTCAACCTCCCGAATGCCTATGCTCGACTGCGTCTCCTTGATCGCGGGCGGGCCGCGGGATCGCTCAATTGATTGTCAGCTTGCGCCCGAATGGCGGCACCGCCGCCGAACTAATATCGGGAACGGCCCAGATCACCGGCCAGCGCGGGCGGACATTCGCCGGGCCTTCGAGGTCGGTCAGCACCACGCAGATGTCCGGATGGTGCCGCTCGGCCTCCGCCAGCAACGGCGTGAAATCGGTGCCGCCGCCGCCGGAAAACGCCATCGCGCCAAGGTCGATCGGGTCGCCGGGCTCGAAGATCTCGACCTTGCGCACCCGCTCGTCGCCGATGATCAGCACCAGGCCGGCCTCCTGACGCCGTGTGATCGATTCGATCTCGACGGCGAAGCGCTCCATCAGATTGTCGTCGATCGAGCCGGAGACGTCGATGATCAGCGCCAGCCGCGGCGAGATCTTGGTCGGGCTGGTGCCGGGCTCGAACGGCATCCGATGGTTGCCGCTGCGTCCCTGATTGGCGATGTAGGAGCGGGTCGGCCGCGACCAGGAGATCGACGGCTTGCGCGCCAGGCCCCGCGCCAGCTGCACCCGCAACACATGGCTCCATGGCGTGCGGCTTTGCGGCAGATCGGCGATCAGCGCCCGCAGCATCGAGAACGCGCCGTCGCCGGCGTGGCCGCGCATCAGCCGTTCGCTCCATTCGCGGGCCTGTTCGGCCTCGGCTTCCGGCGCGCCCTGCGCTTCCGGGCTGGGCACCAGATCGATCGCACCGTCCTTGCCGAGGTCGCGTACCTTGGCGGATTTCGGCCCGTCGTCACGGGCGTCGGCGCGCTGCTGCTCGCCGGCCGATTCCGGCTGATCCTGGCCGCCGGCGCCCGGATTGCTGGCCTTGCCGCCTGAATCCGATTTGTTGCCGCTTTGCTGCTTGCTGCTTTGCTGCTGCATCCGGCGATCGTCGATGCTGCGATACAGCCGCTCGACGTCCCATTCCAGCAACGCCACCTCGGCGTCCTGCTTGCGCTGCAGCGCCTTGGCGAGGATCTGTTCGAGAAACACCGAACCCGACGGCAGCGTCAGCCAGCTCAGATGCGCCAGGGTCGAGTTGACGATGGCGTCGGCGCAGATGTTGAACAGTTGCAGGTCGACGTCGCCGAGCACGCGCTGCAGATCGACGAAGCGCTGCGGATGGCGCAGCGCGATGTGCAACACCTCATGCGCCACCACGCCGACCTGCTCGGGCAGCGGCAGGGCCTCGAACGCCGCGCCGTAAAACACCGTATGGCCGTCGGTCATCACCACCGGCGCCTCGGCGTCGGCGGCCAGATCCTGGTGCCGGACCCACAGCGCCAGCCCGCCGGTGGAGGGCGCATATTCCACCATGCGCTGGATCGCGCGGGTCCCGCGATGGCTATACAGCGCGGTGGTATCAAGCATGCTGGCTTTCCAGCTGGCGGCGTTCGCCGTAGCGATGATAGGCCGGGCTGTCGAGGATCGCGGCCTCGAGCCCGTTGTCGAGCCCGCGCTGCATGAACAGCTCCATTGCCAGGGTCTGGGCTTCGCGGATCGGCAACGGCATGGTGCCGCGGATGTCGGGCAATTGCTCGATGATCTCCATCGCGCGCGCCAGCGCGGCGGCATCCTGGCTGGCGGCGAGCAGGCCGTAGATCATGCCGTAAAGGCCGTCCAGCGTCTTCGGCAGCAGCGCCGCGGTGTCCGGCCCCGGACGCGCCGCCAGCAGCCGCACCACGTCGGTCCCGGCCTGGATCTCGCGCAGCACGCCGAAGAACTCCGCGGCATTGGCGGCGCCGATGCGGCCCTGCACGAACAGCTTCTTGGCGGCCTCCGACAGGCCGGACTTCAGCACGTTGGAGATATCCTCCCAGCCGCGCGGGCTCGAGCCGATCAGATGGTCGCCGGCGAGCTGCGCCTGGGTATCGTCGAGCTTGTCCGGCCGGATCTTCAGATAGGCCATCACCTCGGGGGCAAAATCGGCGGCGATCGCATGCGCCAGAAAGGCGTCGATCACGGTCTGCACATTGAAGTGGAACATGCGGTCGGCCAGCGCCGTGCCCATGTCGTGGCTGATCGCGCCATGGAAACTGGCATTGCCGGCGGCCACCACCTGCCAGCCATCGGGCAGGTGATAATTGCCGACGCGGCGATCCAGGATCAGCGAATAGGCCGAGATCTGCAGCCGCTGATCGGCGGCGGTGAGTTCGTCGAGAAACAGCAGACCCTCGGACTGGTCCGGCGTCGGAAGAAATTCCGGCGGAAACCACACGGTCTTGGCAAGCGCCTCGTCGGCATAGATCGCGCCCCTGATATCGACCGGCTCGATCGTGGTCAGCCGCAGGTCGACCAGCGGGATGTCGAAATGCCCGGCGACCTGGCGCACGATCGAGGACTTGCCGACCCCGCGCGTGCCCCACAGCATCGAGGCGCGACGCCGCAGCGTCGGGTCCGAATATTGCTCGATCAATGCGGCCTTGGCCGCGGCGATGGAGACCGGCGGAATGTTCATCGGGTTGCCGTGCATGGAGCCTCACACTTCTTTCGTCTGATGGCGTTCTCTGTGCTGTTCTGTGTTTGTCGTCTGCTATTGGTGTTCGTCTTGTATTCCGGTTGTCATTCCGGCCGGAAAAGCGTGCTCCGGTCGGATGAAACGTCGCGCGCCGCGATCAGCGGCACCGCGGCCAGCTGCGGCCACTTGCCGACCTTGGAACGCCGGGGCAATGGCGGCACTTCCAGTCGCGGCGTATCGCGCATCCCGAACGCGCCGAACATCAGCAGCGGCGGCGCGCCCATGATCAGCAGATTGAGGATCGAGCCGCTGGGGATCTCCACCTGGGTCAGCGCGCCGGCCCCGGCGATCAGCACGGCGAAGAACAACAGCGGCGACGCGCGGCGAAACACCACCGCCCAGCGCGCCCGCCGCAGCTTCTCGTGGAACAGATGCGGCGGCTTCGCCAGGGTCTGGGTCAGATGCGCGATCATAGGGTCCAGCCTGGCTTCGATCTTGCGACTGACATCCGGCTCGCCGCCGCGCACCCGCAGCTTGCCGCTCCATCCCACCGGGCTTTTGTGCAGCGGTCCCCAGGCCCAGCCCATCACCGCGAGCAGGTCTTCCGGCAGCACGACGTCGGCGCTGTTCGGGATCAGATCGATATCGGCGGGATAGCCTTTCACATTCGCCGCGTGAACGATCACGTTCAGCCCTGTCACGGCCGCCTCTGCCCGGGTCAGCTGCATCTGCACCGCCGGCCGATCATAGGTGCCGTGGCCGCTGGTCGGCAGCAACCGATAACTCTGCGCGATGGTGGTATTGGCCGCCGTTCGGAACTGCCGTTGCGGCGGCACCGATTCGATTCGCTCCAGCAATTCGCCGGGATCAGCGCCCTCGGTTTGCAGGGTGGCGTCGAGGCCGCAATTCAGCGTCAGCGTCCGGGTCAGCCGGTACAGATCGGGCCGGATATGTTCGAGTCGCAAAATCTCGTGGGCGTCGATCTGGTCGGCGGTCTGCCAGCTGTGTTCGATCGGCTTGAACACCAGGCATCGCTTGGTGCGATCGCTCGCGGCGAGATCGACATGGCGATCCCGCCGCGTGAAGGGTTCGATCAATCGGAGAATGTCGTGATGGGTGAGAGGATGGGCGGGCTTGTCGATACGCCCCGCCGCTCCCGTCAACAAATTTGCATAAGTCATTCCTGTTCACCGAATTCCAAAAGACCGCCTGAGTTGTATCTCCGGCCGGCCCGATCGATCAAATCATCTTAAGCTTTCTTTCGGGCCCGGGTGCAGCAGCCGCGTGCGATGCGGCAGATGTATCGGCCATCGTCGTCAGGGCGCCCAGGAACGAGTCGTATGAGCGTGTCACTTGATCGAGTACCTCAAAGTGTGGGAACGCACCTGTTTCGAATTGCTCTATGTGCCAATTGGCGCGATTCGCCACCCGGTCTTTGTGATGGTAGTCGACGAAATCGCCGCGCACGCCATGCGCCATCCACACCGGCAGCTGCAACGACTCGTAGACGCGAAGCGCGTCGGTGCTGAACAGATAGCCGGCCACGAAGTAATACGGGGCGTGACGCGCGCCGGGCTGTTGGCCGGTCTCGTAGTCATAGGCGAGCAGGGCTTCGTCGATGTTCTTCGAGCCCCAGGCCTTCTCGAGGAATTTGCGGATCACCGGACGCATCGTCAGCAGCCGGAAGATGCCGCGGTCCCACACCGACCAGTTCAGCGCGTTGAGCAGCCACGGCTTGCCGCGATTGCCGGGCACGCTGGCGTCGCGCGCCTTGCCTTCGAATCCGGTGGGACTGATCAGGGCAAGCGACCGAAACGCCGCCGGATTTTCCATCGCGGCGCGGGCGATAAATTCGCACGACAGCGACAGCGCCACGGCGTCGACCGGCTGGCCGCCATTGGCCTCTTGCAGCTTGGCGACGGTGGCGTGCACCGCGTCGGTCATCATCCGCGCGGTGTATTCGCGATCGTGGCGGTCGGATTGGCCGAAGCCCGGCAGATCGAGCGCATGGACCGGGCGCTTGTCAGCATAGTGATCGTAGAGCGGCTTGACCTCGAACGCCGACCCCACCGCATTGATGCTGTGGATTAGCAGCAGCGGATTTGCGGGGCCTTCAGCGGTCGCGGTGCCCGACGTATAGGTCGCGATTCGGCCGGCCGTGCTGGCGATGTCCGTTCTCGATCCGTGCAGCGGATTCGCCAGTCCTGGTCGCACATCGCCTCCGTGAGAAATGATCGATCGGTCAATTATCCGATCTGCCGAATCCGTCATCGCTTAACCTCCTCCAAGTGTGATCTGACTAGGTAATCAAATGTCAGCGATCTCAGATGGTTCCGTAAGGTTCCGCCGGCTCGGAGCGTGGCGGGCGTCGCGATTACTTGACGTCAGTTTCGAACTTCGCTGGTAGCTAGATACGCTTAGTTAGCGCGTGCGCGGCGTCCAGGATGTTTTGCGGCGAGGCAACGGTTACCGGCCACCGTATCGGCGGGCCAAAGCCGATCAATCGCGCGCGTGGCGGGCGCGGCGCGGGCGAAAATGAGCGCGATTGACGTCAAGCGCCGTGGCGGCGTTGACGCCGCGGCCGCGCCCCGTGCGATTGCGAGGTGTGGATAAATCGTCTGAAAAGTTAGAACGCCGGGCCGTTGGGCCTGATTCGCATGCCGCGGCGCAGCCTGGTCCAGGGCAGCGCGGCGGTGTCGGCGGGCATCGCGCCGGGCGCCGCGCAGATCAGCAGCGTCTCGGCGATCGGCTGGAAGTCGGCGCGGAAATGCACCGAGCTCTTATTGACCAGGATCGCTTGTTCGGTCGGCTCGATGCCGACAAAGCGGTACATCGCCTGGTCGGCGAGCTGCGCCTTGTGCGACGCCACGACAACGCGGACATCGCCGATCCGCAGGCAGGCCGACGGCCCCATCTCCATGTCGCGGCCGCCATAATACGGACCATTGGCGACGAAGCGGCCGTCGGACAGCGCCTCGACCACGAAGGATTCCTCATAGGGCGCGTCGCCCTTGATGCCGGACTTGCCGCCGAGCGCGAGCGCAACGGTGGCGCCGAGTCCGGCCGCATGCGCGGCCGCGGCCGAGGCCGGATCATAGATCGCGCCGATCGCGGCGCGCTGCGCATTGTTGCGCACCAGCGCCCGCAGCATCCCGGTGGTGTCGGAATCGCCGCCGGCCCCGGGATTGTCCTGGGTGTCGGCGATCACGATCGGCCTGGTCGCGGTCGTCGCCAACGCCATGGCGTGACGCACGCCGTCATCCGGAGTGTAGATCCGGCCGTCGAAATCGTCTTCGTGGCTGATCACCAGCGCGGCGACGCGATCGGCCGCGGCGTCGGCGTCGGCCTGGGTGCGACCATAGGCGAACACCGCGGGACCGCAATCGGGAAAGTCGGCGGCCGGAAAGCCCGGCGCGAAGGACAGCGTCGGCACCGCGTCGCTCTCCAGCGCCGCCATCTTGTCGTAGATGCCCTGGCAGGGCTGGTCGAAGGTGCACATCCAGCTGATCGGAATCAGGAACGGCAATTGCCGGAACGCCTTGGCGAAGCGCTCGCCGGATTGCAGCAGCAGGGCCAGATGCCGGGCGGCGGCGCGGCCGGTGTCGGCCATGTCGACATGCGGATAGGTGCGGTAGGCGATCAGCGCGTCGGCGTGCTGCACCATTTGCGGCGTCACATTGGCGTGCAGATCGAGGCTGACCACCAGCGGCATGTCAGGGCCGATGACGGCGCGGACCCGCGCCAGGATCTCGCCTTCGCCGTCGTCGAGATGTTCGGTGACCATGGCGCCGTGCAGGTCGAGATAGACCGCGTCGAGCGGCAGCGCCGCCTTGATGCCATCGACCATGACCTTGGTGATGCGCTCGAAGGCGTCCTTGGTGACATGGGCGGAGGGGCTGGCGCCGCAGGCGATGGTTGGGATCAAGTCCCAGCCGCGCGCTTCGGCGTCCTCGACAAAGCCGGCCAGCCCGACATTGATGCCGCGCATCACGGTGAGCATGTCGGGGCCCTGCGTCATCCCCGGCCAGCCACCGCCATGGACGAAATCGTCCCAGGTCGCCTTGGTGGGTGCGAAGGTGTTGGTCTCGTGCAGGAAGCCGCCGACGGCGATGCGGGTCATGATGGTGATCTCATGTTGATGTTTTCCGTTCGTCATTCCGGGGCGCGAGCAACGCGAGCGAGCCCGGAATCCATACTCCGCAGCATCTCGTCTTGGCCACAAGGGTTGAGGCGGCGGCCTACACGCAGGCCAGCGAATATGGATTCCGGGCTCGCTCGCAGCTATCGCTGCTCGCGCCCCGGAATGACAAGCGATGGTTGGTTCGAGCGGTCAAGTCGCCAACGTCGCCTGCGCGGCCGCATGGATCGGTCGGAAGTTTGCAAAATCCCAGTTGCGCCCGGGGGCAGCTTCGAGCAACTGGCGCGTATAGGCCTTTTTCGGATTGGTGAGGACGTCGGCGGCGGGGCCCTGTTCGACGATGCGGCCATGCTGCATCACCGCGACGTCGTCGCAGATCTGCGCCGCGACGCGCAGATCATGGGTGATGAACAACAGCGCGATGCCGAGCCGGGTCTGGATCTCGTCGAGCAGTTCGAGCACCTGCGCCTGCACCGAGACGTCGAGCGCGGACACCGCCTCGTCGGCCACCAGCACGTCGGGATCGAGGGCCAGCGCGCGGGCGATGGCGATGCGCTGGCGCTGGCCGCCGGAGAATTGATGCGGGAAGCGCGAGATCGCGTCGGCCGGCAGGCCGACCAGTTCGAGCAGGTCGCGGGCCTTGGCCAGCGCCTCCTCACGCGACATGCCGTAATTGATTGGGCCCTCGGCGATGGTCTCGCCGATGTTGATCCGCGGATTGAGCGAGCGATAGGGATCCTGGAAGATGATCTGGATCCGCTTGCGGTGCGGCTGCAGCAGCCGGCGCGACAATTCGGAGATCTCCCGGCCCATCAGGCGGATGCCGCCAGAGGTCGGGTCGATCAGCCGCACGATGCAGCGCGCCACGGTGGATTTGCCCGAGCCGCTTTCGCCGACGATGCCCAGCGTGCGGCCCTTGCGCAGCGTCAACGTCACCTCCTGGGCGGCGACGACTTCGCGGCCGCGGCCGAACATCGCCCGTTCGCGATAGATCTTGCCGAGCTCGTTGGCCTCCAGCACCACCGGCAGCTTCGCGTCGGTGCGCGGCGCGCGCGGCACCAGGCTCGGCACCGCCGCGAGCAGGTTGCGGGTGTAGTCCATCGTCGGCTTACGCAGGATGTCGTCGAGCGCGCCGGTTTCGACCAGCCGGCCCTGCCGCATCACCGCGACGCGATCGGCGATCTCGGCGACCACGCCCATGTCATGGGTGATGAACAGCACCGCGGTGCCGTGCTCCTGCTGCAATTCGCGGATCAGCGCCAGGATCTGCTTTTGCGTGGTGACGTCGAGCGCCGTGGTCGGCTCGTCGGCGATCAAGAGCTTCGGCTCCAGCACCAGCGCCATCGCGATCATGATGCGCTGGCGCTGGCCGCCCGAGAGCCGATGCGGATAGGACGAAAAGATCCGCTCGACATCGGGCAGGTGGACCTGCTCCATCATCGTCAGAATGCGCCGACGCCTGGTGCGGGGGTCGAGATCGGTGTGAACGCGCAGCACTTCGTCGATCTGGCGGCCGACCGTCACCACCGGATTGAGCGCGGTCATCGGCTCCTGGAAGATCATCGCCATGGTGGTGGCGCGCAACTGCCGCAGCCGGCGATCGCTGGCCCCCAGCACGTCCTCGCCGGCGAGCGTGATGCTGCCGCCGGCGACTCGCAGCGCGCCCTTCGGCAATAGGCCCATCACCGCCAGCGAGGTCACCGACTTGCCGGAGCCGCTCTCGCCGACCACGCACAGCGTCTCGCCGGCGCGGACACCGAGCGAGATGCCGTCGATCACCCGTTGACCGCCGGCGTTCCTGCCGAGTTCGACCACAAGATTTTTGATGTCGAGAACATTGCCCGTCACGTTGCTTGTCATCCCGTTTGTCACTTGGCGCCCTCCCGCTGCTTCATCCGCGGATCGAGCGCGTCGCGCGCGGCGTCGCCGATCAGATTGACGCTGAGGATCGCCAGCGAGAGCAACAGCCCGGGCCAGAAGATCAGCGACGGCTTGAGTTGAAAATAGGAGCGTCCCTCGGCCATGATGTTGCCCCAGGTCGGCGTTTCCGGGCTGATGCCGGTGCCGAGGAACGACAGGATCGCCTCGGTGAGAATCGCCGCCGCGCAGATATAGGTGCCCTGCACGATCAGCGGCGCCACGGTGTTGGGCATCAGGTGCCGCCACAGGATTTTCGGCAGGCTGGAGCCGACCGAGATCGCGGCCTCGACATAGGGCTCCTCGCGCGCGCTCAGCACCACCGAGCGAACCAGACGGGCGACTCTGGGGATTTCCGGAATGGTGATGGCGATCATCACCGTGGTCAGGCTGGCGCCCGACAGCGACACCACCGCGATCGCCAGCAGGATGCTGGGGATCGCCATCAGCCCGTCCATCACCCGCATCAGCACCGCGTCGACCCATTTGAAGAAGCCGGAGATCAGGCCGATGACGAGGCCGATGGCGATGCTGGCGACCGCGGCGCCGAGCCCGATCAGCAGCGAAATCCGTCCGCCATAGAGCACGCGGGACAGCACGTCGCGGCCATAGGCATCGGTGCCGAGCAGGAATTCCGCGCTGGCCGGCTTCAGCCGTTGCGACGGCACCAGCAGCATCGGATCGTGTGGTGCGATCAGCGGCGCGAAAATTGCCGATGCCACGATCAGCGTGAGGCAGATGGTGGCGGCGGCGATGATCGGCGTCGCGGTGAGAAATCCGAGCCCCGCGCGCGGCGATGCGGCGACCGGGATTACGGGCTCGGTATGGGTGTCGATCGCCATCAGCTTTTCACCTTAGTAACGGATTCGAGGGTCGAGCAGGGTATAGGCGACGTCGATCAGCAGATTCACTGCCACATAGATGCCCGAGGTCAGCAGGATCATCGCCTGGATCACCGGATAGTCGCGCGCCAGCACGGCGTCCACGGTGAGCCGGCCGATGCCCGGCAGATTGAAGACGCTTTCGGTAACGACGACGCCGGAGATCAGCAGCGCGAAGCCGGTGCCGATCACGGTGATGACCGGCACGGCGGCGTTGCGCAGCGCGTGGCGCAGCAGCACGCCGCTTTCGGCGATGCCCTTGGCGCGCGCGGTGCGGACGTAATCCTCGCCGAGCACGTCGAGCATCGCCGCGCGGGTCATTCGGGCGATCAGCGCGATATAGATGAACGACAGCGTCAACGTCGGCAGGATCAGCCGTTCGAAGAACGGGCCGAAGCCGGCGGCGAATTTGCGATAGCCCTGCACCGGCAACCAGCGCAGCTCGATGCCGAAAATCTGGATCAGCACATAGCCGATCACGAACACCGGCACCGAGAAGCCGATCACCGACAGCGCCATCACGAAGCGGTCGATCCAGGTGCCGTGCTTCCAGGCCGCGATCACGCCGAGCGGCACCGCGACGACCACCGCAAGGATGATGGTCGACAGCGCCACGGCGACGGTCGGCTCGATACGCCGGCTGATCATCTGCAGCACCGGAACCTGCGAGATCAGCGAGATGCCGAGGTCGCCGTGCAGCAGCCGCCCGATCCAGGTGAAGAACTGCGTGTAAAGCGGTTCGTTGAGCCCGAGCGTGGTGCGGATGCGGTCGAGCTGTTCGGGCGTCGCCATGTCGCCGGCGATGATCGCGGCGGGATCGCCGGGCGTGAGCCGCAGCAACAGAAACACGAACAGCGCGACCACGCCCATGACAGGAATGGCGGCCAGCACGCGGCGGATGAGATATCCAAGCATCGGATCGCGGTTCCTTGATCTTCAGTAAATTGACGAACGCGTTGTGAACTCAGCAAATCCTATGCCACGCCGGCAGCGTTGCGCTGTGCCGTTGGGACCAGACGAGTCCCAACCTTGGTACCAGAGCGGCGCCCTTGGCCGCGCCGAATGAGATTCGCCGCCTCATTCCAGCGTCGCCAGCAATCCGGCCATCAGGCGTCCGCGCTCGACCAGGCTGGCGACCTCGATGTGCTCATTCAAGGTGTGGGCGTCGGCACCGCGCACGCCCAGACCGTCCAGCGTGGGAATTCCCATCGCGCCGGTGAAATTGCCGTCGGAGCCGCCGCCGGCGCTGACATGCGGCAACTCAAGTCCCATCTGCTGCGCCACGCCGCGGGCCTTTTCATACAGAGCCATGGTGCCGGCGTCGGGCTCCCAGACCGGACGGGTGACGCCCCGCGTCACCTGGAAGGTCACGTCATTCGATGTGCCCGACAAGGCCAGCATGCGCTCCACCCCGCGGTCGAGATCGGCCTGGCGCTTGGCCATGCTCAGGGCTTCTCCGGTGCAAGTGGTGGCGACGCAATTGACCCATTGCCCGCCATGGACGATGCCGACGCTGAAGGTGCAATCCTCCGTCGTCAAGGCGTCGATCGCGATGATCTGCCGCGCCATCTCGCGGATCGCGGAGCGGCCCGACGACAGCGTGGCGCCGGCGTGGCTGGGTTTTCCGATCGCCTCCAGATTGAATCGCGCGATGGCGTAGCGGCCGGTGACGACGCCGTTATTGGGCCGGCCCGGCTCCGGCACCAGCACGTATTTGTTGCGCGCGGCCTCGGCTTCGACGACATCGCGCACGCTCGGCGTGCCGACTTCCTCGTCCGGCGTGAACAGCACGGTGATCGGCAGCGGCGTGGTGAACGACGCCCGCGCCAATTGCCGAATCGCTTCGAGAGACAGGTAGTTGCCGCCCTTCATGTCGAAGATGCCGGGGCCGTAGCATTTGTCGCCGTCGCGGCGAAAGGGCAGCTTTTGCAGCGTGCCGATCGGATGCACGGTGTCGAGATGGCCGGCGATCAGAATCCCCGGCTCGCCCTGGCGCGGATGCGGGAAGCGGGCGCGGACGCAACCGGCGAAGCCTTGCCGTCCGGCGATGCGCTCGATAGTTGCGCCCATGATCGCCATTTCGCGCGCCGCCAGATCGAGCATGCGTTCGACCGCGGATGCGTCCCAGGTCGGGCTCTCGCATTCAACCCAGGTGCGCAGCCCCTGCAACATAGTTTCGGAATCGAACGGGAGGTTGGTCGGATTCATTGCTCTCTCTTTTTTTGTGATCGCACTACGAGACTCACTGCGACGGGATTTGTAAAGCGAAACTCGCCACGCACCCGATACGCGGAAACACGATTGACGCCTGCTACGCGAGATGCAAGTCTCGATTACCAAGGACTTACAGCGTGTTAATCACACTGTAGCGCCTAAACTTCTGTCGTGATGCACAACCATTGACCGGCAGTTGATCAGTTTCCAGCCAGGAGAAAAACGAATGTTCCACAACTCACGTTGGCTCGGTTCAACAATCGCGTCCAAATTCGGCTTGCCCGCATTGGCGCTCGCGGCGGCATTGTCCTTGCCCGCGACGATGGCTGAGGCCAAGACCATTCACGCGGTGATGCATTCCAATCTGCGTGTCATCGATCCGGGCCTGACCACGGCATATATCACCCGCGACCATGGCTACATGGTCTACGACACCCTGCTGTCGATGAATTCCAAGTTCGAAGTGAAGCCGCAGATGGCGGACTGGAAGGTGTCCGACGACAAGCTGACTTACACCTTCACGCTGCGCGACGGATTGAAGTGGCACGACGGCAAGCCGGTGACGGCGGAAGATTGCGTCGCTTCGCTGCAGCGCTGGGGCCAGCGCGACGGCATGGGCCAGAAGCTGATGTCAGTCACCGCCAGCCTGGTGGCGACCGACGCCAAGACCATCACGCTGACACTCAAGGAGCCCTACGGGCTGGTGTTGGAATCGATCGGCAAGCCGTCGTCGCTGGTGCCGTTCATGTATCCGAAGCGAATCGCCGAGACACCCGCCGACAAGGCGATCCCGGAGCAGATCGGGTCCGGTCCGTTCAAATTCGTGCAGGCTGAATTCCAGCCCGGCGTGAAAGCGGTGTACGTCAAGAACACCGACTACGTGCCGCGCAAGGAGGCGCCGGATTGGACCTCGGGCGGCAAGGTCGTCAAGGTCGATCGCGTCGAATGGATCACGATGACGGACGCGCAGACCGCGATCAATGCGCTGCAGTCCGGCGATATCGATTTTCTCGAGGTGCCGTCCTACGACATGTTGCCGGTGCTCGCCCAGGATCCCGAGTTGAAGATCGAGATTCTGAACAAGCTCGGATCGCAGACCATCGGGCGGATGAATTTTCTCTATCCTCCCTTTGACAACGTCAAGGTGCGCCGCGCCGCGCTGCTGGCGATGAACCAGAAGCCGGTTCTCGATGCGATGATCGGCAATCCCGAATACTACAAGCTGTGTGGCGCGATGTTCGGTTGCGGCACGCCGCTGGAAACCGATGTCGGCTCTGCTCCCGTGCTGACGGGCGACGACATGGCCGAGGCCAAGAAGGAGCTCGCGGCCTCCGGTTATGACGGGACCCCGGTGGTGCTGATGGCGCCGACCGACGTCGCCGCGCTGAAGACCCAGCCGGTCGTCGCCGCGCAGCTGTTGCGCGAGGCGGGCTTCAAGGTCGATCTGCAGGCCACCGACTGGCAGACCGTGGTGTCGCGCCGCGCCAGCCAGAAGCCGCCGAGCGAGGGCGGTTGGAACCTGTTCTTCACCACCTGGGTCGCGCCCGACATCATGAACCCGGTCGCTAATGTGATGTTGAGCGGCAAGGGCAAGAGCGGCGGTTGGTTCGGTTGGCCCACCGATGCCAAGATGGACGAGATGATCGACCAATATGCGCGCGCGACCGCACCCGACGCGCAGAAGAAGATCGCCACCGATATCCAGGCCCGGGCTTATGAGCAGGTGACCTACATGCCGCTCGGTGCCTTCACCGCTCCGGCGGTGTGGCGCAAGACCCTCACCGGCGTGCTCGACGGTCCGGCGACCCCGGTGTTCTGGAACATGGAGAAGTCGGAGGACTAAAGCATGATCCCGAAAACCGGATCGCGGTTTTCGGAAAAGATCATGCTCAAATGACAGGCTGGAGCGGGATGACGATTCGAAGAGACGATTCGAAGATTAGTCATCCTGCTTTCGCCGACGGCGCATTGCGGCACGGCTGTCCAAATCAAACAAGAGGTCGGCGTCTCGGGAACGAGACGCCGGCCTTCTGATTCGCAGGATCGCCGATCGCGCCGATCGCGCCGATCTGCTTCAGGCGACGGCGCGCAGATCGGCCGATTTGACGGTTTCGAACTCGACCGTCGCGGCCTGCTTGGCGGCCTTCAGCACCGCGACCGCTCGGGCGATGTTGTCCTCGGAATGTCCCGCCATCACCTGCATCCGGATTCGCGCGGCGCCCTTGGGCACCGCCGGGAATTCCACCAGATTGGCGACCAGGCCGAGGTCGGGCAGACGCCGGCTCACCAGCCGGGCCAGGCCCTCGCTGCCCATCTTGACGCAGACGATCGCCGACGGGTCGCCGTAAAAGTCCATTCCGGCCTCGTGCAATTGCCCGCGCAGGCTGAGGACATTGCTCATCAGCGCCTTTCGCAGCGCCAGCCCTTGATCGGAGTCGATGATCTCGAACGCTTTCAGCACGATCGCTGACTGCACCGGCGACAGCGCGTTGGAGAACGTCGCCGGCGCGCTGTAGAAGCGCAGATATTCCTTCACGGCGCGGCTGTTGCAGGCCACGAAGCCGCCATTGGAGGCGAATGTCTTGGAGAAGCTGCCCATCACGATGTCGATGTCGCCCAGCATGTTCTGGATGCCGAGCTGGCCACGGCCGTCGTCGCCGAGGCAGCCGAGATCGTGGGCGACGTCGACCACCAGCGTGGCGTTATATTCGCGGCACAGCGCCTGTAGCCCGGCCAGATCCGGCGAGTCGGAATCCATCGAGAACAGTCCCTCGGTAATCACCAAAATGCCGTTCTCGGTGTCCTTGGCCCTGATCTTGGCGAGGATCTTGCGGCAGTACTCATTGTCGAGATGCCGGAACTGATGGACGTTGTGGGTCGCGGCTTGGGCGCCTTCCTGCAGACAGGAATGCGACAGCATGTCCATCACCACATGATCCGCCGAGCGAACCAGTCCCTTGATGACGCCGAAGCCAGCCGCCCAGCCGGTCGGATAGAGCACGACTTCCTGCATCTTGAGGAATTCGGCGATCTTGCGTTCGAGTGCTACCGAGTAGGTGGTGTTGCCGACCAGCGCCGGCGAGCCGGCGCTGTGCACGCCACAGCGCGCGATGACGTCCTGCGCCGTCGCCTTGATCTCGGCGTTCGACGCCATGCTGAGATAGTCCTGTGAGGCGAAATTGACGCCGCTCATCCTGTTGCCACGATCGTCCTGGGCCTCGCACACAGCCCCTGCGCCACCCTCCGTGGAACGGGAGAACGGCCAAAGGCCATTCTGGCGCCGCAGATCCTGCCACTTGAAAAAGCCCTCGGTGCGCGCCAGCAGATCGGCGCCGCCGGGCATGCGGAAGTCCCTCATGCTACCTGTGAGCGCGGCGGGCGGAATGGGAGGGCGCGACGACATTGGCATGATCACTCCTGTCAGTTGTGACTTGGTTGAAAGTGAGTGTTGGTCGACGCGATCATGCGGTATCAGTATTAATACGAGATAGACAACAAGGTTCGAATAGCACGCATTGTGGAACCATTTGGTGACTTGGTTAGCGAGAAATTTGGCCGCGCCGCGGATGACAGAAACGTGACGGTGCGGTGCTGATCAGCACGCTCGATAGATCTTATGGCCTTTGGTCGAGGATTCAGCCTTGCGGCGGGGCCGCGGCCTGCAGAACGGCATGGCCGGGCTCGGTCAATGACGGAACCAGGGTCGCCTCGGCGCGGCCGTCATCGTCGCCTGCTTGCGGCGCGGGCGGCAGCGGCAGCCGGATCGTGAAGCGGCTGCCCTTGTCGATTTGGCTTTCGACGATGATCTCGCCGCCCATCAGCCGGCAAAGCTTCTGACTGAGAGCCAGCCCCAGGCCGGGGCCGCTATATTTCGTGGTGGTGCTGTCGTCGATCGCGGTGAACTTCTCGAACAGCCCGGGGATCTGGTCAGCCGCGATTCCGATGCCGCTATCGATGATGTGAATCGTCAGCTCGTCGTTCGCCTTGAGAGCTCCGATCAATTCGATGGTGCCGTTCTCGGTGAATTTTGCGGCGTTGTGCAGAAGCTGGTCGAGCACGCTGCGCAATTTGCCGGCATCGAGCAAGGCGGTTCCGAGATCGTCGCCGACGCTGCAGGAGATTTGATTTCCGTTGTGCTCCGCCGCCGGCGTCGCGCGGTGAACGGCGTCGGTCAGCAGGCCCGCAACATCAGTCGGTTCCAGATGCAATTCCATCCGGCCGGCCTCGATTTTCGACAGATCGAGGATCTCGTTCACCAGCTTGAGAAGGTGCTGGCCCGCGCCGTGGATCTTGTTCAGGTCGGAGATGTCCTGGACGTCATCACCGGCGTCTTCGAGCAAGATCTGGCTATAGCCGATCACCGCATTGAGCGGGGTGCGCAGTTCATGACTCATTCGCGCCAGAAACTCGGATTTGGCGGAGCCGGCCCGTTCGGCCTCGATGGTCGCCAGCCGCAATTCCGAGGCGGTGGCGACGTGCTCGCGCATTTCGCTTTCGAGTTCGGTCTGCGAGGCCAGCACCTTGGCGTAATAGGTCGCCATCATCGCCACATAGATCGACGCGGCGATGGTCGAGACAATGCCGAGGCCCTGCATGCCCGCGCCCGGCAGCGGGTTCTTCACCACCGCGCCGAACTGATAGAGCGAGATGAAGATCGCCAGATTGACGGCGAACATCGCGATCACGATCAAGCGGAGCGATGCCGATGAGCCCAGATAGAAGAACGCCAACAGCGGAATCGTCAGCACCCAGGGCAGCGTCGGCGAGGTCACGCCGCCGTTGAAGTAGCAGCTCCACAGAATGCAGAAGATCAGATTCTGCACTGAGATGAGCGCCAGCGGATTGTAGGGCACGCCGGCCTTGAGCAGGAACGGAAACAGCCAGAACGCCGTGATCGACAGCGCCAGGATCGCGATCTCGAAGCCGGGATGCGGATCGAAAAAATAGATCGCGGCCGGGACGACGTTTCCGATGAAGGGGCCGAGAATATGACTGACGAGGAACACGTGGACGCGGTTGCGGGTCTCGCGGTCGGCCCGGAGCGCGGGTGGAATGAAATAGTTCACCAATCGATCGAATTGCGCGACAAACCGAGAAGACTTGTCTTTCACCATCAATTCCACCAGCGGTTGAATGTTCGAAAAGCAGATGGTCTTTGCCGGGCCCCAACCGTCGGGAACACCGTCTGCGCTGCCCCATATACTCAGTATTGGTTTAAGTTCATCTTAAGTGGGTGATCGCTAAACCCAAAATTAAAGGCAACTCATTAGCTTGTCTGGAACAAGTGCGGAGACTGATCGAGTGCTGGTCGTAAATATCCTGGTCAGTGTGATCGACTGGTTCATTCCGGAGGCAGCCAAGGCCGAACGCTCCGAGCGCAGCCTTGCGCGCAATTTCGTGTTCACGCACATCTTTGGACCCCTGCTGTCGCAGGGCATCAGCCTGTTTCTCTATCTGAGCGATCCGAATCCCGGCTATGCCTGCTGGACCATCATCATTGCGATCTGGCTGTTCTGGACGCTGCCCTTTGTCTACAAATTTACCGGCGACCTGCAGCTCGCCGCGGTGATCTCGACCGAGATGCTGGCGCTCACCTCGTTGTTCGGCGCTTATTTCTACGGCGGAGTCAGCTCGCCGTTCCTGCCCTGGCTGATCGTCAGTTTGCTTCTTGGTTTCTTTTATCTGTCCGAGCGCCCACTGCTGATTGTCGGTCTGTTCTCCTGCAACGTGTTCGGGTTTTGCGCCGCCTATGTGCGGTGGGGTTTCCCGGAACTGGTGCCGCCCGAACAGCTGGCGACGGTGGGCTGGATTTCGATCCTCTCGGCCACGACCTACATGTCCTGGATGGCGATCTACTACGCCCACATGATTTCGACCCGGTCCGATCTCGAGCGAGAAGCCGAACGACACCGTGAGACCACCGCCCGCATGCGCGAAGCCAAGCGCATGGCCGACGAGGCGAACCGGGCGAAGTCGATCTTCCTGGCCAAGATGAGCCACGAATTGCGCACGCCGCTGAACGCGGTGATCGGCTTCAGCGAGATTCTGCTCGAGGGCGTCGAGCCCGGCGAGCGCAATGCGCGCAAGAAGACCGATCTCGAACGCATCAATGCCGCCGGCAAGCACCTGCTGTCGCTGGTGGCCGACGTGCTCGATTTGTCGAAAATCGAATCCAACATGATCGAGCTGAAGATCGAGTCGTTCGATCTTGCCAAGATGGTTCAGGACGTGGTCGGTAATGTCGAGCCGATGCTGGCGGGCAAACACAACCGGCTGGTCGTGGATTGCCCGGCGGACCTTGGAATTGTCTCGACCGACCAGACCAAATTGCGGCAGGCCGCGCTCAATCTGCTGAGCAACGCGGCGAAGTTCACCGAGGCCGGAACGATCACGCTGTCGGTGCGGCGTCAAAAGTCCCTCGGCGCCGATTGGGTCGAGATCGCGGTGCGTGACACCGGCATCGGCATTTCGGAATCCGAACTGCCCCGCTTGTTCAAGAATTTCGGCCAAGCCAATCGCGAGACCGCGAGCAAGTATGGCGGCACCGGGCTCGGCCTGGCGATCAGTCAGAAGCTCTGCGCGCTGATGGGCGGGGGCATCTCCGCTGTCAGCGAACCGGGGCGCGGATCTTGCTTCACCATCCGGGTGCTTGCCGGGGCGGACGCCACCTCGGATGAGTCCGCGGCGATTCTGGCATTGTCGCCGGCCAATCGGCTGGCGCTCGGAAGGGCGATGTGATGTCGAGCGCGCATTCAGCGTCACATTGGTCCGCGCTATCGCCAACACAGTCGGGTGCCCACATCGGAACCGAAGGAAAAACTCAGCTGGCGCCGCGGATTTTGGTCGTCGACGACATCGAGGACAACCGAACCATCCTGACCCGCCGCTTCGAGCGGCGCGGCTTTCGCGTCGCCGAGGCGGTGAGCGGGTTGGAAGCGCTGGCCATGATCGAGAGCGAGCCGTTCGACCTCGTCCTGCTCGACGTCATGATGCCGGGGATCGACGGCTTCGAGACGCTGCGCCGAATCCGGCAGACCAAATCGCTGTCGGCCTTGCCGGTGATCATGGTGACGGCGAAATCCGAAAGCCAGAACATCGTCGACGCGCTGGATTTCGGCGCCAATGACTACATCACCAAGCCGGTCGATTTCGCCGTCGCGCTGGCCCGCGTCAATATCCAGATCGGCCGCAAGCAGATCGAGGAGCAACTCGCCGAGCGCACCGTCAGCCTGATCGAGGCCAATCAGACGCTGAAGGCCGAGATCGCCAACCGCGAGAAGTCCGAAGCCCATTCCAAATACCTCGCCTATCACGACTCGCTGACCGGGCTCGGCAATCGGCTGATGTTCAGGGAACAGCTCGAGCAGGCGATCAATGACGACGTCGCGGGCGACGTCGTGACGGATGCGGGTGAGTTCGCGGTGCTGTTCGTTGATCTCGACGGCTTCAAGGGCGTCAATGACAGCCTGGGGCATTCGATCGGCGATCTGCTGCTGAAGACCATCGCCAGCCGGCTGCGCGACCTGCTCGACCCGCAGGATAGGATCGCGCGGCTGGGTGGCGACGAGTTCGCGATCCTGCAAATCGGCGTGGCGCAGCCCGGTGCGTCGATCGCGCTGGCGGAAAAAATCATCGCCGCGATCGGTCTTCCCTGCAATATCGACGGCCATGACGTGTCGGTCGGCGGCAGCGTCGGCATCGCAATCGGTCAGTCCGGCACCAGCGACGCCGAGCGCTTTCTGAAGAGCGCAGATATCGCGATGTACAAGGCCAAGTCCGACGGCCGCGGCACCTACCGGATCTTCGATCCGGAAATGGACGCGATCGTGCAAGCGCGGCGCATCCTGGAGCGCGATATGCGCCAGGCGCTGGCGCAAGACGGCTTCCAGATGCACTATCAACCGCTGGTCAATCTTCAGAATGGCAATGTCAGCAGCTTCGAGGCGCTGATGCGCTGGCAGCATCCCGAGCGCGGCATGGTCTCGCCGGGCGAATTCATTCCGGCGGCGGAAGAAATCGGCTTGATCGTGCCGCTCGGCGAATGGGCGCTGCGGCAGGCCTGCGCCGATGCGATGGGATGGCCGGCCGAGATCGGGGTTTCGGTCAATCTGTCACCAATTCAGTTCGCCAAGGGCAATCTGGTGTCGACGGTGGTGAGCGCGCTGGCGAGGTCGGGACTGCCGGCATCGCGGCTGGAGCTGGAAGTCACCGAGTCGGTGGTGCTCGAGCGCTCCGATCGGAATCTCGAGATCCTTAGCCAGTTGCGTCAGCTGGGCGTGCGGATCTCGATCGATGATTTCGGAACCGGCTATTCGGGGATCGGTTATCTGCGCAGTTTCCAGTTCGACAAGATCAAGATCGACCAGTCCTTCGTCCGCGATCTGAACGAGGATCATGGCAGTCTCGCCATCGTGCGGGCGGTGATCGGCCTTGGCAACAGCTTCGGAATCACCACCACCGCCGAGGGCGTCGAGACCGAGGAACAGATGCGGCGGCTGAAGGCCGAAGGCTGCATCGAGGCGCAGGGTTATCTCTACAGCAAGCCGGTGCCGCCGGACGCGATCGCGCAACTGCTCGAGAGCTTGGCGGCGCGGCGCACGATGTCCCAGGACGCGGCCGGGCTGGACCTCGGAAGCACAGTGGGTAAAGGCTGAGTCGTCGTCGCGATCTTGGGCGCCCGGATCAGGCGGCCGCGATCACTGTCGCGCGCAGGACGCGACGATGCTGTTGGACGTCGCGTCGCAGGCTGCGGTCACCACACCATTGGTTGCCTGGAGCGAGCCGGACAGGCGTGCATTTTTGCCAGCGATGCAGAACGCCGAGACCATGGCCTCATCGGGTGAACAGCGCACCGGACAGCCGTCGCTGGAACAGGACGCCGACGTCACCAATCGGATCGGTTTGACGACCGGCGGGGGCGAAGCCGGCGCCGACGGGGCAGGCGGGGCAACCAGGGTTGCCACCGCCAGCGTTGCGCTCTCGGCGCGATCGCTTTGCAACCCGCCGAAAGTTGCGACCAGATACACCGTCGCTGCGGCCACGATGACCGCGATCACCATCACTGCCGTCTGCCACGACACGGAACCAAGTCGCGCTTTGGTCCGATCAAACAGGCCGGACCATCGCGAGAACTCGACAGGGCGGGCATCGTCCCAGATCAGATAGATCATGATGAGTCCGCCAGCGCCGAGTATCAGCGTGATGACCAACCCACCGATCGCGGATAGGTACTCCATATCGTCCTTTCCATCTGTTCCGAGCGCGGCGAAATACCATAGGTTTGCCGCGCCATTCGCTGCATTGTCGGAAATCAAAAGAACCCACGCCAGCAATGTTGCGTTGAGGTATATCAAAACCTCGCGAGTGAGTGGCGGCCCGATCGAGCCCGGCTTACGGCAGTTTCGGCACCTTGGCGTGATAGTCGGTGGCGCGCTGGAACGCGGCGCCGATCCGCAGCAGCATCGCCTCGGCAAAAGGCCGGCCGATGATCTGCATGCCGATCGGCGTGCCGAGGCGGGTGAAGCCGGTCGGAAACGCCAGCGATGGCAGGCCAAGATAGTTGACCGGCCGGGTGAAGCGAGTCAGCCGCTGGATCGCCGCTTCGGCGTCGGGGCCGTTGCCGACATCGGTCTCCTTGATGGTCGGCGCTGCGACCGGCGCTACCGGCGCCAGCACCGCGTCGACATCGGCGATCGCCGCCAGATAGGCCGCCAGCGCCGGGCCGCGCCAGCGCATCGCCTCGAGATAGCTGACCGCCGGAACGGCGAGGCCGTTCTGCAGCCGCATCAACACCTGCGGGCTGTAGTCCTGCGGCCGTTCGTCCATCCAGCGCTTGTGGAAGGCTGCGGCCTCGACCGCCAGCACCAGCTGGCAGGCCGCGCTCAGCAGCCGCTGATCGGGCAATTCGACGCTGACCACGCTGGCGCCCTCGCGCTTCAGCGTCGCGATGGTCTGTTCCAGCGCGCGGGTCACCTCGGAATCCAGATCGTCGACATAAAATTCCGATGGAATCCCGATCCGCAGGCCGGCGATCGATTCGCGCGTCGCCGCGTTGTAGTCGGGTAGTTCGCCGCGGATGCAGGTCGGATCTTCCGGATCGGCGCCCGCCATCAGCGACAATAGCAACGCGCAATCCTGCGCGGTCCGCGCCAGCGGCCCGACGGTGTCGAGCGATTGCGACAGCGGCATCGCGCCGGCGCGGCTGACCCGGCCGACCGTGGTCTTCAAGCCGGTGACGCCGCAGAAATTCGCCGGCATCCGCACCGAGCCGCCGGTGTCAGAGCCGAGCGCTGCGAAGGTCATCCGGGCGGCGACTGCGGAGCCTGAGCCCGACGACGAGCCGCCGGTGATCCGGAAGAAATCCCACGGATTGCACACCGGGCCGTAATGGGCGTTGTGGCCGGTCGGCCCATAGGCGAATTCCGCCATCTGCAGCGAGCCGGTGCGGATGGTGCCGGCGTCCTTCAGCCGCTGCAGCGCCGTCGATGTGGTGGTGGCGACCCAGTTGCGGCGAATGATGGAGCCGCAGGTGACGACATGGCCCTCATCGTAGAACATGTCCTTGTGCGCCAGCGGCACGCCGTGCAGCACGCCGCGGCTTTTGCCATTGGCCAGTTCGGTGTCGGCGGCGGTGGCGTCGGCGAGCGCCTGCTCGGCTTCGATCGCCATGAAGGCGTTGAGCCTGGGCTGCCAGCGCTCGACGCGGTCGAGGCAGGATTGCGTCGCCTCGCGCGAGGAAATTCTTTTCTTGGCAATGGCCTGGGCCACTTCGGTCAGCGATAGCAGCGCCGGTTCGATCGAGCTCATTTGCCGGCCCCGATGCTCTGCACCACCAGGAAGGTCGCGGGTTCGAGATCGAACGGCAGCGATCCGGCGACCGCCGCGAAGCCCGCGAAGGCCGGGCCGATCGAATTGGCGATCCGCGCGGCGACCTCGTCGTCGACCGGCAATCCCGCCAACGCGGCCATCTCCTTGATGCCCGCGGGCGTCGGTGTCGTGGTCATTCGGTCTTTGCTCCCTTTGCCGGCCCGCTTGGGTGATTCGATCGCGGGATCGTCATCCAACATGCCGCCGGATCGGCGATCCAACAAGATCACGCAGTGTCGGCGAGCCCGCGGGCTTCGTCAAATATCCAGCGCCCGGTAGACCGAGACTTCGCGCTCGCGCGCCAGACGCGCGTCGTCGCCGGCCCGGATGCCGCGCCAACCGTCGAAGAACACCACCAGGGTCGAGAACAATCCGGTGATCTTGCCGAGCAGGAAGCCGAACGGGAAGATCAGTCGCTCCACCGGGATGATGAATTGGGAGCCGAGAAAGATCGTGGCGGCGTTGAAGAAATAGCCGGAGCGATACAGCGTCTTCTCTTTCCAGGCGCTGCGCGCATAGGGGCGGGAGCTCTTTTTCACCGCCTTGTTGTAGCGCGGATTGGCAAACAGCCCCCAGAACCGGCGTTTGCGCGGCAGCGCATGGGGCCCCGCCAGCAGCGCGCGGAAATTCGCGCGCATCTCCGCATGGGCGATCGCGGCGAGGATCAGATTGCCGGCCACCAGCGCCAGTTTCAATTCCGGCAATGACAGCAGCAATTGCGCGCCGACATCGACGAACAGCAGATGGGTGGCGGCGTTGAGCACGAAGGCCGAGCGATGAAACGCGGCGCGGTTGATGTTGCCGACCTTCTCGTCGATGAATGGCGCCCCGTCCTTGGTGCGGCCGCGCTCGAGCAAAGCGTGGCGCTGCCGGTCGGTCAGGGTCCAGCGCTTGCCGAGTTCGGCAATGGTTTCCGACGGCGTGCCGCGCTTGATGCGGAAGGTCGCCTTGCCGACGACAGCCGATACCCGCGAGAACCAGCGCCGCGTGATCGCAAAGCGCGACGTCGCGGTATCGACCAGGCGGACGGGCTCTGCTTGCAATGGGTCCATGCGGGTCAGCTCGAGGGCTCTCAATCTGCGAAAAGCGGCGTCCGCGCAAGCTTGCGGCCGGCCTTGGCGGCGGATTTCAGCAACGCCTTGCTGTCCGCCCGGTTCTGCTCGGACAGCGATTCGATCGCCCGCGTCGCCGGCGGTGTCGGCGCATTCGGGGCATCGGCGAGCTTGCTGGCCAATCCGCCCTGCACCGCGATATCGTTGAGCGCGCCGAGCGCGTCAAGCAGCGCCTTCAGTTTTTTCTTGAAAGCGGTCAATTGCCTGGCCGGTTTCGGGTCCCCGAACAGGGTCTCGAAGAACCCGGTGGCGTAATACAGCTTCTTGGCCGCGATGCGTAATCTGTGGCGCTTTTCCACGCTCATCTGGTCGAGCCGCGCGGCCTTGTCGATCACCTGCGCGGCGCGTTTGGCCAGGACCCGCTTGGCGAACCGCTTGGCGTTGCGGCGTTTGCCGGGCGGCGGCGCGGCCCAGGCCCCGTGATCGATCCAGCGTGCGATCTCGCGCAGCAGGGCGCGGAAGCGCGGTTGCTCGACCGCGGCCCTGGCCTGGTCGAAGGCGGCGATCCGGCTCGCCGCCAATTGCTTCTGCAGCGCCCGCGCGCCGTCCAACTGGGCGACCTTCATCTGCATGACATGAAGGTCGCGCGCCGGCGCCAGGCGACCGGCCAGCCATTTCAGCTCCGCCTTGATATGGTCGGTCTGGTCGTCGTCGAGCAGGTCGCCGAACAGCGAGATCGCGGCGCGCATCCGCCGCAGCCCAATCCGCATTTGATGCACGCCGACCGGCTTGCGCTGCCGCACCGCCTGCTGCTGCGCGGCGATGGTCTGCAGCGTCCACCGGCAAATCGCCTGCAACGCCTCGACCGTGCCGGCATCGGGGTCGAGAACGAGCGCGCCAGGCGGCTTGGCGTTGACCGGCCGGCTTGGCCTGCGCAAGGCCGTTTGGGAGACTTTCGACGAGGCTTTTGCCTTGGAAACACGTTGCGGTGCCGTCCCCAGCCGCCGCTTGATTGCTTTACCCATCAGGTCCCCTTGGCCCGTCACCTGACCCGCAGGATAGCAGATTTCCTACGACCACATTATGCCGATTGGCATGACAGCCAGCCTCAAGGCCAGCGCTGGGCGACGGGGCAGTCGCCGCGCTGACATGCTGACGTGATGTTGTCAGGAGCGGCTCAGGCCCGTTTCAGCACCTGCAGCGGATAGCCGATCAGTTTCGCCGCCGCATAGGCGATCGCCATGCCGATCAGCGCGGCGACCGCCTGGCTGCCATAGAACCACATCGCTGAGTCCGGGAACGGCATCAGCCGCGTCGCCAAATCCAGGCACCACAGGATGGCGGCGACCCCGACGATCGTCACGACAAACAGCTGCATGCGCTGCACCGCCGCTTCGATCCGAGCCATTCGCGCTTCGAGATGTTTGTCGGGCGTGGTCATTGCGTCCTCACTCTGCGTCTCGCATTCAGCCATATCAAGATCGCGTCGCGATCAGTTCTATTTTGCTGTAATCGCCGCCGCATGGCGCCGAATTGACTCAGCACAAATGACAGAGGCAAATCCGTCGCGATCGGCGATCGTGCTGATAGCGATCCGGCGGTCCGTTGACGTAGCCCAAATACGTCCGACGGTAAATTTGGATTGGTGGTGGCGGCCGCTGGCCCCGGTGGTCTGCCGGCGATATGCCGCGCTGCGCAAGGCGGCCGCGTCGGCAATCTGCGCTATGTCGGGCAAAAACGTGCGGGTCAGCCGCGCCGTGATCCGGCAGATTTGATTTTCTGGCGAGCCCGATCCATGCGATAGCATCGCGAGCAGTTCCCTGTCGCCGAAGGATGCCGATGCCGCCTCACCGAATCCCCGCTGTTTGCCGTCATGCCATGAGGGCCGCGGCGCTGATCGCGCTCTGTGTCGTCGTCCTGCCGGGCGCCGGTCATGCCGCCACCGACACCGCATTGTTGCCGCGCAATCTGTCGCCCTGGGGCATGTTCGTCGGCGCCGACATCGTGGTGCGCGCGGTGATGGTCGGGCTGGCGGTGGCGTCGCTGGCGACCTGGACGGTGTGGCTGTCGAAATCGATCGAGCTGCGCCGCGCCACCAGGCAAGCGCGGCAGCGGTTGACGCTGCTGGAAACCGACACCACACTGGCGCAGGTTGCCGATAACAGCGGCGAGGCGCGCGACGCGGTGGCGCAGCTGGTGCAATCGGCGGCGCGCGAGGCCACCCTGTCCGCCTGGCAGCTCGACGATGATTTCAAGCAGCGCGTGGCATTGCGGCTGGAGCGAGTCGAGGCGGCGATGTCGCGGCGGATCGCGCGCGGCACCGGCATTCTGGCGACGATCGGCGCGGTGGCGCCGTTTGTCGGGCTGTTCGGTACGGTGTGGGGCATCATGAATGCCTTCATCGGCATCTCCGAGGCCCATACCACGAATCTTGCGGTGGTGGCGCCCGGCATCGCCGAAGCGCTGCTCGCCACCGCTTTGGGTCTGGTCGCGGCGATCCCCGCGGTGGTGATCTACAATGTGCTGGTGCGTCAGATCGGTGCCTATCGGGCGCTGCTGGGCGACGCTTCGGCGCAGGTGCTGCTGCTGGTCAGCCGCGAAAGCAGCCGGCCGCAGCGCGGACGCGTGCGGGCGGCGGAGTAGGGCGATGGCGATCAGGCTGGGCGGCGGGGCCGGCCGCGACGACGATCTGGTCGAGGCCCATGAGATCAACGTCACGCCATTCATCGACGTGATGCTGGTGCTGCTGATCGTCTTCATGGTGGCGGCGCCGCTGGCCACCGTCGATATCGGCGTCGACCTGCCGGCCAGCGCCGCGCAGCCGCAAAAGCGGCCGGACCAGCCGGTGTTCGTCACGGTGAAGCCCGATCTGTCTTTGGCGGTCGGCGAGGACGTCATCGCGCGCGACGCGCTCGGTGAGACGCTGGCGACCGCCACCAAGGGCAACAAGGACGAGCGGATCTTCCTGCGCGCCGACAAGGTCGTGAGCTATGGCGACCTGATGGAGGTGATGAACCTGCTACGCGACGCCGGCTATCTGAAGATCGCCCTGGTCGGGCTCGACGCCCGCAGCGCGCCGCAATGAACGCCTTTACGCTGCATCGGCCGAGCGATCAGTCCGGGGTGGCGCATTGGACCGTTTCCGCCATCATCATCGTGGCGATCCATGTCGGGGTGATCGCCGCTGGCGTGGCCTGGTATCAAGAGACGCCGCAGGCCGGGGTGGAAATTCCGGCAATCATGGTCGATCTGGCGCCGGCGGCATCGGCGTCGGCCGCGCCGGCGACCGATGCCGCGCCCGGCCCCGACATGCAGCAGGCCGACGACAATTCGCCGCCGCCCGAACCGGTCAAGCCGCCGCCAGTCGAGCCCGAACAGATCCCCTCGACGCCGGTGCAGGAGAAACCGGAGGTCGAGGCGCCGCCGGAACAGAAGGTCCAGCCGACCCCGCCCGAGCCCGCCAAAACCGAGCCCACCAAAGTCGAGCCTGCCAAGGTCGAGCCGGTCGAGCCCGAGCCGGTGGTGATGCCGAAGCCGAGACCGAAGCGCGAGCCGAAACCGCCGTCGCGGCAGCCGCCGGCACCGCGCACCAGCGCGCCGCCGCCCGCCGAGCGGCACGCCGCATCGGCCTCGCTCGCGACCAGGGGCGAGACCGCGGTCGCGGTGCTGCCGTCCTATCGCGACCGGCTCGCCGCGCATCTGCAGCGCTTCAAGCGCTATCCGTCCGGCGCCAAATCCAGCGGCGCCCAGGGCACCGCGCTGCTGAGTTTTACCGTGGGGCGCAACGGTCGTGTGCTCGGCAGCCGGCTGGCGCGTTCATCTGGAAATGCGGCGCTGGACGCCGAAACCCTGGCGATGATCCGCCGCGCCGAACCGCTGCCGGCGTTTCCGCCGCAGATGACGCAGTCTTCGCTCAGTTTTACCGTGCCGGTGCGGTTTTCGCTGCGCTGATCGTGGGCTGCCGCCCGCCAGCGGTTAATATCACCGATGAACGCCGCTTCTGGGCCTGATCTCACGCGACATCGCAGATCGACCGTCTGATCGGAAACCGTCTGATCAGAAAGAGACTCGGCATCCTGTTGGGTCGTCGGCAAGCGCCCTATATCGCAACGCGCGGGCGAGATTCCGGCTTTTGCCGCGAAAGTGGCGAAAGCGAGGAACCTAGCTGTTCCGAGCGAGTTGCTCGTATACAATTACCGGAGATTGATCATGGCAGACGACGCTCGTTCAATGGAAGACATCAAGCGGGACACCGAGCGTGCCCGGGCCGAACTCAGTCAAACCGTCGATCAGCTGCGGACCTCGGTCGAGGCCACCGCGAGCGACCTGCGTCAACGAGTCTCGCCCAGCGCCATCAAGGCCGAAATGAGCGAATATTTCGAGTCGCGTGGCGAGGAGCTGGTCAGCCGGGTCAAACATGCCGTGCGCAACAATCCGGTGCAGGCTGTCGCGGTCGGCGCGGCGCTTGGTTATCCATTGCTGAAGCTGCTGCGCGCCATTCCCACGCCGGTGCTGATGGTCGGCGCCGGACTATATTTGGCCGGCTCGAAATCGGGGCAGGCGGTGACGCAGCAGGCCTCTGACGCCGCGGTCGATTTCGCCGGCGAGGTCGAGCGGCGCGCCCGGCAATTCGGCACTGACGCCTCGGAGACGGCAACGGCCGCCGCGCAATACACCTCCGGCACGCTGCAGGCGGCCTCCGAAGTGGCCTCGTCGCGTGCGACGCAATTCCGGCAGGCCGCGGCGTCCAGCGCAGCCGAATTGCGGGACCGGGCCGATCAGCTCGGGAAGACGGTCGCCTCCAATGTCGACGATCTTCGCCGCAAGGCAGTGTCGGCCGGCGAAACCGTTGCAACCCAGGCCGGTGAGGTCGCCGATCGCGGCGCCGCGTTGTCCGATGCGGTGACGGGCTCGATCCGCGATGCCGCCGACCAGGTCCGGGACGTGGCGGCTTCGGCGCGCGAGGGCGCGGCCGATGCGGCCGCGAGGGTCCGCGAGGCTGCCGCCGCCGGTCGGGATGCTGCCGTCAGGGCGCGATATCGCGCCGAAGAATTCGGCGATCAGGCCGGCAAGACTTTCACTGCGACCGTCAGCAATCATCCGCTCTTGGTGGCGGGAGCGGGGCTGGTTCTCGGTGGGCTGCTTGCCAGCGCCATTCCGCGGATGCGGCGCTCCAGCGACCCCGTCGATGATGGCGAAGGGCGTTCCAGACGCGCCGTCGGTGGTCCGGACGACAACATCCGCTCGGCGCAGGATCCGGAATCTGCGCTCGATCGTGACAGCGGAAATGTTCGCGACATCGGTCCGCGTAGCCGCAAATTATCCGAAGCCACAGCGTCGTCATACGAGACGCCGTCGCAGAACAAGCACTGATAGTCAGGGACGGAGAACGAGTGATGGCCGAGCACGACACAACCAGCAATTTGAGCTCCGACGCCGGGGCGAAGTCCGCCTCCGGTGGCGGCCGAACCAAGCGTCAGCAGGTCAATGAAATGGCCGATCAGGCGGTCGAGGCAGGACGCGATCTCAAGGACGAGATCAAAGACCGTGTGGCGGATTTCAAGGACCAAATCGGCGATGCGGCCCAGGCCTCGAGCGAGAAGGTGAAGTCGCAAGCGGCTGACTTCGTCGAAACCGCCAAGGAGTTCGCGTCGCAAGCCGGCGAGACCATCAAGGACAAAGCCAACGCCCAGAAGAATGTGGGTGCGGATTATGTCGGACATCTGGCCGAGGCGATGCGCCGCGCAGCGCGCGAATTCGAAGGTGATTTGCCGATTGCCGCGGTTTATATGCGCAAGGCGGCCTCGCGCGTGGAAGAAGTGTCGGATGCCGTGCACCAGGGCGAGGTCCAGGACCTGGTCAAGGGGATGCAATCCTTCGCCAGGCGGCAGCCGACCGCGTTTCTCGGCCTGGCGGTGCTGGCCGGCTTCGGCGCGGTGCGCTTTTTGAAGAGTTCTGGCGGCTACGCAGCCGACGATCAGGACACGACGTCGCGCCGCGACATGGCGTCCAATTCCGACTAACGGGGATATCGTGATGAGTTCACCAAGTAATCGATCGATCCCCGACCTGATCAGCGACGCGTTTGGCCAGCTGGCCAAGCTGGTCAGCAACGAATTCGATCTGGCGCGGGCGGAAATGTCCGACAAGGCCAGTCAGGTCGGCCGTGCGGTCGCGATGATTGGCGCCGGGGCGGTGATCTGCATACCGGCGCTGGTAATGATCCTGTTCGCGATCGCGGCGGCGCTGGTCGACAACGGTTTGTCGCAGTCCATCGCCTATCTGGTCACCGGCGCAGGCGCGGCGCTGATTGCGCTGATCCTGATCTGGATCGGTCTCAATCGGCTGTCGGCCGGCGGTCTCGCCCCCGCGGTGACGCTTGACCAATTGCAGCGCGACAAGGTCGCCGCCAAGGAGATGGTTTCATGAATGACGAATCGTCAGCGGGGCAAAAGGCCACGCATTTCGTGCACGATCTGGGTGACGCCATGCGCCGCAATCCAGTCTCCACGGCGCTGATCGGCGCCGGACTGCTGTGGTTGTTCACCGGCGGCAAGACCGTCGATCGTGCTACCAGGCTGGCGCATGATGCCGGACTCGACCGCCTCCCCGATCGGGCCGCCGACGCGTTGTCGAAGGGCCGTTCGGCGGTGAAGCAGGGCGTCGATGCGCTCGGCGAGCGGCTGTCGGAGGTGTCCGGCGAGGCCAGCGCCATGGCGGATTCCGCGACCCGCGTGGTGCGCGAGAGGGGGGCTGAAGCCATCGACCGCGCCTCTCGTTACGGATCCGAATTCGCCGAGTCGGCCGCGCATCTTGGCCGATCGATCCCCGACAAGAGTGCCGGCCTGGCGTCCGATGCGCGCTCCCGTCTGACCGAATTGTTCGATGAGCAACCGCTGCTGCTCGGCGCAGTCGGCGTGGCGATCGGCGCCGGGATCGCGGCGTCGCTGCCCGCGACCAAGATCGAGGCCGAGGTGTTCGCCGCGGCCGGCGACCAAATCAAGACCGGAGCCAGCGGCTTGGCGATGCAGCAGGTGGCACGCGCCGCCGTGCATGTGGCGGAAGAGGCGCGGCGGGATGACGAAGCCCGGCCGGGCTGACGACGGCTGGATGCGATGAAGCGCCGTCATGGGTTTTTATCCTCGCTCACCCTTTTGGGCGTGGTCAACGCTGCCCGCCTAATCGCGCGGGCAGCCGATGGCGGCAATCCCATCGCGGCGTCAAGTCCCACCGCGGCACCAAGTCAGGCGCCAAGTCATACGACGCCACGGCAAGCAGCGCCGGCCGAGGACCGGCCGGAGTCGCCCGTCGATTCGCCGCTCCCGGTAATCCAGCGCCGATGGCAGGATGTGCTGCGCGGCATCTATAAACGGATCAATGACGACCGGCTGATGCTGGTGGCTGCCGGCGTGGTGTTTTACGGGCTGCTGGCGCTGTTTCCCGCGATCAGCGCGCTGGTGTCCTCCTATCTGCTGTTCGCCGATGGTGCGACCATCAACCAGCATCTGTCGACCCTGGCCACGCTGTTGCCGCCGGGCACATTCTCGGTGATCCAGGACCAGGTCGACCGCGTGCTGGCCAGAGGCGGGGCCAATCTCGGGACCGCCTTCCTGTTCAGCATGGTGCTGGCGTTGTGGAGTGCCAATGGCGGCGTCAAGGCGATCATCGATGCGCTCAACGTGGTCTATGACGAACGCGAGCAGCGCGGCTTCCTGATGCTCAACGCGGTGTCGCTGACCTTCACCTTGGCATCGCTCGCCGCCGTGCTGTCGGCGATCGGGCTGGTGGTGGCGGCGCCGATCGCGCTGTCCTATGTCGGGCTCGGCAGCCAGGTCGCGATGGTGATCGAGTATGGCCGCTGGCCGGCGCTCGCTTGTCTGACCTTGCTGGGGCTGGCCGTGCTGTATCGCTACGCGCCGAGCCGGCGCAATTTGCAGTGGCAATGGGTCTCGGTGGGAAGCGTGTTCGCCACTCTGACCTGGATCGCGGGCTCGGCGCTGCTGTCCTATTATCTGTCGAACTTCGCGGATTATGATGCGACCTATGGCTCGCTCGGCGCGGCGATCGGCCTGATGATCTGGATGTGGATGACGACGATCGTCATTTTGGTCGGCGCCGAACTGAATTCGGAAATCGAAGCCCACGCCACCGGCATCGGCCGGATTGAATCCGACAAAGCCTAGCCTTGGCTGTTGCGGCGCACAGCGACAAATTGCCCTCGCACCGCCGGCGCGCGTTGATGTCGGGCCGGCCGCGCCGCATCATGGGCCGATCCATTGTGCGGAAAAACCCGATGATCCCGCTTGCGCGTCTATCGGTCGTGGTTGCGTTGATGATGGCGACGGATGCCCATGCGGTCGATCGCGGCCAGTTCGGCGATGTGCCGGATGACATAAGGGCCTGGTTCAAGAGCATGCGCAGCCCGGCCGGGGTGCCGTGCTGCGACGTCTCCGACGGCCATCGCACCACATACGACGTGCGCGGCGGGGCCTATTGGGTGCCGATCGACGGCACGTGGTGGGAAGTGCCCGCCAAGGCGGTGATCCGCAACGCCGGCAATCCGGTCGGCGAGGCGATCGTCTGGTATGTCCATTACCGCGGCAGCATCGTGATCAACTGCTTCGTGCCGGCCGACGAGGTGTGAGGTTCGCACCCCAACGACACCGGCGATCCCCGACGATGTCATTCCGGGGCGCGAGCAGCTTTGCTGCGAGCGAACCCGGAGGACGATCTGGTACTCAGCTCAAAGTCTGACTGAAGGAGAAACCAATCCCATCAAACGTGATTTCGTCATTCGTGATTTCGTCATTGCGAGCCGAGGACGGCGCATCGCGCCGTCCGACCGCGAAGCAATCCAGGGGCCGCAAGCGAAGACTGGATTGCTTCGTCGCAAGAGCTCCTCGCAATGACGACCGTGAAGACTTGAGACGGCGCCGCTCAATTATCGCGCCGGCTGGTGGCGATGGCGGCGGCGGCGGTGCGGTTCTCGACGCCGAGCTTGGCGTAGATCTGCTCCAGATGCTTGTCGACGGTGCGCGGGCTGAGGCCGAGAATCTGCGCGATGTCGCGGTTGGTCTTGCCCTTGCTCAGCCATGACAGCACCTCGGCCTCGCGGCTGGTGAGGCCGAGCTCCTTGCTGAAGGTCTTCGGCGAATCCGAGCTGGTGTCGCGCGCCAGCCGCAGCAGGAATTCGTCGGGGCCGAGCTTGCCCATATATTGCAGCCGCAAATCGTCATTGCGCAGCAGCGAGGATTTCAGCGGTGTCTTCGGCTGGGCCAGGCCGCTATGCACCTGCTCCAGCCAGTCGAGCCAAGGCTTGGGCAGGTCGAGCCAGACGCCTTCCTCCGAGGCGGCGTCGCCGGCCAGCAGCTTCTGCGCCTGCGGCGTCGCCCAGATCACCTTGCCGCCGCGATCGACCGCGAGCAGGAAGCGGCCGGATACGTCGAGCGCGGCGCGGGCGCTCTGGCTCACCCTGGCATTGCCGAGATGGACTCTGATCCGCGCCAGCATCTCGACGATGACGATCGGCTTGGTGACGTAATCGACGCCGCCGGCCTCGAGGCCGCGCACGATGTGCTCGGATTCGGCAAGCCCGGTCATGAAGATCACCGGCACGCCGGAGAGGCCAGGATTGCGCTTGAGCCGTCGGCAAGTCTCGAAGCCGTCCATGCCCGGCATCATCGCGTCGAGCAGGATGATGTCGGGCGTGATCTGCTCGACGATCCGCATCGCCGCGGCGCCGTCCATCGCCACCATCACCGTCATGCCGGCGCCATCCAGCGCGTCGGTCAGCATCCGCAGCGTCTCGGGCGAATCGTCGACCACCAGGGCGATGTCCCGCTTTTTTGCGTCAATGTTCATGCTGATACAGGCTGTTCAGGGTTTTCATATATTGATCCAGATCGAACTGATCGATCAGCGCGCGCATTCGGGTGACGAACAAGGCGGCCTCCGGATAGTCGTTGTCGATCTGATCGAGCTTGGATTCGATGCCGCGGATGTAGCCGATCTGGCCGAGCTGGATCAGCTCCTCGACATGCTGCATCGGCGGCCCTTCGAAGTTCGGCGTGATCCCGGGAGTGTCGGCCGGGTCGTCCTTGTAGCGCCAGCTCAGCTTGAGCAATTGCCCGATCAACTCCAGCAGCCGCGGAATGTCGACCGGCTTCATCAGGTAGCCGTCGTGGAACGGTTGCGCCAGCGGCGTACCATGGGCCTCGATGGCGCTGGCCGAGACCATCAGGATCCGGGCGTGATGATGGCCGTTCATCCGCAGCGTCTCCGCCACGGTCCAGCCGTCGATCCCCGCCATGGTGATGTCGAGCAGGAACAGATCCGGTTGGCAGTGCTGGGCGAGATCAACGCAGGCATGGCCGTCCGGCGCGCTCAGCACGATGAAGCCGAGCGGCGCCAGCACCTCTTGCAGCATGTCGCGCTGGGTCGGGTCGTCGTCGGTGATCAGGATGGTCCGCCGTGGACCGTAATAGCCCAGAATCGGCGCCCGGATCGCCCTGGTGCGGGTCGGGTTGGTGACCTCGGACAGCAGCATCTTGACCGTGAAGGTGCTGCCCTGGCCGATCGTGCTGGTGACCCGCAGATCACCGCCCATCACCCCGGCCAAGAGCTTGCTGATCGTCAGCCCCAGTCCGGTGCCGGTGTGAGGCTGCGAGATGCCCAGCGCGCCGCGCTCGAACGGCGCGAAAATCCGCTCCAGATCGTCGGCATGGATGCCGGGGCCGGTGTCGCGGACCTCGAGCTCGGCGACCGGGTTGCGATAATGCACGATGAAATGCACGCTGCCGGACTGGGTGAACTTGATGGCGTTGGACAAAAGGTTGATCAGCACCTGGCGCAGCCGCTTCTCGTCGGCATAGATCACCGGCGGCAGATAGCTCGGCCGCTTGAACACGAATTCGATGTCCTTGGCGGCGGCCTGCAGCCGGAACATGCCGACCAGCTGATCGAGGAATTCGCCGAACCGGACCTCGTCGCGCGACAGATACAGCCGCCCGGCCTCGATCTTGGAGATATCGAGCAGCCCGTCGATCAGCCCGGACAGATGATCGGCGCTGCGGCGCACCAGCCGGATCTGGTCGCGCGGCCGCGGCGGCAGGCTGGTGTCCTGCTCGAGCAATTGCGCATAGCCGCTGATGGCGTTGAGCGGCGAGCGCAGCTCGTGGCTGAGCCCGACCACATAGCGGCTCTTGGCGAGGTTGGCGGATTCGGCGACTTCCTTGGCGCGCTGCAATTCGATGTCGGTGCGGTGATGGGCGGCGATCTCCTGCATCAGCAGCGTGGTCTGTCGTTTGGTCTCGGCCTCGGCGGCCTGCCGGCTCTGCCGCGCCAGCACGAACAGCCAGGTCACCACCCCGATGATGATGGTCAGGGCGAAGAACAGCTTGATCAGCACCTCCGACAGCAGCACCTCATCAACCCGGATCGCCGTCGCGGCCTGCAGATAGATCAGGCTCAGCGTCAAGCCGACCGATCCCGTCGCGATCAGGAAGACGCCGAGATAGCGGCCGAGCTGGGAGTTGATCCGGGCGTAGACCGGCTGCGGCAAAATCCTGCCGAGCACGTCGGAGACCTGCGCGTTGATCCTGGCGTGCGGCTTGCACAAATCGTGGCAACGGGCGTCGAGCGAGCAGCACAGCGAGCAGATCGGCCCCGCATAGGCCGGGCATGACGCCATGTCTTCCGGCTCGAACGAATGCTCGCAGATACAGCATTTGATCGCCGCCAGATTCTGCCAGCTGCGTTTCGGCTTGCGGGCGATGTAGTATTTGCCGTCGGTGGCCCAGGCGATCAGCGGCGCGGTGACGAACGCCACCAGCAGCGCCACGAACGGCGCCAGCGCCTTGGCGGTCGGCCCGAACATGCCGTAGAAGGCGCTGATCGACACCACGGTGGCGATCGTCATCGAGCCGACGCCGACCGGATTGATGTCGTAAAGGTGGGCGCGCTTGAATTCCATATGCTGCGGCCGCAGCCCGAGCGGCTTGTTGATCACCAGGTCGGACACCAGCGCCCCGACCCAGGCGATCGCCACGTTGGAATACAGCGCCAGCGTCTGCTCCAGCGCCTTGTAGACGCCGATCTCCATCAGCAGCAGCGCCACCATCACGTTGAACACCAGCCACACCACCCGGCCGGGATGGCTGTGGGTGAGGCGGGAAAAGAAATTCGACCAGGCGATCGAGCCCGCATAGGCGTTGGTGACGTTGATCTTGAGCTGCGACAGCACCACGAACACACCGGTCAGCGTCAGCGCGATCTCCGGCCGCGAAAACACATAGCGAAACGCCTCCGCATACATGTGGGCGGGTTCGGCGGCGTGCTGCGGGCTCACCCCGTGATTCAGTGCGAAATAGGCCAGGAACGAGCCCGCCAACAGCTTCACGGCGCCCGGCACGATCCAGCCCGGGCCGGCGCAGATCAGGGCGATCCACCACGCCCGTTTCGAGGTGCGGCGATCACGCGGCAGAAAGCGCAGGAAATCGACCTGCTCGCCGATCTGCGCCACCAGGGAAAAGATCACCGAGGCGGCGGTGCCGAACAGCAACAGGTCGAGGTGGCCGTCCGGACTGCCATGCGCGCCGGCAAAGCCGGTCCAGTCGTGGAACGACGCTGGGCTTTTGATGGCGATGGCGACGAATGGCACGATGTGGAGCAGGATCCAGAACGGCTGGGTCCAGACCTGAAACCGGCTGATCAGGGTGATGCCATAGGTCACCAGCGGAATAATCGCCACGGCGCTGACCAGATAGCCGAGCCATAGCGGGATTCCGAAGCACAGTTCCAGCGCAGTGGCGAGAATAACAGCTTCGATGGCGAAGAAGATGAACGTGAAAGAGGCATAGATCAGCGAGGTGACGGTCGATCCGATATAGCCAAAACCGGCGCCGCGGGTCAGCAAGTCGATATCGACGCCACAGCTGGCGGCATAATAGGCAATCGGAAGCCCGCAACAGAAGATGATCAGGCTGACGACAAGGATCGCTGCCGTCGCATTAGTCACGCCGTAATTCAGCGTGATGGTGCCGCCGATCGCCTCCAGCGCGAGAAACGAGATCGCACCCAGCGCGGTGTTGGCGACGCGGGCGGCGGACCAGCGCCGCGCGCTCTTTGCGGTGAAGCGCAGCGCATAGTCTTCCAGCGTTTGGTTGGCAACCCACTGATTATATTGGCGCCGAACGCGGTCTATGCGCTGCCGCCCTGCCACCTGCGTCTCCCTGATTGCCGTTCCGGTCCAGTGCCGAAAACCTACGTCGCGGTCTTGCGGTGCAACATACGTGATCTTGCGTATCGGTCCACCGCAATAATTCGGCAATCGTCACCGCACTGGAATTCGTCCTCGAAAAAAGCATGAAGGGGTAGTTATGGCAGACGATAAGAAGCGGGGCCTCGATTCACCGTTGCGGCGCAAGCTGCTGATGGGAATAGCGGCCATCCCGGCGATCTCGTTGATGGGACGTCCCTCCTTTGCCGCCGGACCTGCAACCTCGGCGGTCAACGCCACCGGCCTTGCGGTGACTGATACTGAAGTGACCGTGGGCATTCTGCATTCGGCCACCGGCACGATGGCGATTTCGGAAACCGGCTCGATCGAAGCCGAAAAGCTGGCGATCGCGCAGATCAACGAGGCCGGCGGCGTGCTCGGCCGCAAGATCAAGATCATCCAGGAAGACGGCGCCTCGGATTGGCCGACCTTCGCCGAAAAGGCCAAGAAGCTATTGGTCAACGACAAGGTCGCGGCGATTTTTGGCTGCTGGACCTCGGCGTCGCGCAAGGCGGTGCTGCCGGTCCTCGAGCAGTACAATGGCATGTTGTACTACCCGACCTTCTATGAAGGCCTCGAACAGTCCAAGAACGTGATCTACACCGGCCAGGAAGCCACCCAGCAGATTCTGGCCGGCCTGAACTGGATCAACAAGGAGAAGGGCGCCAAGTCGTTCTTCTTCGTCGGCTCGGACTATATCTGGCCGCGCACCTCGAACAAGATCGCCCGCAAGCACATCGAGGAGCATCTGACGGGCTGCAAGGTCGTCGGCGAGGAATATTACCCGCTCGGCAACACCCAGTTCAATTCGGTGATCAACAAGATCAAGCTGAAGAAGCCGGACGTGATCTTCGCCGACGTGGTCGGCGGTTCCAACGTCGCGTTCTACAAGCAGCTCAAAGCGGCCGGCATCGACCTGTCGAAGCAATTGCTGCTGACGATCTCGGTGACCGAGGACGAAATCGACGGCATCGGCGGCGAGAACATCGCCGGGGCCTATGCCTGCATGAAGTACTTCCAGTCGCTCAAGAACCCGAACAATGAGAAGTTCGTCGCCGCGTTCCACAAAATGTGGGGCGACAAGACGGTGATCGGCGACGTCACCCAGGCCGCCTATCTGGGCCCGTGGCTGTGGAAGCTGACCTGCGAGAAGGCCGGCTCCTTCGACATCGACAAGATCGCCGCGGCCTCGCCGGGGATCGAATTCAAGGGTGCGCCGGAAGGTTATGTCCGGATCCACGAGAACCACCATCTGTGGTCGAAGACCCGGGTCGGGCGCGCCAGGCCCGACGGCCAGTTCGATCTGGTGTTCGAAACCAAGGATCTGGTCGAGCCCAATCCGTTCCCGAAGGGCTACCAGTGAGTCCACGCCGGTCCTAGCGCGGCTCGCGCCGGCAACTCTCCCTGGCGTGGACGACCTATCCCCGCCCGACGACCCCGCGTCGCAAGCGTCTTTGCGACGCGGGACTTCCCGCGACTTCACAACGACAGAGGACGGATCGATGTTGGGCGACTATTCGATTGGTGATCTCGGCTCCATTTTCGTCATGCAGGGCTTCGCGGGTCTGATCCTGTTCTCCGTGTATGTCCTGATGGCGCTCGGTCTTGCGATCATTTTCGGCCAGATGGGGGTCATCAACATGGCCCATGGCGAGTTCATGATCCTCGGCGCCTACGTCACCTGGATGACGTCGAATTTTTTCCAGGCGTTTCTGCCTTCGCTGTTCAGCGGCTATTTCTTCGTCGCGATGATATTGGCCTTCATCGCCTCCGGCCTATTGGGAATGCTGGTCGAATGGGTGCTGATACGCCATCTCTACAAGCGCCCGTTGGATACGCTGCTCGCCACCTGGGGGCTGAGCCTGATCCTGCAGCAGGCCTATCGCTCGATCTTCGGCGCCCGCGAGGTCGGCGTGGAATTGCCGCAATGGATGCTCGGCTCGCAGAAGGTCACCGATAGCATCGAAGTGCCGATCAACGGCATCTTCGTGATGTGCCTGACAGTGCTGATCACCCTGGGGGTGGCCTACATCATGTACAAGTCGCGCTTCGGCCGCCAGGTCCGCGCCGTGGTGCAGAACCGGGTGATGGCCGGCGCCGTCGGCATCAACACCGAGAAAGTCGATCGCTACACTTTCGGGCTCGGCTGCGGCATCGCCGGCATCGCAGGCAGCGCCTTCACGATGATCGGCTCGACCGGGCCAACCTCGGGCCAGCTCTACATCGTCGACACCTTCCTGGTCGTGGTGTTCGGCGGCGCCGCCAGCCTGCTCGGTACCATCGCCTCGGCCTTCAGCATCTCGCAGACGCAATCGACGCTGGAATTCTTCCTGTCCGGTTCGATGGCCAAGGTGCTGACGCTGCTCGCGGTGGTCGGAATCCTGATGCTGCGCCCGCAGGGTCTGTTCGCCCTCAAAGTCCGCAAATAGAGGCTCACGCTCATGACCGACAATGCGCGCTTCGTTAATCGCAAAGAGCTGATGGGCATTCTGGTTCTGGCCGCCCTGCTGGTCGTCATCCTGCCGCTCAGCCTCGACGTGTTCAGGCTCAACCTGTTCGCCAAATATCTCACCTACGCCTTCGTGGCGCTCGGCCTGGTGATCTGCTGGGGCTATGGCGGCATTCTCAGCCTCGGCCAGGGCGTGTTCTTCGGCCTCGGCGGCTATTGCATGGCGATGTTTCTCAAGCTCGAAGCCTCCAGCATCGAGAACACCAAGATCCAGTCGACCCCGGGCATTCCGGACTTCATGGACTGGAATCAGATCACCTCGCTGCCGCTGTTCTGGAAGCCGTTCCACAGCCTGACCTTCACCATCATCGCCATCATCGCGGTGCCGGCGTTCTTCGCCTTCATCATCGGCGCGGCGATGTTCAAGCGCCGCGTCGGCGGCACCTATTTCGCCATCATCACCCAGGCGGTCGCCGCCATCCTGACCATCCTGATCGTCGGCCAGCAGGGCTACACCGGCGGCATCAACGGCATGACCGATCTGCGCACCTTGAAGGGCTGGGACATCCGGCCCGACCACGCCAAGATCGTCCTGTACTTCGTCGAGGTGGCGCTGCTGTTCGGCTGCATCTTCATCGCCCAGTTCATCCGCCGCTCCAAGCTCGGCCGCATCCTGGTGGCGATGCGCGAGAAGGAGGACCGGGTCCGCTTCTCCGGCTACAGCGTCGCCAATTTCAAGATCTTCGCCTTCTGCGTCGCGGCGATCTTCGCCGCGATCGGCGGCGCGATGTTCGCGCTCAATGTCGGCTTCATGTCGCCGTCCTTCGTCGGCATCGTGCCGTCGATCGAGATGGTGATCTACACCGCGGTCGGCGGCCGGCTGTCGATCCTCGGCGCGGTCTACGGCACCTTGCTGGTGAACTTCGCCAAGACCAGCCTGTCGGAATCCTTCCCCGAATTGTGGTTGTTCGGCCTTGGCGGGCTGTTCATTGCGGTGGTGCTGGCATTCCCGAATGGCCTTGCCGGAATCTGGAACGATTACATCCAGCCGCATATCGATCGCTTCTTCGCCAAGCGCACGCCGGGCAGCGACTCCAGCAGCGGCAAGTCGTTCGGACCGGTCGTCGACGGCGCCCCGGCGGAATAGGAGAGAACCATGCTGATCGGTCATCAACCCAAGGACTTCCTGCTCTCCGTCGAGGGGCTGACGGTGTCGTTCGACGGCTTCAAGGCGGTCAATGACCTGTCGTTCTATGTCGAGGAAAACGAGATCCGCGTCATCATCGGCCCCAACGGCGCCGGCAAGACTACGGTGCTCGACCTGATCTGCGGCAAGACCAAGGCGACCTCCGGGGCGATCCATTTCCGCGACAAGGATCTCACCAAGATGACGGAGAACCAGATCGTGCAGGTCGGGGTCGGCCGCAAGTTTCAGAATCCGTCGATCTATGACGATCTCACGGTGTTCGAGAATCTCGAGGTGTCCTATCCGCGCGGCCGCACCGTATTCGGCGCGCTGACCTTCACCCGCGACGCCGCGGTGCGCGACCGGGTCCACGAGGTCGCCGAGGCGATCTTCCTGAAGGACAAGCTCAACATGAGCGCCGACCTGCTCAGCCACGGCCAGAAGCAATGGCTGGAGATCGGCATGCTGCTGATCCAGGACCCGGACCTGTTGATGCTCGACGAGCCGGTCGCCGGCATGAGCGTCAGCGAGCGGGTGAAGACCGCCGAATTGCTCAACACCATCATCAAGGACCGCTCGGTGCTGGTGATCGAGCACGACATGAAATTCGTCGAGGACATCGCCCACAAGGTCACCGTGCTGCATCAGGGCCAGATCCTGTCGGAAGGCACCATGGAGCAGGTCAAGAACGATCCCAAGGTGATCGAAGTCTATCTGGGGCATTGAGGAGACTTCGGTGAATACGACCACGACTTCGTCATTGCGAGCGAAGCGAAGCAATCCAGGGGCGGCACGCGAAGCGCTGGATTGCTTCGTCGCTACGCTCCTCGCAATGACGCCTCGTTTCGCGTCGTCGGCAATTTGAGGAGCACGTCATGCTGTCAATCTCGGACCTACACGTCGCCTACGGCCAGAGCGAGGTGCTGCACGGGCTCAACGTCGCGGTGGCGCCGAACGAGATCGTCGCCATCATGGGGCGCAACGGCATGGGCAAGACCACGCTGATGAAGTCGCTGATGGGGATCATCCCGACCAAGAGCGGCTCGGTGGCGATGGAGGGCGCCGAACTCTCGGCGCTGAAGAGCTATGAGCGGGTCGCCAAGGGCCTGGCCTATGTGCCGCAGGGCCGCATGATCTTCTCCAGCATGACGGTGAAGGAAAACATCGAGACCGGGCTGGTCGCCTCCGGCGAGCGCGAGGTGCCGGGCGATATCTACGAGCTGTTTCCGGTGCTGCTGGAGATGAAGGGCCGCCGCGGCGGCAACCTGTCCGGCGGCCAGCAGCAGCAGCTGGCGATCGCCCGCGCGCTCGCCACCAAGCCGAAGGTGCTGCTGCTCGACGAGCCGACCGAGGGCATCCAGCCCTCGATCATCAAGGACATGGCCCGCACGCTGAAGCAGATCCGCGACACCCGCGGGCTGTCGATCATCGTCTCCGAACAGGTGCTGAGCTTCGCGCTCGACGTCGCCGACCGGGTGCTGGTGATCGAGAACGGCGAGATCGTCCGCGACGATCCGCGCGCCGCCGTCGATGCCGATCAGATCTCGAAATATCTGTCCGTCTAACCGCACGACCCGACCGCACGACTAACGTCCAAGTTCAACGACACGGCCACTGGTAACGAAGGGGAGCTCACAATGGTAGATACACTGATCAAGGTCGACCTCACGCAATCGGCCTACGACAACGAGAACATCCACAATCGCTGGCACCCCGACGTTCCGATGGTGGCCTGGGTCAATCCCGGCGACGATTTCATCGTCGAGACCTATGACTGGACCGGCGGCTTCATCAAGAACAATGATTCCGCCGACGACGTCCGCGATATCGACCTGTCGATCGTGCACTTCCTGTCCGGTCCGATCGGCGTCAAGGGCGCCGAGCCAGGCGACCTATTGGTGGTCGACCTCTTGGACGTCGGCCCGATGAAGGACAGCCAATGGGGCTTCAACGGCTTCTTCTCCAAGCAGAATGGCGGCGGCTTTCTCACCGATCACTTCCCGCTGGCGCAGAAGTCGATCTGGGATTTTAAAGGCATGTACACCTCGTCGCGCCACATCCCGGGCGTGAATTTCGCCGGGTTGATCCATCCCGGCCTGATCGGCTGTCTGCCCGATCCGAAATTGCTGGCAACCTGGAACGAGCGCGAACAGGCGCTGATCGACACCAACCCGACCCGCGTGCCCGGCCTCGCCAATCCGCCATTCGGCCCGACCGCCCATATGGGCCGGCTCAAGGGCGAAGCAAAGGAGAAGGCCGCGGCCGAAGGCGCCCGCACCGTGCCGCCGCGCGAACATGGCGGCAATTGCGACATCAAGGATTTGTCACGCGGTTCGAAAGTCTACTTCCCGGTCTATGTGCCGGGCGGCGGGCTGTCGATGGGCGATCTGCACTTTTCGCAGGGCGACGGCGAGATCACCTTCTGCGGCGCCATCGAGATGGCCGGCTGGCTGCACATCAAGGTCGATGTCATCAAGGACGGCGTCAACAAATACGGCATCAAGAATCCGGTGTTCAAGCCGTCGCCGATGACGCCGAACTACAAGGACTTCCTGATCTTCGAGGGCATCTCGGTCGACGAGGCCGGCAAGCAGCATTATCTCGACGTCCACATCGCCTATCGCCAGGCCTGCCTCAACGCCATCGAATATCTGAAGAAGTTCGGCTATTCCGGCGCCCAGGCCTATTCGATCCTCGGCACCGCGCCGTGCCAAGGCCATATCTCCGGCGTCGTCGACGTCCCCAACGCCTGCGCCACGCTGTGGCTGCCGACCGAGATCTTCGATTTCGACATCATGCCGAGCTCGGCCGGCCCGATCAAACACATCAAGGGCGACATCCAGATGCCGCTGTCGCAGGACAAGTAGTCGACGCGTCATTGCGAGCCGAGGGCGGCGCCATGCGCCGCCCGACAGCGAAGCAATCCAGGGGCCACGGTCTCAAACCCTGGATTGCTTCGTCGCTTCGCTCCTCGCAATGACGCGCGAGGGCTTCGTCAAAACTTCGCCGAAATGGAAAATCATCATGCCGGTCTATGAATATCTCTGCGACGCCTGCGGTCCGTTCACCGAGATGCGGCCGATGGCGGAATGCGACGAGCCGAATGACTGCCCGCAATGCGCGGTGTCGGCGCCGCGGGTGATCCTCACCGCGCCGAATTATTTCTGCATGGCGAGCGACAAGCGCAGCGCTCACGCCACCAATGAACGCAGCGCCAACGCGCCGAAGACGGTCGGCGAATACAAGGCCTCGCACGGCCCGGGCTGCGGCTGCTGTTCCTCGGGCAAGCCGTCGCGGCTGCAGAGCCGCAGCAAGAGCGGCGCCAAGGGGTTTCCCACCGCGCGGCCGTGGATGATCAGCCATTAGAGCGTTTTCGAGCGAAGTGGATACCGGTTCGCGTGAAGAAAACGCGTCAAAACAAGAATCTAGAGCTCCGGTTCTGATTCTATCAGAACCGGAATTGCTCTAGCCCGGTGACGGCGATCTGATCGGCTCACCTTAAAGTTCCCGGTTGCAAATTTCGGGGCGCGCGCAGCGAAGGCTGTGCGTGCCCCGGATTCGTTGGCGTCGACAGACCGCAGCTCCATCAGGATTCGACATCGAAAATCGCCGCGATTGGTCCTGCGCCGACCGCCCCGTGTCGCTCGAGGAAGATGTATTATATATCATAATAGCTATTATAGACATCAATGATGGCATTGAAACGTTAATCATTGATATGTACCTCTGGTTTCGGCTATCGATGCGCCAGGCCTGCCGGCACAGCCGCGGTCGATGACATCGCGACGTTGCGGCGACGCGATGCCAGAATTTCGGCACAGATGCCGGCCTGTCGGCGCCCGAAGCCGGCCAGGCGAATGTTCGGGATCGATGTGATGCAGTCAGGGCGAGGGTGATGGCGGCGGTCGCGGTGCAGCTTTGGTGCGTCGCCGCGCTGCTCGGCTTGGCGGTCTTGGCGATCCTGGCCATCGCGCTCGGCCGCTCCCGCGAGCTTGCCACGGCGGCGACCTATGGCGCCACGATGGCGGCCTGCGCCGTCGCGCTGCTCGGCGCCGGGGCCTTTCTGCTCGCACATCCCTCCGGCTCATCCGAGCTGACCCTGCCGGTCGGGCTGCCCTGGCTCGGCGCGCATTTCCGGCTCGATGCGCTGGCCTCGTTCTTTCTGGTGGTGGTCAATCTCGGCGGCGCGATGGCGAGCCTCTATGGCCTCGGCTATGGCCGCCACGAATCCGCGCCGCAGCGGGTGCTGCCGTTCTTTCCGGCGTTTCTCGCCGCGATGAATCTGGTGGTGCTGGCCGCCGACGCTTTCTCGTTTCTGTTGTGCTGGGAATTCATGTCGCTGGTGTCGTGGGCGCTGGTGATGACCCATCATCGCGTGCCCGGCAACGCCAAGGCGGGCTACGTCTATCTGGTGATGGCGAGCTTCGGGACGATGGCGCTGCTGCTGGCGTTCGGCTTCCTGGCCGGCCCCGCCGGCGATTATGGCTTCGCGGCGATCCGCGCCGCCCAACATACGCCGGCCGCCGCGACGCTGGTGCTGATCCTGATGCTGCTCGGCGCCGGCTCCAAGGCCGGCCTGGTGCCGCTGCATGTCTGGCTGCCGCTGGCGCATCCGGCCGCGCCCAGCCATGTCTCGGCGCTGATGAGCGGGGTGATGACCAAGGTGGCGGTCTACGGTTTCATCCGCGTGGTGTTCGATCTGCTCGGGCCGCCGATCTGGAGCAGCAGCGGCATCGTGCTGGTGCTGGGCGGCGTCAGCGCGGTGATGGGGATTCTCTATGCGCTGATGGAGAAGGATCTGAAGCGGCTCTTGGCCTATTCGACGATCGAGAATGTCGGCATCATCTTTGTCAGCCTCGGCCTGTCGCTGGCGTTCCAGGCCAATGGCATGGCGCTGCCGGCGGCGCTGGCCTTCACCGCGGCGCTGTTCCACGTGCTCAACCATTCCTTCTTCAAGACGCTGTTGTTCTTCGGCGCCGGCGCGGTGTTGACCGCGACCGGCGAGCGCAACATGGACCGGCTCGGCGGCCTCATTCACCGCATGCCGGTGACCAGCGTCGTGTTCCTGGTCGGCTGCGTGGCGATCTCGGCGCTGCCGCCATTCAACGGCTTCGTCTCGGAATGGCTGATCTTCCAGGCGGTGCTGCAATCGCCCAGCCTGCCGCAATGGGGCCTCAAGATCATGGTGCCGGCGGTCGGCGCCCTGATGGCGCTGGCCGCTGCATTGGCGGCGGCGTGTTTCGTCAAGGCCTATGGGGTCAGCTTTCTCAGCCGGCCGCGCAGCGTCGCCGCCGAAACAGCCCATGAGGTCGATCGCTTCTCGCTGGCCGCGATGGCGATCCTGGCCACTTTGTGCCTGCTCGCCGGCATTCTGCCCGGCGTGGTGATCGACGCGCTGTCGCCGATCGCCGTGGAGATGCTCGGCCATCGGCTGGCGCCGCAAGCCGGCATCGCCTGGCTGTCGATCGTGCCGCTCGCTGAGCCCAAGGGCTCTTATAACGGCCTGTTGGTGCTGGTGTTCATCGCGATCTCGACGTCGGCGCTGTTCGGCGCGATCTATCTTTACGCCTCGCGCGCGGTGCGTCGCGTGCCGGCCTGGGGCTGCGGCTTTGTCGATCCGGCGCCGCTGGCGCAATATTCGGCCGCCGGCTTCGCTCAGCCGATCCGCCGGGTGTTCGGCACGCTGCTGTTTCGCGCCGCCGATCACGTCACCATGCCGGCGCCCGGCGATGGCGCGCCGGCGCGGTTGCGGATCGAGCTGCACGATCTGGCCTGGGAGCGGATCTATCGGCCGCTGGTCGGCGCCGTCGGCTACACCGCCAACCGGCTCAATCAGATGCAATTGCTGACGATCCGCGGCTATCTCAGCCTGGTGTTCGCCACTTTGGTCACGCTGCTGCTGGTGCTCGCGATATGGTCGTGATCTCCGACATATTGGTCCAGGGCATGCAGATGCTGCTGGTGTTCGTGCTGGCGCCGCTGCTCACCGGCTTCATCCGCAAGGTCAAGGCGCGGCTGCTGCGCCGTCGCGGCCCATCGGTGCTGCAGCCCTATCGCGATCTGTTGCGGCTGCTGCGCAAGGAAGTGGTGCTGGCCGACAACGCCTCCTGGCTGTTCCGCGCCACGCCCTATGTCACCTTCGCGGCGATCTGGGTCGCGGCCGCTTTGGTGCCGACCTTCGCCACTGGGCTATTGTTCAACTGGGCCGCGGATCTGATCGTGATCGTGGCGCTGCTCGGCACCGCGCGGTTCTTCCTCGCTCTGGCCGGGATGGATGTCGGCACCTCGTTCGGCGGTATCGGCGCCAGCCGCGAGGTGATGATCGCAGCCCTGGCCGAGCCGGCGATGCTGCTGATCGTGTTCTGCGTCGCCCTGGTGGCGGGCTCGACGGAGCTTTCCACCGTCGCCAATTTCATCGCCTCGTCGCAGACCGGGCTGCGGGTCTCGCTCGGCATGGCGATGATCGCGCTGGTGATCGTGGCGTTGGCCGAGAACGCCCGGATCCCGGTCGACAACCCCTCGACGCATCTCGAATTGACCATGGTGCACGAGGCGATGATCCTGGAATATTCCGGCCGCCATTTGGCGATGATCGAGTTCGGCGCCTTCCTCAAATTGCTGCTCTATGTCTCGCTGATCGTCTGCCTGTTCTTCCCCTGGGGGATCGCGATCTTCGGTGCCGGGCCGCTGGCCTATGTGGCCGGCGCCGCAATCTATGTGCTCAAGGTCGGCTTCGCCGGCTTCCTGCTGGCGCTGTTTGAGACTGCCACCGCCAAGATGCGGGTGTTCCGGGTGCCGCAATTCCTCGGCGCGGCGCTGATGCTGGGCCTGCTCGGCACGCTGCTGCTATTCGTATCGACGAGCCTGTGATGCACAATCTCAATTTCGATATCTCGCATTCACTCGCCGGCGGCCTGGTGCTGATCAGCTTCATGATGCTGTATCAGGACCGGCTGTATTCGCTGCTCAACGTGTTCGCGCTGCACGCGCTGACGCTGTCGCTGGCGGTGGCCTGGCAGGCCTATATCCAGAATGCGCCGCATCTCTACGTCACCGCGGCGATCGCGCTGGTGTTCAAGGCGATCATCATCCCGGTGGCGCTGCATCGCATCATCAAACAGCTCGGCATTCACCGTGACATCGAGACCGCGGTCGGGATCGGCCCGACCATGCTGGCCGGGATGGGCCTGGTCGCGCTGTCGCTGGCGCTGATGCTGCGGGTCACCGCCGAGGCCGACGCGCTGGCGCGCGAGGATCTCGCCTTCGCGCTGTCGGTGGTGCTGCTCGGCCTGCTGGTGATGGTGACGCGGCGCAACGCGGTCAGCCAGGTGGTCGGCTTCATGGCGCTGGAAAACGGGTTGGTGCTGGCCGCGACTGGCGCCAAGGGCATGCCGCTGGTGGTCGAGATCAGCGTCGCCTTCTCGATCCTGATCGCCTTCATCGTGATCGGCATCTTCCTGTTCCGGATCCGCGAACGCTTCGACTCGGTCGATGTCGGCGCGCTCGACGATTCGCGCGGGGAGCGGCGATGACGCTTTCGGCCTTCAATCCGGTGGCCGGCGTGCTGCTGATCCCGATCGTCGCCGCGGCGCTGCTGGCGCTGCTGCCCGGCTATCGGCTGACCGCGCGGCTCAACGTCGTCGCCAGCCTGCTGACTTTCCTGTCCGCGGGCGCGCTGCTGCTGATTCCGCGCGCCGCGCCGGGACCCTATGTGCTCGTCGACGACCTCAACATCGTGTTCATCGTGTTGAATTCCTTCGTCGGCTTCACCACCAGCGTGTTCAGCGCCAGCTATATCGCCCATGAGCTCGAGACCGGGCGGCTGACCCCGGCCTATCTGCGGTTCTACCACGCGATGTACCAGATCATGATGTTCGGCATGAATCTCGCGTTCATGTCCAACAATATCGGCCTGATGTGGGTGGCGGTCGAATTGGCGACGCTGAGCACGGTGCTGATGGTCGGCATCTACCGCACCGAAGCCGCGCTGGAGGCGGCGTGGAAATATTTCATTCTCGGCAGCGTCGGCATCGCCTTTGCGCTGTTCGGCACCATCCTGGTCTATATGGCGGCGCTGCCGGTGATGGGCGAGGGGCCGGACGCGATGGTCTGGACCCTGCTGATGCAGCACGCCGCGCGGTTCGACCCGGCGCTGCTCAACGTCGCCTTCGTGTTCCTGCTGCTCGGCTACGGCACCAAGGTCGGGCTGGCGCCGCTGCACGCCTGGCTGCCCGACGCCCATGCCGAAGGTCCGACGCCGATCTCGGCGGTGTTGTCGGGGCTGTTGCTGAATGTGGCGCTGTACGCGCTGCTACGCTTCAAGATGATGCTCACCATCAATCCCGAGGCGATCGAGCCGGGCTCGCTGATGGTGATCATGGGGCTGGCGTCGCTATTGTTCGCGGCGTTCATGCTGTACCGGCGGCGCGACATCAAGCGGCTGTTCGCCTATTCGTCGATCGAGCACATGGGCATCATCGTGTTCGCCTTCGGGATGGGCGGGCCGCTGGCGAATTTCGCCGGACTCCTGCACATGGTGATGCACAGCCTGACCAAATCGGCGATCTTCTTTGCGGTCGGCCACATCGCCCAGGTCAAGGGCACGCAGTCGATCGCCAGGATCCGCGGCCTCACCGAGACCCACCCGGCGTTGGGCTGGGGGCTGGTGGTCGGCGTGGTGGCGATCGCGGGCCTGCCGCCGCTCGGCATTTTCATGAGCGAATTTTTGTTGGTCAGTTCGACCTTCGCGCGGCAGCCTTGGCTGGCGCTGGCGCTGGTGTTCGGCCTGCTGGTCGCCTTCGGCGCCCTGACGCTGCGGCTGACCGGCGTTGCCTTCGGCGAGCCGCGCGGCAGCCGCGCGCCGGTCGAGGCGTCCTATGTGCCGATGTTCGCCCATCTGGCGCTGGTGCTGATCGCCGGAGTCTATCTGCCGACGCCGATCGTGCTCTGGTTCCAGCATGTCGCCAAACTTCTTGGATAGAGCTTCTTGGCTAGAGAGAGAACAAACGCCCGATGCCGTCGCTGATCGATCTCAACCTGGAAGGCCAGCAGGTGCAGCGGCATCGGCCGTGGCCGCGCACCGTGATCGATTCCGCGGTGTGGGGCTTTGCCACGCGGCAATTGGCCGAGCGGCGCTGGAGCCTGCTGTCGCTGTGGGGCGAGCCCGCGATGGTGCATATGGCGCTGTTCGATTCGCGCAGCGCCGAGATCGGCGTGGTCAGCCTCGAATGCCCAGATAAGCATTTTCCGTCGGTGGCGGCCCATCACCCGCCGGCGCAGCGGCTGGAGCGCAGCATCCAGGATCTGTTCGGGCTGGTCGCCGATGGCGCGACCGACTCCAGGCCATGGCTCGATCACGGCCAATGGGGCGTGCGCGCGCCGCAAGGCGAGGCGGTGGCGATCACCGCGCCGGAGCCGCCATACCCGTTTCTGAAGGTGGAAGGCGAGGGCGTGCATCAGGCCGCGGTCGGTCCGGTCCATGCCGGCATCATCGAGCCCGGGCATTTCCGTTTCTCGGTCAGCGGCGAGACCGTGGTCCGGCTCGAGCAGCGGCTCGGCTACGTCCACAAGGGCACCGAGGCGCTGATGATCGGCGCCGATCCGATCCGCGCCGCGCGGCTCGCCGGCCGGGTGTCGGGGGACAGCACCGTGGCCTATGGGTTTGCCTTCGCGCGCGCCGTGGAGGCGGCGAGCGATCTGGCGGTGCCGCCACGCGCGGTCTGGCTGCGCGCCCTCTGCGCCGAGCTGGAGCGCCTCGCCAATCACCTCGGCGACATCGGCGGGATCTGCAACGACGCCGCCTTCGCGCTGCTGCTGGCGCATTTCGGCGCCTTGCGCGAAATCGTGCTGCGCGCCGCCGCCACAGCCTTCGGCCATCGCCTGATGCGCGACGTGATCGTGCCCGGCGGCATCGCCCGCGACATCGACGACGCCGGCAAGGCGGCGATCCGCGCCGCGCTGGCCACCATCCGCCGGCAATTTCCCGAATTGGTCGAACTCTACGACGACACCGCCTCGTTGCAGGATCGCACCGTCTCGACCGGCGTTCTCAAGCCGGAGCTGGCCGCGCAATATTGCGCCGGCGGCTTTGTCGGCCGCGCCTCCGGCCGCGGCTTCGACACCAGGCGAACCCTGGCCTATCCGCCCTATCAGGATCTGCGCTTCGAGGTGCCGGTGCTACAGCAGGGCGACGTCAATGCCAGGATCTGGATCCGGATCCGCGAGGTCGAGCAGAGCCTGTCGCTGATCGATCAGATCCTCGATCAATTGCCGCGCGGCCCGTTGCTGGCGCCGCTGCCGGTACAGGGGCAGGGCGAGGGCGTGGCGTTGGTCGAGGGTTTTCGCGGCGACGTGCTGGTCTGGCTGCGGCTGCGCGACGGCGTGATCGCGCGCTGCCATCTGCGCGATCCGTCGTGGTTTCAATGGCCGCTGCTGGAAGCTGCGATCGAAGGCAACATCGTCGCCGACTTTCCGCTCTGCAACAAATCCTTCAACTGCTCCTATTCGGGCGTGGATCTATGAAGCGAACTGTCGCAATGAAACCAAACGCCCGAGCCTTGCTTCACCTCTCCCATCGGGAGAGGTCGGATGGCGAAGCCATCCGGGTGAGGGGTTTTGGACCAACGAGACGGCGTACCCCCTCACCCCGACCCTCTCCCCATGGGAGAGGGAGCGCGCTTCCGATGACGCCCTGCTTCGACCCATTCGAACGATCCGGACGATAAGATGCGCAAGCTGTTGTTCAAAAGCCTGTTCCGCGCGCCGCTCAGCGAAGCCGCGCCGACCTTGGCCGACGCCGAAGTGCAAGAGTTGGCGACGCGGGTCGGCGGCGCGGCGCGGCGGCGCCTCGGCCGCAGCCTGGCGATCCGCGAGGTCGATGCCGGCTCCTGTAATGGCTGCGAGCTGGAAATCCACGCGTTGAGCAATCCCTATTACGACGTCGAACGCTTCGGCATCCGCTTCGTCGCCTCGCCGCGCCACGCCGACGTGCTGCTGGTGACCGGGCCGGTGACGAAGAACATGCGCGAGGCGTTGCTACGCACTTACGAGGCGGTGCCCGGACCGAAATGGGTGGTCGCGCTCGGCGATTGCGCCCTTGACGGCGGCTGCTTCAAGGACAGCTACGCGGTGGCGGGCGGCGTCTCGGCGGTGCTTCCGGTCGACCTGCACATCCCCGGCTGTCCGCCGCCGCCGCTCGACATCCTGCGCGGCCTGCTGGCCCTGCTCGACCGCGTCGCCGTCGGCACGGCCCGAGCGCCGGGCTGAAAAAGCTGTCCGACAGAACATGCGGGGCCAGGCGCATCGCGTCCCGGGCGCGGTGCAGCGCACCCGGGTCCGCGCTTCGCGCGGCCCGAGTACAGGCTCCGCGCTGCTCCGCAGAACCGGGACCCGGCTTTGGAGCGCCCAAACCGGGGCCCCGGCTCTGCAGCGCACCAGGCCGCAACGCGGCGCGTTGCGCTGCGTCCGGGGCACGCGGCGCATAGGTGGCTCAGATCCGGCGTTTCGGCAGATCGATTCTTGCGTCAACGAATTCCGGCGGGCCCTCGATCAGGCGGGCGATGCGGCGGTGACGTTCGTCGGAGGGGGCATCGGGGCCGATCAGCGCGCCGATCTGGGTGGCGGCCAATTCGATGGCGCGGTCGGTCCGCGCGGACCTGGCGGGCGACATTGCGGGGTCGACGGTTAGTCCCAACCGGATCAGCCGGCCGATCGCCTGCGCGCGCGTGATCATGTAGCGGGTTGCCCACGCGTCGAGCGCCTGCAGTGTCGCGTCGTCCAGCAATGCCGAGATCGCTCCGGCCTGCGGATGATCCAACACTTCGCGCGATGGCTCCGACGGATTGCTCATGTATCAGCACTATCGCAAAAACCCAACGTGCGAAAGTCCAACTTCGATTCCGCGGCGCGCGCGGCCGGCGTCGCGGCGCGCTTTGGCCGACTGATCGCAGCCCGAACTAATCGGATCCTTGCGCCCGATACCGTTCGCTTTGCGCCCGTCGCCGAGCGTCGTGAGCCGCCGCCGATGGCTTGGCCGCCCCGCCGGCGCTGCCGCGATGCGCCTACTCCTTCGCCCGCCACGGGCTGCGCCGCAGGCAGAACCGGAAATCGGTAAGCATATCCAAGGAGAATCTTATTGTGCTTCGGGGCTTAGTCAATTTTTAAGTCGGCCGGCGTAGGTTGCTATGGTGAGTTCAGTGGTTGAGAGTTTGTGAGTACGCCATGACAGAGCCCCATCGCCCGAGGGTAAAATATGTCATCGGGCCTGACGGTAGTCCGTTAACGATTGCGGATCTTCCGGCACCCGGGACAAAACGGTGGGTTATCCGCCGTAAGGCAGAAGTCGTCGCAGCGGTTCGCGGCGGACTTCTTTCCCTCGAGGAAGCTTGCAGCCGCTATACGCTGACCGTGGACGAGTTTCTGTCCTGGCAGTTTTCGATCGACCAGCATGGTCTTGCCGGCCTGCGCACCACCCGAATCCAGCAATACCGGCAATAGCACCCTTCAAAATCGTTAACACTTTGCAGAAAGCCGTACTCTTTTTGAGAGTGCGGCTTTCAGCATAATGGAACTTATTTACCTCCGTTAAGGAACGTTAACCTTATCGAAACCATCCCATAGGCAAGATTTGCCTAGTCGGCTCGTCATGCCGAATCCGAGGGGCTGGTCCGTTGCAGAGTTTGGTGAGCTTTCTGAAAGGCTTGGGCGCGGCCCGCCTGATGGCCATGATCGCCGTCACAGCTGCGCTGATCGGATTCTTCGCCTTTGTCATCATGCGCGTCACCACGCCGCAGATGACCACCCTCTTCACCGATCTCAGCATGGAGGATTCCTCCAGCATTATGAAAGACTTGGAACGCCAAGGCATTCCTTACGAATTGAAGAACGACGGTGCCATCATCATGGTGCCGAAGGACAAGGTGACGCGGCTGCGGATGAAGCTGGCCGAGGGCGGGCTGCCCAAGGGCGGCGGCGTCGGTTACGAGATCTTCGACAAGTCCGATGCGCTCGGCACCACCAGCTTCGTCCAGAACATCAACCATCTGCGCGCGCTCGAGGGCGAGCTGGCGCGCACCATCCGGGCGATCGACCGGATCCAGGCCGCCCGCGTCCATCTGGTGCTGCCGGAGCGGCCGCTGTTTTCGCGGGAAACGCCGGAGCCGTCGGCCTCGATCGTGCTGCGGGTGCGCGGCCAGCTGGAGCCGCAGCAGGTCCGCGCCATCCGCCATCTGGTGTCGTCCGCTGTTAACGGCTTGAAGCCGCAGCGGGTCTCGATCGTCGACGAGTCCGGGCAATTGCTCGCCGACGGCGCCGCCGGCGATCCGGCGACCGAGGGCGCCACCAGCGACGAACGCCGCGTCGGCCTGGAAAAGCGAATGCGCAGCCAGGTCGAGGCGATCGTCTCCTCGGTGGTCGGCGCCGGCCGGGCCCGGGTCCAGCTCACCGCCGATTTCGATTATAACAAAGTGACGCAGACCTCCGACACCTTTGACCCCGAAGGCCGGGTGCTGCGCTCCAGCCAGTCGCGCGAAGAGAGCTCGGTGACCGCCGGGCCGCCGGACGGCCAGGTCACCGTCAACAACGAGCTTCCCGGCAATCAGGGCCAGGGCGCCACCGCGACGGCGCGCGACCAGAGCAAGAAGACCGAGGAAACCAACAATTACGAGATTTCCCACACCACCAAGGTCGAGGTGACCGAAGCCGGCCGGATCAAGCGGGTCTCGGTCGCGGTGCTGGTCGACGGCATCTACACCAAGAACGAAAAGGGCGAGATGGTCTATTCCGAACGCACCAAGGACCAGCTCGACCGCATCGCGGCGCTGGTGCGTTCGGCGATCGGCTTCGACCAGAAGCGCGGCGACCAGGTCGAGGTCGTCAATCTGAAATTTGCCGAGGCCCCCGCGGTGATCCCGCTCGCCGAACCCAGCGGCCTGCTCGGCATGCTGCAATTCACAAAGGACGACGTGATGTATGTCATCGAACTCGGGGTGATGATGCTGCTCGGCCTGATGGTGATGTTCATGGTGATCCGGCCGCTGGTGCGGCGCATCCTGGCCTCCGAACCAACCCCCGAAGTGTCCAGCATCCCGGCGCTCGCCGACGGCAGCGCGCCGCAGATCGGCGCCGACGGCCAATTGGTGGCGCCGGGCGCCAATATGATCGACATCGCCCAGGTCCAAGGCCAGGTGCACGCCCAGTCGGTGCACCGGGTCGGCGAGCTGGCCGAGCGCAACCCCAATGAAACCGCCGCCATTGTTCGTCAATGGCTGACGGAGCCGGCGTAATGGCAGTTCCCCAGACCACAGGCGACAACACCAACGACATCGCCAGCGTTGTCGCCACGCTGGCGCAGCGCCAGGGCGGCCGTGCGCCGTCGAAGCCGATCTCCGGCCCCAAGCGCGCCGCGATCCTGATGCTGGCGCTCGGCGAGCAATATGGCGGCAAGGTCTGGAGCCTGCTCGACGACGACGAAGTGCGCGAATTGTCGGTGGTGATGTCGTCGCTCGGCACGATCGAGCCCGAGGTGGTCGAAGATCTGTTGCTGGAATTCGTCTCGCGGATGTCGGCGTCGGGCGCGCTGATGGGCACCTTCGACGCCACCGAACGGCTGCTGCAGAAATATCTGCCGAGCGACCGCGTCAGCGGCATCATGGAAGAGATCCGCGGCCCGGCCGGCCGCAACATGTGGGAGAAGCTCTCCAACGTCCAGGAAGAGGTGTTGGCGAACTACCTCAAGAACGAATATCCGCAGACCACCGCGGTGGTGCTGTCGAAGCTGAAATCCGAACACGCCGCCAGGGTGCTGGCGATTCTGCCGGAAGACATGGCGCTCGACGTCATCGGCCGGATGCTGAAAATGGAAGCGGTGCAGAAGGACGTGATCGAGAGCGTGGAAAAGACCCTGCGCTCCGAATTCATGTCCAACTTGTCGCAGACCAGGCGGCGCGACGCCCATGAGGTGATGGCCGAGATCTTCAACAATTTCGACCGCCAGACCGAGACCCGGTTCATCACCTCGCTGGAAGAGGACAACCGCGAGGCGGCCGAGCGCATCAAGGCGCTGATGTTCACCTTCGACGATCTGGTCAAGCTCGACGCCGGCTCGGCGCAGACCCTGATGCGCAATGTCGACAAGGACAAGCTCGGCATCGCGCTGAAGAGCGCCAATGAGGACGTCCGCGCGTTCTTCCTCGGCAATATGAGTTCGCGTGCCGGCAAGATGCTGCTCGACGACATGGCCGCGCTCGGTCCGGTGCGGCTGCGCGACGTCGACGAAGCCCAGGCGCTGCTGGTCAACCTGGCCAAGGACCTCGCCGCAAAGGGAGAAATCGTGCTGACCAAGAACCGCGCCGACGACGAGCTGGTGTACTGATGGCCGCGCCCGCCAAATTTCTGTTCGATCTGGATTTCGGCGTGCCGGACAAGGCTCGCGAAAAGCCCGCGACGCCTGCCGAGATCGCCGAAAAGGTCGCGGCCGCGGAGGCGCGCGGCCATCGCGCCGGCTTCGAGGCTGCCCAGCGCGAGGCCAAGGCGGAAAGCGACCGCCGCATGGCGGCGGCGCTGGAGCAGATCGGCGCCTCGATCGGCACCATCGCGCAGGGCGTGTCCGCCGTCGAAAGCCGGATGGAGACCGAGGCCGTCGACGTCGCGGTCGCGGTGGCGCGCAAGCTGTGCGCCGAACTGATCGCCGCCGAGCCGCTGGTCGAGGTCACCACGCTGGTCGCCGAGTGTTTCCAGCATCTGGTGTCGACGCCGCATCTGGTGGTGCGGATCAACAATGAATTGCTTGAAGCCGCCCGGGAGCGGATCGAGCGGCTGGCCAAGCAGAGCGGCTTCGAGGGCCGCCTGGTGCTGCTGGCGGAGCCCGAGATTCCGGCCGGCGATTGCAAGATCGAATGGGCGGACGGCGGCGTGCTGCGCGAGCGCGCGACGATCGACGCGAAAATCGACGAATTGGTGGGGAGCTACATGGCGTCCCGCGCCTCAGCCGGCCAGCCACGGCCTTAAGGAACGAATATGAGCGACAAAGACGGTCAGGTGCCGCTTCCCGATCTCAACGCCGCCGACGCGCCGCCGCTGGGCGACATCGGTTACAACGACGAAGAGCAGGTGTCGCGGATCGCCGCCGATCTCGAGGCGGTGTTCGACGTGCCGGTGCAGGTCTCGGCCGTGCTCGGCCGCTCCAAGATGGACGTCGGCGAATTGCTGAAGCTCGGCCCCGGCACCGTGCTGGAGCTCGACCGCAGGGTCGGCGAGGCGATCGATATCTATGTCAACAACCGGCTGGTGGCGCGCGGCGAGGTGGTCCTGGTCGAGGACAAGCTCGGTGTCACCATGACGGAAATCATCAAGGCGGAACGCGCCTAACATTTAGAGTTCGCGGACACCGCGGCAGGATTACAGGAGCGACCCATGCGGCTTCTCATCGTTGGTACCTTGAAGGGCCAGCTAACCACCGCCACCCAGATCGCCATGCAGAATGGCGCCTCGGTGACCCATGCGGAGAACAACGAGCAGGCGATGCGGGTGCTGCGCGGCGGCAAGGGCGCCGACCTGCTGCTGGTCGACGTCGCGCTCGACATCCGCGATCTGGTGATGCGGCTCGAAGCCGAACATATCCACGTGCCGATCGTCGCCTGCGGCATCGCCAACGACGCCCGCGCCGCGGTCGCCGCGATCCATGCCGGCGCCAAGGAATACATCCCGCTGCCGCCGGATCCGGAGCTGATCGCCGCGGTGCTGGCCGCGGTCGCCAATGATTCCCGCGAAATGATCTATCGCGACGAGTCGATGGCCAAGGTGGTCAAGCTGGCGCAGCAGATCGCCGGCTCCGACGCCTCGGTGATGATCACCGGCGAGAGCGGCACCGGCAAGGAGGTGATGGCGCGCTACGTCCACACCCGTTCCAACCGCGCCAAGAAGCCGTTCATCAGCATCAATTGCGCGGCGATCCCCGAGCATCTGTTGGAATCCGAATTGTTCGGCCACGAGAAGGGCGCCTTCACCGGCGCGGTGGCGCGCCGCATCGGCAAATTCGAGGAAGCCACCGGCGGCACGCTGCTGCTCGACGAAATCTCCGAAATGGACGTGCGGCTGCAATCGAAATTGCTGCGCGCGATCCAGGAGCGGGTGATCGATCGCGTCGGTGGCACCCGTCCGGTGCCGATCGACATCCGCATCATCGCCACCTCGAACCGCAACCTCGCCGACGCGGTGCGCGAAGGCAGCTTCCGCGAGGATCTGCTGTTCCGGCTCAACGTCGTCAATCTGAAGATCCCGCCGCTGCGCGAGCGCCCCGCCGATATTCTCGAGCTGGCGCAGCATTTCGCTCGCAAATATGCCGACGCCAATGGCGTGCCGGTGCGGCCGATTTCCGACGAGGCGCGCCGGGTGCTGAGCACCAATCGCTGGCAGGGCAACGTCCGCGAGCTGGAAAACACCATCCACCGCGCGGTGCTGATGGCGCAGGGCGACGACATCGGCGCCGACGCCATCCTCAGCCCGGAGGGCGACCGGCTCGATCTGCAAAAAACCCCACCGGCGGTGGCGCACGCCACCTTCGCGGCCGAGCAGGTGACCCGCGCTCTGGTCGGGCGCACCGTGGCCGATGTCGAGCGCGACCTGATCCTGGAGACGCTGAAGCATTGCCTCGGCAACCGCACCCACGCCGCCAACATCCTCGGCATCTCGATCCGCACGCTGCGCAACAAGCTGAACGAATATGCCGACGGCGGCCTGCCGGTGACCCCGGCCGGCTCCGGCGATCACCGGGCGTTCGTGGCGACGGCGTAAGGCGGAAGCTGACGGGGGAGGGCGGGTGCTGGTCCGGCGGTGGCGCAGCGCGTGGCCCGTTCTCGCCCGCACTGCAAGCGATGGCGCCGCACGGCTCCGCGGTGTGGTCGGATGAGTGATGCCCGCTTTTGGCGAACAACAGACCTTGCGTCTGATTTTTGCAATGTCCGCTCACGGCCAATAGCCGACAGACTTGGATCCGGCTGGAGATCCGCCGAGTTCCAGCAGGCCAGCTGGAGTCTTCGGAATGCCTGCGAAACGTTCAGGCGCGACATAGGTCCCCTTCATGGGCCTTGTGGTGGTGCACGACACGTTCGAAGCGGCAGACGGCGGCACCCGCTTCACCCGCATCCTCCGTACCCCCGCCCGCCCCAAGCCGCCGACGCCGGAGATGGTCGTGAGCGCGGAGGCGGAGCTCAGAATGGCTCAGTCACGACCGACGTTTGCGAAGGCTGCATCACGCCTGCACCACGACCGACATGCGCCCGTTCGGCGCCGCCCGCGATTTTCGACGGGACGCCGGCTTGACGGTGACCTGCACGTCCTGCCCGAGGATGGTCAGAAACTCCATCAGGCGCCCGATGGAAATCGACGTCGGCTTGCACCGCATCAAGGCCGAGACCTGCGGCTGCGTGGTGCCGAGCAGCTTGGCCGCGTCGGCTTGGGTCAGGCCGCGCTCGGAGAGCAGCCGGTAAATCTGAATGGTGAGCTTGGCCTTCATGAGCTCCTGCTCGGAGTCCTTGAGGCCGAGATCGGTGAACACGTTGCCGGTGCTGACTTCGTAGGTCTTGGTCATGGGCCCCGTTCCTTGTGCAAGGCTTCGGCGATTTTCAGCCGCGCTTTGATCAGTTCGATGTCGGCCTGAGCGGTGGCGATCCCGTGCTTGGACTTCTTCTGAAACACATGCAGTACATAGACCGCCGTATGAAAGCGCACCGTGTAGACCGCGCGGTAGGTCCCGCTTCGATCGTCCTCGATCAGTTCTACAACGCCGCCGCCACCGAAGCCCTTCAGAATTTTGGCGGTCGGCGGCGTAACGCCGAGCTGAGCTGCGAACAGCGCGGTGCCGAAGTTGCGCCTGACCCTGAGGGGCAACGCCCGGATGTCGCGCCGACTGGACGCGATCTACACCAGCTGTTTCGGTGCTCGTTCGGCCATGCGAATATTATATAAATTTCTGTATAGTCAAAGCAAGATGGAAAGCACAAGGAGAAACGCAGCGTCGCAACCTGTTTCTGGACCGGGAGATTCGACGTCGAACGGACAAGCCGCAGCGCAATATCGGCTTCACGTTTTGCCACGTCGGCCATCCTGTTTCCGCCGACAGGCTCCACATGCCGATCTGGTTCGCCTCACCACCGAGAGCGCAGGGCCGACCCAGCCGCTCTACCTTGTCTACCACCGCGACCTGCGTCATGCGCCGCACCTTCGCGCGGCGGTGAGATCCATTGAAGCCTATATTCGAGCCTTGCGTTGAATGACGCCTTCCGAGCCGCGATCACCCGGCTTGATCGCGCCATCGGCCGAGGAATATTTCGGCGCGTCGGGTTTTCGGAAGATGCGGATCGGCTCGCCCGGCGTCAGCCGCGGCGCGGTGAAGATCCGGTAGGCGTATAGCGCCAGATAGAGGCAGGCGAGCCCGCCGATGGCATAAGCGACCCAGGTCGCGACACGTTTCATGGCGCCGATCCTAAAGCAGGCCGGTGCCGGCGTCGCATGGCAAATCGGCGCATCGGCTATTTGCGGAAATCGATGCTGCGCAGGATGATGCCTGCGGGCTTGCCTTCTAGTTCGGAATTGGAGAATTTCAGCCCGGCCTTGGCCTCGATGTCGCCGCGCAGCCGCATGAACTGCTCCTCGCGCGCCGCCGCCGGCGTCCGCTTGGCGCCTTCCATATCGTCCATCGCGGTGGTGGAGATCGCGCAGGGAATTTCGGTGAGGTCATTCATCATCGAGAACAACACCACCGAGCGATCGATGTCGTAGCCGTGGAATTTGCCGCTGCTGAAAGCCATTGTGGGTCTCCCGAGGAGTGAAATGCAAATGAAGTGAGAGCGTCGTCGAGCGCAGGGAGCTCCGGTACTAGGCAGCCGACGTGGCGGCGTCCTGGCGTTGCGCTTCCGCCAGATCGGCGGCGTCGACCGAGATCATTTCCATCGACGACTGCCGCGGCGGCGCCGCTGGGATCGTGATCATGGTGGCGACGCGGCGGAACGAGGCGAAGGACAGCCCCTCGATCATCTCCTCATCGGTCACCACGTCATAGGCGCCGGCCGGCAATAGCCGATCGATGCCGGCGAGCCGAAACGGATGATGGAAGGTCAAAGTCTCGCGGCGGGTTCTGGTGGTCACGAACGCCTCCCTGCACGCCAAAGCGTGTCAGCGTGATGGCGCGGCTTGCGCGCGGTCGCAGGTAAGTTTGATCGATCGCCGCGCGGGATATTGGCAATCGCGATATGCTTGCGCTCTTTTGCCCGCAATAGCTATTCCAAACTGGACATAGGGCGCTTTGCGCCTGCAAACAGGGCACGCAACCTTGTCTTTGGGCAGCGCCATCGCCATTTGCTGATTATACTGACCGCTGCGCCGCGGAGCGCGGAAGCCGTGTCTGCTGCTCAGGCGATGATGGCGCTCGCCGTGGCGGAACGTTGGCCACCATCCGGCGTTGCCGTCGACCTATTGCATTCCAGTGAGGATATATTTGATGAAGCTCCGCGTCGGCTATGAGATGATTTACGACTTTCCGCAGCCGACTCCGATGCTGATGGTACTGGGCGTTCACTTCACCCGCGCCTCCGACGTCATCGTTCCGGACTTCCTCACCACCACGCCGGTGGTGCCGATCACGCCCTATCGCGACGGCTTCGGCAATTGGTGCAGCCGCATCGTGGCGCCGGCCGGGCGGATGGTGCTGTCGGCCGACGGCATCGTGCGCGATCTCGGCCCGCCCGACCCGGTGGTGCCGGACGCGATCCAGCACGCGGTCGAGGATCTGCCGGCGGAGACCATCGTCTATCTGCTCGGCAGCCGCTATTGCGACACCGACCGGCTGTCGGACATCGCCTGGCAGATGTTCGGCCAGACCGCGCCGGGCTGGACCAGGGTGCAGGCAATCTGCGATTTCGTCCACAACCACATCAAGTTCAATTACCAGGACGCCCGCGCCACCCGCACCGCCTGGGAAGCCTATGACGAAGGCCGCGGCGTCTGCCGCGACTACGCGCATCTGGCGATTGCCCTGTGCCGCTGCATGAACATCCCGGCGCGCTACTGCACCGGCTATCTGGGCGACATGGGCACGCCGAAACCCTGGGGCGTCGGCGATTTCGCCGGCTGGTTCGAGGCCTATCTGGGCGGCCATTGGCATACGTTCGATCCGCGTAACAATGTGCCCCGCGTCGGCCGGGTGCTGATCGCGCAGGGCCGCGACGCCGCCGATGTGCCGATCACCCACACCTTCGGCGCCAATAATCTGGTCAGCTTCAAGGTCTGGACCGACGAGATCGAGGACAGCGCCAGCGCCGCCTGACGGCGGCTTGCGCTGTCCGCCCGATTGGTTAGCTTGCGCCCTTGAGTCGCCGCGCGCCGCGCCGCCTGTCCACGAGATCCCATGCCGACTTTTTCCCCGCATCAGGATGCCGCGCTGAAGGCGGTGGCCGATTGGCTGAAGGCCAAGCCCGGCAAGGGCGATACGCCGCAGGTGTTCCGGCTGTTCGGCTATGCCGGCACCGGCAAGACCACGCTGGCGCGGCATATCGCCGACGACGTCTCGGGCGAGGTCAAATTCGCCGCCTTCACCGGCAAGGCCGCTTTGGTGATGCGCAACAAGGGCTGCGACGGCGCCTCGACGATCCATTCGCTGATCTATCGGGCGCGCGAGAGCGGCGTCGAGCAGCCGAGTTTCGAATTGTGGGACGACGCGCCGGCCTCCAAGGCCAAGCTGATCGTGATCGACGAATGCTCGATGGTCGATGCCGAGCTCGGCCGCGACCTGATGTCGTTCGACTGCCCGCTGTTGGTGCTGGGTGATCCGGCGCAGCTGCCGCCGATCCAGGGCGGCGGCTTCTTCACCAATGTCGAACCCGACGTGATGCTGACCGAGGTGCATCGCCAGGCCCAGGACGATCCGATCGTGCGGATGTCGATGGATGTGCGCGAAGGCCGCGAACTCGATATCGGCCGCTATGGCGAGAGCCAGGTGGTGTCGCGCGACGAGCTCGATCCGCAGCGGGTGATGCAGGCCGATCAGGTGCTGGTCGGCCGCAACGCCACGCGGCGCGCCTATAATATGCGGTTCCGGCACCGGCTCGACATCGACGATCCGCTGCCGGTGGCCGGCGACAAGCTGGTGTGCCTGCGCAACAACCGCAAGAAGGCGCTGTTCAATGGCGGGCTGTGGCGTGTCAAGGCGCGCGCGGCGTCGAAATCCAAGATCATCACCATGCGGCTGGCACCCGACGAGGATTTCGGCGGCAAGGTCACCAAGGTCTCGGTGCGCGGCGATTGCTTCGGCGGCGCGATCGAGGAGATCCCCTGGGAGCAGCGCAAACCCTATGACGAATTCGACTACGGCTATGTGCTGACCGTGCACAAATCGCAGGGCTCGCAATGGGACGACGTGGTGCTGTTCGACGAAAGCTTTGCGTTTCAGGAAAGCCGCGCCCGCTGGCTCTATACCGGCATCACCCGCGCCGCCAAGCGGCTCAGCATCGTGGTGTGAGCGGGGAAACCAAATAAACATGCCCTGCCTTTGTCCGGCAGGGCATGCGTTTGCGGCAGCCGTCAGGGCAGGATGAAATCGGAGACCTTGGTGTCGCCGGTCAGCACGTCCTGCTTCTTCAGCACGTCGACCCACCATTGCAGGTTCGCAGGCTCGAGCTTGGCCGCCAAATTGGGCATCCCGATCAGCGCCAGGGCTTGCGGCGGCAGCTTGGTGTATTTGGCCAGCACCGCCATCGCCAGCGGCTGATTCTCCTGCGCCAGCTTCATACCATCGGCGAGCGCCAGGCGGAACGCGGCCAACTCCTTTGGATGGGTTTCGGCCCAGGATGTGGTCGAGATATAGACCGCCAGCGACACCCCGGCCGGCGCTTTCGCGTAGACTTTGCCGGCGTCATATCCGACCCCTTGGGTGACCGCCGCGGTGAAGAACGGATCGGTCATCACGGCCGCGTCGAACTGGCCGCTTTTCATCAGATCGGTCATCTGCGGTGGCAGCACTTCCAGCCATTGCACCTTGTTGTAGTCCACGCCGTTTTCGGACAGCCAGTTGCGGGCCGCGAAATGCAGGATGCTGTTGAGGCCGGCGACCGCCACTTTCCGGTTCACCAGGTCGGCCGGCACCTTGATGTTGCTGCCGGTGCGGGCGACGATGCCGAGGTTTCCGAAGGTCGGAAGCACCGATCCGTTGGCCACACCGACCAGCGGCAATCCGGCGTCCACCGACTGGATCAGCGCTGGTGCCGAATTCGCCAGCACGTCGATCGATCCCGCCACCAGCGCTGCGATCTGGTTCGATCCGGCGGTTCCCGCCATCGACACCGGCGTCACCTGCAGGCCGCGTTTCTCGAACAATCCCTGATCGATGGCCATGTAGGCGGCGAGAAAATCCGAGGTGACCCCGATGCCGAGTTTCAGCGATTGCTGCGCCTGCGCCGAAACCGATCCGACAAGCAGCAGGCAGCAGATAGCTGCCAACATTGATTGCACGCGTTTGACCATGGGAATTCCTTTGCGCATTACGGTTGTTTCCATCTGAGCAGAGAGCGCTCCAATGCCGAAATCATGTTTGTGCTGACGAGCCCGAGCACGCTCAGCACAAGGATGCCGGCAAAGAGATTGTCCGAGCGGAAGGTGCGCCCGGCGTTCAAGATCCACTGCCCGAGCCCGCCGACGCCGGCCATCATTTCGCAGACAATGGTGAGGATCAGCGCGACCGTGATACTGATCCGCATGCCCGCCAGAATGTCCGGCATCGCGCTGGGCAAGGCGATTTTCCAGATCGTCTCGAACTTCGATAGACCGAGCGCCGCCGAGACCTCGTAGAGCCGCTCGTCGACATTCTCGAAGCCGTGCACCGTCGACAGCAGCGTCGGCCATATGGCGCCGAATGCGATCACGGTGAGCGCCATGCTTTCGTTGAGCCCGATCGCGATCGTGAACACCGGAATGGTCGCGGAGGCCGGCAGCGGCCGCATGAATTCCAGCGAAGGCTGCAGATAGGCCCGCAAGGCCGGCGAGCTGCCGATGATCGCCCCCAGCAGGATCGCCAGGCAGGATGCGACGAACCATCCCCAAAACAAATGCTCGATGGTCTGGATCGAGTAGGGTATCAGCGTTCCGTTCTGAAACGCTCGCACCAGCGCATTCCACACCCGTTGCGGGGTGGGCAGGAAGACAGGCGATATCAGCTTGGCTTCGGCCAACATGTGCCAGACTAGGATGATCGCGGCGAGAAACACGGCACTTGCCAGCCACCAGGCGATACGGGTCATTGGCGCGGCCCCGTGATGGCCGATGCCGGGAACACCAGATGTTCGAGGCGCGACAGAATCCGGCTCAGCGCCCAGCCGATGAAGCCGATCCAGATCAGCAGCGCCAAGGCTAGCGCCGGGTCGAGCGCATTTTGCGCAATCACCATGGCGTTGCCGAGGCCGAGCGGATTGGTGGTGATTTCCACCGTCACCGCGATGATCAATGCGAAGCCGACTGCAAGTCGGAACGCCAGGAACACCCGCGGCGCGATCGACGGCAGCACGATGGTCTGCACCCGCTGCCACCATGACAGGCCAAGCGCGTCGGCGACCTCGAACAGCCGCGGCTCGACGCTGCGAATCGCCGCCCTCGACATGATGAAGATCGGCCAAAGCGTGCCGAACGCGACGATGGTGATTTCGGTGCCGTAACCCAGGCCCGCGATCAGGATCACCAGCGGGATCAACGCCACCGTCGGGATCGGCCGGATCAGTTCGATCGTCAGCGCGAACAGCCGGTCCAATTGGCGAACCAGGCCGAGGGCTATGCCGAGCACCAGGCCGATCGCGGTCCCGACGGTGACTCCGATCACAACCGCGACCAGCGTCTGCGCGGTCGCGGTGGCGATCGAGCCGTCGACGACGGCCTTGCCGAAGGTCAGCACGATATTCGACGGGATCGCCAGCGTCAGACTGTCGAGACTGATGCTGCGTCCCCAGGCTTCGGTGAGGACCACGAGGCCGACCGGAATCACCAGCCCGCGCGACCGCTGGAGCAGCGCCATCGGCGTCATTGCTCGGCCTGCTTCACGTATTCGAACAGCTCACGCCGCAATCTCAAGAATGTCGGATGCTCCCGCGTGGAGATTTGATTGCGCTCGGCCGGCAAATCGACGTCGAAGACTTTTGCGATCCGCCCCGGATTGGCCTGAAGGGCGATCACCCGATCGGCCAGATAGATGGCTTCTTCGAGATCGTGGGTGACGAAGAACACCGTCATGCCGGTTGTGGCCACCAGCCGCAGCACTTCGTCCTGCAAGGTCTGTCGCGTCATCGCATCGAGCGCGCCAAACGGCTCGTCCATCAGCATCACCGACGGCGCCTGCGCCAGGCATCGGGCGATCTGCAGCCGCTGCTGCATCCCGCCGGACATTTGCGAGGGATATTTTTCGCCATGCGCGCCCAATCCCATCATCTGCAACAGCCGGGCGATCTCGCTCGGTCGCTGCTTGCGCGGAAGCTTTCGGGCTTCCATCGCAAGCTCGATGTTCCGGGCCGCATTGCGCCATGGCAGCAGCGCCCGACCGTAGTCTTGGAACACGATGGCGATGTCCTGCCGCGGCTTGCGAACGTCCTCCCCTCTGAACAGCAGACGCCCGGCGGTCGGGGCGATCAGGCCGCCGATGGTGCGTAGCATCGTGGTCTTGCCGCTGCCGGAGGGGCCCACCACGCAGATCACCTCGCCCCGGCGCATGCCGAAGTCGATGTTCTCTAGGATCATCTGCCCTTGGAGTTCGACATTCACCTGCCAGAAGCGCAGCACGTCGCCGTGCTGCTCGGACCCGCGGTCTGGGTTGGCGCGCTCACGCTCAACCCCCGCTGCTATTTGCTGTCTCAACGGTCCCCCGCTTAATTGTATCCAATTCAATCCCGTTATAGATGTGGATGCGATCCGCGCGGGTGCCAAATTTTGTGCAATCGTGCGTGCAGATCGATCAAAGAAATAGCAGGTTGTTCCGGCGATTTGCGTGTATTGCGTGTTCAGGAAATGTTGGCGCCGGCGGCTATCGATAGCTGTTGGCGCAGCCGCCGCTTGCGAAGCAGATGGCTTGATGGATACAATTCTGCGAAAAGGAGAGCTTGATGTCGACGAAATATCCCATCTTCAAGGCCGCGGCGGTGCAGGCCGGCCCAGTGTTTCTCGACCTCGACGCCACCGTGGAAAAGGCCTGTGGACTGATCCGCGAGGCCGGCGCCAACGGCGCCCGGCTGATCGGATTTCCCGAATCCTTCATTCCGGGATTTCCATTCTGGATCTTCAAGACCGGGCCGATGGGGTTCGGCGCGAAGCTGTACGGGCAATTGTATGAAAACGCCGTCGAGATTCCCAGCAAGGCGGTCGCCCGGCTCAGCAGTGCGGCGCGGGATGCCCAGATCTACGCCTGCGTCAGCGTGACGGAGCGCGAGCGGGGCTCGCTTTATCTGTCTCAATTATGGTTCGATCCCGCCGGCGACCTTGTTGCCAAGCATCGCAAGCTGAAGCCGACCGGACCAGAGCGATACATCTGGGGCGAGGGCGACGGCAGCATGATGCCAGTGATCGCATCGCCGATCGGCAATCTCGGCGGCCTGCTGTGCTGGGAGCATCTCGTCCCGCTCGCCTCCGCCGCCATGAGCTTCAAGAACGAACAGGTCCACGTCGCCTCCTGGCCGGTCGGAGCCTTCACCCGAGGCGGGCCGTTCGAGGCGATGTGGGATGTCCGCGAGAAGGTCAACGGCCCGACCAATCTGGAAGACAACCCGATCAACCCGCTGGAGATCATTAGCCGCAACTACGCGATGGCGACGCAAACCTTTGTGCTGATGTGCTCGCAGGTCATGTTGCAGGATGCGGTCGACGCGCTGGCGGAGTTCAGCGAGCCCGGCACCTATCGGGTCGGCGGCGGCGGCTCGCGGATCATCGCGCCGGACGGCACCTCGATCGGCAAAAACCTTCCATTTGGTCAGGAAGGCATCGTTTACGCCGACATTCCGCTCGAGATGGTAATCTATGCGAAGTACATGTGCGATCCGGGCGGACACTACGCCGTCCCCCACGTGCTGAGCCTTAATATGAACAGCCGGCCCGCTCCGGCGGTGTCGCAACTCGGGCCGGCGTGCGCGCCGCAGTCGCTCAGTTACGACGAACTTCAGTCGGTGGGCTAGCGCCGCGGTCATGACCAAGGTCAACAAAGCTGTGACGACCCGGGGGCAGGCAGTTCTGCGTTCGCTGCGCGAACTGGTGCTGGCCGGGCGGCTGCCGCCCGGCAGTCGCCTCAATGAAATCGAGCTGGCGGATTGTTTCGGGGTCTCTCGCACCCCGGTGCGGGCCGCGCTGACGGCGCTGGCGTCCGAGGATCTGATCAACTACACGCCCAACAGCGGCTACACGACAAGAGTCTACACCACGCGCGACCTGGAGAATGTATTCGAAGTTCGCGCCGTGCTGGAGGGCCTTGCCAACCGCCAGGCGGCGGAGTTCGGCTTGTCGCCCGACATGCAGCGCGACCTTGAAGCCAATCTGCGCGACACCAAGGATCTGGTCGACTCAGGGGTTTGGTCGCGCCAGATCTGCGATCAATGGGTCGATCTCAATGGGGATTTTCACAAGGCGATCGCGCGGGCCTCCGGCAATCAGCGGCTGGTCGCGGCGCTGGAAAAATCCCCGGTTCCCTTCATCCTCGAGGTCCGTCATTACTGGTTCACGCTCGAGATTGTGACCAAGGCCTATGACGACCACGTCGAGATGTTCGAGGTGATCAGGCGCCGCCAGGTCGGTCGTGCCGAAGCGATCGGCCGGGAGCATATTTATCGAACCACCAAGCCGTTGATCGACAAATGGCGGGAGCGAGAAAACGTCCGGTCGACGGACCTGCCTGGCAGCCGAATTTCGATTCCCCAGGCGCTGCGCGAACTCAATCCGCTCGAAGCCGATGCAATGGTCCGCCGCAATTGACGGCGTCGGAGGCCAGCTGCCGCGACGAACGCTTCGCGTGGCCGGCCAGGCGCGCTAGCCCGGCATCACTCGCGCCACGAAGGTCATTCGCGCCTGATTGTGTCCGATATTCTGCGGCGCGCGCGTCGCGCTGAAGCCGGCGGCTTTCAGCTTGGCGATGATCGCGGCCTCGTCATAGGTCTGCAGCCCGATCCGGGAGCGCAATTGCCGGTAATCCGATAGCGCGGTGCGCGCCAGCCCCCATAGCGCGTCCTTGAGAAAGCCGTGGGTGCGGGCAAAGCGCAGCAGCGCGGTGACGTCGCCGGCCATGCCGATATCGGGCCGCAGGATGTCGCCGAGCACCAGCCTGCCGCCGGGCTTCAGCAATCTGCGGATCACCGCGAAGGCGGTGTCGAGCTCGGCCGGCGTCATATATTGCGCCACCGAATTCATCACCGCCAGATCGACGGAGCTTTCCTCCATCTGCCTCAGCTCGTCGAGCGAGCGCACCCGGATCTTGGTGATCGGCGCGAAGCGGGAGATCAGCCGGCCGCGCACGCCGGGGGCGGGCTCCGCCAGGATCAGCTTGCCACAGGCGGCTGCGACCTGCGCCGCCGACAGCGCCTCGCCGCAGGCATAGTCCAGCACGGTGGCGTCGGGCGAGGCGATGTAGCCGATGATGTCCCGGGCGATTTCCTGAAAATGCACGTCGCGGTGCAATTTGCTGACGTAAATCGTATGCGCGGAATCGTAATAATCGATCCAGTCGTCCATCGGTGGCCTCGGTGGCTGATGTGGCGCGGCGTCAGCATCTGACGGCGTGCCGATTTTTTGGGCTGATATTGAAGGGAATCCTGTTCCGGATTTGGAACTGGGCTGAGTTTTTCGCGTTGGTGCAACGTCTAGAGGGTTTCGGACGATTGGGAAACATTATCGCGCGCGGTGCTGTCGCGCCGCAACGTCGGACGTCACCCGATACCGGATGTGCCGCTCGGCACTCCGCATCCGAAACCGCTCCTGTGTCCAATACTGTAAAGGAAATTATCGTGCCCAAAACCTCCGTCGATCCCAAACTGGATACCCCCTCCGATCTGCCGCAGCAGGCCACCGACAAGATTTCGTCGACGCTGAACGTGCTGCTTGCCGATGCTTTTGCGCTTTATCTCAAGACCAAGAATTTCCATTGGCATATCAGCGGCCGTCATTTCCGCGATTACCATCTGATGCTCGACGAACAGTCCGATCAGATCTTCGCCACCACCGACGCGCTGGCGGAGCGGGTGCGCAAGGTCGGCGGCACCACGCTGCGTTCGATCGGCCAGATCGCCAAGCTGCAGACCATCAAGGACAATGACGAGGCCTTCGTGCCGCCGCGCGAGATGCTGCGCGAGCTGATGGAAGACAACAAGAAGATGGCGGCGGCGATGCGCAAGGCGCACAAGATCGTCGACGATTGCGAAGACGCCGCGACCGCCGGGCTGCTGGAAAACTACATCGACGAAACCGAACGCCGCACCTGGTTCCTGTTCGAAGCCAGCCGCCAGGAAGGCGACAATGTCGGCTAGCCAAGTCGGGCTAGCCAAGCCTGGATAGTCAAGCCTGGTGCCCCGGACGCGCTGCGGCATGCAATGCCGCTGCGCAGATCCGGGTCCCCGGTTCATCTGGTCACCCGACGAATCTAAACGACTCTCGACTCTAGACAGCCGGGGTTCAGCGGAGCATCGCGGAGCCTGTGCTGGGGCCGCGCCCGGGAGTTGTCGATCCTTATCGACGGGGCGGGCGCGTAGGAGATCACGCTGGGCACTTGTCCCACAGCCGGAGCAGCTCGCCGTCCTGGCCGAACACCGGGTCAGTCTGCGGCAGTGCCACCTGCGGGATCGTTTTCAGCGCCATGCGGTAATTGTCCGGCGTCGGCCGCGTCACCTGCATCGTATTGCCGGGCGGATAGGCGCCGACCACGGAAAAATCATGGCTCGAGAACAGTGATTTGTGCCCGGTGCCGGCCGGCAAGATCGCGACATCTCCGGGGTTGAGCTCGATTGCCTCGCCGCGCTCGCCGCCGAACAGCACCAAAGCGCGGCCGCGCGCGACGCCAAGGGCTTCGTGCACCGTGGCGTGGTAATGCAGATAATCGAAGATGCCGTTGCGCCACAGCGCGGCCCAGCCATTGCGATTGAAGATGCTCTCGATGGCCTGTTCGGGATGGCCGCGCCCGACATCGACCGCGCGCTTATAGATGATCAGCGGCAGCGGGTTGTTGGGAACCAGACCATCATCCTCGAAGACGAAGGTCAGCGGCTTGATCTGGTCGCGCGTCAGCGACATGGGAACTCCAGCTTTGTCAATATGTTGCTGGATTCAACGTCAAGTTGGCGATGATGTTCCCGGAATCTCGAACACCAGACATGTGGTGGTGGCATGCGCCAGCAGCCGGCCCTTGGCGTCGGTGATGCGGGCCTCGGCGGTGGCGGCGCGGCGGCCAACATTGAGGGTTCGGCCCTCGGTGCGCACCGCGCCGCTGTCGGCGCTCATGCCCCTGATGAAGCTGACCTTGAATTCCAGCGTGGTGTAGCCTTGGCCCGGCGCCAGCATCGAATGCACCGCCAGGCCCATCGCCGAATCCAGCAGGGTCGCCGCATAGCCGCCATGGACCGAGCCGATCGGATTGTAGTGCCGCATCCCCGGCACCGAATGCATCACCACCACGCCGGACTCGGCGCTGCTGTCGAACGGCTCGATCGTCTGCATGATCGGCGGCGCCGGCAATCGGCCCTCGAAAATGGCGCGCACGAAATCGAGCCCCGGCATCGACGCCATGATTTGGGTGGGGGTGACGCCATAGCTGACGGTGGGGCGGGGGCGGTCATCCATCGGCATATGCTCCGGTCGTTAAGATGACGGGCATCATACGAAAAACCCGGCGTCACGCCAGCGCAAAAATTCGCCGCTGTTCTCCCCTCCCCCTTGCGGGGAGGGGGCGGGGGTGGGGGTGCCGCGGAAACTGGCGCGTCTGTTATGGACGATGCTGGCGTGCGGGGAGTTGAACGTGATGCACTGCGCCGCAGACCCCCACCCCCAACCCCTCCCCGCAAGGGGGAGGGGCGCGCGCTGCCGTTGGCGCGGCGTGATCCGACGCAGCCTGTTCGCCAACCGAACGTCATTCCGGGGCGCGAGCCGTCAGGCGAGCGAACCCGGAATCCTGCTGCAGGAAGATGGGTGATGACCGGCCGCGAGATTCCTGGTTCGCGCCCAGCTATCGCTGCTCGCGCCCCGGAATGACAGCGCCGGATTGGATTGAGACGCCGTGCAGCGACGGCCTATGCCGCGCTCTTGTTGGCCCGCATTAATTCGGCGAAGCGCCGGAACAGATAATGCGAGTCGCGCGGGCCTGGCGAGGCTTCCGGGTGATACTGCACCGAGAACACCGGCTTGTCGGCCAGCGCGATGCCGCAATTGCTGTCGTCGAACAGCGAGACATGGGTCTGGGTGACATTGGCGGGCAGGGTGGTCTTGTCGACCGCAAAACCGTGATTCATCGAGGTGATCTCGACCTTGCCGGTGGTGATGTCCTTGACCGGATGGTTGGCGCCGTGATGGCCCTGATGCATCTTCACGGTCTTGCCGCCGAGCGCGAGGCCGAGCATCTGGTGGCCGAGACAGATCCCGAAGGTCGGCACGCCGGAGGCGATCACCTGCTGGATCACCGGCACCGCATATTTGCCGGTCGCCGCAGGATCGCCGGGGCCGTTCGACAGGAATACGCCGTCCGGCTTCAGCGCCATGATGTCTTCGGCCGACGTCGTCGCCGGCACCACGGTGACCTTGCAGCCTTCGCCGGCCAGCAGCCGCAGGATGTTGCGCTTGATGCCGTAATCGATCGCCACGACGTTGAATTCCGGCTGATCCTGGCGGCCGAAGCCTTCGTTCCAGATCCACGGCGTTTCGTCCCAGCCAAAGCGCTGGCCGGAGGTCACCAGCGGCACCAGGTCCATGCCTTCGAGGCCGGGCCATTCGCGGGCTTCTTCATTCAGCGCGTGCAGATCGAACTTGCCGTCGGCGGCATGGGCGATCACCGCATTGGGCATGCCCTTGCCGCGGATCAGCGCGGTCAGCGCGCGGGTGTCGATGCCGGACAGGCCGATGATGCCGCGGGCGCGCAGCCAGGCGTCGAGATGGCGCGACGAGCGGTAATTCGACGGGTCGGTGATCGCGGCGCGCAGAATCACGCCGCGGGCGCCCGGCGTCGCCGCCATGTTCACCGTTTCGATGTCGTCGTCATTGGTGCCGACATTGCCGATATGCGGGAAGGTGAAGGTGATCAACTGCCCGGCATAGGACGGGTCGGTGAGGATTTCCTCATAACCGGTCATCGCGGTGTTGAAACAGACTTCGCCGACCGCGTAGCCTTCCGCGCCGAGGCCGAAGCCTTCGAATACGGTGCCATCGGCAAGCACGAGCAGCGCGGTCGGCTTGTGGTCCGGCCAGGCGGGATTGGTTTCTGAGTTCGTCATGAGCGCATTACATAGTCGTCGCATCGGGCGCCGTCAAAGCCGGAAGCCGGCGATTCACCGGGGTTTGTCGAAATTTGACAGGATAGGCCAGGCAATTAGGGTCGGCGCCGCGCCGGACGGCGAATTCGCCGCCGGGTTGGGAGGATTCATGACCGATTCACTGCCGATTCTGCTGGTTCCGGGCCTGGGCGGCTCGCCGCGGATCTATGCCCCGTTGCTGCCGGCGCTATGGCGCCACGGCCCGGTGAGCGTTGCCAATCACATCCGCGACGACAGTATCGCGGCCATCGCGGCGCGGATCCTGGCCGAGGCGCCGCCGCGTTTCGCGCTCGCCGGCCATTCGATGGGCGGCTATATCGCCTTCGAGATCATGCGGCAGGCGCCGGAGCGGGTGGCGCGGCTGGCGCTGCTCAACACCCAGGCGCGTCCCGATGACGACGCCGCCAAGGAGCGCCGCGGCGCCATGATCGCCCGCATCCAGGGCGGCGGCTACAGCGACGGGATCGCCAGCATGGTCGCCGGCTTCGTGCATCCGTCGCGCGTCGACGACGCCGAGCTGCGCCGTGTCATCTATGCGATGGCCGACGATGTCGGCCCCGAGGCCTTCGCCCGGCAACTCGTCGCCATCATGGGGCGGCCGGATTCGCGGCCCACGCTGGCTCAGATCCGTTGCCCGACCCTGGTGCTGAGCGGCGATCAGGACAACACCCTGTCCAACGCGCTGTCGGTCGAGATCGCCGAAGGGATTTCCGGCGCCAAATTGGTGATCGTGCCGGAATGCGGGCACCTGTCGCAGATCGAGCGGCCGGCGGCGGTGACCGAGGCGCTGCTGGACTGGCTGACCAACTGAGTTGTTTCCGAGGTCCAGAGCGCCTAAATCAAGCCCCGACGATTTAGACGTCATTGCGAGCCAGCGGATGGCGCGAAGCGCCAGCCGCTGAGCGAAGCAATCCAGGGCCGCACATCCGAACTGGATTGCTTCGTCGCAACAGCTCCTCGCAATGACGGGGCAAGCCTGCGATCGACCGTCCGTCGAACCGAGGAGATTGAGATGCTGCGCGAAAATATCAACAACGCGGTCAAGGACGCGATGCGGGCCAAGGACGAGCGCAAGCTGTCGACCCTGCGGATGGTGAATTCGACCATCAAGAATGCCGACATCGAGGTGCGCGGCCAGGGCAAGCCGCCCTTGACCGATGGCGAGATCCTGAGCGTGCTGCAGAAGATGATCAAGCAGCGCCAGGAATCGGTCGAGCTCTACGACAAGGGCGGCCGCGCCGAACTGGCCGACCAGGAACGTGCCGAGATCGCCATCATCTCCGCCTATCTGCCGCAGCAGATGTCCGAGGACGAGGTCAAGGCCGCGATTGCCGTAACCATCGCTGACACCGGCGCCGCCGGCATCAAGGACATGGGCAAGGTGATCGGCGCGCTGAAGGCGAAATATGCCGGCCAGATGGATTTCGGCACGGCCAGCGGCCTGGTGAAGGCCGCGCTGACCGCCTGAGCGCTCAAGCCGTCATTGCATCATTGCAGAGGGCACCGCGTCCCGGGCGCGGTGCAGCGCATTGCGCTGCTCCGCAGAACCGGGACCCCGCTTCCAGCGCCAACCGGGGCCCCGGCTCTGCGGCGCACCACGCCGCAAGCGCGGCGCGTTGCACCGCGTCCGGGGCACGTGCTCAATGCCCCATCGCCGGCTTGGCGCTGCGGTCGACGGTGCGCAGCGACAGCGCCAGCGGCACCATCAGCAGGGCGATGCAGGCCAGCGCCACGAAGACGTCGATATAGGCCAGCAGCGCCGACTGGTTCTCGACGATGCGGCCGATCACCGCCATTGCTGCGCCGGCATTATCGCCGGTGGCGTTCTGGCTCTTCAGATAGTTCTGGATGCCGTTGAGCGTGTCGTGGAAGAACGGATTCCAGGCGCCGATGTGCTCGGCCAGCCGGCTGTGGTGAAACTGTTCGCGCTGCGCCAGCACGGTCTGGCTGATTGAGACCCCGATCGAGCCGCCGAAATTGCGCGCCAGATTGATCATCGCCGAGGCCTGGTCGGTCTTGTTCGCCGGAATGCCGTCATAGGACGCGGTGGTGATCGGGATGAAGATCAGCGGCAGGCCGAGGCCGAGATAGATCCGCGACATCGCGAAGTACCAATAATCGGCGTTCGGCGACAGCCGCAGCAGATCGGCCATCGCGCCGACGCAGATGCAGGCGCCGGCCGCGATCAGCCAGCGCGGCTGGATCGCGCTGAGCCGGCCGACGACCACCATCATCACCATGGTGACGAGGCCGCCCGGCGAAATCACCAGCCCGGCCAGCGTCGCGGTGTAGCCGTAGCGCTCCTGTAACAGTTGCGGCAGGATCTGGGTGGTGGCGATCAGCAAAGCGCCGGTCGCCAGCATGATCGCAAAGCAGGTGCCGAACTGCCGCCCCGCCAGCATCCGGATGTCGATCAGCGGCTTGTCGCGGTGCAGCTCCCAGGGCACGAACAGCACCAGCCCGGTCAGCGACAGCGCCGAGAAGGTGACGATGAAACTCGAGTCGAACCAGCCGTCGATCTGGCCGCGATCGAGCACCACTTCCAGCGCGCCGAGAAACACCGCGACCAGGATGAAGCCGATGAAGTCGAAATTCGGCCCCTTGGCCCACAATTCGGCGCGGGCTTTCTTCTGCTGTTCGGAAGCCGGAATGATCAGATAGATCAGGATCAGCGACATCACGCCGACCGGCACATTGATCAGGAAGCACCAGTGCCACGACAGATTGTCACTGAGCCAGCCGCCCAGCGTCGGCCCGACCACCGGCGCCACCACCACGGCGATGCCGTAGAGCGCAAAACCCTGACCGCGCTTGGCCGGCGGAAATGCCGCCGCCAGGATCGATTGCGCCACCGGCGTCATGCCGCCGCCAGCCAGGCCCTGCAGGATGCGGAACACCAGCAGCGACTGCAGGTCCCAGGCCATGCCGCATAACAGCGAGCTGACGGTGAACAGCGTGATGCAGGCCAGGAAGAAGTTCTTGCGGCCGAACATTTCGGCGATCCAGCCCGAGGCGCACAGCACGATCGAATTCGCCACCAGATAGGTGGTGACCACCCATGAGGCCTCGTCGCTCGACACCGCGAGGCCGCCGGAGATGTAGCGCAGCGCCACATTGGCGATGGTGGTGTCGAGCACCTCCATGAAGGTCGCGACCGAGACCAGCACCGCGATCAGCCAGGGATTGGTGCCGTATTCTCCTTGCTCGCTTGCCATCGCGGCGCGCTCACGGCCGCACGGTGACGGTGGGCACCACCGACATGCCGGGGCCGAGTGCCACGTCGGGGCGCTGGTCGAAGGTGATCTTCACCGGCACGCGCTGCACCACCTTGACGTAATTGCCGGTGGCATTCTCGGCGGGCAGCAGGCTGAAGGCGGTGCCGCTGCCGGCCTGGATGCTGTTGACGTGGCCCGGAAAAGAACGGTCATAGGCGTCGATGTGAATATCGACGGGCTGGCCCACTTTCATCAATTCGAGCTGGGTCTCCTTGAAATTCGCCGTCACCCAGACCTCGAGCGGCACCAGCACCATGATGGCTTGGCCGGGCGCCGCCAGCGCGCCGACGGCGCCGGTCAGTTTGGCGATGCGGCCGTCGGTCGGCGCGCGCAATTCGGTGCGCTGCAGATTGGCGTCCGCCTGTTCCTTCTGCGCCTGCGCGGCCTTGAGTTGCGCCTGCGCCTGTTCTCGCTTGGCGCGCAGCACGTCGACCTGCCGGGTCGCCGCGACTTTGGCGGCCATCGCGGCATCGAGCGCCGCCTGCTTGCTGGTGAAGTCGGATTCGGCCTGCTGCGCGCGCTGCACCGTGCCGGCACCGTTCTTCACCAGCTGCTGATAGCGCTGGTTCTCGTCGCGGGCGAAGTCGAGCGCCGCCTGCGCCTCCTGCACCTGCTTGGTGGCCTGATCGATCTGCGCTTTCTGCGCCTGAATCTGCGCCTCGGTGTCGTCGATCGACGCCTGCGCCTGGCGGATCTGCGCCGCCGCCTGATCGACCGCGGCCTGGTAGTCACGCGGATCGATCTTGGCGAGCAGGTCGCCGGTCTTCACCACCTGATTGTCGGTGACATTGACCCCGACGATCGCGCCGGAGACCTGCGGGCTGATCAGCACCGGGCGCGAATCGATGAAGGCGTCGTCACTGCTCTCGTAGTGCCGCGCGTGCAGATACCAGGCGATCCCCGCCGCGATGCCGGCGACGAGCAGGACCGCGAGGACGATCGTCGCCGTCGGGTGCCGGCCAATGGTGGCCCTGAGCCCGCCCTTGGTCGGGGTTTGCGGCGGCTCGCTCGGAGCGTCTTGGCGCTGTTCCGGGGGCGCCGGCTTCGACCGCGCCTCCACTGTGGCCTCTGACTTCGAGGTGGATTCCGACTCCGATCTCGGTTCCGATTTGACCCCGTCGATCCGCTGCGGATTGCGCGCGAAAGAGCTGTCGTGGCCGCCGTCAGCCTTTTCAGCCATGCTTGACGTCACGTCAGCCGTGCTCATGTGCCTCACCATCGATCTGGAACCGAATTCCAAGAAACGAAAACAATCGGGTTGGTCGCTGGTTCCGCCGCGTTGTGCAGTGCAGCTTCAGCCGTGCTGCATGGCTGGGTGTGGCTGCCAGCAATATGTGTGCGGATGCAGTGAAGCGCGCCGCGCTTGCGACGTGGTGCGCTGCGGAGCCGCGGCCCCGGTTTGCAGATCAGCATCAGCGCGGGCTGCGGCTCAACGCCATGCTGCAGCGCAATGTGAGCCCGCGTAGTTAGCCGGCTGGCGCGGCGCTTGCGCGCGCAATCCGATTGACGTCCGCCGCGACGCGGTTCTTAATAGCCGCAACTAATAATGAACAACCACCAACAGGGGAGGAGCGACCATGTCGATCTCCGGTAAGGTTGATCCCGTCGTGCGGCAGATCACGATCGCCGACATCGCGGATGCGTTGGGTCAGGGCCTGCGTGATTTCCAGGCCGCGCCCCTCTACGGGCTGGCGTTCGGCGCGATCTACGCCGCCGGCGGGATGCTGATCCTGGCCTGTCTGACCGCCTTGCATATGGTGTATCTGGCCTATCCTCTCGGCGCCGGCTTCGCGCTGCTCGGGCCGTTCGTGGCACTCGGGCTTTATGAAGTCAGCCGCCAGCGCGAGCAGGGCAAAAGGCCGTCGATCCCGCATTTGATCGGGTTGATGCGCAGCCGCGGCGAACTCGGCTGGATGGCGTTCGTGACGCTGTTTCTGTTCGTGATCTGGATGTATCAGGTCCGGCTGCTGATCGCGCTGTTCCTCGGCATCAGCGCCTCCTTCACCAGCCTGCAGCAGTTCATCTCGGTGGTGCTGACCACCAATGAGGGGCTGGTGTTCCTCGCGGTCGGCAATTGTGTCGGCGCGGCGCTGGCGTTGGTGCTGTTCTCGCTGACCGTGGTCTCGTTCCCGCTGCTGCTCGATCGCGACGTCGACTTCGTCACCGCGATGGTGACCAGCGTCCGCGCGGTGGTGATGAGCCCGCTGCCGATGATCGGCTGGGCCGCGACCATCGTGCTGCTGTTGGCGATCTCGGCGCTGCCCTATTTCCTCGGGCTGGTGGTGACGCTGCCGATTCTCGGCCACGCCACCTGGCATCTCTACCGCAAGCTCGTGGTGCCCGTTGCGGCCGAGATGCCGGAGACGCTCCCCGAAACCGGCAACGACAATGTGGCGACGATGCCGCGCGCGGCATCGCGCAATTGAGGTCGATAGCCCAAGCCGGGAACCGAACCGGAAAAGCGGCTTGGCGGCGTCTCGAAGGCTCGTTCTGCGAGTCTGACTGAAGAAGAAGGATTTCGTCATTGCGAGCCGAGGACGGCGCATCGCGCCGTCCGACGGCGAAGCAATCCAGGGGCATCAAGCACAGACTGGATTGCTTCGTCGCAACAGCTCCTCGCAATGACGGCGTTGAAGGCCTCGTTTGTTCATCACTTTTTCGGTCAGGCTGTGAGGAGCGGCCGCTTGGCCGCATCGCGAAGCCTCATCCTGAGGAGCGGCCACTTGGCCGCGTCTCGAAGGATGAGGCTGTGCCGCGCCTCATGGTTCGAGACGCGCGCCAAGCGGCGCGCTCCTCACCATGAGGCTCGGCAGTGCCATTGCCCAACGCACAATGACGGCCTTGGGTGCGCGACGTCGGGCTTCCGTTGCTGCAGCGATCGTGCTTTATCGACGCGGTCCCGATCAGCCGCGAGTCTCAACATGTCGCTCCAGCTCTATCTCACTTATGTCGCCGCCTGCGTCGCGCTGGCGCTGTTGCCTGGCCCCGTGGTGACGCTGGTGATCGCCAACGGGTTGCGGCACGGCACAAGAGCGGCATTGACCAATATCGCCGGCGCCCAGCTCGGGCTCGGCGTGGTAATCGCGTTGGTCGCTGTCGGGCTGACCACGCTGATGGCGACGATGGGCTATTGGTTCGACTGGGTGCGCTTTCTCGGCGCCGCCTATCTGGTCTGGCTCGGCATCGCGCTGATCCGGGCGCCGGTCCATGCGCTGGCCGATGCCGGCGCGCCGCCGCCGCCGCCGCGCGGCGGGTTTTTCCTGCAGGGCCTGGTGGTGCTGCTCAGCAATCCCAAGGTGCTGGTGTTCTTCGGCGCCTTCATTCCGCAATTCGTCGACATGAACCGGCCGCATCTTCCGCAAGTCGCGCTGCTTGGCGCGATTTTCATGGCGATCACTGGCGTCACCGATGCGGCCTATGCGGTGCTGGCCGGCCGGGCGCGCACCTTCTTTTCGGCGCGACGCACCAGGCTGCTGTCGCGGATCTCCGGCGGCTTCATGATCGGCGGCGGCCTCTGGCTGGCGCTGTCGCGGGCGCGCTGAGCGCGCGCCTCAATGCGAGGCGGCGCAGTCATCTCCTGACAGCGTCGCCGCGATGCCGCGCAGCGCCCGCGCCAGACGCTGGGCCCATTCGATCTGGCCGGCTTGCTCCGTGATCAGATCCTGCCTGATCTCCAGGCCGCTATTGGGCAGGCCGCGTTGTTCGCCATGCACCGGAATGGTGTAGTCGGTGGCGTCGTCGACCGCATAGGGCTCGTTGTCGCCGACCACCAGGTCGGCCTCGGCGCGCAGCGCCGCCAGCAGCAGCGGCGGCAGCACGGTGTCGCGATGATACAGCGTGCCGATATGCCAGGGCCGCGCGATGCCGGCATAGACCGGGGTGAAGCTGTGCAGCGCCACCAGCAGGGTCGGCTGCCCCGCTTTGAGCCGGGCGTCGATCGCCTGCGCGATGCGCTGGTGGTAGGGATCGAAAATCAGCCGGCGCCGCTGCTCGGCCGCCGCCGGCGTCAGGCCCTGATTGCCCGGAACGCTGGTCGCTTCGCTGATCACCGGAATTGAACTCGCCGCTTCGGGCGGCCGGTTGCAATCGATCACCAGCCGCGAATAACGCTGCGCGATCAGATGGGCGCCCAGCAGCTCCGACAGCCGCTCGGCGACGCCGGCGATCCCGATATCCCAGGCAATATGGCGCGCAAGCTCGCTTTCCGGCAGGCCGAGATCGTCCAGTTCCGGCGGAATCACCCGCCCATAATGGTCGCAGGTCAGCAGGAACGGCGAGGCCCCGCCGGGGTTTTTCTCGATCACCGGAACATCCAGCGTTCCAAGACGTCGTTGTGGGTCGCGTGCGCCGCTCATCTGTGCCCGTGCCTGTCGAAATCGCATCCGTTCGAGCCGGCATCGGTATAGAGACCAGTGCCTAAAGTCACGTCACGAATAGTATTCGTCCTGAATACGCAGCCTGAATGCCCTGCAAATGCCGTTGCTGACGATCCATCACAACACCGAATATCGCTATGCCCGCCCGGTCGCGTTCGGTGAGCATCGCATCATGCTGCGGCCGCGCGACGGCCATGATCTGCGGATGCTGGCCGGCCAGCTGGATATTTCCCCGGAGCCGATGTCGCTGCGCTGGATCCATGACGTGTTCGGCAACAGCGTCGCGATCGCCACTTTCGACGAGCGTGCCACCACGCTGAGCTTCCGCTCGACCGCGACGGTGGAGCACAATCCGACCGAGGATTTCGCCCTGACCGCGCAGGATCGCGCCTATTTCTATCCGTTTCTCTATGAAGACGACGAGTTCCCCGATCTGGTCGAGTTCATCCGGCCGCAATATGGCGATCCCGACGGCGAATTGTCGGCCTGGGCGCGGAATTTCCTCGACGCCGAAGGCCCGACCCCGACCTTCAATATTCTCAGCGGCATGACCCACGGCATCCGCGCCGCCTTCACCTATCGCAAGCGTCACGCCCACGGCACCCAGCACCCGCTCGACACGCTGCAGACCGGGACCGGCACCTGCCGCGACTTCGCGCTGCTGATGATCGAGGCGCTGCGCCGGCTCGGCATCGCGGCGCGCTTCGTCTCCGGCTATCTGTTCGTGCATGGCGACCGCGGCCATGTCGGCGGCGGCTCGACCCACGCCTGGGTCCAGGTCTATCTGCCCGCCGCCGGCTGGATCGAATTCGATCCCACCAACGGCATTATCGGCAGCCGCGATCTGGTGCGCGTCGCGGTGGCGCGCGATCCGCGGCAGGCGATCCCGCTGCACGGCTCCTATCTCGGCGAGGCCGATGATTTCATCGGCATGGAGGTCAATATCAAGGTGCTGTCGGTGGCCGACGACGGCAATGCGCTACGCCACGCCATGACGTCGAGCGATATGGCGGCGAGCGACACGGCGACGGTCCCGCGCAATGACAAGGCCGAATTCGCCTAGTATAGGACAGCCCCCAATCCATCCTTCAGCGGGGCACGATGCTGGATCGTCTGTTCGTCTATGGCACCTTGATGCGCGGCTTCGACCATCCGATGGCCCGGCTGTTGTCGGGTCATGCGGACTATCTCGGCACCGCCTGCGCGCGCGGCCGGCTCTATCTGGCGCGGCACTATCCGGGACTGGTGACATCGGCGAATGGTGCCGATCTGGTGTGGGGCGAGTTGTTCCGGCTGCATCAGCCGCACGCATTGCTGGCGCAGCTCGACGACTATGAAGGCTGCGGCCCCAACGATCCCGCGCCCGCCGAATATCGCCGCGAGGTCTGTCCGGTCACGCTGGGCGACGGCGGCGAGCGGGCAGGCGAGGCGCTCGCCGTGGCGTCGACCGAGGCCTGGACCTACCTCTACAATTGGCCAGTCGCCCATCTGCCGCTGATCGCCTCCGGCCGCTTCGAGCTGGAGCAATCATAGCTCATCCCAAAGGGCACGGCCTGTCGCTTGTCATGCCCGGCCTTGTGCTTGGCATCCAAGCCTGGAAGTCGTGCTGGATCATAGACGTGGATGGCCGGGACAAGCCCGGCCATGACGCGTGGATGAGTCGAAGCCAAACGCCTTTGGTATCATCCGTCATTGCGAGCCGAGGACGGCGCATCGCGCCGTCCGACCGCGAAGCAATCCAGGGGCGCCAGGCACAGACTGGATTGCTTCGTCGCAAGCGCTCCTCGCCATGCCGACACGGCGTCCGGGGCAGGGCGCTCGATCGCCGCGCCGGCGGATCGCTCAGTGCGCCTGCATTGCCCGCGACTCGAGCTGGGCGTTCAAGGCCAGCGGCAGCAGCGCCAGCCAGTCCGGATCGTCCGGCTCGGTCAGGCAGAAGCTTGGAAAATCATAGGTCTCGACGCAGGCCATCGCGATATCGAGCTCGTGGCCGCAGGCCGTACACAGCCAGGAATGAATTTCATAGACGCCATCAAAGGCCTCGGCGCCCAGCGGCGTCATCAGCGTGTGGCATTGATTGCAGATTGCCATGGTCCCGCTCCTGTGAGTCTGGCGCGGCCTAGTCCCGTGGGAACGGCCGCAAAGCGAGCCCTGCCTGGATGGTCCGAATCTCCCTCGACATCGTTCGACATTGAAGTTGTGCCGCAATGGAGAACCAGTTTTGCTGCACCGCAATGCGCCAGATCAAACAAGCGCAGGTTGTGCTACATTCCTTCGTCGAAAGCTCACTCTCGTTGGAGGCAACGATGGATCATTCGGAGTTCAGAATCGGAATGGAGTTCATGACCGCAAGCGGCCGCTGGCGGTGCACAGATGTCGGCTCGCGCGTCATCGCGGCCATCCGGCTCGATCTCGATCATGACCCTGCCTGGTACAACGGTCCGCCCTATGCTGTGGTCGAGCATATCTTCGATGAATACGGCATGGAGGATTGCGACCCGGCGCCGGCCGAGCGCGCCTTTGACGACAGCGGCAAGGCGGGGATAGTGATCAGGCCGAGGCTGTCGCGTGGGCCATCGGCGCCAGAAGGTCGTTGAGCAAACGAATCAAGACGCGCTGCCCCCTGTGGATAACCGGCATAACCGGCCTCGCCATCGTATTTCCCGGCCGCAACCCTATATCCATGGTCGGTTGGCGGTCTGCCGCGCTCCCTCACGAATCGAAGTAAACTCGCGCCATGCGCTTCACGCCGCAATTTCTCGACGAAATCCGCGCCCGGCTTCCGGTCTCGGACGTGGTCGGCCGCCGCGTCAAACTGAAGAAGGCGGGGCGGGAGTGGAAGGGGCTGTCGCCGTTCCAGCAGGAAAAATCGCCGTCCTTCTTCGTCAATGACGAAAAGCAGGCCTGGTTCGACTTCTCCTCCGGCAAGAACGGCAGCATTTTCGACTTCGTGATGCTGACCGAGGGCGTCGGCTTTCCCGAAGCGGTGGAGAGGCTGGCCGCGATGGCTGGCCTGGCGCTGCCGGTGGCTTCGCCCGATGCCGCGCGGCACGAGCAGCACCGCAAGACGCTGTATGACGTGATGGAACTGGCGGCGAGCTATTTCGCCGACAATCTGGCGTCGCGGGCTGGCGCGCGGGCGCGCGGCTATCTCGCCGACCGCGCGATGACCCAGGCGGCGCAGCTGAAATTCCGCGTCGGCTATGCGGGCGCCGAGCGCTTCGCGCTCAAGGAGCATCTCGGCAAGGCCGGGATTCCGGTCGAGGACATGGTCGAGGCCGGGCTGCTGGTGGCCGGCGACGACATCCCGGTGCCGTTCGACAAATTCCGCGACCGGGTGATGTTTCCGATCACCGACATCCGCGGCCGCGTCATCGCCTTTGGCGGTCGCGCGCTGGAAAAGGACGTCGCGGCGAAGTATCTGAACTCGCCCGAGACCCCGCTGTTTCACAAGGGCGACAATCTCTACAATCTGCAGGCGGCGCGGAAGGCTGCCCATGACGGCGCGCCGCTGATCGTGGTCGAGGGCTATGTCGACGTCATCGCCATGGTCGGCGTCGGCTTTGCCGCCACGGTGGCGCCGCTCGGCACCGCGCTGACCGAAAACCAGCTGGCGCTGCTGTGGAAGATGGCCGACGAGCCGATCCTGTGCTTCGACGGCGACAAGGCCGGGCAGAAGGCGGCGTTTCGCGCCGCCGATCTGGCGCTGCCGCATCTCAAGCCCGGCAAGAGCCTGCGTTTCGCGCTATTGCCCGAGGGCCAGGACCCCGACGATCTGGCGCGCTCCGGCGGCCGGCTGGCGGTCGAGGAGGTGATCGGCGCGGCGCGTGGCCTGGCCGATCTATTGTGGACCCGCGAGATCGAGGGCGGCGTATTCGCCACCCCGGAGCGGCGCGCGGCGCTGGAGGCGCGGATCAATGCGCTGGCGGCGGGCATCCAGGACGAGGTGGTCCGACGGTATTATCGCCAGGATCTGACCGAGCGGCTGCGGCTGGCCTTCGCGCCGCCGGGCGGCTATGGCGGTCGCGGCGGCTTTGGCGGCGGTTTCCGCGGGCAAAGCGGGTTCGGCGGCGGATTCGGCGGTGATTCGGGGCGCCGGTTTCAGCCGCGCACCACCTTTACGCCCGGCGCGGCGGGCCGAATCGAGCCGCGGCGCGGCCAGGGCGCGGCCGGCAGCCAGACCATCAACCGCGCGCCCTACCAGGTCGCCAGCCCGTTCCTCGCCAATAGCCCGATCATGCGCGGCCAGCGCAGCGCGATGTCGCGCCGCGAGGCGCTGATCCTGCAGACGCTGCTCAACCATCCCTGGCTGCTGCACGACCATCTCGAGGAAATTGCCGCGCTGGAACTGGCGCATCCGGAGGCGCACCGGCTGCGCGCCGGGATCATCGCCGCCTTCGCCAATGACCACCATCACGGCGAGGCCGCCGCCGATTTCGCCGAAAAAATCCGCTCCGATCTCGTCAAGGCGGGTTTATCCGAGCAATTGCAACGGGTTGAGCAGGCGATCACGACCCATGCGGTGTGGGGCGCGCAGCCCAACGCGGCGCGCGAGGATGTTCTTTCGACCTGGCATCAACTTGTTGCCTTGCATCGACAATCCCACTCCTTACTTAGAGAATTGAAGGATGCCGAGTTGGCTTTGGGCGAGGACGGCAGCGAGGCCAACAATGCTTGGTTGCTCGACGTCAAGGCGCGGCTGTCCGAAGTGGACGGAACCGAGGCGCTGATCGAGGGATTTGGCGAATCATCCGGCCGGTTCCAGCGCAGCATGTGAGTCGAAAGCTGCGGACGGGATCGCCGGGAGCGGTTAAATGACTCGCCAAACCCCGGATTTGGCTGCAGAAATAGGGTTAATCTGGAGTTAAGGGCCTTCCGGTACAAGGCCGCGACGAGAGTTAGAACCAGCGAGATCATATCGGGTGGCGAAGTCATGCGCCGCCCTTTCCGCGTCGAGTTTGATCGAAGAGTTGAATGGCGGGGGCGGCGACGCTTCCTGCGTGAGCGCGTTTCAGGAGCATTGAATGGCCAGCAAGGCAAAGACGCTGCAGGTGAAAGACAAGGACGACAAGGCCGTGGACGCGCCGGAAAAGGACTCCGCTGACGCGCCGTCGCCGTTGCTGGACCTGTCCGATGCCGCCGTCAAGAAGATGATCAAGCAGGCCAAGAAGCGCGGCTTTGTCACTTTCGATCAGCTCAATGACGTGCTGCCGTCCGACACCACCTCGCCGGAGCAGATCGAGGACATCATGTCGATGCTGTCCGAAATGGGCATCAATGTGTCCGAGGCCGACGACGCCGACAGCGACGAAGAGGAAGCCAAGGACGAGGCCGAGGAAGAGCCCGACAACGAATTGGTCGAGGTCACCGCCAAGGCCGTCACCGAGACCAAGAAGAGCGAGCCCGGCGAGCGCACCGACGATCCGGTGCGGATGTATCTGCGCGAAATGGGCACCGTCGAGCTGTTGTCGCGCGAGGGCGAAATCGCCATCGCCAAACGGATCGAGGCCGGCCGCGAGGCGATGATCGCCGGATTGTGCGAAAGCCCGCTGACGTTCCAGGCCATCATCATCTGGCGCGATGAATTGAACGAGGGAAAGATCTTCCTGCGTGACATCATCGATCTCGAGGCCACCTATGCGGGCCCCGACGCCAAGAACGGCATGAATCCGGCGCTGATCGCCCCGCCCGCCGCCGGCGATGACGCCGGTGACGGCGAGGCCAGCGCTGCGGCGCCCGCGCATGTCGCACCGCCTGCCGCGCCGCCGGCAGCGACCCCGTTCCGCGCCGCGCCGCCGCGCCCCGCGCCGGCCGCCGCCCCCGCGGCCGACAGCAGCTCGGAATCCTCCGACGATGGCGACGACGACGAATTCGAAAATCAGATGTCGCTGGCCGCGATCGAGGCCGAGCTGAAGCCGAAGGTGGTCGATACTTTCGACAAGATCGCCGACAACTACAAGAAGCTGCGCCGCCTGCAGGAGCAGGACATCGCCAACCAGCTGCAAAGCGAGCAGCTGACGCCGTCGCAGGAGCGCAAATACAAGAAGCTCAAAGACGAGATCATCGTCGAGGTCAAATCGCTGCGGCTGAATCAGGCCCGTATCGATTCCTTGGTCGAGCAGCTCTACGACATCAACAAGAAGCTGGTGTCGTTCGAAGGCCGGCTGCTGCGTCTGGGCGACAGCCACGGTGTCGCCCGCGAAGACTTCCTGCGCAATTATCAGGGCTCCGAGCTCGATCCGCGCTGGCTCAACCGCGTCTCCAAACTCTCCGCCAAGGGCTGGAAGAATTTTGTCCATCACGAGAAGGACCGCATCAAAGAGCTGCGCCAGGAGATTCAGTCTCTCGCCGCGCTGACCGGGCTCGAGATCGGCGAATTCCGCAAGATCGTGCACGGCGTGCAGAAGGGCGAGCGCGAAGCGCGCCAGGCCAAGAAGGAAATGGTCGAGGCCAATCTGCGGCTCGTCATTTCGATCGCCAAGAAATACACCAATCGCGGGTTGCAATTCCTCGATCTGATCCAGGAAGGCAATATCGGCTTGATGAAGGCGGTCGACAAATTCGAATATCGCCGCGGCTATAAATTCTCGACCTATGCGACCTGGTGGATCCGCCAGGCGATCACGCGCAGCATCGCCGACCAGGCCCGCACCATTCGTATTCCGGTGCACATGATCGAGACCATCAACAAGATCGTGCGCACGTCGCGGCAGATGCTCAACGAGATCGGCCGCGAACCCACTCCGGAGGAGCTCGCCGAAAAGCTCGGCATGCCGCTGGAGAAGGTTCGGAAAGTTCTGAAGATTGCGAAAGAGCCGCTGTCGCTCGAAACCCCGGTCGGCGACGAGGAAGATTCGCATCTCGGCGATTTCATCGAGGACAAGAACGCGATCCTGCCGATCGACGCCGCGATCCAGAGCAATCTGCGCGAGACCACGACCCGCGTGCTGGCGTCCTTGACGCCGCGCGAGGAACGCGTGCTGCGCATGCGCTTCGGCATCGGCATGAACACCGACCACACGCTGGAAGAAGTCGGCCAGCAGTTTTCGGTGACGAGAGAGCGCATCCGCCAGATCGAAGCCAAGGCGCTGCGCAAGCTGAAGCACCCGAGCCGGTCACGGAAGCTGCGGAGCTTTTTGGATAACTAGGATCGGCGGCGATGCCGACCATTGCATGGTTCTATGGCATTGCGATCCGGATGTACGTCAGGGATCACCCGCCGCCGCATTTCCATGCGGTCTACGGCGAGTACGAAGCCTTCGTGGCGATCGATACGGGCGAGGTGATCGAGGGAGCGTTGCCGCGCGCGGCGGCGCGACTTGTCAAGGAATGGGCGCTGGCGCGCCGCGACCAATTGCGGGATAATTGGGATCGCGCCAGGGCAGGCCAACAACCCGAGAGGATCGCAGGTCTCGATGTTGACTAAGGTCACTCAGCTCGAAAAGGTCGGCGGCTTTCGGCTTCGCGTCCGTTTCAACGATGGCAGCGAGGGCGTGCATGACTTCGCCCGCGACATCGCCGAGCCCGGACCGATGCTCGAACCGCTGCGAGACCAAGCCTATTTCGCCCGCGTCTTTCTGGAATTCGGCGCGCCGACCTGGCCGAACGGATTCGATATCGCGCCCGAATGGCTGCGCCGTGAGATGCAACGCGCCGGCGAATTGACGCGCGTCGCGGCGGAGTAGGTAGGACGGTGGGCAAAGGCGCGATTGCGCCGTGCCCATCTTCCGGATCGAGCTGTGCTCCATCCAGGCCACGCTTGCTACTTCGCCGCAATTTCATTCCCGGTCATTCCGGGGCGTGCGCAGCGCCAGCTGCGCGCGAACCCGGAATCTCGCCGAGCGCGCCAACGGCCTCTCATCAGCTATCTGTCGCAAGATTCCGGGTTCGTTCGGCCTGCGGCCTCGCGCCCCGGAATGACAGGCGGGGGTGCGTCGGATGGGTTGAGCCCATTGCGAAACCCATGGCCACCGGCGAGATGGGGTTCGCTTCGCTCAACCCATCCTACGCGCTCATCCGTTTCGCTTGCTACTTCGCCGCAATTTCATCCCCGGTCATTCCGGGGCGTGCGCAGCGCTAGCTGCGCGCGAACCCGGAATCTCGCCGCGCGCGCCAGCGGCCTCTCATCAGTTATCTGTCGCAAGATTCCGGGTTCGCTCGGCCTGCGGCCTCGCGCCCCGGAATGACGATGCGAGTTCGTCGGATGGGTTGAGCCCTTTTTGAAACCGATGGCCGCCGGCGACATGGCTATCGCTTCGCTCAACCCATCCGACGGGCTATGGGCCGCCCAGGCGATCCGCCGCCGCGTTTGGGGCGCGGGCGCGACACCGTAAACCATTAGTGAAGCCTTCAGATTTTAGTCGTATTCGATGGTCTCGGCGCAACCGCGTGGCGCTGGGGCTCGCAACGACGGGCTGTTTCGCCGGGAGATGACACCAAGCACGATGCGCGCCTTCTGGAACCAGATTGCCACCAGCCTGAAGACGCGGGTTCTGGTGGTGACCGTCTTCGTGTTCGGCCTGATCGCCGTGCCGGCCTATCTGGCGTTCGAAGCTCTGACCCGGAACACCGTGGTGGCGCTCGGCACGCTGTTCGCCGAGAAGCAGGTGCTGTTCGATCGCTATCGCGGCCTCGAAGCGCTGATCCGCGAGGTGTCGCTGGCCGAGACGGTCGCGCGCTCGCCGGCGGTTCGCGAATGGGCGCAGGACGAATCCGATCCCGGCAAGGCGGCGCGCGGGCTGGCGGAACTCGAGCAATTCCGCTTGTCGTTTCACGACAAGAGCTATTTCTTCGTCGTTCACGCGTCGGGCAATTACTATTTCAACGATGCCGCCAACGCCTACCAGGGCAATCAGCTGCGCTATCGGGTCAGCCGCGACAATCCGCGCGACGGCTGGTACTTCAAGACGATCGCGGCCGGCGAGCCCTGCCAGCTCAACGTCGACCGCGACGATCATCTCGCCGTCACCAAGGTCTGGATCAACTGCGTCCTCACCGAGCAGGGCCGGGTTCTCGGCGTGATCGGCACTGGCGTCGACCTCAGCGAATTCATCCGCGAGGTGGTGGCGCTGCCGCAGACCGGCGTCACCAGCATGTTCGTCGATCGCTCCGGCGCCATCCAGGCGCACCGCGATCAGGGCATGGTCGATTTCCATAGCCTCACCAAGGACACCAAGACCAAGAAGACCATCTTCCAGCAGGTCGACAAGCCGGCCGACGCCGCCGCGCTCGCCGCCATGATGAAGCGCGTCTCCGCCGGGTCCAAAGCCGTCGAGTCGCGTTTCATGACGATCGGCGGGCACGAATTTCTGGTCGGGGTCGGCTATCTCGATCGGCTCGGCTGGTTCAACGTCACGCTGATGGACCTCGACGCCATCATCGATCGTCGGCTGTTCACGCCGGTCGCGCTGCTGCTGATCGTGATGATGACCGTGGCGATCGGGCTCGTCACCATCTTGTTCCGCCGGGTGGTGCTCGATCGTCTGGCGTCGGTCGAGTCCGCCGCCCGACGGGTCGAGGACGGTGACTTCGACCATATCGCGGTCGACCCTGGCCGCGACGAGATCGGCCGGCTGTCGCGCACTCTGTCGGGCATGGCCCGCGCCGTGCAAGACCATACCCGTGGTCTCGAGGATCTGGTCAACGAGCGAACCGAGAAGCTGCGGCGTCTCGCCAATATCGATCTTTTGACCGAAATTCCCAACCGCCGGGGGTTCACCCAAATGTTCGAGCAGGCGATGTCCGCGTCGCCGCTGGCGTCGAAATCGCCCGGGCTGCTGCTGATCGATCTGGATCAGTTCAAGGACGTCAACGACAGGTTCGGTCATCTGGCCGGCGATCGTCTATTGTGTGAAACCGCGCGGCGGCTGGAGCGGCTGCTGAGCGGCAACGACAGCTGCGCCCGGTGGGGCGGCGACGAGTTCGTCGCGCTGGTGGAGGATTGCGACCGCGACGGCCTGCGCAGGCTGTGCGAGCGCATGGTCGCGGCGATGAACGCGGCCCCGATCCGCTTCGACGATGGTCAGGACATCGCGCTGACGGTCAGCATCGGCGCCTGCCAGGCGGAGGCCGGAGGCTCGATCGACACCGCGATTGCCGAGGCGGATGCCGCGCTCTACGCCGCCAAGCGCGCCGGCCGCAACCGGTTCGAACTGTTCGAGCCCGTCGCGGCGCTCGACCAGGTGGTGAAGGCGCGGGCCTGAGCGAGGCGGCGTTGGGGGCGCGCGGCGCGGTCTCACACCCTGCGAAACCCATCGCCGCCGCGATACGGGCATCGCTTCGCTCAACCCATCCTGCGGGCCGGGCCCTTATCCGTTCCCCCAGCTGCTTCGCCACAATTTCGTCCCGGTCATTCCGGGGCGTGCGCAGCGCCAGCTGCGCGCGCCCCCGGAATCTCGCCGCGCGCACCCGCGGCCTCTCATCAGGTACGTGTGGCAAGATTCCGGGTTCGCTCGGCCTGGCGGCCTCCGCGCCCCGGAATGACCAGGGCGGTGGGTGAGCACGCAGGGCGGATCAGCGTAGCGTGATCCGCCATCACGCGAGCCGTCGCGCGGCGCAAGGTGCATTGCTATTCGGCCGCGCCCGCGTAGCGCGCAACTTTGATTTCGCCGGCGCGCTTGCGTGCCTGCGCGATGTCAAAACTGTTCTGCATCCGCATCAAGGCATCCATCGAGACGCCGAAGGCCTTTTCGATCCGCAGCGCCATTTCCGGCGACAGCGCGGCGCGCTCGTTCAGCAGGGCGGACAGCGCCGGGCGCGTGACGCCCAAAACCTTGGCGGCATCGGTGACGGACAGTTGCAAGGGATCGATGATCTCATGCCTGACGAAGCCGCCGGGATGCGCCGGGCTCTTCATGCGCATACTCACCGTCGCGCGCGTTGTCCGTCTCATGAGGCGTCCTAATGATAGTCCAAGCCGTGTCTCTTGGCCGCAGCCTTTCGGTTACCCCTCCCCCTTGCGGGGAGGGGCGGCCGAGCGAAGCGGAGGCCGGGGTGGGGGTGCCACAAGGCGAGGCTTCCGTTGTGGACCCCCACCCCCGACCCCTCCCCGCAAGGGGGAGGGGAGAAGACCGCTACTCGTCTAGACTTTTATATAGGACCGTAGGGTGGGTTAGGCGAAGCCGTAACCCACCACTCCGTTCGCGGCGGATTACGCCTTCGGTTAATCCGCCCTACGGGTCAAACCCATCCTGCGCCCCACGGGCCCTCATCCGTTTCACAGGCTGCTTCGCCGCAATTTCGTCCCGGTCATTCCGGGGCGTGCGCAGCGCCAGCTGCGCGCGAACCCGGAATCTCGCCGCGCTTGCCCGCGGCCTCTCCTCAGGTGCATGTCGCAAATTTCTGAGTTCGCTCGGTCTTACATCGGTGCTATCAAGGTGATTGCCAAATCGTGCGAGCAGTTTCGAATAGGGCGTTACCGCGCTTCTGGATGTCCTCCTCGTCCCAGTTCTCAGCGCGCATAAGCGTGCGATTAAGATGAAGGTTGGATTCAACGAAAAAGCGTTCACGTTTTTGTGGAAATGGTCCGTTCTGCAGTGATCGGTTCACACCGTAGTGGACCATGGTAAGGTTGCCGAGAGTTGCCTTTAGCCTTTCTCGAAGTAGAATCCTCTCGGTTCGGGCTGTTGGCGTCGACATTCCGAGGCTACTGAGAAGTGCATTTGATGCTTCGTCGGCGGTAACGGTTTCGCCGCGGAGGGGCCAATGATCGTACCATTTGTCTGGCAAAATGTGATCCACGTCGAGAGTGCCAAGCGTCGGCGTGAATGGCTCTTCGGTTCGCAGGGTCCGCATGGCATTTTCGAGTTCAGTAAGAACGGCGCGAACGCGGGAAACATCCCCGAAATTGCGGTGTGCGGGTTCATTCAGCCACGCTCTTCGAAACTCGTCGTCGCGTGGCCAGCGCGAAGCCTGACCGTCAAGAGCGGCCAGCGAGGTATGAAAGCCACTCGCCGTGGCCTCATCGCCCTTGAACTTCTTCAATAACTGCAAAAAAACATTATTATAATTCTTTGTCGTGAGGCCGCAAACCGTCCGGCGAACAATAAACGAAACAATGTCGTTATAAATCGAAGTTTGGGCGGCTTCCGGTAAGCCAAGAGATGCAACGCGAATGGCTAGGGAGTGCGTGGGGGACGCGTCCCACACAGCCATGCGCCTTCCAAATCGACCGATCGGATTATTGCCGTTGCCCGATATCAGTTCCCGGTATTGGTCCGCGTGGAGTGTTAGCATCCGGAGTTGCGTCTCGGCGGGGATGGGCGCCCGCCCACCAATTCCGTATCGCCGATAATTGTTGTAAAGGCGTCCGATCTCTACGGTGTCGGCCATTTCAGCTTGCAATGCCGTCTGCACAAACCATTCCAGTCGAGGTTTTCGCAATCGGCCCCTGCGCTGCTCCTCGATCCAAAATTGACCTTCGAACGGAGTCCAGAGCGTGTCATACAGGTTGCCTGCATCCACATCCTCTCGGTCCGCCCGCATGAAAATGAAATTGCGGATTAGGTCCGTCGCATTGAGTTCAGCGCCGCGTCCGTTTAGCGTCTCGAAGATCACCTGGGCATCGTCGTTCTCTTCCAGGGAAATAGCCACAACGCGGAAATCTCTAAGTGTCGCTTCGGCTAGATGTTCGAGAGCTCGCTCGCGTTCCGATCCGGCAAAAAGCGATAGCCACTCGTCGATTTGATCGGCGAAGAACCAGATTGCTTCGAGTGCTGCCGGATGGTCGACGCCAATCTTTTTTAGCGTCCCGCTTTGAGTAAAGCTCACCGCGAAACTCGAGCGAAGTTCATCTCGGTTCATTGCCTTAAGAGCCTCTTGGTACGGCTCCCGGTCCCTAAACGTCGGCCAGACTTTGAAGCATTCTATTTCGGGCTTTTCCATCGTATCGGTATTTGGATTCCAAAGGCAGCCATCGATGACGGTTTGGAGTGCCGCCACATCGTTAGCGCGCAGCGTCATTGCGAGTGCAGCCAGGAAGTACTGCAATGTTGTAAGGCGTTGCTGTCCATCAATGATGTGGTATGCCTCGACGCCCCTCAAACCGCGCCGCGGCTGGGGCTCAAGGACGATTGCCCCAAGAAAATGAGGTGTGGTGGTATCACTGTTGACCCGTAAATCAGCTTTGTCACGGATGTCATTCCACAGCGGATCCCATTGCTCTTCTTTGTCCCAAACATAGGCGCGCTGATAGAAAGGTACACGATATTGGCGGCGGTCTTGAAAAATCTGCTGAATATCTTGAGTTTCGGATTTCAAGCTGCAATCTCCTCAGGAATGATCCGCCAAATATGGCGGGTATTGCGCGAACGTTGAACGGTTAAAATGGCGCTTTATAATCTTGCCTCATCTACTGTACTTGAAATTACGCCGCACCCGCAGGATGGGTTGAGCGCTCTGCGAAAGCCCGCCGTCCTGGCGAGGCAGGTATCGCTTCGCTCTATCCCAACATGCTTCCTATGCGCGTGTTGACAATCTCCCCGTCCCGGTATATATTCCTATCCATCCCGCTCCATCAACGAGGGGCGGCTCGCGATCGTCTCGTGTCGCGGGGCGGGGTGCGGTGGACGCGGCAGCGTCGGGCGCGGAGGGATGGCGGCAGGGGATGCCGTGGCTGTGGGTCCGCAGGGCTCGGCCGCGGGATTTATGGAGCCGCCGGATCGAGGCGCCAGGACGACGACGCTGTGCGGTGCGGGCCGGGGCGGAGATGCGCTCCATCTGCATCGCCATTGCGCGCCGGCCCAAGTCGTGTGGTCCCGACGCCCGTCGCTGGCGTCAAGGGATAGAGCGCCCGTGAGCCGACCGGCCGCGGGAAACAACCGGTCCAGACCAGCCTGCGAACAGGCTCGCGTCTTCCGAACAGCTCAGTCCCGACGGTGACGAATCCAAGCGTATCAAACGCCACCGGGGAGAGCACGAAGCAAGCCGGAAGCCTCACCGCGTGCGGAACGCCGGACCTGTCGGTGCTTTCGTGGTGACTAACTCGTGCGCTTGTTTTCATCGCGCATGAGGCTGCGGACGCATCGCGCGTCCGGCGTTCCGCGCGCCCTCGTTGGGGCGCGGCGAAGGGGCAGGCGGCCCGTTCGCGCCAAACCGATCGGCGTCCCCGCGCCGTCCAAACAACGGGGCCGATGACTCATGTCCGTTCACGCCGAGATCATCGCCGCCGCGGCCGGGCTTGCCGCTGACGCGGGCGCGGCTTCACGCCGGCTCCTCCACCCGCGCATCCTCCTCGGTCGCCACAAATCCCTCCGGCACGCCGACCGACGGGTCGTCCGGGTCGAGCGTGCCGGTGGTGACCACGCCGCCGATCGACGCGGTGGTGACGAGATCGAAGCCGGTCTTGTCGGCGGGCTTCAGCGAGGCCTGCACCAGGATGCGGTAGAACACATAGGCGGCGAGCGCGGCCTCGACCAAGGCGGTGAACAGGAACAGACGGCGCGGGCCCTCCGGAGTGAGAAAGCCGGTCGCCAGCAGCGGGCCGAACACCGAGCCCAGCCCATTGGCCAGCAGCACGGTGGCGGCGGTCGCCACCATGTCGCTCACCGGGGTCTTGTCATAAGCGTGCGCGGCGGCGAGCGAATAGCCCGGCAGCGCCAGCGCGCCGAACGCAAAGCCGAACACCAGCATCAGCGTGCCGGTCGCCGCCAGCTGCCACAGCGCGACGCCGGTGGCGGCGGCGCCGACCAGCAGCACCAGCAGCACCTTGCGGCGGTCGACGCGGTCCGACAGCCGGCCGATCGGCCATTGCGCCAGGGCGCCGGCCAGGATCGAGACGCTCATGAACACCGCCACCGATTCATGATTGAGCCCGCTGCCTGCGGCCGAGACCGGGCCCAGCGCCCAGAACGCGCCATTGGCCAGGCCGATCGCGAAGCTGCCGATCAGCGCCACCGGCGCGGCTTCGTAAAGCTGCCGGGGCTGAAACCGGAACAGGGTGATCGGCGCCGGCTGCGCCGAGCTGGTCAGCGCCACCGGCACGATCGCCAGCGCCGACAGCAGCGCCGCCACCATGAAGGCGCTGTCCTGCTCGACCGGATACAGCGTGATCAGCATCTGGCCGCCCACCATCGCCAGATAGGTGACGGTGATATAGGCCGACATCACATAGCCGCGCATCGTGTTGCTGGCGCCGTCATTGAGCCAGCTTTCCAGCACCAGGTAGAATCCCGCCAGCGCGAAGCCGGTGCACAGCCGCAGCACGCACCACGGCAGCGGATAGGGCGCCAGCGCATAGGCCAAAGTGGTGGCGGCGGCGATTGCCACCATCGCGGTGAAGGCGCGGATATGGCCGGCGCGCAGGATCAGATAGGGGCCGAACAGGCAGCCGGCGACGAAGCCGACATAATAGGCCGAACCGATCAGGCCGAGCGCGAAGGTGGAAAATCCCTCGGCCTGGCCGCGCAACGGCAGCAGCGTGAACTGGGCGCCGTTGCCGGCGAGCAGCAGCGCCGCCGCCAGCAGCAGCGACGCGATCGGGCGCAACGTCTTCACCATCGGGGATGGGTCCTAGCGATATTGGAGGGCAACGATCACCGTCATCGCTCGAAGTCTGCCATGCGCTGCGTCGGCGTCATGGGTCAAACAAAATGTGGGTGGATCTCAGGGCTTGGTCACGAAGGCCCGGAAGGCCTCGGCATAGTCCGGATGCCACCGCGACAGCGGCGGCCGGTTCTCGATGATGTCGCCGATCGCCCAGGCCATCCGCTTCTCATCGAGCGCACGCGGCACGTCATTGTCCGGGCACAGAATGTAGAAATCGCCGCGCCCGAGGCTCTCGATCATGAAGTCGGCGGTCTGCTCCGGGGTCCAGGCCGCCGCCGGCTTTTCGCTGCGACTGCCCGCGGTCAGCGGCGTGAACACGAAGCCGGGGATCAGCAGATGAGCGCTGATGCGGCAGCCCTCAATGTTGCGCAATTCGTGCTGCAGCGCCTCGGTCAGTGCCTTCACGCCGGCCTTGGCGACATTGTAGGCCGGGTTGCCCGGCGGCGTGGTAATGCCCTGCTTGGAGCCGGTGTTGATGACGAGGCCGGGCCGGCCGCGCGCGATCATTCCCGGCGTGAACGCCTGGATGCCGTTGATCACGCCCCACAGATTGACGCCGAGCAGCCGCTCCCAATTGTCGCGCGGGCCGCAGGCGTCGGTGGCGATCTGGATCCCGGCATTGTTCATCAGCACATCGGTCCCGCCGAAGCGCGTGCGCACCGCTTCCTCCAGCCGCGTCACCTCCTCAAAGCGGCTGACATCGGTCTCCATCGTCATCACCGAATCGGCGCCGCGCGGCGCCGCCGCGCCGATCGTCGCGGCGGCATGCGCCAGCCGCTCGGCGCCGAGATCGGCGATGCAGACATTCATGTCGCGCGCCGCGAACCGCGTCGCGACGGCAAGCCCAATGCCGGAGGCGCCGCCGGTGATCACGGCGACGGAATGGTCGGACAAAGCAGGATGCGGCATGGTGAGGCCTTCAGGCAGGATCAATCGGGCAGGGCGTCGGGGCGCGCCGCGACATCACCACGCGATCATGACCACAATCCGGTGACCGCGGAATCAAGAGGGTTTATTCTGTGTCGGGCACCACGCGCCGGCCAGCCGAACAGGAGTAGCGACATGCGCAGCGGACATCTGCTCGGCGATCTGCCCGCGCCCGGACCCGACGAAAGCCTCGAGACGCTGCTGTCGCGCGGCGATGTCCGGATCGAACGCATCGTCTCGACCGGGCAGGCCAGCCCGCCGGGCTTCTGGTACGACCAGAGCGAACATGAATTCGTGGTGCTGCTGGCAGGCGCCGCGACATTGCGCTTCGAAGAGGGGGACCGCGTGGTGGCGTTGACGCCCGGCAGCTATCTGGAGATTCCGGCGCATTGCCGCCATCGCGTCGAGGCGACGCAGTCCGAGCAGCCAACGGTGTGGTTGGCGCTGTTCTGCCCGTGAGCGCCCGCTTAACCGTGCCCGCGCCCGTGGGCCGCGATCCGGGCGTAAGCGAGCTTGCCGCCGCCGCCATCGGGTTTCGGCGGCTCATAGCCCATCGCCATGATGGCGCTGCCCATCACGGCCGAACCGAACGTCACCACGAAGCCGAACAGCAGCAGCCCGAGCGCGGTGCCGGGCGAATCATCGGCCAGGATCAGGTCGCGCAGCCCGCCCGGATTGAGCGCCAACAGGGCACCGACAACGGCGGTCGCGATTCCGATGCCGATCGCCAGATTGATCGCCAGCAGCCGGAACAGCGGATGCTTCGGCAGCGGGAACCGGGTCCATGGACGCCATCGCTTGGTCATCGCATCACCTGCAAATTGAAATCAGACCTAATCCTAGCAATTTCCGTGCGGTGCGGAAAGCCGATTGCTGCAGGTCAGCCGTGCCGCGGTCTGCAGCCTGAGCGCCCCGGCGCCTGGAACCGAGCGCCGGAGCCGCTTCAAGATATTCGTTACGCAAGATCTTCTTTACGCAAACTATTCGTTACGTCAGTCAGTACGGCGAGGATTGAACGCCGCGATCAAGAAACGGCGGAAAAAATCGCACAGATCGCGATAGAATCCGTGTTGGCTTTCGAATTCGTCGTCGTCGAGCGACGTATGGGTAACCGTCGACACTTCAGAGCCTTCCATTGTTGGTGAGTGGTGATGGTGAATGGCCCGCGCGATGGCGCGAACAGTTCAACTTGCGGCGCGGCGGTTAACGCTTCGTTTGCATTGCCGGCGATTTCGCCGCCGCGACGACCGATGCGACGACCGCCGCGCGCAGCCGCTCAAGCCTGCGTGTTGTTCCCGGAACGATAGGAGATGCGGCCCATTAACCAGTCGGGGCATCGAGAACAGGAGACCAATATGGCAGCACAGAATTTGTCAGGACAAATCGGCGGCAAGCGCATCGCCATTCTCGCCACCAATGGTTTCGAGCAGTCGGAACTCGAAGTGCCGCGTGATGGGTTGCGCGAAGCCGGCGCCCAGGTCGACATCGTGTCGCCGGAGCAGGGCGAGATCAAAGGCTGGGACAAGAAGGATTGGGGCCGCGCCGTGAAGGTCGACAAGGCCCTAGGCCAGGCCAGGGCGGATGATTACGACGCCATCGTGTTGCCCGGCGGTCAGATCAATCCCGATCTGCTACGCGTCAATGCCGATGCGCTGAAGCTGATCAAGGCGTTCTTCGAGGCCGGCAAGCCGGTGGCGGCGGTGTGTCACGCGCCGTGGCTGTTGATCGAGACCGGGATCGCCAAGGGCCGGCGGATGACTTCATATCATTCGATCAAGCAGGACGTGATTAATGCGGGCGCCAAATGGGAGGATTCCCAGGTGGTGGTCGACAATGGCGTGATCACTTCGCGCAACCCCGGCGATCTGGAGGCATTCTGCAACAAGATCATCGAGGAAGTCCGCGAGGGCAAACATCAGCGCCGCGCCGCCTGATCAGCCTCGCCGTGGGGAGGGCGCTTTCACGCGGCCTCCCCGCCGGCCTCGCCCGCGACACGGGGGCAATGGCGCCGTCGTTGTTCGGACACAGATTGCGTGCCATCATGGCTGCTCGCTTCTCCCAGCCAGGGTCATTCATGATGTTTCGCGTGTTCGCCGGCGTTCTGCTCTCCGCCATCTTCGCTCTGCCCGCTCACGCCGCCCGCTGTGGCGGCGATTTCAATTCTTTCGTGGCGGCGATGTCGGCCGAGGCCAGCGCCGCCGGGATTTCACAAAGCGTGATTTCCCAGGCGCTGGACGGCGTGACCGAGGATGCGAAGGTGCTGCAGTTTGATCGTCGACAGCGCGGCACCTTCGACAAGACTTTCGAACAATATGTCTCGACCAGGGTTGGCGCCGGCCGGATCAAGGCCGGCCGGGCGATGCTGCTGCGCCACGCCTCGCTGCTGTCGCGGATCGAACGCCAGTTCGGAGTACCGCCGCAGATCCTGGTGGCGATCTGGGGATTGGAGAGCGATTTCGGCAAGGGCGACATGGGCAAGATGCCGGTGGTCCGCACCCTGGCGACGCTGGCGCATGATTGCCGCCGCACCGAGCTGTTTCAGGGCGAATTGCTGGCCGCGTTGAAAATCCTGCAGCGTGGCGATCTGCCATTGCGGGATCTGGTCGGCGCTTTCGCCGGCGAGATCGGCCAGACCCAGTTTCTGCCGTCGTCCTACATCAAATACGGCGTCGATTTCGACGGCAACGGCCATGTCGATCTGCGCCACAGCGTACCCGACGTGCTGGCCTCCACCGCCAACCTGCTGCACACCGCGGGCTGGCACCCCGGCGGCTCCTATGAGGAAGGTTCGGCGAATTTCCAGGTGATGCGCGAATGGAATCGGGCGACGATCTATCGCAAGACCATCGGCTATTTCGCCGACCGACTGGTCGGGCAGTAGCGGAACCTTAAGTCCCGGCGCGCACCACCTTCTTGACCTGGTCGAGGGTGAAGGTCTGGCCGCCGATCGACAGTTTCGGCGGGGTCGTGGAGAGGTCGGCGGAATCCACCACGCCGTGGATCTCGCTCGAGACCGCGACGTTCTGGCCGGCAGCGTCGGTGCCGACCGCGGAAATCGTGTAATTGCCGTCCGGCCATTGCGTGCCGTCATTGCCCTTGCCGTCCCACACGAACGACTGGTCCTTTCCGGCGCTCATCGCGTAATTGCCCTGGAAAACTGTCTGGCCCGTCGAATTGCTGATCGTCAGCTTCACCGAGGATGGTTTGTCGAGGCTCAGGCCCCACGCCGCCACGCCCTTGTCGAGCGACGTCGTGGAGCCGTCGACTACCGCGGTGGTGCCGACGAAATTCAGCGCCTGGGTGCTCTGCGCGGCAGATTGCAGTTTCACCAGCGACGCCAGCGCGTCGTTGGATTTCAGCTGCTGTTCGACGCCGGCGAACTGCACCAGCTGCTGGGTGAACTGATTGGTGTCGAGCGGATCGAGCGGATTCTGGTTCTTCAACTGCGTGGTCAGCAGCGTCAGAAAGGTCTGGAAATTATCGGCGATTCCCGCCGTCTTGGTGGTGGTGTCGGTGCTCGAGGTGACGGGGCTGACTCCCGAAACCGGCGGGGGGACGGTGGTTGCATCGATGGCCATGGCTGGTTCCTCAGATCCTGATATCGACGCCGCTGCTCGCACCGAGCATCCGGCCATAGCTGCGTCCCGCGACGGCCGCAGGCACGATTTCCTCTTCGCTGATGACCAGGCGATGGGAGTTGCGCCCTTGCTCTTGGCCGCCATTGTTCTGGCCCGACGAGGATTGGTCGCGCAGGCTGAATTGCAGGCCGCCGTCACCGGTGCGCAGCCCGGCATCATCCAGTGCGCGCTGCAGCTGCGGTGAATCCAGGCGCAGCATCGCCAGCGTCTCGGGCTTTTCCACCGTCAGATGCGACGTCACCTGGCCGTGCTTGTTGACGTCGATCCGGACATCGATGCGGCCGAGATCGGCGGGATCAAGTCGGATCTCGAAGCGGCTGTTGCCGGCGCGCGCGGTGGCTGCGATCTGCACCGCCAGATCGCGCAGCGCCACCGGGGCGCCGGTGGCGGCGGCGACGTTGAACTGCGTTGCCGGCGCCGGCAGGGTCGCGGGATTTGGCGATTGCGGCTGCTGCGCGGTGTTGACCGCGGTCTGATTCAATGCCGACGGATCAAGCGCCGCTTGCGCCGCGGTTGCGGCCTTGTGGTCGCGGTCCGTAGCCGCGGCTTTCGGCGCCGCCGATTGGGCGGTCACGTCGGGTAGCGCCGTCGCGGTGCCGGTGCTCTTGGCGTTGCCGTCGCCGGTGGGCGACGCCGTTTCTGTCTGCGTCGATGGGGTCCCGGTTGAGGCCTGGGGTGCCGTGGCGTCGGCGTCGGTAGCAATCGATGCGGCGGGTCCGGCCGCCGTCGCGGATTTCGCGGCGGGCTCGGCCGGTTTGGCGCCGGCAAACGCTGCTTTAAGTTCGGCAAGCGCCGCGGCGTCGGTGGTTTCGCCGGTCGTGGGGGCGCTGGCGTCAGCCGTCGCTGCCCCAGTCGCCGGCTGACCCGCCGTCTGCGCGTCGTCGGATTGGCCGCTGATCGCCGCCTGGGCCTTCAACGCCGCCGCCGCCGCGATCGCCAAGGGGGACGTTGACGACGTCGTCACAGCCGTGTCGGTTGCTGCGGCATCGCTCGGGGCGACGGTCACCGGCACAGCGATCACGATCGGCGTAGTGGTTCCCTCATCGGTCGCCGCCGCGGTCGTGGCCCCATCGGTCGCCGCATCGGCCTTGTCAGGGGGCGCGTCTGCCTTGTCGGGGTCGGAATTCTTGGCGTCGCGGCGGGTGTCGGCCTTAGCCGATGAATCTTTGGCGGGCGCATCCTTGGCGGGCGCATCGGGCTTCGCGTTCGACTTGGCGTTGGCGTCGGCTCGCGCATCTGCGGCAGCTTTCGCGTCGGCGCTGGCATTGGCATTGCGGTCGGCGGCACGTTGCGCGTCCTCATTGCGCTCGCGCGCCAGGTTCGCTGCGTCGGATCGATCGTTGCGCGACGAAAGGCTGTCGGCCTTGGCCAGATCGTCGGCCTGGCTGCGTTGCGGACGCGGATCCGGCGCCTGCCCACGGGAATTGTCGGGCGCAGCCTTGCTGTCGACAAGCGAAGCGAAACTGTCCGAGGCCCGCTCCGATCGTGCGGGGGCCCGGGTATTTTGTGCCGGAACCGTTGCGGCGATTTCTGATGTGGCGTTGAACACGCGTGTCCCGAATCCGAAGTTCGCGATACTCTGCAGCGCCCCTTGCGCGAACTTCGAAGACAAGGGACGCCAGAAACGATGTTTTCAGTGCGGTCCTGCTTAGGACTTCTCTCGAATGGTTTGCCGGCACCTGGAGACCGCCGGCCGGCGAATGTCCGCCGCTCGGGCGATCATCCCGATTCCTGCAGCAAGGACCGGGCCATCCCGGGGCCCGAAATAAAATAATGATATTTCAATGGGTTGGTGGAATTTGCTGGGCCGGTGGCGGGCCGCCGGCCGAGCCTTTTCTGCCTCTCCCGGCAAGATTTGCCGTTCCAGGTCCCGTTATTCCACTGTCGATGATTGCTTCGACGGAATGCGGCCTATATTAAAGGTCGGCATTCCATATCTTGCGGATTATGGCTCCACGATCTCCCGCGAAACACACCCAAGGTCGATGCCGCGACCGCATCGAATGACCACAGCAATGCTCAACAGCCTGGATCTCGAAGGTCGTCCGCAGGACACCCGCGTTGTCGTCGCGATGTCGGGCGGCGTGGATTCCTCGGCCACCGCGGCGCTGTTGAAATCCCAAGGCTATGACGTCGTCGGCATCACCCTGCAGCTCTATGATCACGGCGCCGCCACCCACCGCAAGGGCGCCTGCTGCGCCGGGCAGGATATCCACGACGCTCGCGCGGTCGCCGAGCGGATCGGGATTCCGCATTACGTGCTGGACTATGAAAGCCGCTTCCGCGAATCCGTGATCGACAGCTTCGCGGATAGTTATGCCTCGGGCGAAACCCCGGTGCCGTGCATCGAATGCAACCGCTCGATCAAGTTTCGTGATCTGTTGGCGACGGCGCGCGAACTTGGCGCCTCGGCGCTCGCCACCGGCCATTACGTGTCGTCGCGCCGGCTGAGCGATGGCTCGCGCGCGCTGGTCTGCGCCGCCGATGCCGATCGCGACCAGAGCTACTTCCTGTTCGCGACCACGCGCGATCAGCTCGATTTTCTGCGCTTCCCGCTCGGCGACATGACCAAGCCGCAGACCAGGGAGCTGGCGCGCGGCTTCGGCCTGTCGGTTGCCGACAAGCACGACAGCCAGGACATCTGTTTCGTGCCGACCGGACGCTACACCGATATCGTCGAACGGCTGAAGCCGAATGCGATGGAGCCCGGCGACATCGTCGATCTCAACGGCCGCGTGCTCGGCACCCACCCCGGCATCGTGCATTTCACCGTCGGCCAGCGCCGCGGATTGGGCATCGCGTCGCGGGCACCGCTTTATGTGGTGCGGCTCGATGCTGCCAGCCGACAGGTGGTGGTCGGCTCGCGCGAGGCGCTGCGGATGGATCGCATCATCCTGCGCGACGTCAACTGGATTGGCGATGGCCCGCTCGACGAAGCGGTCGGCGACGGCCTGGAACTGTTCGTGCGGGTCAGGTCCACCCGCGCGCCGCAGCCGGCCTGGCTGCGTGCGGCCAATGGCGGCTATGAGATCGAGCTGATCGCCGGCGAGGAAGGCGTTTCCCCCGGCCAGGCCTGTGTGTTTTACGACGCGGCACACGGGCAGGCGCGCGTGCTCGGCGGCGGCTTTATCAAAAGCGCGATGCCGCGCAGCAGCGGCGAACGTCCGGCGCATGACCGCGATGCGGCCACCTCGCGCACGCTTGTCGCCGGACTGCGCGGATAGGAATCACCGGGGCAAGCCATGGGGAACGATATCGATCGCGCCGGCGTCGCGAAGGCCTATGCGCGCTGGGCGCCGGTCTACGATCTGGTGTTCGGCAAGGTGTTCGACAGCGGACGACAATCCACCATCGCGGTGGCCGATGCGATCGGCGGGCGGGTGCTGGATGTCGGCGTCGGCACCGGCCTATCATTATCGGACTATTCGCCCACCACGCGGCTATGCGGCGTCGATATCAGCGAGCCGATGCTGCGCAAGGCGCATGAGCGCGTGCGCGCCTTGAAGCTGACCAATGTCGAAACCCTCGCCGTCATGGACGCCAAGAATCTGGCGTTTCCGGAAGCGTTTTTCGACGCCGTGGTGGCGCAATATGTGATTACGGCGGTGCCCGATCCCGAAGCCACGCTGGACGATTTCATCCGGGTGTTGAAGCCCGGCGGCGAGCTGATCCTGGTCAACCATATCGGCGCCGAAAGCGGGCCGCGGCGTTTGTTTGAGCTGGCCTTCGCGCCATTGGCGCGGCGGCTCGGTTGGCGCCCGGAATTCCCCTGGGGAAGGCTGGTCGATTGGGCCGCCGGCCATGGCGGCGTGGAACTGGCGGAGCGGCGACCGATGCCCCCGATGGGGCATTTTTCGCTGATCCGCTATCGCAAGCTCTGATTTAGCCTGCGGTTGCGCGGCTGGAACCGTCGCATGGCAGCGATCCTTTTCCGACAACCGCACAGCGCAGCCCGGAACGACAATAAGCCCTTTGCGTTGGTCGATCATGATGACCAAAACTCTGATCGCAACCTGTTGTCTCGTTTTCGCCGTCTGTCACCAGGCGAGTGCTCAGACGCCCCCGGCCGCGCCACCCACAGCGGCAAATCCGTCCGGCTGCGCGCCCGCGGCGATCGCGCCGGGCCAGAGTGGCTCGGCCAAGCCAGGGATCACCACGGGCCAGGGTCGTCCGCTCGGCGAAAAGCTCGCCGACTCCAATGGGGTTCTGTGTCCGCCGACCGGGATTGACCCGGAAATGCGCGCTCCCACCCCGCAGACCGGAACAATGCGGGTGATCCCGCCCCCCGGGACCCCCGGCGGCGATCCCACGGTCCAGCCTAAATAGGTCGTTTATCGCGTCACTCGGCGTGCTTTGCTTGACATGCCCGCAGCCGACTTCTTATATGCCGCGCGTTCATAAGGGACCGGATCAACGTCCGTTGGCCCTTGGGTGAACGCCGTGGCGGGGTAGCTCAGCTGGTTAGAGCACGGGAATCATAATCCTGGGGTCGGGGGTTCGAGTCCCTCTCCCGCTACCACCTTTCCCCACACTCCCCGAACCTTGTTCGGATATGCTTGTTCTCCGAGCAGCGTGTTCAACCGTCCGGCGATTTCGACCATCACCCCGCCTAGTCGTGTCGGGTCTCGGAAAACCGTCACTGTCTCCACAAGCTCTCTGATCGCTTCAGCAGCCTCAGAATCTCCCGCATTGATTCCTTGGGACAAGGCATCCCGCAGAGTGGCGAGCTGCCGTTCATAGCGCGCCAATACGGCCGGGTCACGGCACGCATGCTTGGCTTGCATCCGCTCGAATTTCTGCCCGTTCGGTATTGTGCATCTTCAGGCGCCGGGAACGTCCGAATGGCGCTCCTACTCGATGGCCAATGCGCCCCGCGAGGACCGCATCCTGCAGCTCTATATCCGTCTGCTCGATGGTGGCGCGATGTCGCGATATCTGACCGAGCGGGCTGCGGGGGGGGGATGTCATCCATGCCCGCGGCCCGCAGGCACATTCTGTCTGCGCAACGGCACGCGGCCGCTCCTGATGGTGGCGAGCGGAACAGGCGTGGCGCCGATGGTTTCGATGTTGCAGCAGATGATCGCGACAGCGGACGATTGTCCGGTGACGCTCTCCTTCGGTTGATATTCTGGACCGCGGGATAGATCGAAGCCAAAAAGCCTCGATCAGACTGACCGTGACGTTGTTGCGATAGACGTTGTAGCGCTTGGTCGCCGCCTTTCCGCGGGGGCCGGTGACGCAATCCGGCGTGGCGCGATCGGGATCCAGCAAAGCCGCGCAGAACGGGGCTGCACCGTCCGGCGGTTGCCTGCGGCGCCAGGGGGTGTCAGCGCACGGCCTGGCGCGATTCCGATGCGAATGACTGGGCGTGACGATCAAGGATCGCCTGCGCCGCCGCAGCCTCGGCCTTGAGGACCGGCCAATCGGGTCTATTGCTGTCTCATTCGACAAGGGTCGGGATCGGACCGCAGCGCCCGGCGACGATGTCGAACAGCGACCACACCGCATCGGCGACGGGGCCGTCATGGCTGTCGATCAGAAGCAGTTCACCCTCGTCATCCGACTGTTCGGCATGCCCCGCAAGGTGGATCTCGCGCACCTGTTCGAGCGGGAAATCCGCCAGATAGTCCAGCGCGGAGAAGCCGTGATTGGTGGCGGATACGAACACGTTATTGACGTCGAGCAGCAGCCCGCAGCCCGACCGTCTGGCAAGTTCGCGAATGAAATCGGTCTCGCTCATCGTCGAGTCGCGAAACAGCACGTAGGTGGAAGGATTTTCCAGCAGGATAGGACGGCGGATCGCCTCCTCGTCGTGGCGAAGTTGCGGTGGAGTTTCTCGAACCGTGCGGTCTGGCCCGACGGCCACGGCAAGCAGCGACCGGTGCGATCGCGAGACGGAGCTGAAAGTCGAAGGTGGGCCGAGCGAGCTACCAGACCGATGCCGGTGGTCGGGCCTGCGATACTTGACTGCGAGGCGGAACCGGGCCCGCTATTCAGTTCTCGACGACAGGATCGCCACCAGCGCGGAGAGTTGGCTGATCCGGTAATCCGGAAGATGGCCCAGTTCGTCCATCTGGGTCCGAAGCGCGCGAAACATCGTAATCGGCGCGATCAGATCGCTGCTCAGGCAGGCCTCGGCCATGGCCGTCGGGGTGACACGCTCGATCCACGCCACTTTCAACCCAAAGGCTTTGGCGCCGCTCACGTCGAACGGATTCGACGATACGAACAGCACCTCAGCGGGGGCGACGCCGAGGTTGGCTTCGATCAGTTTGTAAGCCTCGGGGGCCGGTTTGAAGACCTTCTCGGAATCGACACTGATCGTCGCATCGAGCAAGCGGGCCAGCCCGGTGTTGAGAACCAGCGAGTGCAGCATGCCGGGGCTGCCGTTCGACAGGATCGCCAACTTTCGACCCTTGATCGCGGCGAGAGTGGCCGGAACGTCGGGATAGGGAGCAAGATGCGCGTATTGTGCGATGATGCGCTCAAACACGATCGGATCGCTGTTCAAGCCGAGACATCGCAGCGTGTAGGTCAGTGAGTCGCGGGTGATGAGCGAGAAATCTTCGTAGCGCTGCATCAGCGACCGCAACCAGGTGTATTCCAACTGCTTCAAGCGCCAGATCTGGGTGATGATTTCGCCATATCCGGGGAAGGCGTCCTCGGTGACCGCAGCGACCGACTGGATGTCGTAGAGAGTCCCGTAGGCATCAAACACCACAGCTCTAATCGTCACGGGGGCACTCTTTCGGCTGGCTTACGACTGGGAAGATTGATTGATTGTTCGCGTGGGAACGGAGGCTACGATCGGTCAACGCGCATAGCTGCCGATGCGATCCGCCGCGCATCGACGATTGCGGCGGCTCGGCCTGCTCCTATCGGCGCAAAGCGGACGTCGGGACTTTACGGATGTCCGTCGAAGTGACAAAATGAATATTAGCAATGATCGATATCGTAATTCGCGATTTTGGAGGTGTCTGTGAACTTCGATATCGACTGCCTGCGTTCGTTTCTTGTCATTGCCGACACCATGAGCTTTTCGCGCGCAGCCGAGACCGTCGGTCGGTCGCAGTCCACCATTAGCCAGCAGATCGCGAAACTCGAGACCCAGGTCGGCAAGCCCCTGTTGACGCGGCGCAAGGGGCGGGTGCTCGAATTGACCTCGGAGGGTAGCAAGCTCGTGCAGTACGCGCGAAAGATCCTGCAGCTCAACGACGAAGCCTATGCCTCGATGTCCGACGAAGTGTTGAGCGGACTGGTTCGGCTCGGCGTGCCGCTCGATTTCTTCGGGCGTGATTTCACGACCTGGCTGGCGCGCTTCAAGAACAAGCATCCGATGGTCGGCCTGGAAGTCGAAGCCAACCAATCCGAAAGCCTGATGCGGCGTAGCGTGCGCGGCGAGTTCGATCTCGCTTTCTTCAAGCAGGAAACCGGCAGCGGATACGGCACCGTGGCGTTGCGGGAGCAGTTGGTCTGGGTCAGCGGACCGAACTTTCCGGGCGAAGCGGGTGAGTCAGTCCCGCTGGTGCTGTTTCCTGAAGGCTGCGCCTATCGCCGCTGCGCCATCGCCGCGCTGAAGGACCATGCCCGCTCCTGGCATCTCAGTTTCGTCAGTCCCAGCTTCGAATGCCTCAAGACGGCCGCGGTGGAAGGAATGGGCATCACGGTGCTGGCGCGCGCGCTGGTGGCGCCGCCGCTGCGGATCGTCCATCATGGCATGCGGCTGCCGCAGTTGCCGACGGTGGAACTGGTGTATTCGCTCGGCCGGCGCGGCAATTCTCGGCTCATCAGCGAGCTGGCCAATTTTCTGGCAGACAGCCTGATTAACGCCAGGCCCTCGGCGCCGGCGAGCCTGGCTGTGTAGCCTCCACACTCGCAAATTCGGGCGCCGACGTCGCCATGCAACGTCTGCGAAGCTGCAGACGTGAAGTGATCGTTAGCGAGTGATCTGATCGTGCGCGCTATCGACTTCCGAAGTGGCAGGTCCCGAGCCGCATCGACCGTTCATCATCGGCGATGCCGATTGGCATAACCGAATCTTCTCATTTTGCCTGACATGACGGGCGTGCTCAGATTGCTGCAGTGCAAATGACCTGTGATCGCGACCGCGGTCTGCGGCCAGTTTGCTTCTGATCTGAAGGCAACCGTGCGCGCGGGGGCGCTGGGCGTTTGATTTGGGCTGCTTTGATCGCCATCATCGCCATCATCGGATTGGCGGCCCTGTTTCTCAATCGCTTCTATATCAAGGCGAGCCGCGAGCTTGCGTTGGTCCGTACTGGTCTGGGCGGCCAGCGGGTCGTGCTCGACGGCGGCGTGCTGAGCCTGCCGATCGTGCACAAGGTCGCCGAGATCAACATGCGCACGGTACGACTGGAGACCGTGCGCGCGGGCGAGCGTTCGATCATTACCCAGGATCGTCTCCGGATCGACGCGACGGCGGAATTCTACGTCCGGGTCGAACCCACCGATGAGGGTGTTGCGACCGCCGCTCAGGCGCTCGGCAGCAAGGGGTTCCGCGCCGCAGACCTTGCGGACATCCTCGAAGGCAAGCTGGTCGACGCGCTGCTGAGCGTGGCAGCGCAATACACCATGGATTCGCTGCAGGACAATCGCGGCAAGTATGTCGCGGAGGTCGCGGCGGCCCTTTCCGCGCGGCTGAAGCAGAATGGGTTGTTGCTGGAGGCGGTTTCGCTGACTCGGCTCGACCAGACGCCGTTTCATGCGCTCGACCAGGACAATGCCTTCAACGCAGTCGGCATGCGCCGGCTTGCCGAAGTGATCGCGACCAACAAGCGGGAACGCGCCGAGATCGAAAACAATGCCGACGTCGCGGTCCGCCAGAGCCATCTCGACGCCACCAAGCGGCGGCTGGTGATCGACCAGGAGGAGGAAGAAGCCCAACTGGCGCAGCAGCACTCGGTCGAGATCTATCGTGCCCGCACCATGGCCGAAACGGCCGAGGCACAGGCCACAGCCGAAGGACGCCGCGAGTTGGCGCGGATCCAGCGCGATTCTGAGGTGAGGGGTCGGCAGATCGAGCACGACCGCGGCATTCGCGAACTCGAACTGATATCCGATTTGTCCGTCAAGCTGTCGAAACACGATACCGAAATCAAGCTCGCCGCCAAGAAGGCCGAGGAAGCCGCAGCCGAAGCGCTGGCCTATTCAAGCCTCGCCAAGGCCGCCTCGGCGCGCGAGTCGGTCGAGACCGCGCGCGACATCGCTGTTGCCGAGAGAGGCAAGGAACTGGCTGTGATCGAGGCCAGGATGGAGGCTGAGGTCGACGACACCCGGGTCGAATCACAGGCCGGCACCGTGCGTGCCCTGGCGGCTGCGGAGGCCGAAGCGACCGAGACCAAGGCGCGTGCCCTGCTGGCCGAAATGCTGGCGAAGGCGGAAGGCGACGCGGCGATCTTCGCCGCCGAGAACCGGCAGTCGGACCTCATCATTCGAATGAAGACCGACCTCGCCAAGATCGACGCGCTGCCGAACGTCGTGCGCGAGATGGTGAAGCCGGCCGAAAAGATCGACTCGATCCGCATCAATCACGTCACTGGCTTCGGTCCGAGCGCAGGCAGTGCTGCAAACGGTGCGAACGGTCCGGTGGTGAACCAGGTGATCGACGGCATCCTGTCGATGGCGTTGCAGTTGCCGGCCGTGCAGAGGCTTGGCGAGGAAATCGGAATCAACATCTCCGAAGGGATCCATCGGGTCGCTGAGGGCTTGGCGCAGGATCCGCCGAAGTCAGGGAATAGCAAGTCCGCCGACAAGGAATGACATCAGCCGGCTGGGCGAGGAGAGCCTCCAACTCGGCATCACACGGGAGCGACAGATGGTCACCAGCCGCCGAACCTTACTGAAGAGCGCCAGCGCCGCATCTCTCGCCTTGGCAGCGCCGGGGTTGATGCGCACGGCTTGGGCCGCCGAACCGATCAAGATGGCGGCTTTGCTCGACCAGTCGGGCGGGCTCGAATTGCTCGGCACGCCGATGCTCGAGGCGACCAAATTCGCCGTCAAGGAGATCAACGATGCCGGCGGCCTGCTCGGACGTCAGATCAAACTGACGACCTACGATCCGCAGACGACGATTCAGTTCTACACCCAGTTTGCGACCCAGGCGGCGGCCGGCGAGCATGTCGACGTCGTCCATGGCGGCATCACCTCGGCCTCGCGCGAAGCCATTCGGCCGGTCCTGGACCGATTCCAGACCCTCTATTTCTACAACACCTTCTACGAAGGGGGCGTCTGCGACTTCAACACTTTCTGTACCGGATCGACGCCGGCGCAGACGGTGGAAAAGCTGGTGCCCTATGTGATGAAGAAATGGGGCAAGAAGGTCTATGTCGTGGCGGCCGATTACAATTACGGGCAAATCACGTCGGACTGGGTGAAGAAATACGTCCACGACAATGGCGGCGAAACCGTCGAGGTGGAATTCTTTCCGCTCGATGTCACCAATTTCGGCCCGACCATCAAGAAGATCCAGGCCGCCAAACCGGACTTTGTGATGTCGGCGCTGGTCGGCGCTGCGCACATTTCGTTCTATCGTCAATACGCGGCGGTCGGCCTGACCAAGACTATTCCGATCGCGTCGACGGTCTTTACGGTGGGCGGCGAACACAAGCTGGTCGCAGCCGAAGAATCCGAAGGAATGATCGTCTGCTTCGCCTATTTCGAGGAAATAGATACCCCCGCCAACAAGAAATTCGTTGCCGACCTCCGGGCAAATGCGAGCAGCAAGATCAACTACGTGTCGGAAGTGACAGCGCGGTCTTACGAAGGCGTGCATCTGTGGGCTGAAGGCGTCCGCAAGGCAGGGACCACCGACCGCGCCGAAGTGATCAAGGCCCTGCGCAGCCCGGTGAGCTTCGCCGGCCCAAGCGGCACCGTCACCATCGAACCGAAGACCAATCATCTGCTGCAGAACATCTATCTCGCCGAAGTGCGTAACCAGAAGCTGAACATCATCGAATCGTTCCAGGCGCAGCCGCCGACCGATACGCTGCTGGTCTGCGATCTGAACGCCAATCCGAACCAGTCGAAATTCTATTTCGAGAACGGCCTGAAGGCTGCCGGAATAAAGTAGCAGATCGGCGCCACCGGGTCGAACACAGGATTGATGGTTTTGGACTTCTTCCTCGCGCTGCTGTTGCAGATCATTTACGGGATCGCCAACCTGGCTCTGATCGGGCTTGGTCTGGCGATCATCTTCGGCATGATGCGTGTGATCAATCTCGCGCATGGCGAATTTTTGATGCTCGGAGGCTACACGGTCGTCGTATCGACAAATCTGGGCGCCAACATATGGATCGCGATGCTTGTGCTGGCGCCGGTCGTGGTCGGCATCGTCGGCGTCATCATCGAGCGACTTCTGATCAGATTTCTGTATGGCCGGACGGTCGATACGCTGTTGGCGACATGGGGGCTTAGCCTGCTGCTGGTCGGGCTGGTCACGGCGATTTTCGGACCGCAAACCGCGACGACGATTTCTGCACCGATCGGTGCGATCGAAATTGGAGGCTATGCCTCCAGCGGTTACGAACTGTTTCTGATCGTGCTGACGTTCGCCGTATTCGCAACGGTCTACGCGGTTCTCAGATATACCAAGCTCGGGCTGCTGGCCCGTGGCACGATGCAACGAGCAGACATCGCGGCGACCTTGGGTGTCTCCACCAGCCGGATCTACATGATCACGTTTGGACTGGGCTCGGCGGTCGCCGGATTGGCCGGCGGCGTTCTGGCACCGATCACTGGCGTGGTCCCGACGATCGGCGCCACCTATATTGCCAAAGCCTTCATCACGGTGATCAGTGGCGGCACTGCGATCCTCGCCGGCACCGCCGCGGCAGCCAGCTTGCTCGGGGCGATGAACGGTGTCGTAACCTTCCTGACCGGTCCAACCGTCGGCGAGGTCGCCTTGCTCGGCGCGGCGGTGATCCTGCTGCGACTGATGCCGAGCGGCATCACCGGCCGATTCTTTCGAAGAAGCCTATGAGGCGAAGGCACGAGAACATTGCGCTGGTCGTGCTCGGGCTAATCGGGCTCGTGGTGATGTTCGGCGCGCCGCACGTCCTGCAGCTCTTCACCATCATCAATCTGACGACCGCGATCGGTCTGGCGCTGCTTGCTCTCAGCCTCGGACTCGTCTGGGGCCATGGCGGCATTTTGTGTTTCGGCCAGACCGCGTTCTTTGGCGTCGGCGCCTACGTCTATGCGGTGGCGGCGCAGAATTTAGGCGAGACCACGGGCGCGGCGTTGCTGGCGATTGCCGCGGCCGCAGCGGTCGCCGCCATTCTCGGCTACTTCATGTTCTACGGCCGCATCAGCGATGTCTATCTCGGCGTGATCACGCTGACGGTGACACTGATCTTCTTCAACCTGTTGCGGCGAACGTCCGGGCCCGAATACAAGGTCGGCACCGCGCTACTCGGCGGATTCAACGGCACCACCGCGCCGCCGCTCACCTTGCCGTGGGACAGCAGCGTCATGATGCTTCCCCAGCAGGTGTTCTATGTGGCGATGGGCGTGCTCATCATCGCCTATTTCGGTTGCGTCTGGCTGACGCGCAGCCAGTTCGGTCGGGTGTGCATTGCGATCCGGGAAAACGAGACCCGGGCGGAGCTGCTCGGATACGATGCGCGACTCTCCGCGAGTTGCGCACGATCTGGGACGATCTCGCCGACGACCATGCGGTCAACGTCGTCGTGCTGACGGGTGCCGGCGAGTTCTTCAGCGTCGGCGGCGACGTCAAGGCGATGTCGGAGCGGCCGGGCGGCGACGTGCTGGAGGAGGGCGAGGTCCACGACCCGATGATCAGCCGGCGCGGCGTGACCCGGCAGCTCGAACTCGACAAACCGATCATCGCGGCGATCAACGGCGACGCCATTGGGCTCGCCGCAACACACGCGCTGCTGTGCGACATCACCGTGATGGCCGACGACGCGCGGATCGGCGACACCCATGTGTCGCGAGTCGGTCTGGTTGCGGGCGACGGCGGCACGATCATCTGGCCGCTGCTGGTCGGCATCAACAAGGCGAAGGAATTCCTGATCCGCGGCACGCTGCTGAAAGGCCACGAGGCCGAGCGGATCGGGCTGGTCAACCACGTCGTGCCGCGCGCCGAAGTGCTGGGCAAGGCGCGCGAAATTGCCCTCGAACTCGCCAACGGCCCGACCTGGGCGATCCGCTGGACCAAGCTGTCGATCAACCAGATCGTCAAGGATCGGGTCAATATGATGCTCGAGGCGTCGATGGCGCTCGAGCAGGTGACGTTCGAGACCTCCGACCACAAGGAGGCGACGATGTCGTTCAAGGAAAAGCGCAAGCCGAAATTCGGCCAGGCTTAGCCCGGGAAGGGTTGCGCCGTGGCGGCGGACGACGACATCGGCGAGATGCTGCGCACGTCCGTGCGCGGCCTGCTCGGCGCGGAATGGAGCGACCGCGCGGCGCGATCGGCGGATGCCGCGGCGGTGCGCGCGTTCTGGAATCAGCTGGTCGCGCTCGGCATCACGTCGCTCGGCGCGGCGGCAGACGGCGGCGGGCTGCGCGAAGGCCTGATCGTGCTCGCGGAACTCGGCCGCGCGGCGTGCCCGGCGCCGATGCTATCCGCGTTGCTGGCCAATCTCGCGCTGTTGGGCTGCGAACACGAGGCGGCCCGGCAATTGCTGCACGACATCGGCGATGGCACCGCGCGCGTGAGCTTCGCCTTCGGCACCTGCGATCCAGATCCGGGGGCGGGATCGATCCGGATCGAAGGCGCTACCGCCAATGGCACGCTGCGTTTTGTCGAGGCGGCGGATGCCGGCACGCATCTGCTGGCCGCCGTCGGCGCGAGCGAATTGGCGTTGGTGCCGACGACGGCAGCGGGCGTCGATATTGTTCGGACACGTGCGATGGGAGCGCCCGTGCTGTGCGAAATCCGGCTGCGCGACGCGCCGGCAGCGATCGTCACGCTCGACGAGGGCCGGATCGGCGATCTGCTGCGGATCGCCAGGCTGGCGCTCGTTGCACGGGCGCAGGGCGCAGCGCGACGGGCGTTCGATCTGGCGACGACCTACGCCAAGCAGCGCCATCAGTTCGGCCAGCCGATCGGTCGCTTCCAGGCGGTCCAGCACAAGCTCGCCGACGGCCTGATCGCGCTCGAAGGCGTGCGGCTGATCGTCGATCATGCCGCACGCCTACACGACCAGGGGGATCGCGACTGGCGCTATTTCGCCGATGCCGCCGTGGCGTTCGCCGGCGGCGCGCTGCGGCGGGTGTCGCTCGAAACCCAGCACGTGTTCGGCGCGATTGGCTACGCCGACGAGCACGAGGCGCCGCTGCATTTCAAACGGGTGCATCTCGACACCATCGCGCTCGGCGGCGCGCGGCAAGCGAAGCTCGGGCTCGCCGCGCATCTGTTCGACGGCGGCGGCGCGGCGTTGCCGACGTATGATCTCGGCCCGGCCGGCAATGCGCTGCGCGACGAGGTTCGTGGCTGGCTCGATCGCAACTGGGCCGGCGAGCGCAAGGCAGAATTCGACCGCCGGCCGTTCGCGAAGCGCGAGTTCGATGCCGGCTTCGCCCGCGTTATCGGCGCCACCGGCTGGATCGGCCTCGGCTGGCCGGAGCGCTTCGGCGGTCAGGCGCGGTCTCCACTGGAGCAGATCGCCTTCATGGAAACCATGGAGCAGGGCGGAGCGCCGCGGATCGGCGCGGCCATCCAAGCCAACGCCCTGATGATGTTCGGGACCGAACAACAGCAACGCAGCTATCTGCCCGAGATCCTGCGCGGAGAGGCGATGCATGGTATGGGCTATAGCGAGCCGCAGGCCGGCTCCGACCTCGCGGCGCTGCGTACCAGCGCCGTCCGCGACGGCGATCACTGGGTGATCAACGGTCAGAAGATCTGGACGACGACGTGGTGGGGCAAATACATGTTCCTCGCCGCGCGGACCGACCGTGACGCCAAGCCGCCGCACGTCGGCATCAGCATGTTCATCGTGCCGATGGATACGCCGGGCATCAGCATCTGCCCTTCCACCACGATGTACGACGGCAGCTTTGCCAACATCTTCTACGACGATGTCCGGATTCCGCTCGACCATCTGGTCGGTGAGGTCAATGGCGGCTGGAAGGTGCTGACCGGCGCTCTGGCGTTTGAGAGGGGCCTTGTCGGCGGCGGCATCGTGCTGAAGGTCGCGTACGCGTTCGAACAGCTGCGGTGCCGTGTCATGGCTGCGGACGAATCCGGGCAGTCGCTCGCCGACGACCCGGTCGTGCGCGACCGGATGGCGACGCTGGCCTGCGAAATCGAAGTCGGCCGTCAGTTGATGATGCACTGCGCAGAGCTCGCCGCAGACGGTCCGACGCCGCCCGAATACGGCGCGATCAGCAAGGTGTTCTCGGGCGAACTGATGGAGCGGTTCGGCGAAGCCGCGCTCGATATTCTCGGGATGCGTGCAGCGCTGTCCGAGCAGATGGCCGGCGCGATCGACAATGGCAGGTTCGAACAGAACCTGCGGCATTCGCTGATGTGGGTCATCAGCATCGGGACCAACGAAATTCAGCGCAGTTTGATCGCGCAGCGCGCGCTCGGGCTGCCCAGATAGGAGAGATTGATGCCGCAAGACGATGCGTCGGCACCGCTCGCAGGGCTGCGGGTGCTGGATTTCTCGATCATGCTGGCGGGGCCGTATTGCGCCCGCCTGCTCGCCGACGGCGGCGCCGACGTGATCAAGATCGAGCCGCCGGAAGGCGACGATATGCGGCTGCGGGCGCCGCTGCGCGACGGCCACAGCGCGTATTTCGGGCAGCTCAACGCGGGCAAGCGCAGCATCGCGCTCGATTTGAAGAATACCGAGGCGATTGACCTTCTCAAGCACCTAGTCGCGGAGACCGATGTTCTCGTGGAGAATTTCCGGCCCGGCGTGATGGACCGCCTCGGGCTCGGCTACGACGCGCTCCGCGCAATCAATCCGCGCCTGGTGTATTGCTCGATTTCCGGCTACGGCCAGACCGGCCCCGCGGCTGAGCGCGCCGCCTATGCGATGATCGTTCACGCCGAGAGCGGCTTCGACCGATCGTTGATGCGCTACGCAGGCGATCGCGATCGGCCGGCCGCGGGCGCAATCTTTGTTGCCGACGTGCTCGGCGGAATCTTCGGCTATGCGGCGATCCAGACGGCGCTGGTGCAGCGCGCACGGACCGGGGAGGGCCAGCGCATCGACGTGTCGCTGATGGATTGCATGCTGAACCTGATGGTCTACGAATTGCAGGAAGCGCAATTTCCGGTTCACTCGGCGCGCCCGACCTACGGGCCGGTGCGAGCGCTGGACGGCGACATCCTGATCGCACCGATCACGCCGCGGAATTTCGCCGCGCTGTGCGAGGTGACCGGCCAGCGTGAACTTGCCGACGACCCGCGCTTCAACCAGAACGCCAAACGCGGAACCAACTGGTCGGCGATGATGCAGGTGATCGAACAGTGGACCTCGCGGCACACCGTTCAGCAGTGCAAGGAGGCACTCGAGCGGGCCGGCGTTCCCTATGCCGAGTATCGCGATCCGGGAGCGGCGCTGACCGATCCCCATCTCGCGGCGCGGGGATCGTTCGGCACCATCGCGGACGCGGCGGGCGCGTTCAGCGGGGTCAACGCGCCGTGGAAGATGTCGACGGGGCCGACGACGATCGGATGCGAGATTCCGGCGGTGGGCCAGCATCGCGACGAACTGCTCGCCGAGACGCTGGGGCTGTCTGCGGATGCGATCGCAAGGTTGGCGGCCTCCGGCGTGTTCGGAGCGCCGCGGGGCTAGACCGTCCTGCCGGTGCGCGGCGCGGCTAGGTCTCGTCGCCGCCGCCAAGATCCGGCATTGGCGCCTTGGCGATCGCCAGCATGCATTTCAGGAAGCTCGCACGGTCCTCTTTGCCGAGAGGCGCCAACATGATGTCCTGCAGTTCCGCGGCCGACGGGACCACCGCGAGCAGAGCGTCGGCGCCCTTCTGCGTAATCTGAACCTGGATCGAGCGCCGGTCTTCGGCATGCGCGGCCTTGGCCACGAGCTTGCGGGCCGTCATGCGCTTCAGCATTTCGCTCAACGTGTTGCGGTCGCAGCTGATGCGGTCGGCGAGCACCGACGGGGTGAGGGGACCGTGCTGGTACAGCGCCATCAGCACACCGAACTGGCGCGGCGTGACTTCGCTTTGTCGCGTCACCGCCTGGTAGAGCACGTCGTAGCGGGCATCGAGCAACCGGATCAGGAAGCCGATGCCGCCTTCGAGCTGCCAATCGCGCGCAAGCTCCGCAGCCTGCGGCGACTTCGTCGTTTTCTTCTCAGCCGCCATTGTTTCGTTGATCCGAGCAGAGCCCACGCCGAGCGCATGCGGTTAGCAGGTGCAGCACGCGATCACAATCCCCGGAGCCCCTGGGCGGAGGCTAGAGCAGGATGACTCATCTTCGAGACGTCATCCCGCTCCAGCTTGGTTTTCGAGCATGATCTCTTCCGAAAACCGGGACCCACTTTTCGGGATCATGCCCTAAGCAGCTCTTGTAAATCACTCGCAGTAGTAATACGTATACGTATTATAAGCTGGTTCGCGACCAACGAAACCGGCAGGGAGGAAGACTTGGAGCTGCGCGAATTCCTGTCCGTTCCCTATCTGCTCGAGGCCGAAGCGGTCGAAGCCGCGCCGGGGCAGTGGCTCGTGCGCCTTGCCTATCCGGAGCTGCCGGGCTGCACCGCCGAGGGCGCCGTCGTCGAAGACGCGCTGCGCGAGCTGGAGCGGCGCCGGATCGAGACGATCGTCGGCCTGCTCGAAGCCGGCGAGCGGCCGCCGGTGCCACGACCGCCGCTGGCGACGGCCGATCCGCCATGGATTGCGCGCGACCTCGGCCTTGCGGACCGTGTCGAGGCCTTGCTCGGCGAAGCCGCACGATTACCGGACCATCGGCGATGACTCCGAAGGAGAACCAAAATGCTGTCGCATGAAGACAATGAAAGGCTGGTGAGGGTCGGCAAGGGCACCCCGCTCGGCGAACTGTTCCGGCTGTACTGGATTCCGTTCCTGCAGTCGGGCGACCTTGTGGGCGACGGCCAGCCGAAGCGGGTGCGGCTGCTTGGCGAGGACCTGGTGGCGTTCCGCGATTCCGAGGGGCGGGTCGGCTTGGTCGATCAGGCATGCCCGCATCGCGGCGCGCCGATGGTGTTCGCGCGCAACGAGGATTGCGGGCTGCGCTGCGTCTATCACGGCTGGAAGTTCGATGTCTCCGGCGCGGTCGTCGACATGCCGGCCGAACCGGCGCGCAGCCGCCTCAAGGAGCGCGTGCGGATAAAGTCCTACGTCTGCCGCGAGCGCAACGGCATGATCTGGACCTATATGGGGCCGGACCAGTCCGCGCCGCCGCCGCTGCCGAATGTCGAATGGAATCTGGTGCCGCAGCAGCAGGTCCACGTCTCGCTGCGGGTGCAGGAGTGCAACTGGCTGCAGGCGGTCGAAGGCGAGATCGATTCTGCTCACGCGCCGCTGCTGCACGGCCGGCTCGACTCCCAGGGCACCACAAGCGCCTGGATCCAGAAGCGCGACCTGCGCCCGACCTTCGAATGCGTCAAGCAGGAGTTCGGGATGAGCATCGCGGCGCGGCGCAACTACGACGCCAACACGCTGTACTGGCGCGTCAACCAGTTCATGCTGCCGTTCTACACGCTGGTGCCGCCGCTGTCGCCGTTTCCCGATCTCAGCGGTCACGCCTGGGTGCCAATCGACGACGAGAACACGCTGTGCATCATGTTCTCGTATCACCCGTCCGAGCCGTTGCGCGACAAGACCCGGCAGATCTTTGCCGAAGGCCACAACGGCCGTGAAAGTGGCCACGCCAGCCGCCACGCGCTGGTCCAGCATCCGGTGACCGTGCCGTATGCCGGCTATTGGACCAAGTACAATCCGCAAAACGGCTTCCAGTTCGACTTCGAGGCGCAACAGACCACTTGGTTTTCCGGCCTCCCCGGGCTGTGGGTGCAGGACGGGGCCTGCCAGAGCGGGGTGTCGCCGATCTTCGACCGCACCAGGGAGAACCTCTGCGCCAGCGACACCGGCATCGCGATGACGCGGCGGTTCATTCTCGAAGCGCTGGGGGCCTATCGCGATCACGGTACCAAGCCGAAGGGAGTCACCGATCCCGACGTGTTCATGGTGCGGGCGGTGTCGATGCGACTGCCGCCGGAGGATTCGTGGGTCGATGTCGGCGCGCCGTTCATGCGCGCGCAACTCGGCGCCGATTTCGGCTACGAGGTTTGACGCGGCGATGCAGGCGACGCCATCGTCCATGACCCGGCCTGACCAGCCCGGCGCCGTCACCGAAGTCCGCGTCAGGCGGATCGGCTACGAGGCCGAGACGATCAATTCCTACGAACTGACCGCGCCGAACGGGGCCGAGCTGCCGCCGTTCACCGCCGGCAGTCACATCGATCTGCATCTGCCGAACGGCATGATCCGCAGCTATTCGCTGCTCAACGATCCGCGCGAGCGGAATCGCTACGTCATCGCGGTGAACAACCACGCCGACAGCCGCGGCGGCTCGCGCTACATCCACGGCAGTCTCATGGCCGGGGCCCTGCTGATGGTGTCGTTGCCGCGCAACAATTTCGCGCTGCACGAAGACGCCGCGCATTCCGTGCTGATCGCCGGCGGGATCGGGATCACCCCGCTGCTGTCGATGATCCGCCGGCTCGAGGCGCTCGGAAAGCCCTGGGAGCTGTTTTACGCGGCGCGCAAGCGGAGTGCGGCGGCGTTTCTCGACGAGCTGTCGGCGCTGCGCGACAATATCCATCTCGCTCTGCACGTCGATTTCGACGACGAGCGCGGCGGCCGGCTGTTCGATCTGGCGGCGATCGTCGGCAACGTCCGCGCCGACGCGCATTTGTATTGCTGCGGCCCGCTGCCGATGCTGGCGGCGTTCGAAGCTGCCGCCGCCGGCCGGCCGCGCGAGCAGGTCCACGTCGAATATTTTCAGGCCAAGGACGCCCCGGCGCTCGACGGCGGGTTCGAGGTCACGCTGGCGCGCAGTCGACGCACCGTTGCGGTCGAGCCCGGCAAGACCATTCTGGACGCGCTGCTCGATGCCGGCATCGCGGCGAATTACTCTTGTGCGGAAGGCGTCTGCGGCACCTGCGAGACCCTCGTGCTCGAAGGCATTCCCGACCACCGCGACCAGTTTCTCAGCGACGAGGAGCGCGCCGCCAACCGGACCATCATGATCTGCTGCTCGGGCGCCAAATCCGGCAGGCTGGTTCTTGACCTTTAAACAACCACAACAAGTATCGAGCTGGAGGATGCACGAGATGACGAACCTGATCCTGTCGACCCGAGCGTGCCGGTGGTCTCGATGCTAGACCGGATCGTGGCGGAGTTTCCCGAGCATACGCCGCGGCTGCCGGCCGCCCCGACAGCCCTCGGCGGCGTCCGCGTCGTCGACTTCTCGCACTTCATCGCCGGGCCGTTCGCGACCACGATCCTCGCCGACATGGGCGCCGACGTGATCAAGATCGAGGCGCCGGGGCGAGGCGACGATTTGCGCCGCTATCCGCCGGTGCATCCGGAGCTGGCGCACGGCGCGCCGTTCCAGTGGACTAACCGCAACAAGCGCAGCGTCGCGCTGGATCTCAAATCGCCAAGCGGTGTCGCGATCGCGCGCGAGCTGATCGCGACCGCCGACGTCGTGGTCGAGAATTTTTCCACCGGGGTGATGGCGCGGTTCGGACTGGACTATGACGGCTGCCGTCAAATCAAGCCGGACATCGTCTACTGCTCGGTGTCCGCCTACGGCCGCAGCGGGCCGTTCGCGGACCGGCTTGGATTCGATCCGATCGCACAGGTCGAGAGCGGCTTCGTGTCGATGAACGGCTATGCCGATCGCGCGGGTGTCCGCGCGCTGTCGCCGGTGATGGACATTTCGACCGCGATGATGGCCTGCAACGCGATCCTCGGCGCGCTGGTGGCGCGACAGCGGACCGGCGAGGGCCAGGCGATCGAGGTGTCGCTGTTCGACACCGCGGTGACGATGACCGGTTACGCCAGTATGCAGCAATTGTTCAGCGGCGCCGATCCGCAGCGCAACGGCAACACCAGTCCCGACACCTGTCCGTCGGGCGTGTTCCAGGCCAGCGACTGCGCATTCTACATCAATTGCGGCAACGACAAGATCTTCCAGCGCCTGATGGGGCAGGTGATCGGCCGCCCCGACCTCGCGCAGGCGACGGACTACGCGACCGGCCCGGATCGTGTCCGTCGCCGCGACGAGCTGTTCGCCATCCTCGGCGACGCGTTCGCGCAGCAGCCATGGGCGCATTGGCAGGCGCGGATGCGCGCGGCCGGCGTGCCGCACGGGCAGCTTCGCAGCGTCGGCGAGGCGATCCGCTCGCCGGAAGCCCGCGACCGCGGCCTCGTCACCCGCATCCGGCACGACGGCGTCGGCTGGGTGCCGAACGTGGCCTCGCCGATCCGCTATTCGGGCACGCCGCTGGTCGATCCGGTGTCGGCACCGACGGTCGGTCAGCACACCGAAACCGTGCTGCGCGAACTGCTCGGCTACGACGACGCCGGGCTGGCAGAGCATGCCGCGGCCGGCGCGTTCGGCGCCGAAGCGCCGCCCGCATCGCCGCAGGCCACGCGGCGGTGACGTCGCGCACGCTGCGCGGCCGGTCGCGATCGTCGGTATCGTCGAGACCGACAATTTCCGTCATGGCGTTCGCCCGACGCCGAATTCAAGCTGGCGCTTCGTGCGCCCAGCCGCGCGGCGTGGTGGGTTGGGATGGGCTAAGGGGGATCATTGGATCCTCAGAGCGATCTTGCCGAAGTGGCGCCCCTCGGCCAGATAGCCGAGGGCATCCGGGAACGATTCCAGACCGTCGAACACATGGTCAATGACAGGCCGCAAGGCGTGCCGGACGATTGCCTTGTTCATGCTCTCGAACACGGATCGCGGACCGACGGCGACGCCCTGCATCCGCACGGTGCGCATGAAGGTGGTGACCACGTTGAAATCGGGCGCGATATTGCCGGTCACAGATCCGACGAGCATCACATCGCCGCCGCGCCGGACGGCGCGCAGCGACTGGGATAGCGTCGCGGCGCCGCCGAGCTCGATGACCCGGTCAGCGCCCGGATCGCCGAAGATCCGCTTCGCGGTTTCGCCCCAGCGAGGGTCGTCTGCGTAGTTGATCAAATGCTCGGCGCCCATGGCGCCCGCACGCTCCAGCTTCGCCGGATCCTTGGAGGTAATGGCCACCTCCGCGCCGCCCGCGACGGCGAACTGCAGAGCAAAGAGTGCGACGCCGCCTGTGCCTAACACCAGGACTTTGTCGCCCGGCTTGGTGTTCGCTAGGCCATAGAGCGCGTTCCATGCGGTCACCGCGGCGCAGGGCAGACACGCGGCCTCCACGTCGTCCAAGTGCGCCGGGACCTCCACCAAGTCAGGCTCGTCGAACAGCGCTTCTTCTGCGAGCACGCCCTGGCTAGGCCCCCCGCGTGGGCCGCCTTCGGTCGATTCGCCGCCGCTGGCCACCCAGCCCGGCACGTGGATCGGTAGAACTCTTGCGCCGACTTGGAAGCGCCTTGCCTGGGGTCCGGCGGCGATGATCTCGCCGACGCCGTCGGACACCGGGGTTAGGGGCAAACGCATTTTCGGATCGTATCGGCCGTCAACGACGAGAAGATCTCGGAAGTTGAGCGAGACAGCACGCATCCGCACGACCACCTGGCGAGGCCCGGGAACCGGCGTCGGCTTCTCCTCGATGGAGAGCCCGCCCACCCCCCAGGAATTGATCTGGACTACTCGACCCATTAGCCACCCCCGTTGCTGTTATGCGTGGACGCCGGTGCGTTCAGTCGGCGACGAGAACCGCCTTCCGAAGCTGCAGAGCGTCCGGTCCCTGCAGCGCCGTGCAAACCATTGCGTCGAAGGTGTTCATAAGGTGGGAGTGCTCTGATGGAGGAGCGTTCGCAGCGCCGCGCTGAACTCGGGGGCGGACTCGACCTGAGGATAGTGGCCCAGACCAGCCAGGCCAACGCGGCGGGCGGCGGGCAGGTCAGTCTCTGCGTGCGCCAAGATGTGCGCGCCGGAGATCGGATCGGCGAGGCCATAGATGAAGCCGATCGGCGTAGACGTCTGGCGCATCGCGGCGACCCAGCTCGCCCCAAGCTCGGCTCGTTCCGCCATGTAGATCAGCTGCTCCGGCCAAAGATGTTGGCCCTCCTTCCGAGAGATCGCCTTCCACATATCATCTATCCGATCGGCGGTCGGAGGACGCGCCGGGAACAGCGCCGGCAGGGATGCCGCCAGCGTCTCTCGGGTGATCTGCCGGGCCAGGAGCTTTCCGTGAGCCTGATCTACGAGGGCCAGCTGGGTGGGCGTCGGCCGATAGAGCTCGGCATAGACCGATGAATTGGAGAAGATAGCTTGCTCGATCTCCAGGGACGCTTGGCCGTACAGCCCCCGATGTAGCAACTGCTGCAGCAGGATGCCTCCAAGGTCGTGTCCGATCACCGTGGCTTTGTAGACGTCCAAGCTTCGAAGAATCTTCAACGCGCGGTCAGTCTGAACGATCGAGGAATAGTTCGCGTTCTGAGGTTTGTCGGATGCGCCGTAGCCGAGGTGGTCGAAGGTGACGCACCGGAAGTCGTGGGCGAGGTCGGCGATGACCTCCGCCCAGTCGTGGGACGACGTCGGGAAGCCGTGCAGGAACACGAGCGTCGGCCCAGCGCCCCTGACTTGGGTGAAGATTCGATGCCCCTCAAGATCAATGAAGTTCCCATCGGCCCACCACTCTTGAAGCCTGATCACGCGCGTCCCCTCACTCGGATGGCAATCTTTCCCTGCTGCTCGCCGCTCGCGAGGCGCGCAAACGCCTGGGGCGCGTCTTCAAAGCCGAAGACGCTGTCGATCAAGGCGTGGATTCCATTCTGGTCCAAGAAGCGGAGCAGGTCCTCGAAGCTTGTCCGCGAGCCAACCGTCACCCCTCGCACAGTCAGATTCTTCGTGATCATTTGCCCCAGATTGACCTCAGGCGTGGCGCCACCGAGGTAGCCGATAGAGACAATCCGGCCGTTCTGGGCTGCCGCTCCGAGCGATCGTGGAATTGTGCTCTGTCCCCCGACGTCCAGGATCAAATCGGCGCCTTTCTGCTGAGTCAGATCGAGAACTGCGCCGCTCCAATCGGGCGTCGTCGTGCTGTCGATGAGGATCGACGCGCCGAGCTTGCGGGCTGTCTCAAGCTTCTGAGCCGACCTTGAGACGGCTATGACTTGCAGCCCGGAGGCAGCAGCGATCTGGATGGCGAATGTCGATACGCCTCCCGAGCCTTGGACCAGAACGGTGTCGCCCGGGCGCGCCTCGCCTTTTTCGAACAGTGCACACCATGCGGTGAGCGCCGCGATAGGGAGGGCGGCGCATTCATCGTCCGTGAAGCTGGCCGGGGCCGCCACGACGGCGTCTTGCGGAAACACCCTTTGCTCGCAGAGCACGCCGTCCAGAGGCGATCCAAGCGTGTTCCGTCGGTCAGAGGGCCGACTGGGACCTCGGTCCCAGGTCTGCATATAGCAGCCAATTACCCGGTCTCCGACTTTCCACTTCGTCACCCCAGCGCCGATCGCCGACACCGTCCCGACGGCGTCTGAGGCCGGGATCATCGGGAGCCGCTGGCTTGGCGCGTACAATCCGGCCGCGATAGCGAGATCTCGAAAGTTTAGGGTGACCGCGGCGATGTTGACCAGCACCTCGCCCGCGCCAGGCGCCGGGGGCGGCCGATCGGCAAGGGCCAGACTCGCAATGTCAAAAGCCCGCAATTCCCATACCCGCATGCAGAACCCCATCCAAAGACAATAATGTATATCAATTCACCCGTGCTAGGTTGTCAAGGCGTGAAGTGCGAGGAGGAATGGTCTGTGGCGAGGTTGAGTCGTGAAGAGAGCCGCGAGCGGACCCGCGCCCTGTTGAGGCGTGCGGCGGCGGCGAACTTCGCCAAATACGGCTTCGAGGGTGCGTCGGTAGATCAGATCTCGGAGGCTGCCGGTTTTTCCCGCGGCGCCTTCTACTCAAACTTCGCCGACAAGGAGGCTATCTTCCTGGACCTACTGGTCCAGCACCTTGAGCACGACATCGATGGGTTTAAGCGCATCGCAGCCGAAAGCCGAACTCTGGAGGAGTTGATTACCGGCCTCACGGCCAGCTACCGGGATCTTGGTCAACGTCCGGACTGGTGTCTGCTCTCCTCGGAGTTCCAACTATATGCATCGAGGGTTGGCCGGCCGGACTCCGAATTCTCCCGAGCCTATGAGGACTTCCGACAGAGGCTTTCCGCTCTCCTCGACGAAGCCTTCCAGAGGTTCGATTTCCGCGGGGAGTTGAGCGCGCGTCAATTGGCGAGCGCGATCATCGGCCTCTCCCACGGCCTTGCCCTCGAGCGCGCGGCCTCGAAGGTGAATCTACCCATGGAAGTGACAGGCATGGCAATCCGCGCGTTGCTCTTCGGGGCTGCTGCGAGCAACGCGGGTGTTAGGTAGTCAGGATGATTTTAGGGATTTTCGATGAATTCCGAAATCTGATAGGGCGGCATTGGCACAGGAATTGGCAGGGCATTCTCAACCATCACGCGCCATGTCGCTGGAGTAATTCCAGCAAAACGCTCATCCGCCTCCGGATCGATGGAATAATGTCCTTTCTGGCGATTGCTCAAGGCAGAATTGCCAATCCGACCGTCCTGATCGACGAAATCGAGAAGGCACCGACCCAGTCGGCCTACGGCCGGCTCTGGGACGCGCTTCTCGGATTTCTTGAGCCGGAAACCGCGGAGCGCTACCGCGATCCTGCGCTACAGGCGCCGCTCGACTTGTCAATGGCAGCTCGTCAACGTAGCCGATCCTTCAGGAAGCCAAGCCTGCATGATCATCGGCGGCAGGCCGGAGATGCGCGAGTCCAACGGATGGGTATCGGGAACGAGGTAGTTGCGCGCTGGCTATCGAACTGCCGCCCTTGCATGAACATTCCGAATTGCGGCCATGCAACCAGCGAGCAGGAAACCTTTCTGACGACTATCGGCCGGAACCGAAGCTGGAACGTCGGGTTTACGAACGGAGATGCAAGAGTGGCTGCAGCTATCGGCGGTTTTTGAAATGAGCTCCGAAGAGGGTTTTTGAGATGAGCTCCGAAGAGAACGACAAGAGCGTTGACATCATTCGGATCGGCCATCCGGTTCTCGAGCAGGTGGCGACTTCGGTCACGGAAGCCCAGCGCCGATCACCGGCATTTTTGGAACTGGTCCAGGTGATGCGAGCGACTCTAAAAGGCAAGGGCGTTGGGCTTGCGGCCCCGCAGATTCGCGCCGGCTACCGCCTGTTCGTGATGGAAGATACCGAGGAGAACTGCAGGAACGACCCCGAGGCGGTCCGAAAAGGACGGAAGGCGTTCCCGGAGATCGTGGCGATTAATCCGAGTTGGAAACAGGTTGGAGAAGAAAAGACCAGTTTCCTCGAAGGATGCCTGAGCATTCCGGATTTGCAGGGCAAAGTCGAACGTTGCCGGACCATCGACTGCGAGTGGACCGACATCCATGGGAAGCTGCAACGCGAAACGATGACCGATTGGAAGGCGCGCATTTTTCAGCACGAACACGACCATCTGGAAGGCAAACTTTACGTCGAATATCTCCCATCCGCCCCGACCATAAGATACCCCAGCGATGGCCTTGGCGTTCCAGAAGAGTTGTTGAGGGCGATCGGATCAGCCAGATAGTCCCGTCGCTGGACTTGACGCAAATTCAACACCCGGTCCTTGGCAGGCAAGCCCAGAAGCGAGTCTATAGCGACGCTATATTGCTGCGGAGGCTCTGGATGACGGGCGCGCTTGAATCCACTGCGAGGCTCACGGGTCCGATATTTGCTCCTTCGCTGGTGCTACCCAGACCCGCGACTGGATCCGGGCAGCGCTGAGGAAGCGGCGAAGTGCCGGATTATCATTGCGGGGCGACCAGAACGCGCTGAAGGGCAGCCGCTCATCGAGAATCTCCGCGAAGGTGACGCCGGGATAGTCCATTGCGGCGTCGGCGCTGGTGGTGATCGTTACCCCCAGGCCCAGTCCCACACAGTGGAATGAGTTCGCGAAAACCCTCATCGAAGACTACGACAATGTTTTCACAGACCTACAGTCAAACTCGCGTGCCTTTCCATTGCTCTGGGCATCTGCTTTTAACTCGTACCAACATCCATTCGCATCTGCGCCCATCGTTCCGTTCTGTCCGGACGTCGTCAGAAATCGTAGTGAACATATCAACCGGCGGGAGATGGTGGCGTGCTAAACTATGACGCGAAGGCCCTTTCATCGTGCAGCTCGTACCGACAAACACCGCGAGTGCGAAGATAATCGTCCAGCTCCGATGCCGATAGGAACTGGATTAGCTGCAAAGCCATTTCACGGCGGCTGTCCTTGTGGACGAACATCGACATGTCGATGTTCAGGCTCATGTCGGGCGGAAAAATTGCGACCGGCGCGACGCCGGGGGCAGCGATGATTCGCGACAGTGGAGCGATGGCGTATTGCACCAGGCCCTGCGCGGCGGCGATCGGCGGCTCCGCGGCGCCCATCGGGCGAAGACGATCGCGGAGTTGCTCTTGCAGGCCCAGCAGTTCAATGGCGCGCAAGAAGGTCTTCCCGCTGGTGCCGATCGACGTGTAGGCGATCGATTCCGCATCCGCCAGAAGCTCGTAGATAGTCTCCCGCGTCCTCACGATCTCCCCCGGTTCGGATCCGACCGCTCCGATCGCCAGCGGTACGCGTCCGAACGGAACGTGGATATCCGAATGGATGCGGCCTCGTGCGATCATCTCGTCCACAAACCAGGGATTGCTCAATCCGACATCGAAATCCTCGCCGTCGATGACACGCCTGGCGACCGCGGGATTCACGTCGTAATTCACCTCAACTGCGATCCCGGATTGACGCGTGAATTGCGGAACCAACGCCTCGATCTCGGCCTGCACAGCCACGGCGCAGATGAAGGTCAGTTTGTCGTCGGTTGTCATGGCGATTATTTCCTCCGATTCATCTCGACGCTGTGGGACTTCAGCGCCCGGCTCGCGGTGAGTTCACGTCTCTCACCGAGTGCGGCCGACGCCGGCCCCCGTTTTCTATCGTGGATTTCTGATGAAATTCACGATCGCTTTGCCCAGCCGGTCATCGGATGTGCCGATGTGAGCTATGGCGGACGAATGATTGTGTCCGGGCAACCACATCATCGGCGGCGACTTGCGCTTTGCTTGCGCGAGTCGGAACACCAACTCGGCACAATAGACGTCGATCAGGGGGTTCTCGAATTCCGCCCAGGCGACGAAGGTCGCAACGCTGTCGCGATCGATGTGATGCACCGGTGAAAGCTCCTCGAAGCGAGAAGCGTCGGTGCCGTAATATTGTTCGACCCGCTTGGCGTTCGGGTTCTCCGCGAGATTGTCGATTCTCACCCGGCCGCTCACGACGATCATGCCCGCGAGCGCCCGTGCGGGCGTGGAGAACGCCGGATCATAGGCGTAGCTTCCGGCGTGCGCCGCGCCGGCCGAATGGGACATCAGGAACACACGGGCAGGATCGAAGCCGTATTCATGAGCGTGCGCGCGAGCCCAATCGACGGCGGCCGCGATGTCCTGGGTTGCGCCGGGATAGGCCGCGTGCGTAGCCAGCCGATATCCGACATTGATGGCCGCGATTCCGCGCTGGGCAAGGTAGTACAGCACGTTGGAGTAGATCTGCTCGGTGCGGTTGCGGTGACCGCTGACAAATGCACCGCCATGCACGAACAGGACAACGGGTGGCGTATCGACCTTTGCGGTCGGCAGAAACACATCGAGGTGCTGTCGCTCATGCGAACCGTAGGGGATGTCGCGATGCACGTGCACGCCGGCCCGGGACGCCAGTTTCAGAACCTCCGAAAATTCCGCGATCATGATATCGACGTGTCCCCGGGTGTCATCGGGCCATTTTGGGCCGAGTTCGGCCATCATCGCGCGCAGCGGCGCGGGAATATCGGGCAAATCAAGATCGTCGTGCGCAGATAGGGAAGGCCGCTGGAGAGATACCGCGTCTGACATCGGAGCGCTCGTTCAAGAGGGATCGGCAGCAGGAGCAGTGAGACCAATAACTCATTAAAGGTCCCAAAAACTGTAAGCATGTAGCCATAATGATGAGCTTTATCGTGTTACGCAATATGAATGAGTGAACCAATCAAATAGAATGTTGACAGTCGAGCGATCTGGCAATTACACTCCTTGAAAATCGCCGCGGGCCAGCCGTGCCCTTCGCGCGCACGCCTAGGGCGAAACCAAGGGAGGCAGCCATGTTGGAGACGGACGTCCTGGTCGTTGGGGCCGGACCGGTCGGATTGACGACGTCGATCGCGCTGTCGCAGCACGGCGTCAGACATGTCGTCGTGGAGCGTCATCCTGGCACTTCCGTCGCGCCGAAGGCGCGCGGCATCAATGCGCGAACCATGGAAATGTATCGGCAGATGGGTGTCGAGGACGACATCCGTGCCGCGGGGATGCCCTCCCGGTTCGGCGGCATGATTCTGTGGGCCGAAAGCCTTGCCGGCAAAGAGATCAACCGTCTTGCGCCCAACCGGAGATCCGCGACGGGGCAGGCGATTTCGCCGGTGACAAATTGCGGCTGCTCGCAGGACGTGCTGGAGCCGGTCCTGCGCCGTCATGCGGAAGCCTTGGCGCCGAGTTGTATCAAATTCAACACCGAACTCTGCGATTTGCGTGAAGAGGGAGGTCGCGTCACCGGCGTGCTGAAGGGGCCGACGAGCGACGTGACCAATGCATTCCGGGCGCGCTATGTGATCGCCGCAGATGGCACGCGAAGTTTCGTCCGGGACGCGCTCGGGATCGGCAGGACTGGCGAAAAGGACATTTACGACTCGGTGAACGTGCACTTTCGCGCGGACCTCCGGCCGTGGGTCGAGGATCGGCCTGCCTCCCTATATTTGATCGAGCAGCCGGAGCTGCGGGCGACATTTCTGACCGTCAACGGCGCCGATCGTTGGGGCTTTTTGGTTCACAGCCTGAGCGCCTATGACTTCACCAAGCAGAATCTCACGCCGGAGCGCTGTATCGAGTTGGTCCGCCGGGCCGTCGGTGTCCAGGACCTTGCGGTTGAGATCCTCGGCATCAATTTCTGGAACTGCTCGGCGATGGTCGCGGACAGCTTCCGCAGCGGCAATGTCTTTCTGGTCGGCGATGCCGCGCATGAGACCACCCCCAGCGGCGGCTTTGGCATGAACCTCGGCGTGCAGGACGCGCAGAATCTGGCCTGGAAGATCGCGGCGGTGTTGCGCGGTGAGGCCGCGCCGTCGCTTCTCGACAGCTACGAAGCCGAGCGGCGGCCTCATGCTCTCGAGGTCGTTCACGCCACGCTGTTGAATATGCAGAGTTTCGACCGCACCAAGCGTCAAGCCGAGGCGCGGCTGCCGCGAAAGGAATTTCTCAACGAGCGCGGCCTGATTTTCGGGGCGCAATACCAGTCCGGAGCCGTCGTGCCCGATGGCTCGGAGCCGCCGGCCGTGAGCGATCCGGTCACCGAATATCTGCCGTCCGGCTATCCGGGATGCCGCGCCCCCCACGTCTGGATTGAGGAGAATGGTGAGCGGCGTTCGACGATCGATCTCTTCGGGCGCGGCTTCGTGTTGTTAGCTGCCGCTGGCGGCGCGGCGTGGCGATCGGCGGCCCGTCAACACGGCCTGCCGCCGATCGATATCCGAGTTCTGGGCGACGACATCGTCGACGTCGATCAGTCGTGGATGACGACCTACGGGGTCGGGGAAGGTGGCGCCGTTCTCGTCCGCCCGGACGGCTACATCGGCTGGCGAGCCGCGTCGATGCCCGCCAATCCCGAGCGCGCGTTGGCGGATGCGTTCGGTCAGATCTTCGACCGCGCCCTCCTGCAGCGGGCGGTGTAGCCAATGGACTCGGAAATCGAACCCGCGCTGATTCTGCCCGCAAGCCCGGTGTCGCTTGATCTCGATCCGGCGAAACTCGAGCGCGCCTGCGACATCGTCGAGTCCCATATCGCCGGCGATTTCCAGCCGGGCGCGCAGCTTGCCGTCGCACGGCATGGCCGGCTTGCGCTGTACCGCAATTTCGGCCGCGCCACTGTCGAGCCCGCGCGCCGGGTCGATGAGCAAACGCTGTTTCCACTGTTTTCAAACACCAAAGTCATCACCGCGGCGGCGGTATGGACGCTGGTCGAGGAGGGAAGGCTGCGCTTCTCCGATCGCGTCGCCGACTACATCCCGGGCTTTGCGGCGCACGGCAAGGAGAGCGTGACGGTCGCGCATCTGCTGACCCATCAGGCCGGGTTCCCGGCGGCCGAAGTCGCGCCGGACCGGTTCATGGATGTCGAACGCCTACGACAGGCGGTTTGCGAATTCAAGCTCGAATGGCCGCCGGGGTCGCGCCTCAGCTACCACCGCACGGCCGCCCATTGGGTCATCGCTGTGCTGATCGAGGCGATCACCGGTGCCGACTATCGCGGCGAAATTCGCCGTCGCGTGATCGAGCCGCTGGGGCTCGCCCAGGAGATGTTCCTCGGATTACCTGAGCGCGAGGACCATCGCGCGGCGACAATGTATACACCGAGGGAAGGGGAGGCTTGGCCGCTCGACCCGATGGTCGGCACGCCTCTCTTCAGGCGCGCGGGCATCCCGGGGGGAGGCGGCTATGCGACGGCGCGCGCGATGGCTGTGTTCTACCAGATGATGGCGCTGGGTGGGGTCTGGAACGGCTTTCGCCTGGTGTCGCCGCGGATGATCGACTACGTGACCCGCGACTTTACCGGCGACCTCGTCGACGACTACACCGGCTTCACCATGCATCGCGGCCTCGGCCCGTTTTCCCGCGGCCACTCGCTCACCGTGCGGGGGCTGGGCGCCATCGCGCATCCGCGTACATTCGGACACAGCGGCGTCGGCACGTCCTATTGCTGGGCCGACCCGACCAGCGGCCTGTCATTCGCCTTTCTAAGCAACTGCCGCCGCGACAACGCGTGGCACAACAAGCGCATGGATACGCTGAGTACGCTGATCCACGCTTCGATCCTGGGATGAATGCTCACCGCGTGTCGGCATGCCGCGACGACGGCGTCCGAGAGGGAGGATAGTCGTGACCATCACCATTCCGAATACGCCGGACGTTTCGCAGGCGGAGCGCATCGTCGCGCGCGGCACATGGTACGCGTGGTACGTGGCGTTCATTCTCACCGCGTGTTACACGCTCTCCTTCGTCGATTCCAAGATACCGTTCATCCTGGTGCAGTTGATCAAGAAGGATCTGTCGCTGACGGACACCCAGATGGGCATACTGGCTGGACCGGCCTTCTCTCTGACTTATGCGATCTTCACCATCCCCTTGGCGCGGTTATCTGACCGGTTGAGCCGGAAATATATCATCGCTGGGGCGGTGACGGTCTGGAGTGCATTCACGGCGTCTTGCGGTTTCGCACATTCGTTTGGGTTGTTCATGCTGGGTCGGGTCGGCGTCGCCTTTGGCGAATCGGCGCTCACGCCCGCGGCGCATTCGATCATTGCCGACTACTTTCCCGAACGGCAACGCGCCAAAGTGATTGCGATCTATTTCAGCGGCATCGCCGTGGGCGGCTTTCTGGCGCTGTCGCTCGGCGGATTTCTGGCCGATCGATACGGCTGGCGCTCGGCGATGTACGCCGTCGGCGCGACGGGCCTGGTGCTTTCGCTGCTGATGATCTCGACGGTGCGGGAACCCGCCCGCGAACAGAAAAACCCGTCCCGTAAGCTGTCGGAGGGCAGCCTGGTGGCGCTGTTTGCCCATCCGGCGATCCGAAACACCATCATCGGCGGCACCTTGCTGGGGATGTCGTTCTCAGCGTCCAGCGCCTGGTCGCCGGCCTACATTATGCGCAACTATGGCATGTCGGCCTCGGCCACCGGTGCAAGCCTCGGTGCAATCTCGGGAGTGATCGCCCTTGTTGGCATCCTGCTGGGAGGCTTCATTGCGACCTGGTTCTCTCGCAAGGATGTCCGCTACGGCCACCGATTCCTGGCAGTCGCCTTCTTTGTGGCTGCGCCGTTGAACGTCGCTTCCTTCTTCGTCGACAGCTATCCGATGTTCCTGTTCTTCCATGCCGTGGCCATGTTGCTTGTGATTACCTATCCCGGCCCGACCTACGCGACGATCCAATCGCTGGTGCAGCCGGGGTCGCGCAGTTTCGCCGCGGCCGTCACGCTGTTCTGCATCCAGGGCCTTGGCATTGCATTCGGCGCGTTTTTCGCCGGCTTTCTCAGCGATCAACTGGCGGGTCACTTCGGCCAGAACTCGTTGCGCTGGTCCATTGCTGCGATGTCGCTGTTGTCCATTGCGGCCGCTTTCCACTATTGGATCGCGTCGAACCATATGGGCCACCGTTCGGTCAACACCTGACGAATGTCGTCTTCCGACAGCCTCGGGGGCCCCGAGGCAACAAACATGGCGGCGGCCCATCCGTGGCCAGATCCCGTGGTTGCGCGCCCGAGGGTCGCTGGCCTTCGATCGGCTATTCGAACAGATTGCGCTGCGTGGTCAGAAGGTGATCGCGCATCGCCCGGCCGGCATCGTCGGCGGAGCGCTTGCGCAGCATCTCGCAGATCGTCCGGTGATGGGCGATCGTCTTGCGGCGCTTTTCGGGAGTGATGGTGGAGAGGCGCAACGCCTGCCAGTCGCCTGACGAGCGCGCCTCGTTGAAGGCCAAAACCAAATTGACCAGAACGTCGTTGCGCGTCGCCTTAGCGATCGCCAGATGAAACGCGCCGTCCCACTTGATCCACTCCTCGTCGTCCTTGACCTCAGTGGTCCGTCGCATGCAGGTCTCGATGGCGACGAGATCGGCCTCGCTGCCCTTCACGGCGGCGATGGCCGTCATCGATGGTTCGACGACAAGGCGAGTCTCGAGGACGGACGCCGGACTTCCACGAATGATGCGCTGGTCGATGCTGACTGGTCCGATGGTCCGGCGACCGAGAAAGGTGCCGTTGCGACGCCCCCGCCAGATATGTCCTTCGAGCTCCATTCGGGTGAGCAAATGGCGCAACGCACGTCGGCTGACGCCGAGTTCGGCCGCGAGCTCCCGTTCAGGCGGAAGCTTGTCGCCTTCGGTCAGTTGGTGCTGGGCAATGAAGGCCAGCAACTGGTTGGTCTCGACGGATTCGGATTGATGTTCAGATTTGGTCACTGAGGTCAGGTCCGGTGCGATAGGATTTGAGTGGATGCCAGCCGTTAGCCGTCGTTGACGGGCGATTGACGCTCGACGATGAATAGTACCGCAATCGGCGTTGAAGTTGTCGATTTTTAGTTGCAGCCTCTCGATCGTAGCTGCGTTATCGAGAAGCTCGGCCCGGCGATGCCAACAGCACTTTGCCCTCGCGGATCAGGGTCCTGCAGACGTCCTTGAGCGCGACAACGGCCTCTCGTGTCGCTCGGCTGGCCGGACGTGCGCGCGGCAAGGCGAGGATGCGGTGGGCCTGCATCCAGGGCAATAGCGACGCCGACAGCGTTCCCGCCGACACCTCTTCGTGGATGCCCGAATAGGGCAACAGTCCATATCCCAGCCCCGATGCCACCAGTCGCTTCAACGGAATGCTGCTGTCCACGCGCAACGAAATCGGCACGGATGGGGAAAATTGATTGCGGCTGAGGGGTGCGATCGCGGACGGCAGGCTGTCGAACTGTTTTCGCGTGATCCTGCCGCGCTTCAGCAAAGGGTCGCGGGGCGGGCCAATCAGAAAGACTTGCTCGACGACCAGCGGGTCATAGTCGAGATGATCATTGGGTTGCGGGCCGGTGACAATAGCGACATCCAGCTCGCCGCGGAGAAGGCGGTCGCTCATCACTTCGGTCAGCCCCTCGCTTAGTTCGAGCCGTATCCGCGGAAACCGTTTGCGCAACATGAGCGCGAACGGCACGTAGAAAATTTCGGCCAGGCTCGAGGGCGCGCCGAGTCGCACCGTTCCGCTGGGCTCGCGGTTTTCGGTTCGGACTTCGGCCTTGATATCGTCGATGGTGCCGAGCAACCAGCGTCCGCGCGCCAGCAGGACCTTGCCCGGCTCCGTCACGGTGACGCCGCGGGCGCTGCGTTCCAGCAAGGCGCCGCCGAGCTCGCGCTCGAGTTCCTTGACATGCCGGCTGAGCGCTGATTGCGCGATGTTGAGCACGCTGGCCGCAGCGGCAAATCCGCCGCGCTCGGCGACAGCGACGAAGTAACGAAGTTGCCGCAGGTCCAATTTCGTCTCCATCTCAATTCGCGATGGCAACCATATCAAACATATTCTTGTGAGATAGCAAGAAAATGGCACCATCTTACCAAAATACGAAGGGGAGGGAGACGCGCATGACTAGCGCCGTTGTTGACGCACGCCAGACGACCGTATTCATCGCCGGCGGGGGCCCCGTGGGGCTCGCGATGGCGCTGCTTCTCGACAGGTTCGGGATTGATTGCGTTGCGGTCGAGAAGAGTGCCACAACCACCGATCATCCTAAGTCGCGCGGCTGTTGGGTACGTACCATGGAGATCTTCCGGCAATGGGGGATCGAATCCGCGATCCGCGACCGCGGCCTGCAAGAAAATTCGGACGTGTTCGTGTACCTCGACAGTATTGCGGGGAGCGAGTTTGGCCGCACAAGGCCAGAGCCGAACGTCGGGCACACCCCGGCGTGGAAGTGCCTGGTCGCCCAGGATGCGGTCGAGGAAGAGATTCTCCGCGTGGTCGAGCGATCGAACCACGCCACCGTGTTGTTCAACACCGCATGCGAGTCATTCGAGGAGACCAACAGCGGGGTCCGGATCAGGACGCGATGCGAGAAGACGGGGGACATCATCGAGTGGAGTGCGGCTTATTTGATCGCCGCCGATGGCGCGGGCAGCCAGACCCGCCGCAGCGCGGGCATCGAGATGGTGGGACCAGCTACGCTGGCGGTGATGTCGAACGAATATTGGCGGGCCGACCTGTCGCGCCTGCCGATCGCCCGTGAGGCCGCCGGCTTCATGGTGATCCCGGACAAGCCCGGCCTGCCCCGCGCTGGCATCCTCAACACCAACGGCCGGGACCGCTGGTTGACGGTGACGCAGATCGGGCTGACCAAGGACGACCGCGAGCGGCCCTGGACCGATCAGGAATTCATCGAGATCGCGCGCGGCCATGTTGGAATTCCAGATCTCGACGTGACGCTCCTCAACCGTTCGATCTGGCGCGTCAGCATGCAGGTGGCCGAGAGGTTCCGCAGCGGCCGGGTATTCCTGGTCGGCGATTGCGCCCATCGCTTTCCGCCTACCGGCGGGTTCGGCCTGAATTCCGGGGTGCAGGACGCGCACAATCTGGCCTGGAAGCTGGCCTTTGTCCTCAAGGGCTGGGCCGGCGATCGTCTGCTCGACAGCTATTCCAGTGAGCGGCGGCCGGTCGCTCAATCCAACGCCAGCTTCAGCTTTGGCAACCGGGAGCGGATCGGCTTCACCGACGATGCGGTGCGGTCGCGGAATCCGGATCGGATCCGGTTCTGGATCAACGATATGGACAATCATCTGCACAGTATCGGCCAGAATCTCGGGCAGGTCTACGAAGACGGCGCGGTGATTCACGACGGCACCGTCGCCAAGGCGCTGAACTCCCGTTACTACACGCCGACCGATCGCCCCGGCGCGCGCTTTCCTCACATATGGCTCGATCCATCGCGCAGACATTCGACGCTGGACTGGTTCGACAAGGAGTTCGCCGTCGTCACCGGGCCGCTCGGCACGGAATGGCTTGAAGCCGGCCGGCAGGTTTCCAATCAGTCCGGCGTGCCGCTGTCGTTGAAACAATTGCCGGCGGCCGACCCTGCGGCCGGGTTCGAACTCGGAATGCGCGGCGCGGCCTTGGTGCGTCCCGATGGCTATGTGGCATGGCGGATGCCGTGGCTGCCGTCGGATCCGGCAAAGGAACTCGCCGGCGCTCTGTCGACATTGCTGCACTAATGGAGCTTCCGATGCAATTCTTCGAAGCCCAGGGCGTGGCGACGGCCTATCGGGTCTCCGGCCGTGGCGTGCCGATCGTGCTGCTGCATGGTGGCGAGGCCGATCATGCGATGTTCGATGACCTTGCGAGTGCGTTGAACGATCACTTCACGGTCATCGCCTATGATCAGCGCGATTCCGGTGTCACGCGAAATCCGTCGTCGCCCTATTCGCTGGCCGATCTGGCCGACGATGTTGCCGCGCTGATCTGCGGCCTCGGCCACGATCGAATCCATGTGATGGGGACGTCGCTCGGCGGCCTCATCGCGCAGGCGCTGGCGGCGCGGCATCCGGATCGGATCGACCGGTTGATACTCAGCAGCACCTGGAAGATCGACAGGGGGCCGCTCGAGGTCAATCCGGACGCGTTCCGTGCGCTGGCCGCATATCGCTCCGACGTGGCCACCCATGCTCCGAAGATCGCCGAATACTTCTTTCCCCCGGAATGCCTGCGCCGGCGGCCGGAATTGATCGAGATCTTCCGCGGCACCAGCCGCGACGACGGACAAAAGGCCCGCCGCGCCGCGCTGCTGACTAAGCCGGTTGCGGCGGATTTGTCGGCCTTCGATCGGCCGACGCTGTTGCTGGCCGGAAGCGCGGATCGCCTGATTCCCAATTCAGAGACATTTGCGATCGGCTCCGATCTGAAGCGTGCACAGACGCGCGTGATCGAGCAAGTCGGCCATGTGTCGGCCATCGAAGCGCCGGAACGGGTGGCACAGGCGATCGTCGCCTTTCTGAATCCAACCACGGCGACTGAATAATAACAGAAGGGGAGGAAGAACCATGACTGATCAGGCGAGCGCGGTATCGTTCGACGAAGCGCCGGTAACAAAGCGCTATTGGCTATCGATTGTCCTTTTTGCCATTACAGGCGTCGTCGATTTCTTCGACTTCTTCGTGGTCGGCTTTCTTGTATCGGTGCTGGCGCCGAAATGGCATCTGACCTTCGGGCAGACCTCGATCATGCTGATGAGCGCCGGGGTCGGCGCCATGCTGGGCTCGGTGGTTGCGGGCTTTCTTGCCGATCGCTTCGGTCGCAAACCGCTGGCGGTTGGTGGTATCCTGATTTGCGGAATCAGTTCCGGAGCGATTGCGCTGATTCCGGAAGATGGATGGGTTCTCTTTGCGATCCTGCGGTTCTTCGTCGGCTTCGGACTCGCAGCGGGCGCGGCGGCCGCTGTTCCGGCCATCGTCGAATTCGCTCCGACCCGCCACCGGACTTTGGTCACCAGCCTGGTATTCGTCCCGATCGCATTCGGCGTGCTATCGGCCTCGATCGGGGCGAGCTTCCTGCTGCCGTTGGTGGGCTGGCGCGGGCTTGCGGCAGTCGGCTTCCTGCCGATCATCCTGGCAATGCTGACCTGGATTGTGATGCCGGAGTCGCCGCGTTGGTTGATCAGCAAGGGTCGGTCGCGGGAGGCGCAGACCAGTATCCGCAAGCTTTATCGGGTCGGCGATCGGCCCCTTGCGTTTCCGGTTGTCACGGTGGCGACCCCGGCGCGGTTCTCGGACCTGTTTGCCGAGCAGCGACGCTTCTGGCTGACGGTGCTGACCTGGCTGGGCGCCAGCACCGCAGTCTATGGCGTGTTCCTGTGGGGGCCGACGATCGTCGCCCTGTTGCTCCATGTCGCGCCGAAGGATGCGGCGAAGATGTTCATCTTTGTCAGCATCGCAGGGGTGCTTGGCCGTGCTGGGTTTGCGTTCTTGGCGCATCGCGTCGGCCGCAAGCCGTGCGGTCAGCTGATGGGCTATGGCACCGCGATCTCGCTGGGACTGGCCGCGTATTTTCACAACGACTTTGTCGGCACCGTGCCGCTGTTCCTGGTGTTTTTGATAGCCGGCGCGCTGTTCTTCGACGGCGGATTTTCCAACCTCGTCCCCTATCCGGCGGAGATCTTCCCGGTTCAACTGAGCGGGCGAGCCGTCGGGTTGGCCCAACTCGCCAATGGCGTCGGCAAGATCGTCGGTCCGCTCTGTCTGGCGTTGATCGCGGGGGCGGACAATCTGGTTCAACCGCAAGCGACTGCATCGGCGGTGATGCCGGCATTCCTGTTCCTAGCGGGTTCAGGCCTGCTGGTCGGGCTCGCCTTTACGCTACTCGGTGAGGAACCGCACGGGCGGCCGGTCGCGCTGACCAGCGGCAAACGGGTCGGGACTCTGACGCTTGACCAGATGCCGGCAAAAACAGCGGTGTAATCAAATGAAAAACGAATTCGTGAATGATCTACGAGGCAGCAAACAATTAGGCGCGCCGTTCGACACCGGCAAGCTCGACCGGTTGATGGACGAAGCAGGTATCGACGTCATAGTCGCGACCTCACGTCACAACGTGCAGTATCTGCTCGGTGGCTATCGCTTCTTTTTCTTCGACGTGATGGAGGCGATCGGCACCAGCCGCTATCTGCCGGCGTTCATCTACCAGAAAGGCCGACCTGAATCGGCCGCCTATATCGGCAATCGCATGGAGGCATTCGAGCACGAAAACGGCAGCATCTGGACCCCGGTCGTCAAGACGGCGACCTGGGGGACTCTCGATACGATCGGAGCGGTGATTGACCACGTCCGAAAGCTCGGTGGCGACACGGGCAGAATCGGTATCGAAACCGGCTTCCTGCCGTCGGACGCCAAGGACGTGCTGGCGCGTCTCGACGGCATCGAGTTGCGGGACGCGCATTTCGTTCTGGAACGCCTGCGCGCCGTGAAGTCGCACGCCGAAATTGATTTGATCCGGCAGGCTTCCGAGCGCGTCGTCGACGCAATGGGGGCCACATTCGGGGTCTGTGGCGCCGGGATGACCAAGCAGGATATTGTGCAGAACCTGAAGCGCGAAGAGCAGGAGCGCGATCTCGTATTCGAATATTGCTTGATCGCTGCGGGCACCAGCCACAACCGTGCGCCGTCGGGGCAGCGGTTGGCGCTGGGCGACGTGATCTCGCTGGACTCCGGCGGCAACTACCGTGGCTATATCGGCGACCTTAGCCGTATGGGCATCATCGGCGAGCCTGATGCGGAATTGATCGAACTGTTGCAGGAGGTCGAGGCGATCCAGCAATCTGCCCGGCGTCCCATCAAGCCCGGTGTGTCGGGCGGCGACATCATCGCGGCGGGAATGTCGGTCGTCGAATCGTCGCCACATCGCGACGTCCTCGATTTCACCGCGCACGGAATTGGGCTCGTCAGCCACGAGGCGCCGCGCCTCACCGCAAACGGACCCGTGCCATATCCGGCCTTCGATGCCGATCGGCCTCTCGAGGAAGGAATGGTGATCTCCATCGAAACGGCGCTTCTGCACCCCAGGCGCGGCTATATCAAGCTCGAGGACACCCTGATTGTCACGGCCGATGGCTGGGAAGCTCCGGGTGACGTGAGGCGTGGTTGGACCGTTGCTCTGTCAGGATAACGGATAGTTGTGCAGCGCAACCGACCGGTCAGATCGTGAATGCAAGTGGTTCCCGGCGAGGACACGATGAGCCGAAGCTGGCTCACGGTGGAGCGATCCATTCATCAACGCTAAGTTCGTAGCGCGATCGGGATCGGATTCTCATCGCGCACCCACGTCGGCGAGAGTTTCTCGCCGCGCGAGAGCATGACCGCTACAACGTATGACGCCACGGCATTGGTACTTGGCGAAAACCGTCCCCAGATCGCTCGATGCCGATCAAGCCGGGAAACCCCAAATGCATGCCCATCACCGGCATTTTGTCGGTGGCCACCATATCGAACACGCGACGTCGGGTCTCGGCAGCGCCCTGCGGATCGACATCGAACACCACGCCCGCCTGCGGAATGGCCATCTGCACTTCGGGCACATGCACGATGTCTCCCCAGATCAAAAGCGTGTCCGTGCCCGAGCTGAGCAGCCCCATGCTGTGACCCGGAGTGTGCCCTGGCGCCTTCAATGCGGTGACGCCCGGAAACACATCTCCTTCGTGGAATAGCCGCAGACGGTTTCGATAAGGTGCAAGCTGTTCGCGCGGACAATCGAAGAACAGCGCGAGCTGGTCCTTGGCGGCCCGCTGCATCATCGCGTCGTCCATCCAGTACGCATATTCTGCCGCACTGACCACCAATTCGGCGTTCGGAAAACGCGCCTCGCCGCTGACCCTATTGGTCAATCCGCCGCAATGATCCGGATGGATATGGGTCAGTAGAACGGTGTCGACCGCAAGATTGTCGATGCCCGCCGCGGCGAGAACGGATGGAAGACGTCCGGCATTGCGCCCCATATAGTCGCCCGCTCCCGTGTCGATCAGCATCGTGCGACCCGCTTGCTGAATCACGAACGTATTGATTTCGACGACCGGTGACGGTCGCCCGCCGCGCAGCAGGATCGCCTTTGCGGTGTCAGGATCGACGTTGCGAAGGACGCTCTCAGCGCCCTTGACGTATCCGTCCGATAGAGCGGTGACGAGGATTTCGCCGACGCGGACGCGATAGATTGCCGGCACTTGCGTGGCTGCCGCCGCCGTGCTGAATTCGACTGATACGGACAAGGCTAAGATTCCTCTCACCAGGCCGGCAGATTTCGCCATTCGTCATCGTTGCCGAGAACAGCTTTCTCGGCGTCGTAGCTGTAGAGCCAGTGTTGCTCGGGCGTGATGCGATCGCCGAACGCCTCGTTTTTCTTTCGGAACCGCTCGTTCCGCCGCGCCACTGCGTCTGCATCAGCGAGGTGATACCAGCCTTCGGCTTCACGCGAATGCCGAACCATTCGGTTGGCGCGCTCCAATCGCAGCCCTTCATATTGGTTCAATGCGTTTTCTGGATTTGCGGCGCCAAGCTGCAGACACCGCGCCAACACCCACGCGTCCTCGATTCCCTGCCCGGCACCGGAAGCGTGGTAGGGCAGCATCGCATGCGCGGCATCCCCCATCAGCGCGATGCGGCCGGACACCCAGCTGTCCAACGGATTTCGATCGTACATCGCCGTGACGAAGGTCTGCTTGGTGGCGGCGACGATGCGGGCCGGTCTGTCATACCAACCCTTGAATGCAGCCAGAATTTCATCTTTCGAGGCGGTCTGCGACCACGATTCCTGCTTGTTGCCATTGCTCGGACCGGTCGCTAGCCAGTTCAGCTTGCGACCGCCGGACATGTAGTAATACACAAACGACAGATTTGGCCCCATGTCGATATAGGCGGATACGGGGATTTCGAGATCGCTGACGTCGGCGGCGTCGAGCACGCCGCGCCAGGACACGTACCCCGACGCGCGCGGCGGGTCCGGCTTAAAGATCTGCTCGCGAACGACGGAGTGGATCCCGTCTGCACCGATCACCACATCGCCCTCGAAGCGCTCACCGTTCTCGCACACGACCCAGGCCTGATTACCGTCCTGACCCATCGACTTGACCTTGTGGCCCATCCGCACCTTGCTGTGGTCGAGGCGTCGCGTTAGCGCATCGATCACATCCGGACGATAGGCGTGATAATAGGCGCTGCCATAGATCGCCCTGACCTGCGGCTTGAGCGCGACGCGCAGCACAGTCTCGCCAGTGTCCCAAACCGAATATTTGTGAAAGTCCGGCTCAGCGCAGAAGCTCTCGAGATCGTCGCCCAGCCCCAGCCATGTCAGGATACGAACCGCGTTCGGGCTGAGCTGGATGCCCGCACCGACCTCGCCGAAGCTCGTGGCCTGCTCGAGAAGCACGTAATCCACCTTAGCCTTCTGCAGACTGAGCGCCAGTGCCGAGCCGCCGATTCCCGCACCGATGATGATGACCTTCATTTTGTTCTCCTTCTCGACTTGAGCAGCCAATCGCCGCGAAACAAATGGTTCAACGTGCCGCAGATCCCTCGCGGAAACACCAAGATGCAGATGACGACCAGCAGGCCGTACAGCAGCGAGTCGAAGCCGGGCAGATTGCCGCCGAACTCCCCCCTCAGCCACTCACCGAGAGGAAACAGCAAGATGGTGCCGATCACCGGCCCCCACACCGTTCCCATACCGCCGACCATCGTGAACAGGATCACCTTGATGGTGATGGACGGTCCGAAGAACGTCAGCGGATTCACGAACATGAGATATTGCGCGTAGATCGATCCCCCCAACGCGGTCAGAGCGCCGCTCGCGGCAAGCGCGACCATGCGTTCGCGCGCGGGGCTGATGCCCATGGCCTTCGCCGCCAGCGGATTTTCGCGGACCGCTCGGAACCGGTAACCAGGCGCCGATTGCGATAGCGCGGCGACGACGATCTGACAGACGACCAGAAACCCCACGGCGGTCCACAGATACGACGCATCGGAGCCGAACTGCATGGCGCCCCAGCCGTTGGCCGACGGCAGGCTGATGCCGCGACTAGCACCGAACGGCTCGAAGCTGTCGAGACTGATATAGGCCATCTCGGCGATCGCAAGCGTCATCACCGCGAAGGCGAGATCGCCGATGGCGCAGCGCTCCGCCAACCAAGCTATAGCCACCCCGGCGAGCGCCGCGAGCAGGGCGCCCGCAATCATGCCGATCCATGGGCTGATGCCGTAATGGCTAAACAGCAGCACCGACGTGTAGGCGCCGATGCCGAAGAACAATCCATGCCCGAACGAGAACGTTCCTGCGATGCCGCCCGCGAGATTCCACGCCGACGCGACGCCAGCATAGATCACGGCGAGAAACACCACGCCGACCCAATAATGCGGCATCGTCTCGGCCACTGCGAGCGCGGCAACGATGACCAAAGCGTTGAGCGCGACTTGTAGCAAAGCTGTCTTCATGGCCGGAACCTCATGGCCGCGAAGCCGCCAGGGCGGAGCATCAGCACGCCGACCAGCAGTGCATAAGGCAGCAGTGCGCCGAACGACCCGGGAAGAAACAGCAGCCCGAGCGCCTGAGCGACCCCGACGACCAGTCCCGCGATCATGGTGCCGACCAAGGAGCCCATGCCACCGACGATCATGATGACAAGCGACAGAACGGTGTATTGCAGACCGATGTCCGGTGTGAGCGTCACGATCGAGCTCATCGGCGGCGCGATGATGCCCAGCATGCCGATCCCGATCGCCCATGTCAGTCCCTCGAGACGCTCGACCGACAAGCCGGCCAAACGTGCCGCCAGATTGTCATTCGCCACCGCTCGCACGTAGCGGCCGAAATCTGACCGCTGCAACGCGATTGCCAACGCTCCCAATCCGGCCAGCGAGACCGCCGAACCGGCGATCGTCGTCCGCGTGAACCCGGTGCCGAGAATGTGCACGAATTGCGAGTTGAGCGGATTTTCCACGGACTGCAGATCGCCACCGAAACCGATCAGCATGCCCGCCTCAATGACGAAGGAAAGTCCGAGCAGAAGCTGAACGGCAAGCAAATGATGCCGGGTCCGGATCGGATGGATCAATGCCCAATACAGCGCCCAGCCGACACAGGCCATCAGCGGCACCAGGACCAGCGCGAACAGCAGCGGGTTGATGTCGGTCAGCCGGCTGAGCGCGTAGGTCAAATACATCGCGAGCACGAACAGCGAGCCGTGAGCAAAATTCGTTGTCCCGGAGATGCGATAAATCAGCGTCATTCCAGCCGTCAGAAAGCCCAGCATAAGTCCAGTCAGAAGGCCCTGGATGAGGCCAGACACGACAAGTCCCATCACGTTAGATACACCTTCCCCAGAGCCGCCTCTTTCAACTGCGCGCTATCGCCTTCGAGCACGATGCGGCCTCCGGTCATGACGTAGCCGCGGGTGCACAGATCGAGACTGAGCTCGGCATTCTGCTCCGAGAGCAGGATCGTGGTGCCGGTGGCATGAACCTCTCGTAACGTCGTGAACACTTCATCGATCGCGACCGGGGACAGCCCAAGCGTCGGCTCGTCGATGAGAAGCAGGCGCGGCTCCGCCATCAGCGCGCGGGTGATGACGACGAGCTGCTGCTGGCCGCCGGACAGGGTCCCAGCGCGGCGGGATCGCAATTCGGCGAGTAGCGGAAGCGCACCGAGCAATTCGTCGAGCCGACGGCGACGTGCCCGCGGTTTCAGCCGTGCCCCGCCGACCAGCAAATTTTCCTCGACCGACAAATCGGAAAAGATGTGCCTACCTTCGGGAATCTGGATGACACCCCGGTCGACGACCTGGTTGGAGCGCAGCTCGCCGATGGCCTCGTCGGCGAATTTGATCGAGCCGGAGCGCGCCGGCACCAAGCCGGAAACGGCGCGCAGCAACGTTGTTTTTCCGGCGTTGTTCGGGCCCAGCAACGCGACGCATTCATTGTGGCCGACCCGCATGCTGACGTCGTGCAGCACATCGACCTTTCCGTAGCTGACAAATAGGTTGTCGATTTCAAGCAAAGGATGCTCTCTTCCTTGTGCCGAGATACGCGGCGGTGACGCCGGGATCGCGGGCGACCACCTCCGGAGCGCCCTGCGCGATCATGCGCCCCGACGCCATGACGTAGATGTGTCGACACAGCGACCGCACCACGTGCATGACGTGCTCAACGATGACGACGGCGACGCCGCTCTGGTGGAGCAGCTGTATTTGCTCGCACATGAATTCGGCTTCCGGCAACGTCAGGCCGGCCATGACCTCGTCGAACAAAACGACTTTAGGCCGCGCGAGGATGCAGCGAGCAAGCTCGATCCGCCGGATCATGCCGGGGTTCAGCTCCGTGGCGCACGCGCTCCACGGAATGTCGAAGGTTGCCGCGGCGCTGCGCGCGCGTTCGTGCGCATCCCTCAACTTGCTGTGCAGCAACGCGGCGGTCGTCAGCACATCCCCGGCTGAGAGTTCGGGAAACAGCTCCAGTTCCTGGAAGCTCCGGACGATGCCGAGCCGCGCACGCTGGTGCGCGGGCAAGCTTTCGATCCGTCGCCCATTGAAGCTGATCGTACCAGCGTGCGGCCGCTCGAAGCCGCTGAGCAGGCGAAATAGCGTGCTCTTGCCGGCACCATTGGGGCCGATGATGCCGTAGATCTTGTCGTTTCCGATCGACAGACTCACGTCGCTCACGGCCCGAAGGTGGCCGTAGGATTTGGAGATACCTGATGCCTCGAGCATTGCGTCCGCCTACCAAGCGTAAGAACCGGTTGCGAGATTGGGCGGATAGATCACCGTCTTGTGGCCCTCGTTCCAATGCACGAAGAGTGCGACCGGGTTTTTCGGCTTTCCCGAAGCTTCGTAGGCGACGCCGTTTTCGAACTGCGGCATCGTAACCCGCGGGCTGTCGGCCGGCAGTTGGACCGCGTGCACTGCCGCCGCGAGCTTGGTGGGATCGGACGATTTGGCGTCTTCCAGCGCCTGAACGACCAGCCAGGCAGCCTGGGCGCCAGCCGCCATGCCCTGATCAATCTCCTCGTCCTTGAAGCCGGCCTTGGTGGCCGCCGAGACGAGCCATTCGACGCCCGGCGTCTTCACGCCGTTGTCAAACTGCGCCAGAGCGAAGGTCTTTCCGGACAGCGCCTTCGGGGCGATGTCGCCGAGCAATTGCCACATCCGATCGTTGCTGAACGCGTCCGATCCGCCGATCCAGATGGGCGGGCTCGTGTAGTTTTGCGCGACGCGCGCCTGATGCAGCAGGATCCCGTCCTGCAAATATCCGATCGAGATCACGGCATTCGGATCGGTCGCCTTTACCCGCTGGACGATCGGCGTCATATCCCCGACCTTGGGCGGGAAGCCGAAGGTTTCCAGCACCTTGATGTTAGATTTCTTCAACACGGCGACGGCCGCCTGGCTAGCGGTCTTGCCGTAGTCGTTGTTCGGAAACGTCAGCGCGGTCGTCTTGATGCCGGCGCTGTGATTTTGGTTGAGCCAGTTGACGAATTCGGCGTAGCTCTCGCCGAACTGGCTCGAGGTCATCGAAACGGTCGTAAAGTACTTGTAGTTGCGCTCGAATAGTCCATCGAACGAAGCCTGCGTCGAGATCACGCCGACGCCGGCGCGCTCCGCTACCGGCGCGGCCGCTTCGGCCTCCGGCGTGGAATAAGGCCCGATCACGATCTTCGCCTGTTCCTGGCCGATCAGCCGGCGTGCTTCTTGTGCGGTAGTCACCTGGTCGGACGCATCGTCGGCGACCACCAGATCGAGCTTCGCGCCGCCGAGCGCCTTGATGCCGCCGCTGCGATTGACCTCCTGGATGACCAGATCGACGCCGCGCTTGTTAGCCTGCCCCGCCGAGGCGTAGCGTCCGGACAGCGGCAGCAGCACGCCGATCTTTATATTGGTCTCCGCGGCTAACGCGGCTCCGCACAGGGCGGTCGACGACATCGCCATAACAACGGCACACAGGCCGGCCAGGTAGCCACGTTGTTCGAATTTCCTGCTCATCGTTTCCTACTCCTTTTTGATTGTTGAGTGCCGGCCGATTGTTGCGTTCAATCTTGTGTGGCCGGAACTGCCCCTGGCTGCGGGGCGTTGCGCCGTTCATCCCGTCACGATGGCTCCCGTGCGAGCGAGTTCTTCAATCCTTGCGGCGTCGTAGCCGCAAACCTCGGCTAGCACCGCGCCGGTGTGCTCGCCGAGCCGGGGCGGATAGGACAGTGTCCGATCGGACGACCATTTCAACGGGTTGCCAAGAAACGACAGGCTGTTGCCGGTCGCAGGGTTGACCAGCGTTTCGACCATGCTGCGCAGCGCGGTGACCTCATGGTCGAGCGCTTCGTCGACCTCGTTGAGGGCGCCGGCCGGAATCCGTTCCGCCTTCAGCCGTTCGACCCAATCGGCCGCCGACTTTGTCGAAAAGATCGACTGCAGCGTCTTCGCCAGAACATCGACATGAGCAATCCGCCCCGCCCCCGTGGCGAACCGGTCGTCCTCGGCCAGTTCGGGGTGGCCGACGGCGCTGCTGAACTTCTTGAAGAACGCGTCGCCGGTCGGCGAGATCACGAAGTATTTGCCGTCGGAACCGGAGAACACTTCGCTCGGCGCGATCATGTGATGTCGCGAGCCATTGCGGCGCGGCACTTCACCGGAGATGAAATAGTTCTGCGCCTGCCAAGTCAGCAGCGCCACCTGGCAGTCGAACAACGACACCTGGATTTCCTGGCCCACGCCGCTGCGCGACGCACCGAACAGCGCGCCGACCAGACCCAGCGCCAGATAGAGCCCGCCGGCGAGATCGGCTACCTGATAACCGGCGCGCACCGGCTTGCCGTCGCGCTCGCCGGTCAGGCTCATGAAGCCGGCCTGCGCCTGAATCACGAGATCGAAGGCCGGCGTGCTGCGATACTCGCCCTCGTCGTGGAACCCGATCAACTGCCCGACGCAGATCTTCGGATTGATGGCCTTCAGCGTCTGAAGATCGACACCCAGCCTTTTCGGCACGTCGGGCGCGAAATTGTGGATCACGGCGTCGGAATGTCGGACGAGTTCGTCGAACGCGGCACGTCCACTGTCCTGCTTGAGATCAATTGCGACACTGCGCTTACCGCGATTGACCGACAGGAAGAATGACGACTCCCCGTCCGCGAAATGCGGCGGAACGGCCCGCGCCAGATCGCCGTCGAGCGACTCGATCTTCACCACATCGGCTCCCATCTGCGCAAGCAATTGCCCCGCGAACGGCCCTCCGAGCACCCAACCCATGTCCAGGACGCGGACACCTTCCAACATCGCCATGCATTAAGCTCCATGCAGATTTTGTACGGCCGACACCAGCATCGGCGGCCAAGTCGCGATCCGCTCGCGGTCAATCCCATTGCCGCGTGAAGGCCACAAAATGCTCATCGCTCCGTGCGCGTAGCCGTCGCTCTTCAGAATCGGCACGGATATCGAATTGGTGCCGACGACGCGCTCGCCGGAACTGATCGCGAAGCCGGCCTTCTTCACCTCGGCCAGTTTGGTACGGAGCTTGGTCGGATCGACGATACTTTTTGCGGTGATGCGTTCTAGCTTCTGATCGAACACGGCGGCCTGGACGGACGGATCGCTGAACGCGAGGACCACTCGCCCCCCCGCACTGATGTGCAGCGGAGCGGCGTTTCCGAGCTTGTTGGCGTAGCGGATCGGCTGGGTGCTTTCGATCTCGTAGATCGTCACGTTGAACAGATCCCGCCGCTCCGACAGGCTGACGGTCTCGTTAGTCTGCTGCGCGATGTCGCGCATAATCGGAATGGCGGCAGCGAGCATCGCGTTGCGCCCGAGGGCAGCGCGCGCGAGCAGCAGTGAGGCGGAACCCAGCCCGTAAGCCCCTCCCTCGTGGGCTTCAACAAAACCGTATTTGGTGAAGCTCTGGAGCAGGCGGTGAACGGTCGACTTGTTCATGTCAGCGGCGGTCGCGATCTGCCTCAACGGAACACGCGCACCGTCTTCGCGCTCGCAGAGATCAGCCAGCACCTTCAGAAGCTTCAGACCCTGTTCGAGCGTGCGGCTCATTTACGATCCTTGTGCGTTTCACTATGTGAAACGTCGTTTCATTTATTATCTTTTTTAGAACGGTGCTGTGCCACCGTCAAGTCCGCAGTACCCTGCGAGGCCGACGTTCTCGTTCGTTCGCGGGAGAAGCTCGGTTTCGTCGGTGCTTTGTTCTCAACTCGAACCGCTCCGGCACCGGCGATGGATTGCGAGATCCATCTTTTCGAAGGGGGCGTCGGTGGTATCGATCACGCTCGAGGGCCGGCTCCGCGACGGTGACTACGACCGAGACGCCATGCGTAACGAGGGGCCGATAGATTAAGCGTCGCCGCGCGCGGCCCAAATACCGCGGAGAGCTCGATGAGCAATATCGCAGACCGGTTCGTCCTCGCCGTGGTCGAGGCCATCCATGTCGATCGCAAATCCAGCGCAGGAGTAATCGTTCGATCGATTGCAAGTGTCGGTGTCAGATCATGGCACCTAGTGTCGCTTCGCCAATAAGCGGAGTTTGATTCGCTAGCGGGTATTGCGGACCTGGCGAACCTTAACCCGGGCACAAGAAGCCGCGCGGTCGATGGGCATGCAAGCGCCGCATCGTCGACGACGAAGCACGCCAGATCGCTTTGCGGCTGCCGAAGGGGACTGTTTCGGCCAAGGGCCGAACGGTGGTGCCACTGGTGCGACCGAAGCTCTAGGACCAGCTGCTCGCTGTCGCTGACCCGGAGCCTCAACCGGACAAACCGGGCGATCAACCGATCGGCCCGAAGCCGGGCGGAGGCAAAGCCCCGCGCGGCAAGGTTCCAAAAGAAATGGCCAGGGCGGCCCGCCCTAACGCGCGAGCCCCCATCTCGTGTTCCAGAGCTGCAGTCGAGCTATCTAGACGCTGACAGGGTTCCATATACGCCCGTCGAACTGAACCATTACCTCATTGCTGAACAAATTGCGTGATTCGTTTGATGTCTTGATATGCACGCCAGGCATCATCAGCTTCGAGATGTTGGGCCTGTCCAGGCTGATCGCCGTTTTCAGGAGATTCTCCCGGGTCACCTCGTCACCGAGTTGACCGATGACATCGGCCATGATTTGGGCGAACACATAGGAGCTCAAGCCAGTCCTGTTGTGCGGTTCGAGATCCGGAACATGCTTTTTCATGAAGTCGAAATAGGCCCGCATGGCAGGATCGCTCTCCCATTGAGGATCGCCCGGATCTTTTACGAAGGCGCTCGAATAAATCCCCTTGCAGATCTCCAGCCCGACCGGCCGAAATGTCTCGTAGATCGTACCGAATGCACCGTTGATGATCTGTATCGGCCGCCAACCGATTTCATTCATGCGCTTGATCGACTGCACGGTCGCTCGACCGGTGGACAGATTGATCAGCACCTCCGCGCCGGTCGATTTTAGCGTCACGATCTGAGAGTCGATGGTTGGCTGAGTGATTTCGTAGGACATCTCGGAAACGACCATTTCTTGATTTTCCGGGCCGAGTCCCTTGCGCACTCCCTTGATCATGTCCTTTCCAAAATCGTCGTTCTGATAGAGCATCGCAATCTTAGCACCGGGATGGGCACGGGCAGCAAATTTCCCGTACATCTCACCAATGGTCTGAAGGTCGGGTAGCCCCGGTGTGCTCCACGGTGCGTTCTTGGGATCGTTGAAGCGAGCCGCGCCGCTCGACACGAAGAGCTGCGGGATCTTCTTGATGTTTAGATAGCGCTGGACAGCCGCCTGGGTCGGCGTGCCGAACGAATTGAACGTTGCAAAGACCTCGTCACTCTCGACGAGTCTGCGGGTCACCTCAACCGTCTTTGGTGGACTGTAGGCGTCGTCCAGGGAGATGAGCGAGATCTTTCGACCATTGACGCCACCCTCCGAACTCAGCTTGTCGAAATACGCAGATTGAACGCGCTTAAAGGATCCGGCTCCCGATAGTGGTCCGCTATAGGCGGTCGTCTGGCCCAGTTTGATCTCTTGCGGTGCTGACGCTGCTTTCGCTCGGATCGACGTGAGTGGAAGTGCCAGCCCCCAACCAACTAATGCTCTCCGGGAGATTGTCATCTTAATATCCTTGTGACGATTGACCACAGTGACCAGCTCGCTCAGCTAGCTGCGCCGGGATCTTCGAGATACTGCCATTTGGCACCGTCCTCCATGTCATTGCCGCTTGAGCCCTTTGGCCGATCCGCTCAGATCTGCTTGTGGGGCATCACTCAGTCGAGCGGCGCCCATATCGGCGCGCGCTTCTCGACGAAAGCCACACGGCCTTCGATCCGATCGCCGCTTTTCAGTAACGACTGCACCGCCGGGAGCGCACGCTCGACGACAAACGCGCGCTCGAGATCGGGCTCCTGCATGCCGGCACGGATCGCTTGCTTGGAGGCGCGAATCGCAAGCGGAGATGCTTCGAGAATCTCGGAAGCCCAGACTCTTGCAACGTTGAGCGCTTCGCCACGAGGGACCACCTCGTTGACAAATCCCATGCTGAAGCCCTGCTGTGCCGTCACGCGCCGAGAAGTCAGGATCAAGCCGAGCGCATTTTTCAATCCGATCTGGCGGGGAAGGCGCTGCAATCCGCCCGCTAGTGCCGCCAGACCAACGCGAGGTTCAGGCAGGGAGAAAGTGGCGTGTTCGGCGGCGATGACGATATCGCAGGCAAGCGCGAGTTCGAAGCCGCCGCCGACTGCCAGTCCGTTCACGGCGGCGATGATCGGCTTATCGATGTCGACTCGCCGCGACAGCCCGGCAAAGCCCCGTTCAGGCAATCCCCACGTCCGCTCTGGACCGTCGTATTTGAGATCGTTGCCGGCCGAGAATGCCCTGTCGCCGGCACCGGTGATAATCGCGGCACAGAGCTCCCCATTGCGTCGAAAATCGTCGAACACGATTTCAAGTTCGCGATGCGCCGGCCAATGCAGCGAATTGAAGACGTCGGGCCGGTTCAGCGTCACGATGAGGAGCTTGCCCTCGGTTTGGACTTTGCAAAATTCTAGGATCATCTGCGTTTCCGAATGTTCAGGGGCGGGGAGGGTTGTGCGGCAGACGCGCGTTGCGTAGCTGCGAGCGCCGAAGCTTGCCGGCCTCGTCGTGCAGCGACTGGCTGACGAATTCGAAGCTGTGCGGGATTTTGTAACCAACTAGGCGCTCGTGAAGCCAAGCGCGCAATTCCTGCTCGGCGATCGGGTGTACGGCGTAGACGATCGCGTGAACGCGGGCTCCGAGGTCGCTGTCGGGGAGTCCGATCACGGCACAATCGTTGATCCCCGGATGGTGCTCCAGCGCGGCCTCGACTTCGGCCGGGTACACATTCGCGCCGCCCGAGATGATCATGTCGACCCGGCGGTCGGCGATGAACAGGTAGCCGTCCTCGTCGACCCAGCCCATGTCGCCGACGGTTTCGTAGCCGTTCTGCTGACGAAGTGCCTCGGCGCCGATATAGCGATAGGTCGTGCCGACACCCTGCTTGTGGCGCATGAATATTTCGCCGACCTCGCCGGGGGGCAACTCCTTGCCGCTCTCGTCGAGAATGCGGATCACGTTGTCAAAGGGCCGCCCGACCGAGCCCTTGTGAGACAGCCATTCTGTCCCGGTGATCCAAGTGAAGCCGATCCGTTCGGACGAGCCGTAGAATTCATGAATACGCCCGGCGCCGAGCCATTCGATCCAGCGCTCCTTGAGCCAAGCCGGGCAGCTCGAAGCCGAATGAACGACCATGCGAAGGGAACTGAGGTCGAAGGCATTTCGTTGCGCTTCGTCCAGATCCCAGATCCGACTCATCATCGTCGGCACCACGGGCAGGACATGAATCGCATAGCGTTCCACGGCGGCAAGACATTCGACGGGATCGAACCGCTTCATGATCACGACGTGACCGCCGGCCAACAACGTGCGGTAGGCATAGGCAAACGGCATTCCATGATACAGCGGGCCTGGAATGACGACGCGATCCTCCAGCTCGATGTGCATGCCGGGAGGACCGTCCGGATCGAGCGCGCCGAGATCGGTCGTGAAGATAATTTTCGGTCGACCGGTGCTTCCGCCTGACGTCAGTCCGCGCGGTGGCCGCGAAATGGCATCCTCCTCCAACTTCTCATCCGAGATCGCCTCGTCTGGCGAAAAGGTCGTCGGCAGAACCTGGAACGCGAAGCCGTCATCCGCCGGAAGACCGATTCCGAGGGTCGGCCTGACCAGATCCAGGATGGCTCGACGCTCGGGGGCGGGCAGCTTAGGCGAGATCGGCAATAGCGTCGCGCCGAGTTTTAACCCGGCCAAGACCGTCTCGACGAACGCGATGTCGTTCGGCAGTGCAATAACGATAACGTCACCGGGCTTAACGCCGCGGGAACGATAGTCCCGCGCCAGCCGGTTCGACCGCCGGTCGAGTTCGCGTCGTGACAGTGTGCGCTCTCCGCAGGTGACCATTGGACGGTCCGGCGCGGCTGCGGCGAGCTGGGCGACCCGTGCCCCTACGGAGATCATGATTGCCATGCTGTCGCTGTGCATTCCCTTGTCGTTGAGTCCACCGCGGTCGGGGCGGTCCGATGCGTTCGACGGACTCGCGTCCCTCGACCCTTGCCTCTCTAACGCGAAAGGCTGGTCATGTCGTACGCCGTTGGCTAGTTTCGACCCAATGCCTGACATGCTCGAAGCGGATGTCAAATCCGCTCAAGGACTGCGGAGCTTCAATTTCTGCAGAGAATACAACCACGGGGAGCAAGCGCAGATGTCCGCCGGTTCAACCATTCCTGCCGACCGCGGGCGGCGACTGTTGTCGCTGTGGGCGGAGCGGGGATACGATTTGGAACGGCTGCTCCGCCGCTCCACCATCTCCCGCGAGCTGCTAGCGTCGCGCAACGGGCGTTTCACTCAGCCGCAATTCACTGCGTTCTTCCGATCAGCCGCCGTGATTTTGCGGGACGAGTCATGGGGGCTCTGCCCCTCGCGGATTCCGGTTGGAACGTTCCCGATGATTTGCCGCGCTGCAATAACACAGCCCACGCTGGGCCGCGTATTGAGCTCCGGGCTGGCGAACTACCGCGTGGTCACCCGTGACTTCACAGCGCGCGTCAACACCACCGCGCCAATGGTACGGGTAACGCTTCGCGACGTGATCCCGGACCCCGATGCCCGCAGGCAGTTCCACGCCACTTTTATGTTCTTCCTCTATAGCCTGATGTGCTGGACGACAGAGAAGCGAATTCCGCTTCAGGCGGTTCACTTCGTCTTTTCAGCGTCCGAAGCGAGCGAAGAACTGGCGCGGGCGTTCCGCGCGCCGGTCCACTACAATTCCGAGCAAACCGAACTGATCTTCGAGAAGCGCTGCCTCCGCTTGCCAAACGTTCAGGATCCGCAGGCCTGCGAACAGCTTCTGTCGCAGTGTCCCGGAGCATTGGCGGTAGCGTTCGACGACAAGACCAACGCCACCGAACGCGTTCGCCGCTATCTGCGGACACATCTCGTCGATCGCAACTCCCTCCAGCATACCGCCGCCCATCTCCGGACATCCGCCGCCACGCTGCGCCGGCGTTTGGCCGAGGACGGTACCAATTTTCAGAAGCTAAAGGACGAAGTCCGCCGCGACATTTCGATCAACCTGCTCGTCGAAACCAATATGCGGCTGGAAGATCTCGCCGGACGGGTCGGCTTCTTGGAAGTCAGCGCATTCCATCGCGCTTTCCGGCGCTGGACCGGATGCGCGCCAAGCGATTACCGCAGCGGCAATTCCGGTGATGGCAGAGGCGCCGCCGTTAAGAGCTGTCCGGATCCCGAATGGATGAGCGAAACCGTCAGGTGATGTGAGCGCATCCGCGATGGCTGACGCGGCCTCCTGAATCGTAGAACCTGCACCGAAATGCGAGGCCTTGAGCGTGCCCCCGTGGGCCGGCCCGCAACTGCGGTTGTTCGAGCGAGGCTGTGATGAAGGCACTTTTGAGTCGCGAGATTGGCGGTCCCGACTCGCTGACGGTGGAAACCGTCGACGATCCGCGCGCCGGTCCCGGCGAAGTTGTCATCGACGTCGAGGCTTGCGGCGTGAACTTCCCCGACGCCTTACTGATCTGGGACAAGTACCAGATCAAGGCTGCGCGTCCGTTCTCGCCGGGATCCGAGGTGTGCGGCTTTATCAGTAGTTTGGGCACCGGCGTGCAGGGATTCGCCGTCGGTCAGCGGGTGATCGCTCGCTGCGCCTGGGGTGGCATGGCCGAGCGAGTCCGCGTTACCGCCGATCGCTGCCTTCCGGTTCCCGACGGCCTGCCGGCCGAAGAGCTCGCGACTCTGCAGTTCACCTATGCCACGACATTCCACGCATTGCAGGATCGCGCCGCTCTAAGGAAGGGGGAAACGCTTCTGGTGCTGGGTGCCGCGGGCGGCGTCGGCACCGCGGCCGTCGAATTGGGCAAGGCGTTCGGAGCACGGGTGATCGCGGCCTGCTCCAGCGCCGAGAAGCAGGCATTCGCCGCCTCGCGCGGCGCCGACGTGACGGTGGCCTACCCGCGGGCGATGGACCGCGAGGGAGCAAAGGCATTTTCGAATTCGATCAAGGAAGCGGCCGGAACGCAGGGTGTCGACGTCATTCTCGATCCTGTCGGAGGCGACTACACCGAGGCCGCGCTCCGTTCGATTGGCCGCAATGGGCGGCTCCTGGTCGTCGGATTTCCGGCCGGAATCGCAAGAATCCCGATGAATCTGCCGCTGCTGAAATACTGCTCAATCATGGGCGTCGACTGGCGCAATTTCAACATCAACGAGTCTGCCCGCAGCGCGGAAAATTCTCGGACTCTCATCAAGATGTACCAGCGTGGTGAAATTAGGCCGACGATCTCGACTATCTTCCCGCTGGGCGATGCGAAAACCGCGATCCGGCAGATGGCGGACCGCGCGGTGCTGGGGAAAGTCGCTATCCGCATCGCGTCATCGCCGAAAGCGTCAGCCCCGAGGCGACGCCCATGAGCGATGAACTGCGCAGGTGGGCGCAGACGTTTCCCGAGAAGGCGGCGTGGCGGCTCGCAGATGGCAGCGAAGAACTCAGCTTCGGAGAGCTGGATTTGTGGTCGAGCCAGACCATGCAATGGCTGGCTGCGTGCGGGGTGATCACCGGCGATGTGATTGCCATGTGTTTGCCGAATTGCGCGGAATTATTCGCCATCGCCTGGGCGGCGCGCCGGCTCGGCGCCTACTTCACGCCGATCAGCATCCATCTCAAACCCGACGAGGCCGCCTATATTCTGGCCGACTCCGGCGCGCGCGTGTACTTCGCCACCACGGAGACGGCCTATCCGTTCAACGGTCGCACAGTGCTGGTGACGCCAGGGCTCAGCGGCAGCCCGTATGAGCGGGCACGTCAGCAGTTCGGAGCCGATGTGGATCTCCCCGAGCGGCCGCTCGGAAAGGATTTTGTCTATTCGTCCGGCACCACAGGCCAGCCCAAGGGCGTCAAGCGCCCGCTGTTCGCCGACCCCGAGCGAGAGCGGCGCCAGGCGTATTGGATCCAGGCCTTCTCGAATCATGACGAGACATCCGTTTGCCTTACGCCAGCGCCGCTCTATCACGCTGCCCCGCTGCGGTTTGCGATGCGCGCAATCCAGTACGGCGGCACGGTGATCGGTATGCGAAAATTCCACGCCGAGACTGCGCTCGATGCGATCCAGACCTGGAAGGTCACCCACAGCCTCTGGGTTCCGACGATGTTCTATCGGATGCTGAGACTGCCGGAAACTCGCAGGGCCGCCTATGATCTGAGCTCAATGCGCTGCGCCATCCATTCGGGTGGCCCCTGCGCAGCCGATCTTAAGCAGCAGATGATCGCCTGGTGGGGGCCGATCATCTGGGAGTACTACGCAGCCTCCGAAGGCAACGGTGCCACCTGCATCTCCTCGACCGAATCGCTGCGGCGGCCGGGGGCGGTCGGGCGAGCGGCGCTCGGAAAAATCCATATCGTTGGCCCCGACGGATCAGAGGTTGCCGCCGGGCAGACCGGCGAGGTCTACTTCGAGTACGGGCCGACCTTTGAATACCACAACGACCCAATCAAGACCGCTGCCTCTCGCAATGATCGCGGCTGGACGACCGTCGGCGACATCGGCCATCTCGATTCAGAGGGATACCTATTTCTTTCCGATCGCAAGGCGCACACCATCGTGTCGGGCGGTGTCAACATCTATCCGCTCGAGATCGAGCAACTGCTTTGTCGCCACCCTGCTGTCGCCGACGCCGCGGTGTTCGGTGTTCCGAACCAGGAGTACGGCGAGGAGGTCGTGGCCGTTATCGAATTGATGCCGGAAGTCCGGCCCGCCGCGGACCTCCGCACCCAGCTCGACGCCTATTGCAGAGAACATTTGTCCGCCGTGAAGCGTCCGAAGCAGATCGTCTTCGAATCATGCCTGCCGCGCGGCGACAACGGCAAGCTGTCGAAGGTAGCGCTCCGTCAACGGTTTCTGATCAACCCGCCTTCCCTTGGAGTATCGCGATGAATTTTAGCCTTTCGCCCGGACAACAAGCGATCAAGGAAAAGGCTGTCGATTTCGTCAGGAATGTCTGCGGACCGATGGAGAAGGACTGGCCGCTCAGCGATTTCGATGCGACGCCGCAGCAGATTCAGTACCTTCGTGACAAATTTGAGGAGTATGGCTTCCGCGGACTCGCCATTCCGAAGGATGCCGGAGGAAAGGGGGCTGGGGCGCTCGCGAAATCGCTGGTCTACGAACAGCTCAAATCGTCGTTCGTGACGCACGGAAACATGGCGCTCTGGCGCGACTATATCGATCCGCCGCCGGCGTTGTTTCGAGCGCCGGCCGCGCAACGCCAAAAGTATCTGGAACCGATCTTGAGCGGAAAGAAAACATACCACATCGCGATCTCAGAGCCGAGTACCGGATCTGACGCCGCAGGGATCACGACGACCGCGCGGCGCGAAGGCGGCGATTACGTTATCAACGGCATCAAGCGGTGGACGCAGGACCCCGACGAGCCCTACATCCGGCCCGATTACTTTGTCGTTTACGCCGTAACCGGTCCCGGTGACGGCTACCGCGGCATCAGTTCGATCCTCGTCGACTATCCGCACGACGCCATTCGTGTCATCCGCAAGATGAACACGGCGCCGTCCGGCACGACGATGGGCAAGGTCGTGGATCTCGAATTCAAGGACTGCCGGGTTCCGGCTGCCAATCTGCTTGGACAGGAGGGGCTCGGTTTCGCGAATTTTAACGAGCAACTCAACCGCAATCGCGCGGTAATCTCCGCGGGCGCCATTGGCATCGCCAACCGTTGCCTGAGTATTGCGGCTGACTACGCAAAACGCCGAGAGACCTTCGGCCAGCCGCTCGCAGACAGGCAAGCGATTCAGTGGATGCTCGCGGATTCGGCAATCGAGATCAATGCCGGCCGGCTGCTCGCTTATTCGGCGGCCGCTAAGCTTGATCGGGGCGAAGATGCACGGGTCGAGGCGGCGATGGCGAAATCCTATTGCCCCCGCGTCGCCTGTCAGGTGATTGATCGCACGATCCAAATTCTCGGCGGTCTGGGTTTTGTCGAAAGCTCGCGTCTCCGCGACGCGTATTTCCATCAGCGGTTGATGCTGGTTGCCGAAGGCAGCGATGAAGCGATGAAGCTGACAGTGGCGCGCGGCGTGCTCTCTGGATGGGGGCGGGCGGAGTCGGCAAACGAGAGCTACTTCGAGCGTATCCAGCAATAGGCGGCGACGGACTTAGATCGTCCACGCATTGCGCAAAATCGATGCCAGCAAAGGGTCACTGAAGAGTCCGACCGAGATTGAACGATGGTGCACTGGTTCGACGAAAGTAAATGCATTTAGGGGAAAATGGCGCCTGCATAACCCCGATTTCTGTCTCCGCAATCCTGACCGAATGACCGCTTCGATCTGAGAGCGGTCGCTGTAGACGATCTTGTTGCCAGGACCGCATCGAATCGGCAGGTCATGGCTGAGAACTTGCTTGTCAGTGGGGATGGTTGAGATCGCTGATGGCCGGTCGGCGTTGCCGCTGGAGATGTCCGCGATCATTTCGGCGGCGGGCCGGGCGGGAAGCCGCGCATGAAGCGCCGGACGTGGTCGGTGATGATCGGATCGAGTTCGGCCGGAACCGGCGTGCCGTAGACGTATTTGCGGATCGCGATGTAGAAGATCTGGCCGTGAAGGCCCCAGACCGCTTCCTGCTCGCGCTCGGTGATCTTCGCGCGCGACGGCGCCGCCGGATTTTCCAGCCGCCTTAACTCTCGGCACACCGGGATCACCAGCTTGTCGCGGATGATGGTGAGATAACGTCCGGTGATGTCGTAGGAACGCAGGCCGGAGAACACGAAGATCCGCACCCATTCGTAGTTGAAGATGCGCTCGACATATTCAAGATAGAATTGAATCAGCCGGTCTTCGAGGGAGCGTGAGCGATCGGCGATCAGCATCTCCCACTGCGGATTCCAGCGGCTGACATAGACGTGGTCGTAGACCCGTTCGATCAGCGCTTCCTTGCTCGGAAAATGCCGGTAGATCGCCGAATGGGTGATCCCGATCCGCTTCGCCAGCTCGCGGGTCTGACCCTCGAAGCCGTGCTCGGCGAAGAACGCGATCGCCGCTTCCAGGATCGCCTTTTCGCGATCGGCGGATTTCATGTTCTTGCGCGCTGGCGCCGGGCTCGGGGGCTTGGGGGCAGTCTTCTGCAGCATTGCTCGTTCACTCCGGCCGGCGGCGGGAATCGGTCCGACCGCCGGTGATTTGAGACGGATGGTAATTTTGTTGACAGGCAATTCAACTGCCCTCATGATTGAGACCAATTGGTCACAAAAGTTGACCGGCACATCGGGAGGCGGCGCTGAAGGCAAGCGGCTTCGCATATTTACCCGCGCGATCGATCGGCGACGCGGTGGCGGCGTTTCGCAACTGCGAGGGCGAGGCGCGCTATCTCGCCGGCGGGCAGAGCCTGCTGGCGGCGATGAATCTGCGGCTGCTCGCGCCCGACCTGCTAATCGACATTTCCCGGATCGACGAACTGCGCGGCATCGAACTGCGTGGTGACGAAGTGCGAATCGGCGCGCTGACCCGCCACGCCGAACTGCTGACGTCGCCGCTGATCGCCGAACACGTGCCGCTGCTCGCCGCCGCCGCGCCGTGGGTGGCGCATCCGGCGATCCGCAACAAGGGGACCTTGGGCGGCTCGATCGCCTTCGCCGATCCGGCTTCGGAATTTCCCGCCGTGGCGCTGGCGCTGAATGCGACGGTGGAGCTCGACGGCGGCGACGATCGCCGCCGGGTCGCGGCAGAAGACTTCTTTCGGGACCTGTACGAGACCGCGGCCGAGCCGGGCGAGATCGTCAGCGCCGTGCATTTTCCGGCGGCCGGACCGGATGATCGCTTCGCCTTCGACGAACTGGCGCGCCGGCGCGGCGACTACGCCATCGTCGGCACGGCGATTGCCGCGACTTTCGCTGGCGACGTGGTCGAGCGCATCCGCATCGCGCTGTTGTCGGTCGGCGCCACGCCGTTTCTTGCACGTGGTGCGGCCGCGGCGCTGCAAGGAACGACGCTGGGCGACGACGACATCGCGCGGGCGCAGGCCGCGCTCGCCGGGGAATTGCGGCCGAGCGAGGACGTGCATGTCTCGTCGGAGACCCGACTGCATCTCGCTTCGGTGCTGCTGAAGCGGCAGTTGAAAAAGCTGCGGGAGGGCGGCCGATGAGCGCTGTCGCGATCTCGCTCACCGTCAACGGCGAGGCGATCGCCGCGCTGGTCGAGCCGCGGTTGTCGTTGGTGGACTTCCTGCGGCATCAGTTGCGGCTCACCGGCACCCATGTCGGCTGCGAGATGGGTGCGTGCGGGGCGTGCCTGGTGCTGCTGGACGGGCGCGCGGTGCACGGCTGTCTCAGCCTTGCGGTACAGGCCGACGGCGCCGCCATCGTCACCGTCGAGGGACTGTCGGAGGGGGGCGCGATTGCCGACCTGCAGGCGGCGTTTCACCGCCGCAACGCACTGCAATGCGGCTTCTGCACGCCGGGCATGCTGATCACCGCGCAGGAATTGCTGCAGCACAACGCTGATCCGTCGCGCGAGCAGATTCGCGACGCGCTGTCGGGAAATTATTGCCGCTGCACTGGCTATGAGGCGATCGTCGACGCGATCGAGACGACGGCGCGAGAGCGCCGCGCCGCCGCGGCGACCGGCAATCTGGTGGAGAGCGAGGCATGAACGCGCCGCTGTCCCAGGTCGATCGGCCTAACAGCTACATCGGCAAGAGCCTGCCGCGGCCCAATGCCAAGCGGCTTCTCGCCGGCCGTGGCCGCTTCGTCGACGATATCCAGCTGCCGCGGATGCTGCACGCCGTGTTCGTGCGCAGCCCGCATGCCCATGCGGAGATTGTCGCAGTCCATGTCGCGGATGCTCAGTCGATGCCGGGGGCACGGCGTGTCGTGCTCGGCGACGAGATCGCGACGCTGTGCGAGCCCTGGACCGGGACGCTGCGCCACTTCAAAGGGATGAAGTCGCCGCCGCAAGCGCCGCTGGCCCAGGATCGCGTGAGTTGGGTCGGACAGCCAGTGGTCGCAATCCTCGCCGACAGCCGCGCGCAGGCGGAGGATGCCGCCGAGCGGGTGACGGTCGACTACCGCGAACTGCCGGCAGTGGTCGACTACGACGCTGCGCTCGCGCCCGATGCGGTGCTGGTCCACGACGCGCTCGGGGACAACCTCGCCTTCACGGCCACGATCGAGAGCGGCGACGCCGATGATGCGTTCAACCGCGCGGACGCCGTCGTCGATGTTGATCTGAGCTTCGGCCGGCATACGCCAGTGACGCTGGAGCCGCGCTCGATCGTCGCCGATTTCGAGCCGGGCGAGCGATCGCTGACGGTGCATCATTCGACCCAGACGCCCTACCAGTTCCAGGACATCTTCGCGCGCCACTTCAGGCTCGACGAATCGCGGGTGCGGGTGATCGCGCCGGACATCGGCGGCTCGTTCGGGATGAAGCTGCACGTCTATCCCGAGGACATGGCGGTGGTCGCGCTCAGCATGCTGGCGCAGCGGCCGGTGAAATACGTCGCCGACCGCGGCGAGTCGTTCCTCAACGACATCCACCTGCGCGACCACCGGCTGCGTGCCGAACTGGCGTTGGCCGCAGACGGCCGTTTCCTCGGGATGCGGGTGCGGGACGATACCGCGATCGGCGCCTATTCTGCCTATCCGCGGACCAGCGCGGTCGAGGGCAATCAGGTCGTCCGGCTGATGGGGGCGCCCTACAGGATCACCGACTATCGCGCCGACCTGCGGGTGATCTTCCAGAACAAGACCCAGACCAGCCAGTATCGCGGTGTCGGCCACCCGATCGCCTGTGCGGCCAGCGAACGGCTGGTAGACCTCGCGGCGCAGAAGCTCGGACTCGATCCGTTCGAGATCCGGCGACGCAACTACGTCACCGACGACATGTATCCGCACACCACCGCGAGCGGCTACCGCTTCGAGCGGCTGTCGTTCGACGAGTGCCTGACCAAGCTGCACGCATTGATGGACTATCCGGCGCTGCGCGCCGAGCAGGCGAGGCTGCGCGGGCAGGGCGTCTATCGCGGCATTGGGCTCGCCACCTATGTGGAGATCACCAACCCGTCGCCGGCGTTCTACGGCGTCGGCGGAGCGCACATCTCGGCGCAGGACGGCTGCGTGTTGAAGCTGACGCCCTCCGGCGAGGTGCAATGCGCGATCAGCGTCACCGAACAGGGGCAGGGCACCGAGACCGTCATCGGCCAGATCGTCGCCGACGAATTCGGCGTCGATCTCGCGCGCGTCAAAGTGCTGACCGGCGACACCGAGACGACGCCGCACGGCGGCGCCACCTGGGCTTGCCGCGGCGCCGGCATCGGCGGCGAGACCGCGCTGCAGGCCGCGCGTCTGCTCAAGGCCAATGTGCTGAAGATCGGGGCTGCGATCCTGCAATCAGCGCCGGAGCAGCTCGCGATTTCGGATGGGCGGCTGATCGATCGCACCAGCGGCGCGGCGCGGATGCCGCTCGGGGAGCTCGCCGCGCTGGTGTATTTCCGCTCCGACACGCTGCCACCGAACCTCCATGCCGGTCTCACCGTGGCGCATCACTACGCGCCGCAGGGTTATCCGTTCGCTTTCACCAACGGCATCCATGCCAGCCTGGTGGAGGTCGATGCCGAGACCGGATTCATCAGGCTGCTGAAGCATTGGGTGGTGGAGGATTGCGGCCGCGTCATCAACCCGCTGCTGGTCGAGGAGCAGGTCCGCGGCGGCACCGTGCAGGGCATAGGGGCGGCGCTGTTCGAGGAGTGCCTGTACGGCGACGACGGCCAGCTCTTAAACGGATCGATGGCCGACTATCTGGTGCCGATGGCCTTTGAGATGCCGGATATCGTCATCGCCCATGTCGAGACCCCGACCAAGGACACCGAACTCGGCGCCAAGGGCTGCGGCGAGGCGGGTACCTCGGCTGCCTCCGGCGCGGTGCTGAACGCGGTCAACGACGCGCTGGCGCCGCTCGATGCGTCGATTTCGCAAATTCCGATGACGCCGCAGCGAATGCTGCGGGCGTTGCGGCTGGTTTGAACTGCGACGACCAACGACAACAATCGAACGGGAGAGAGAGCATGACAGATATGCTGAAGCACGGCCTTTCACGTCGAACTCTGATCAAGGGCACGGCCTCGGCCGCAGCGCTGAGCCTGCTGGCGTCGCCGCGGATCGTCCGCGCCGACGAGGGCACCATCAAGATCGGCTTTCCGGTGCCGATCACCGGGCCGTTCGGCGCCGAGGCCAAGGACCAGGTCAAGAGCGCCGAGCTGGCGATCAAGCAGTTCAACGCCGAAGGCGGGCTGGGCGGCCGCATGGCCGAGCTTTTGGTACGCGACGACAAGCTCAACCCGGGCGAAGCCGCGACCCGCACGCTGGAGCTGATCGAGAAGGACAAGGCCAACTTCATCGTCGGCTCGCTGTCCAGCGCGGTGCAGCTCTCCGTCAACGAAGTCACCCGCGCCCGCGGTGTGATCTACGTCTCGATCAGCCAGTCCGACACCATCAATGAAGCCAAGGATTTCTCCCGCTTCACCTTCCACGAGGCGATGAACCCGCAGATGACCGCGGGCGCGGTCGCGCGCTACGCCTTCAAGAAGGGCCAGAAGGTCGCGTACCTGACCGCCGACTACGCTTACGGCCACGAGATGGTGGCGGCGTTCAAGCGCACCGCCCCGGCCGGAGTCGAAACCGTCGGCGAGGTGCTGCATCCGCTCGGCGCGCCGGATTATTCGGCGTTCATGCCGCGGCTGCTGTCGATGAAGGCCGACGTGCTGTGCATCTGCAATTTCGGCCGCGATCAAGCCAACGCGATCAAGCAGGCGGTCGATTTCGGCCTCAAGGCGCAATCCAGGATCGTGGTTCCGGTGCTGCTCTACAAGCAGCGGCTCGCCAGCAGCCCCGACGTGTTCGAGGGCGTGGTCGGCGCGGCGAACTATTACTGGGGCATCGAGGACACCACTCCGTCGGCCAAGGCGTTCAATGACGCCTATCGGGCGGCGAATGGCGGCGCGGTGCCGACCGACTACGGCGCCTACGGCTACACCGGCATCCGCTCGCTGCTGATGGCGGTGAAGGCGGCCGGCAGCACCGACACCGACAAGGTGATCGCGGCGATGGAAAACCTCAAATACGATGTCGCCAAGGGACCGCAGAGCTACCGCAAGTGCGACCACCAATCGGTGCAGCAGGTGTTCGTGCTGGAATCCAAGAAAAAGTCGGAAATGAAGAACGCCGACGACCTGTTCAAGGTGGTGAACACCGAGCCCGCCGACCCGGCGACGCTGCGGTCTTGCGAAGAACTCGGTCACAAGCCTTCGTAAGTCAGTGAATTGAGACTATCCAAGCCGTCGTTGTGAGGAGGCGAAACCCACGAAGCAATCCAGCTCGGCGCTCGATGCCGGATTACTTCGCTTCGCTCGCAATGACGTAGTTGTCACCGCCGGAGAGACCATGGATCTTCAACTCGTTTCGATGCAGCTGTTCTCCGGCGTCGCGCTCGGCGCGTTGCTGATCATGCTCGCGCTCGGCCTGTCGATCATCTTCGGCATTCTCGGCGTGGTGAATTTCGCGCATGGCAGCTTCTTCATGGTCGGCGCCTATGCCGGGGTGTTCTTCCTCGCCTACACCGGGAATTTCTGGTGGGCGCTGCTGCTGGCGCCGCTGGCCGTCGGTCTGCTCGGGCTCGGCGTCGAGCGGATCCTGATCCGGCCGTTGTACGGCCGGCCGCCCGATGATCCGATTTTGCTCACCTTCGGCCTCAGCTACATCCTGGTCGAAGCCGTGCGGATCCTGTTCGGCACCGACGGCATTCCGTTTGACACACCGGCAGCGCTGCGCGGCGTCACCAATATCGGGATCGGCTACTTCCCGACCTACCGGCTGTTCGTGATCGCGCTGGTCGCGGCGATCCTGGTCGTGCTGTGGCTGGTGCTGGAGAAGACCAAGATCGGCTTGATCGTGCGCGCCGGGGCGCGCGATCCGCAGATCATGCGGGTGCTGGGCGTCGATATCCAGAAATTGTGGCTGGTGGTATTCGGCGTCGGCATTGGGCTCGCCGCGCTGGGCGGCGTGCTCGCGGCGCCGATGCGCACCGTCAATCCTGAGATGGGCAATTTCGTGCTGTCGGAAGCGTTCGTCGTCACCGTGATTGGCGGCATGGGCTCACTGCTCGGTTCGGTGGTGGCGGGCCTTCTGGTCGGCATCGTCGTCAACATGACCTCTCTGGTCGCGCCCGAGATGGCGACGATCGCGATGTTCGCCTTCATGGCGCTGGTGTTGCTGGTGCGGCCGCAGGGGCTGTTCGGCAAGCCCGGCTTCGGGGGTTGAGCGATGCCGATGCTGGCAACCAAGCCGCTCGCCGAGCCGCTCGAACCAGCGCAAGCGGCTGTACCGCGGACACCACGGCTCGGCCGTTGGCGGGTGCCGCTGTCGATCGCGGTGCTATGCGCACTGCCGTGGCTGTTGCCGTCGCAGGCGCTGGCGGTGAACGTACTGATCTATGGCCTGTACGCAATGGGCTACAATCTGCTGTTCGGCTACACCGGGTTGCTGTCGTTCGGCCACGCCGCGCTGTTCGGCACCGGAGCCTATGTCACCGGCATCGCGATCGGCCAGTTCGATGCCGATTGGCTGGTCGGGATGGCGCTCGGGGTGATTGCCGCCGGCCTGATGGCTGCGATGATCGGCGTATTGTCGACCCGCACCCGCGGGATCTATTTCGCGATGGTGACGCTGGCGTTGTCGCAACTGGTGTACCACGTCGCGCTGCAGGCCTCGTCCTGGACCGGAGGCGAAAACGGCCTGCGCGGCTTCACGGTATCACGGGTCGGGTTCGGTCCGTTCAGCGCTGACTTCCTCGATCCGGTCAACAAGTATTATGTCGTGCTGACCTTCGTCGCGCTGGCGATGTGGGCGCTGTCGCGGATTCTGGCGTCGCCGTTCGGCGGCGTGATCGAGGCGATCCGCGAGAACGAGACCCGCGCCAAGGCGTGCGGTTACGACGTCGTCCGGACCCGGTTGTTGGCCTTCGTGCTGTCCGGACTGTTCTGCGGTCTCGCCGGCGCGCTGTCTGCGCTGCATTTGTCGATCGTGCCGCTCGACAGCCTCGGCTACGCGATGTCTGGGCAGGCGGTGATGATGACGATGTTGGGCGGGGTCGGCACCTTCTTCGGGCCGTTCGTCGGTGCGCTGGCGTTTCTGGTGATGGAGGACGTGCTGTCGCTGTGGACCTCGCACTGGCAATTGTTTCTCGGCGCGATCTTCGTCGCGCTGGTGCTGTACATGCCGAAGGGGATCTGGGGCACCGGGCTGCTCTGGGTGCAACGCTGGAGGGCGCGATGAGCGGCGATCCGCTGGAGATCGACGATCTAGGCCGCTCGTTCGGTGGCTTCGTCGCGCTGAAGGGCATCACCGCCAGCTTCGGCGGCGACCGGGTCACCGCGATCATCGGGCCGAACGGGGCGGGCAAGAGCACGCTGTTCAACATCCTGTCCGGCGCGCTGAAGCCGTCGACCGGAACGATGCGGTTTCGCGGCCAGGATCTGTCGCGGCTGCCGCAGCACCGCTTCGTGCATCTCGGCATCGCCCGCTCGTATCAGATCACCAGCATCTTCCCGCAGCTCACCGCGCACGAGAACGTCCGGATCGGCGCGCAGGCGTTCGCCTCGCGCTACAACGTGTGGACGCCGCGCGCCTCGTACCATGACGTCTCCGAGCGCGCCGAGCAGGCGCTGGCCGATGTCGGCCTGTCCGCCGGCCGTAACCGCATCGCCTCGACGCTGGCGCATGGCGAACAGCGCGCGCTCGAGATCGCGATCGCCCTGGTGGCCGATCCAAGGCTGCTGCTGCTCGACGAGCCGACTGCCGGCATGGGGCCGGAGGAGACCAAGGCGATGGTCGCGCTGATCGAGCGGCTCGCGGCGGACCGGACCATCCTGTTGGTCGAGCACAAGATGAAGATGGTGCTCGGATTGTGCGATCGCATTCTGGTGCTGCATCACGGCCGGCTGATCGCAGACGGCTCGCCGGCCGAAATTCAGGGCGACGCCAATGTACGCAGCGTCTATCTCGGACAGAGCCTCGGCTATGCTTGAACTGCGCGACCTCAACGCCTGGTACGGCCCCAGCCACGTCGTCCACGGCGTGAGCTTCGATGTGCGCGCCGGCGAGGTACTGGCGCTGATAGGCCGCAACGGCGCCGGCAAGACCACCACGATCAAATCGGTGATGGGGCTGATCGACAAGGTCGCAGGATGGGTGCGTTTCGATGGGCAGGAATTGCTGATGCTGCCGGCGCACGCCCGGTTCCGGCTCGGGCTCGCCTATGTGCCGGAAGACCGCCGCATCGTGCCCGACCTGACGGTGCGGGAGAATCTCCGGCTCGGTCTGCTGCAGGCCGATCCCGGGATCAAGGAGGCGCAGGCGATCGACGGCATCGCCGAGACCTTCCCGCGGCTGAAGGAGCGGCTCGGCCAGACTGCGGTGACGATGTCCGGCGGCGAGCAGCAGATGCTCGCGATCGCGCGGGCGATGATCGCGCGGCCGAAGATGATCCTGCTCGACGAGCCGTCCGAGGGCATCATGCCGGTGCTGGTCGAGGAGATGGGCCGGCTGTTCCGGTCGTTGCGTGACCAGGGCACCACGCTGTTGCTGGTGGAGCAGAACGTCGAATGGGCGCTCAACATAGCCGACCGCGCGGTGATCATCGACCAGGGCGAGATCGTGTTCGAGGGCGATGCGCAAGCGCTCGCGAACGATCGCGAGATTCAGGAACGCTACTGCGCTGTGTGACCACTGCTCGTCAATTGCGCGCCGACTGTAGCTGCGCGCTGATGACAATCGTGGCGGCGGCACGGCCGGCCGAACTCAGTCTTTCACGGCCTTGACGAGGTCGGCCTTCAGCTGTGCCTTCAGGATTTTGCCGGTTGGACCGATCGGCAATTGACTGGTCAGGATAACTTCCTTCGGCCGCTTGTAGGCTGTGAGATTCGCTTTGGCCCAGGCATCGAGTTCGGCGATATCGAGCTGCCGGCCGGCCGCCGGCTGAACATAAGCGATCACTTCTTCATTGCCGTCCACGCTGCGGCCTATCACGGCAACCAGAGCGACACCCGGTACCTGGGATAACACGGCCTCGACTTCGACAGGATAGACATTGAATCCGCTATGAATGATCACGTCCTTCGTTCGTCCGACCAGCGACAAATTGCCGTCTCGGTCCATTGATCCGATGTCGCCCGTCGAAATGAAGCCGTCGGCGCGCCGCACGTCGTTGTTGGCCGCTTCGTTCCGGTAGTATCCCAGCATCAGGTTGGGACCCTTCACCCAGATCTCGCCCTTTTGGCCGATCGCCGCATCATTGCCGTCGTCGCCGACGATGCGGAGTTCGATGCCGGGCTGCACCACGCCGACCGATCGGCCGATCGTAGCGCCGCGGGAGCGGGTCACCGGTGCGATCTCGGTCATGCCGTAGGAATTGCCCAGTTCGAGCCCGAACGCATCTTCAATCTGCGCCTTGAGCGTCAAGTCGAGCGGCATGCCGCCGACCGCGATGAAACGCAGCCGGCTCGACCGAAGCGAGGCGCTGTTGGTCCGCGCGTATTCGAGCAAGCGCGCGAAGATCGTTGGTACGCCCATCACGTAAGTGATGCGATCGGCGGTCAGCGCGGCGACGAAATTGGCGGCGCTGAACTGGGCGACTAACTCCGACGTCCCGCCGGCCCAAATGGCGGTGGTCAGCATAGCGCCAAGACCAATGACGTGACTGACGGGCGTGATATTGTAGAACACGTCGCTCGCGGTGATGTTGCGCAGCTCCGCCATGTTGCCGCCCATATACATGATGGCCTGATGACTCAGCATGACCCCCTTCGGCGCTCCCGTCGTGCCTGACGAGAACAGCAGGACGGCGGTCTGGCGGTCCTTCTCGGCATGGACCGGCTCGGGGCGGGCGTCGGTGTCGGTCGGCCCGAAAGCGACCTTTCCGAAAACCGGATCGTCGTGCGGCCGGGCTTGCACCCGCGCGGCGTGGTCCGAGGCAGCCTGGGAATCGCCGATGGTGTAGACGACGATGCGGCACCCGCAATATGCAATGCATGCGTCGATCTCGCGCGAGGACATCCGCGCGTTGATCGGGCTCGCCCAGGCATCGAGGTCGCTCGCGGCGAAGATGAAGGTGACGGCGGCGATGGAATTCTCGTTGACGATCATCACGCGATCACCACCGACCACTCCGGCGGCTGTCAGCAACGCCTTGGCGCGTCCTATCGCTTGCCAGAACTCCGAATAGGTCACCACCCTGTCACCCGAGATCAGAGCCGGCCGATCGGGCGCGGTCTCTGCCTGTCGCTCCACCAGTCCGGCCAATCGCGGCGGCATCGACGCCAGCAGCCGCTGCGCGCTGCCGCCATTGAACACATTCCGCGCCACGCGCGCCGTATCGAAGTCTGTCTGGGGCATTTCGGATGCTCTTGTTGTCGGTGCCATGGGGGCTGCCGTTCCGCCGTCGTCAGGCGCTTTCGGCCGCGAGATGGTTTCTGTTCTCCCAGAACACCACCTTGCGATGCAGGTACTGCAGCGTTTGATTGCCGATCACCCCAATGCCCGCGAGGACGAGGACGACGGCGAACATGGTGGCGACATCCATCGTCATCGACGAGGCCTGGATCAGATTTCCAAGACCCGCCTTCGATGCGATGAATTCGCCGACGACCGCGCCGATCAGCGCCATCGACACACTGATCTGCAGGCCGGCAAAGATCGACGAGGCGGCGGCGGGCAATTTGACGTTGAGGAGGATGTTCCATCGTGATGCGCTGAACGCGCGGTACAAATTGACGATATCCGAATTGACCGAACGAATGCCGACGAGGGTATTGATGAAGACCGGAAAGAAACAGATCAGGGCAACCAGGACGACCTTGGACGACATGCCGAAGCCGAACCAGACGATGATCAGCGGCGCCAGGGCGACCTTCGGCATCGATTGCAGCGCCACGATATAGGGCATCAGTGCCCGCTCCATGATCGGAATCTCGGCGAGAAATGCGCCGATGGCGATGGCGAGCGAGCAGCCGATCAGATAGCCAGCAACCACCGCATAGAGCGTGGCCAGGATATGCGGATAGAACGTGCCCTCCACGAGGCCGTTGACGAGGGCTGCGCCGACGGCCAACGGCGTCGGCACCAGATAAGCCGGCACTTTGAAAAAACGGATTGATAGATCCCACAGCACCAGCGTGCCGACGAAGAAGCCGACCGAAATCGCGATCTCGACCCAACGGAATTTGGTCATCGTGCACCCTTCGCCGGTTGCAGGCCGCTCGACTTGAACAGCGCCCTCAGATGGGTCGCATATTCGCCGAACATGGATTGTCCCATGGTCTCGACGTCGCGGGCGCGTGGCAGATCAATCTTGAGATCATCGATGACGCGCCCCGGGCGTTGCGACAGCGTGAGCACCCGATCCGACAGATACACCGCCTCGGGAATCGAGTGAGTGATGAACAGGACGGATTTTCCGGTCGTCATCCAGATCTGCTGCAGTTCGTCCATCATGAATTCGCGGGACATCGCGTCGAGCGCCGCGAATGGTTCATCCATCAGCAGCATTGCGGGATCGTGAATGAGGCCGCGGGCGATTCCGACGCGCTGCTGCATTCCGCCCGAGAGTTCGTAAGGGTAATGGTCGACGAAATCGCTGAGGCCGACCAGCCGCAGCAGATCATGAGCCCGATCCCTGTATTCATCGATCGGCATCCGCATCGCCCGGATCGGCACCAGAACGTTCTCCAGAATGGTCTTCCAAGGCAGCAGGGTCGGCTGTTGAAACACGATTCCGATATCCGGGCGCGGCGAACGGACCTCGACCTCGGCCAGCACCACCTTGCCGGAGGTCGGCCGTAACAGGCCGGACACGATCCTAAGCAAGGTCGATTTGCCACATCCGGACGGTCCGAGGATCGAGACGAATTCGCCCTTGCGAACCGAGAACGACAGATCGCGGATGGCGGCGATCGGCCCCCGGCTCGAATTGTAAACCAGGTTCATCTGGTCGATCGAGAGCACCGGATTTGGCGGATCCAGTAAGACGTGGTTCGCTTCGGCAGGGCTAGGCATGATGGATGCGACCTCGGGTCCCTTGCAAAACAATCCGCGATGGGGCGGCGGATTCGTCCTGCTTTGTCAGGTCCGGGTCTGCGCCCGGTTCAGGTTTGGCCGCCGCGCGGCGGCGTGCCGGTGCCATTTTGCATAATTCGCACGGTCGTGCAAATAAATTCCAAGAATTGGATTTATTGCAGCGCAAAGCTGCTATTATGTTGCGGCCGATGACGCCCGGACGTTTAAGTCTCGGATGGCGAAAGAGCCGTGAAAGCTGGATCCCAGGAAAATGAAAAGCAAGGCGAAATCCACCACTCAAAAGCGGCCTGGTCGGGTTCAAAGACGCAAGGACATGCTCGGCATCGTCTACGAAGTGATATCGGAATCGGGCATTGATGGCGCCAGCATGCGTCAGATAGCCGAACGGGCGCAGGTCAGCACCGGGACGATCAATTATCATTTTGGAAATAAGCAGAAGCTGATCATGGCCGCGCTTCAGGCGGCCTACGAGACGCCGTCCGAGCAGGAGCCGAGCTCCTCGCCGCTGGCGCAGCTCAAGGTTTTCGCCTTCAGCCACATCTTTCGTTCGACAAACGACCGGTTTTGGCGGTTTTGGGTGAATTACGCAGCAGCCGGCACGCGCAATAACGAATTGCGGAAGCACCAGAACCGACGCTTCGAAAAGCAGCTCGGCTTCTGGAGAAAATTGATCGAGAGCGCGATCAAGGCCGGCGAGCTGCCGGCGGAGCTCCAGGCCCACCGCGCCGCCGAGCACCTCCTGATCTTCGTTCATGGGCTCGTGATGCGCCAGATCTTGCGACCGGACGCCGACAACCGCTCGCATTGCGAAAGCCTTCTGACCGATTACTTCGAGGTTCTCGAGCAGGCCCAGTCCGGGGCCGACCGCAAGTCCCCGCGTCTCCCGGCCCGGATGATGTCCGAGATCAACTGACACTCGGCAATCTAGTCATCGAGAAATGCCGGCCGCGAGTGCCGGCTTTTCTTTGTCTGAACCATAATTGCACGATCGTGCGAATTGTGCTAATCGGTGGCGCGATGCCCTTGCACGAAGGAGAAATGACCAGCATGTCCGTAGTCCTCGTCGAACGCCCATCACCGCACGTCGCCGTGGTGCGCTTCAATCGTCCGGAGGTGCGCAACGCCCTCAACACCGAAGTGCGGCGCCTGCTGCACGGGCATTTTCAGGAGCTCGCTGCGGATCCCGAGGTTCGCTGTGTCGTCCTGACCGGCGGCGAACAGGCCTTCGCGGCCGGCGCGGATATTCAAGAGCAGGCCGGCCGCGACGTCGTCGGGGCGATCGAGGCCTACACCACCCGGGCGATCATGGATTTTCCAAAGCCGATCATTGCGGCGGTGAATGGCTTCGCGCTGGGTGGCGGATGCGAATTCGCGATGCAGTGCGACATCATCATCGCCAACGACAAGGCGAAATTCGGCCAGCCGGAGATCAGGCTGGGCCTGATTCCGGGGGCCGGCGGAACGCAACGCCTGCCGCGCACGGTCGGCAAATACAACGCGATGTACATGCTGCTGACGGGTGCCTTCATCAACGCCAGTGATGCCCATCGAATGGGGCTCGTCAGCGAGGTCGTGCCGGGGAATTGCGAGCCCCGCGCCCTCGAGATCGCCGCGCAGATCGCGACGCTCGCGCCACTGGCCGCCCAGCAGATCAAGGAAATCGTCAACTCCGGCCTCGATACCTCACTCGACGCCGGTTTGAAGCTCGAGCGACGCGGCTACCAACTGATGTTCGGCACGGCCGACATGCGGGAGGGCGTCAAGGCATTCACGGAAAAACGCGCGGCGGCCTTCGCGGGAAAATAGACGTCGGGGAAACTCCAAGGAAAAAATCAATGATAAACCGCGATATTGCAATTATCGGCTTCGCCGAGACCAAGATAGAATTTCGTTCGGGACGCAGCGTTTACGATTTCGCCGGAGAAGCGATGGCCGGCGCGCTTGCGCATGCCGGCATCGAAAAGTCGGAGATCGACGGCATGGCCGTGTCGTCCAGCTTCGCGGATGCCGGAAATCCGTTTTACGGTCCGATCCTGTCGGCCTATCTCGGGCTCGAACTGGACTGGTGCCAGGTCACGGATCTCGGCGGCGCGTCGGCCTCCGGCAACATTGCCCGCGCCGCCGCGGCGATCAAGGCGGGCTTGTGCGAGACCGTATTGGTCATCGCATCCGATCCGCAGTCGAGCCAGAACAAGCAGTCGATCGGCGCGTTTCGCGGCGAGTTCCAATATCCGATGGGGATCATGGGGCCGCCCGGATACTTCGCCCTGATCAGCCAGCGCTATGATCATCAATACGGTCTCGATCCCAAGGCGTTGGGCAAGCTCGCGGTGACGCAGCGCAACCACGCGCTGATGAACGACCTCGCATGTGAGAAGCTCAAGAAGCCGATCACGGTGGACGACTATCTGGCGTCGCCGATGATTTCGGATCCGATCCGCATGCTGGACTGCGTCATGGTGTGTGACGGCGCCAGCGCCTTCATCGTGACATCGACGGAGCGAGCCAAGAAGATGGGGGCCAAGAAGATGGTCCACCCGATCGGATATGGCGAACGGGTCAACTATATGGAGACCAACCAGACCCCGGATATCACCGAGGGCGGCCACCGCGCCGCCGGCAAGCGGGCGTTCGAGCGGGCCGGCATGACGCCGTCCGACATCAAGATGTTTCAACCTTACGACGACTTTCTCATCGCCATCGTGATGCAGCTCGAGCATCTCGGCTTCTGCGAAACCGGCCGCGGTTGTCAGTTCGTCAACGAGCGTGACATGAGCTATCGCGGAGATTTGCCGCTCAATACCGGAGGTGGACAGATTTCCGCCGGGCAGGCGGGGCTGGCGGGTGGCGCCCACAACCTCTCCGAGGCTCTGCGCCAGCTGTTTGGCGAGGCAGGGAGCCGGCAGGTCAAGGATCACGCCAATGCCATCGTCACCGGCATCGGCTGGATACCATACGGGCGCAATTGGGGCTCGAGCACCGCATTGATTTTGGAGGCTGCATAATGTCGATCGAATTCGATCCTCTGGCGGGACAGCGTCCTGCGCCGATTCCGTTGAATCTCACCAAGCCGTTCTGGGACGGCGCGCAGGACAAGAAGCTGATGCTGCAGTATTGCACGCAATCGGGCAAGTATCAGTTCTATCCGCGACCGGTCAGCGTCTACACCGGAGGCCGCGACCTGGAATGGCGGGAGGCCAGCGGCAAGGGACATGTGTACTCGTTCTCGCTGTCATACAAGGCGCCGCCGCCGTTCAAGGACGTCAAGCCTTACATCGTCGCGAGTATCGAGCTTGAGGAGGGGGTGCGGATTCTGACCAATATCGTCAATTGCGATCCGAGCACGGTCAGGATCGACATGCCGGTGCGTCTCACCTGGGTGCTGGCCGGGACCGTCAACTACCCGGTATTCGAGCCGGCATAACCGGCCCGTGCCGTTTCGACGAGTTGATGAAAGCAAAGGAAAAGCCGCCGACGAGACGTCGGCGGCTTTGTTGCGACGGCAGTCGTTTTGACTGACGGCGATCCGGTCGCGGCTATTTGGTCGCGGCCTTGGCGCGGCGGATGATGTCCGCGCGGTCGAACTTGTTGAAATCCGCGACGAAACGATTGGTGTAGAGCTTATCCATCGGCAGGTCGGTGACGGTGATGACGCCGCCGAGCTTGAGCGATTTGATGATGCCCTGCCATTGCGCATCGGTGAAGCTCCCCAGCAGCGGCTTCTCTCCGGGAGCAAAATGCATCAGCTTCTTCATCCGCGCGGACAGGATCGTCATTTCTTTGGCCATAGCCGCGGCTTCCGGCCCTTGCGGCTTCTGCGCCGGATAGGCCCGCCAGAACGATCGGATGCACTCTTCAAGGTTGGCGTCGCAGGCGACGATACTTTTGGCGATGGCGCGGCCGAAGCGGGCGACGAATTCTGGCCGGTTCTTGATCAGATCTTCGGTGACGGCGAAACCGTGGCTGGGATTGCCGTCGAACTCGGTGGGAAAGTCGAGCTCGCGCAATTGATAGCCGGTCGCTGCGAGGGTCGCATGCATCGTATCCCAGAGATTCAAGGCGTCGACCTGGCCGGTCGTGAGCGCGCGAAAGGCGGGGCCGCCGGTGCCGACGGTGAACAGCGTATACTGGTCAGGCTGCAAGCCGACGCTGCCCAGCGCGGCCTTCGTCACCGGAACGTTGCCGAAAGTCGGGCCGGCGATGCCGATGGTCTTGCCCTTAAGGTCGGCGAGAGTCTTGATCGGGCTGTCTTTCGGGACCACGATTTCCCAAATCGATTGTCGCGCATAGTTGAAGACAAAACGCAGCGGGATCGGCGTCGCCCCCGGTTGCAGCGCGTTGACAACGGTTTCCACCCCGACATACCCGGTATCGAAGCCTCCGGAGAGGATTTGCTGGATCACCGGGAAGGTGCCGCGCATCGACACCACCTCGTAGTCGAGGTTTTCATCTTTGAAGAGACCGAGCTCCTTGCCGAAGGTCAGGTGCGCCATGTTCGAAGCGAAGGCGGCGGGCCAGCCGATCTTGACGACGTCGAGCGGCGCGGCCGACGCGGCGGTGGCGAGAAATTGAATACCCGCCGCGGCCGTAACCGCGAGCTTCAACAGCGATGGTCGTCGTCGCGTAATGCAGTGTGACAATGTTGTTCCTCCCTGTGACAATTATTTATTTGCACGATCGTGCGATTAGGGCCGGATCGAGTCAAGCGCTTCTTTGGGGCGGCAGCAAGTAGATCCGGTGTTGGATGCCGCTGCCAGCCGGTGGTGCGTCGCGGAATGAATGGCGTGTTGTTGTTACTACGCGCGCCGAATGACGCCGACGGCGACATTGCGCTGCGGCGACGGATTTAGGGGCAACAGCGAGACCGCGGCATCGTCTGTTGGTCCAAAAGGCTGCACATGCCGAGGTGCGCCGGGCGGAGGCGCGGCGATGACGCCGTGCGTCAATTGATAGCGGCAGCGAGTTGCGCCGCCCGGTCGTGGGGTAGACCTCGATGGGCCGGTACTGGATGCAGAAAGGCCGCGAATGCGATGGCGAGACGGGGAGATCGGCTATCGGGTCTCGGCCATTCAGACGAGCGGCGTCAGACGTATGAGATCGCTTCGGTCATTTCCAGAATTCGTTTGATCTCGACCATCGCCTTTTCCAGGTCGGCGTCCGCAGAGGGATGGCCCAGGCAGAGCCGGATGCCGAGCGTGCCGCGCTCGACCTGCTGCAGCGCGCCGGGCGGCGCCAGCGTGATCCCCGCATGGGCCGCCTGCGTCACCAGCGCATTCAGAGTGCGACCCGCGGGAAGCGGCAACCAGCGATGGAAGCCGGGTGGCGAGGCGATCGGCGGCAACCAGTTGCTCAGCACCCGGCTGGCGATTTCGTTTCGCTGCGCGGCTTTCTCGCGCTTGCGTTTCACCTGGCGGATCAGGTCGCCATTGTGAATCAGCCTGGCGACGACTTCGGCCATCACCGGCGTAGCCATCCAGCCGGTCGCACGAATGGCATTATTGCAGCGGTCGCGGAACGACGCCGGCGCAATCATCGCGGCGATGCGCAATCCCGGCGCCAGGCACTTGGCAAAGCTCACGACATAGAAACTGCGCTCGGGAATCCGGGCCGCGATCGGCCGCGGCGGGGATTCGAACAGGAATGCGTAGGCGTCGTCCTCGAGCAGATAGGCGTCGTGCTTGCGAACGATCTCGGCGACCGCGTCGCGGCGCTCCTCCGGCATCACCACGCCGGTCGGCGTCTGCAGCGTCGGCATGCAGAACAGCGCCTTGGCGCCGGTCTCGGAGAAGGCGCGATCGAGTGCTTCTGGGACGAGCCCATGCGCATCGGTCGCCACGCCGTGTAGCGGATAGCCGTTCTGCGCCGACAGCGCGATCATTCCCGAATAGGTGAAGCGCTCGGTGAGGATGGTGTCGCCCGGCGCCGTCGTCAGATTCAGCGCGACGGACAGCGCATGCTGGCCGCCATGGGTGATGAACAGATGATCGGGATCGGCGGTCACGCCGAGCGATGCCAGCCAGACCACCATGGCCTCGCGGTGGCGCCTGATGCCCTGATGCGGCAGGTAGCCGAGCAGATTGGCCATCTCGCCTTGCGCGGCGATCTCGGTCAGCGCCGATGCGATGACATCGTCTTCGCCGGTATAGGGCGGGACATTCAGCGCGAGGTTGATCGGGGCGTCGGCGGGCCCATAGCCGTTGCGGTGTTCGGCCTTGCGACGCTGCACGAAGGTGCCGCGTCCCACCTCCCCGGAGATCAGTCCGCGCTGCTCCGCCTCGGAATAGGCCTTCGAGATCGTGCCGATGCTCAAGCCGAGCCGCTGCGCCATCTCCCGCTGCGGCAGCAGCCGCATGCCCGGCTTCATCTCACCGCTGGCGATATCCTTCTGTAGCGCGTCGACAAAGGCGAGGTAGCGGGGGCCGCCGCCGGCGGCAAGCTTCGGAACCCAGTCAGTCATGTCATCCCCATCGTCGCGAATCCTGCCTGCATATCGTCACACCATTTTGACTAGTACAATCGCCAAATGACGTAGCCCGCCGGGTCAATCGTCGCCAAAGGGGCGCCGAAGCACCTCAACTTACCCAATTTATAGTACAATATAAAAATTGAACCAGTCTCAAACAAGCAAAAAATCACGAATTGACCCATTTTCTGTTTGACAATCGGTCTCATGAATTCTTAGTTCGCATCAACAGCGCCTTCGCAACGGCGCCGCGACAACCGATCGTCCAGGGAGAGAAACTTGCTTTACGAAATCCGGATCTATGAAGCCGTCGACGGCCGTGGCGAAGCGATGCGCAAGCGCTTCCAGGACGTCGTTGCTGCCAAGTTCTTTCCCCGTCACGGCATCGAGCTGGTGGGCGCCTTCGTCGCCCCGGACGAGGATGGCCGTCTCACCTACATGACCCGGTTTGCCGACGAGGCGGCGCGAAAAGCCGCATGGGCCGCCTTCGGCGCGGACAGCGAATGGGCTGCGGCGAAGAAAGCCAGCGAGGTCGACGGACCTCTGCTGAAGACCCAGACCATTTCGGTGTTGTCGCCGGCCTTCGCCGGCCTCCAACTCGGCTGATCCATATGAAACCCGCGCCATTCGATTATGTGAGACCGGGCACGCTTGCCGAGGCTTGCGAGCTGCTCGCCGCCGATGAGGATGCGCGGGTCATCGCCGGCGGTCAGACGCTGGTGCCGATGCTGGCGATGCGGCTGGCGCGTCCGGCGCGGCTGATCGACGTGCTGCGGCTGCCGGAACTGTCCGGCATTCGCGAAGACAATGGTGCGATCGTGGTGGGCGCTACGACGCGGCAGGCCAACGCGCTGGACAATCCGCTGATCCGCGCCTCGGTGCCGCTGCTGGCGCTGGCGTTGCCATGGGTCGGGCATCCGCCGACCCGCAATCGCGGCACCATCGGCGGTTCGGTCGCCAATGCCGATCCGTCCGCGGAAATTCCGCTGGTGGCGGTGACGCTCGGCGCCGAGATCGAGGCGGCTAGCCCCGACGGTCCGATCTCGACTCCGGCGGACGACTTCTTTCTCGGCGCGATGCTGACCACGATCGGGGTCGGCGAGTGCCTGAGCGCGATCCGCTTCCCGGTTTGGACCCACAAGCGGATCGGCGTCGGCTTTCACGAGATCAGCGCGCGGCGGTCCGACTTCGCCTTCGTCTCCGCCGCGGCGCAAATCGCGCTCGACGATGACGGGCGCTGCCTCGACGCGGCGTTGGGCCTCGGCGGCGTCGGCGACCGGCCGATCAAGCTGGATGTCGCCGCGCTGATTGGCGGCCGTCTCGATGCCAAGTCGCTGACCGATGCGGTTGCGGCCGCGACCACCGATCTCGAGGCGACAGACGATCTGCATGCGAGCGCGGCCTATCGCCGTCGCGTCGCCGTCACGCTGTGCACACGGGCGCTGCAAGACGCCTGCGACCGCGCCAATGGCGCAGAAGTCCGGGGAGCCGCCAGATGAAAATCGACCTCGATATCAATGGCGCGCCGCGCAGCTGCGACGTCGAACCGCGCACCACGCTGCTCGATGCGCTGCGCGACAATTTCCTGCTGACCGGCACCCATGCCGGTTGCGAGCACGGCGTCTGCGGTGCCTGCACGGTGTTGCTCGACGGCGAACCGGTGCGGTCCTGTCTGATGCTGGCGGTGCAGGCCGACGGCTATGCAATCACCACCATCGAAGGCGTCGCCACCTCACCGGGCGAATTGAGCGTGATCCAGGATGCGTTCTGCGAAACCCACGGCATGCAATGCGGCTATTGCACGCCCGGTATGATCCTCACCGCGCAGGCGCTGCTCGATCGCAGCCACGACATCAGCCGCGAGGACATCGTCGAGGCGATCTCCGGCAACATCTGCCGCTGCACCGGTTACGGGCAGATTATCGAGGCGGTGCAGTTCGCCGCCGATCGCCTGAAGAAATCCAATGCGCCGCGCGGCCACAAGCTCGGCACCGCAACCGACGTCGGCGAGCACGACGCGCCGCTGGAAGGCGTGCTCGAAGCGGCCGAAGCCGACGCGCCTGGAAAGGGTCCGACCACATGAGTGCCGATCCGTCGACCTTCCGCTTCGTCTCCACCAATCGCCGCGTCCGCGAGGATCGCCGCTTCGTCGTCGGCCGCGGTCACTATGTGGCCGACATCACGCCCGAAGACATGCTGCACGTCGCGCTGCTGCCGTCGCAATATCCGTCGGCGCGGATTCTTTCGATCGACAGTTCCGCCGCGCTGGCGATGCCGGGCGTGCACTACGTGTTGACCGGCGAAGAGCTGGTGACCGCGGTCGATCCGCTGATGAACGGGCTCGACACCCCGAATGTGCGGCGCTATCCGCTGGCCGTCGGCCAGACCCGCTATGCCGGCGAGTGGGTCGCGGCCGTCGTCGCCGAGACCCGCGCCCAGGCCGAGGACGCCACCGAAAAGCTGCGCGTCAGCTACGAGCCGCTGTCTTTCGTCATGGATGCCGAGCAGGCGCTGTTGCCTGACAGCCCGCCGGTGCACCCGGCGCATGGCTCCAACGTGCTGCTCGACAAGACCTTCGTCTGGGGCGAGGTCGACAAGGATTTCGCCGACAGCCCGCGGCATCTGTCGTTCCGCGTCACCTGGGGCCGCAATTCGACGGTGCCGATCGAGACCTTCGGGGTGGTGGCGTCGTGGGATCCGTGGCGCGAGATCCTCGATGTCTGGGCCTCGATCCAGATGCCGAAATATCCCGACCAGATCGCCCGCGCCTTGCGAATTCCGGCCAACAATGTCCGCGTCCATCAGGATGTCGATGTCGGCGGCAGCTACGGCGTCAAGCGCGGCATCAAGCATACCGTGCTGGTGTCGCATCTGTCGCGCCGGCTCGGCCGGCCGGTGCGGCTGATCGAGGACCGGCTGGAAAACATGCGCGGCGGCGACCAGCACGGCCCCGAGCGGATCTTCGACGTCGAGATCGCCTTCAGCGACGACGGGATTGTCCGCTCGATGAAGATGCGCGCGCTCGACAATGCCGGCGGCTATGCGGGCCGCGCGCCGTTCCAACTCGGCAAGCCGATCGGCGCCATCGTCGGGCCCTACAAGATCAACAGCGTGCAGTATCGCGCGCAATCGGTGACGTCGAACAAGGCGGTGCAGGAAGCGGTGCGCGGCTTCGGCCAATCGCCGACCAATTACGCGATCGAGACCGCGATCGACCGCGTTGCGGCCGCGCTCGGCCTCGATCCGATCGAGGTTCGCCGCCGCAATTTCATCCGCAAGGACGAGTTCCCCTATCTGATCCCGAGCGGCACGCGCTACGACAGCGGCGACTATCACACCGTCGTCGAGAAGGTCCTCACCCATATCGACTACGCAACCTTGGAAGCCGAGCGCGATCGGCTGCGCGCGTCCGGCATGCTGGCCGGGATCGGCATCGCCGCCTGCCTGGAGCCGAGCGGCGGCAACTCCTCGTTCGAGCCATTGCTGAACGAGAAGAACACCACCACGACCTGGATGGAATCCTGCCGCATCAACATCGACGGCGTCGGCTTCGTCACCGTCACCATCCACACCACCTCGGCCGGGCAGGGGCACGAAACCCTGGTCGCCACCGTGGTCGGCGAAGTGCTGGAGATCGATCCCGATCTGATCCGCGTCGTGCGGCCCGACACGCTGGCGTCGCTGCCGTCGAATACGCCGGTCGGCAGCCGGATGGCGATCATGATGGGCGGCGCTGCTTTTCATGCGGCACAGAAATTGAAGGCGAAGTTCGTCAGAATCGCCGCCCACCAGTTCGGCTGCGCCGAGGATCAGGTGGCATATTCCAATGGCGGCGTCGCCGCGACCAAGGGCTCCGGCGCGTTGAACTGGGCCGATCTCGTCAACATCGCCCATCGCACTTATCACCTGTTGCCCGCGGGCATGGAGCCGGGGCTCGAATCTACCCATGTGATGCAGGTGCCGACTGGCGACAAGCTGCCGGAAGGCGGCCGGGTGCAGATGTATCCGTGCCACTCTTTCGAGTTTCACGTGGTGCTGATCGCGATCGACCCGGTGATCGGCAAGCCCGATATCCGCCGCTACGTCATCGGCCACGATTGCGGCACGGTCATCAATCCGCACATCGTCAAGGGCATGACGCTGGGCGGCATCGCCCACGGCATCGGCGCCGCGCTGCTCGAGGAGTTCGTCTATGACGGCGAAGGCCAGATGCTGACGCAGAGCTTCATGGACTATCTGCTGCCGTCATCGCACGAGATCCCGAGCGTCGAGATCGTGCACCATTGCACGCCATCGCCCTACACCGTGTTCGGCCAGAAGGGCTCCGGTGAGAGCGGCTATCTCGGCGCGCCGGCGGCGATCTCCAACGCCATCAACGACGCGGTGCGCAGCCTCGGCATCTCGTTCGACAAGCTGCCGATCCGCATCACCGCCATCAGCGACGCCGTCGCGGCCGCCAAGCCAAACCAGAAGTAAGGACAACCCGTGATCATCGACTGCCACGCTCACCTCGTTCCACCGAGCCTGCTCGAAGCCATCCGCGCGCAAGCCAAGGACTTTCCGTCGGTTCGCCTGATCGAGGACGGCGCCAGCCTCGGCTTCTCCTTCGCCGGCGGCAAGCCGACCCGGCCGGTGTCGAAGCCGCTGAGCGATATTGCCGGCCGCCTGAAATGGATGGACGAGCAGAAGATCGAGCGCCAGGTCGTCGCCGGGTGGCTCGACATGTACGCCAACGACATTCCGGCTGAAGAAGGCGCGGCGTGGTCGCGCCTGATCAATGCGCATTTGATGCAGGCCGCCAAGGCCGAGCCGCGCTTCGTTCCGCTGGCCACCGTGCCGATGCAGGATGGCAAGCTCGCCGCCGAAGTGCTGCGCGAGGCCCATGCCGCCGGCTTCAAGGGCGTCATGATCGGTACCCAGCCGAAGGGCAAGGGCGGCGTGCTCGACGACCCCAGCCTCGATCCGTTCTGGGAGGCCGCCAACGAACTCGGCTCCATCGTCACCCCGCATCCGGTGTTCGAGAGCGGCGACGATCGCGTCCATGACTACGGCATGGCCAATGCGGTCGGTCGCGTCACCGACACGCTGATCGCGATGTCGCGCCTGATCTATTCCGGCCACATCACGCGCTATTCCAACATCAAGGTGCTGGCCCTGATCGGCGGCGCGGCGCTGCCATTCATCGTCGGCCGGCTGCGCACCAACTACATGCTCGACAAGAAGCTCGGCGATCCCGACGCCGCGCTGGCGGCGATGTATTACGACACCATCGTGCAGGATCCGCGCACACTGCGCTTTCTCGCCGACATGGTCGGCGCCGACCGTCTCATGATGGGCTCGGACATGCCATTCCCGATCGGCGATTTGGCGCCGCTGAAGATCGTCGCCGACACACCATTCTCCGACGCCGAGCGTGCCTCCATCAATGGCGGTCTGGCTCAACGTCTGTTCGGACTTTGAGGGGGCCTCATGAAGCTTGATATCGGCGGTTCCGAAACCATCCAGGCCTCGGTCGAGGCGCTGTGGGTCGCGCTCAACGATCCGATCGTGCTGACACGCTGCATTCCCGGCTGCAAGAGCATGACCGAGCTCGCAACCGACAACTACAAGGTCGACATGCAGCTGCGGGTCGCCGCGGTCGGTGGCTCGTTCGAGGGCGAGATTGCGCTGTTCGACAAGGAGGAGCCGAAGACCTGCAGCATCAAGGTCTCCGGCGCCGGCACGCTCGGCCACGGCAGCGGCACCGCGCGCTTCGAGATCACGCCGGAAGGGCCCGGCGTCTCGAAGCTGACCTACCAGGGCGTCGGCGAAATCGGCGGATTGGTCGCCGGGGTCGGCCAGCGCATTCTCGCCAGCGTCTCGAAACATCTGGTCGGGAAATTCTTCACCACGCTGCGCAAGGAATTCGATGTGCAGGCGCAAGGCGCGGCCGAATAGGATGCCGAAGATGGATGTTGCGGTGGGCGACCTGCGTATGATCGAAGTCGAGCCGGGCGTCCGGCTCGCCGTTGTGGTGTCCGGGGCCCTCGACAAGCCGGCTATTGTGCTCAGCAATTCGCTGGCCGCCTCGTTCGGCATGTGGGACGAGGTTGCCGCCCTGCTGGCGCCCGACGCCTGTGTGATCCGATACGACGCCCGCGGTCACGGCCGGTCAGATGTCCCCGACAGCGGCTATACGATCGAAGCCCTTGGCGGCGACGTCATTGCCATTCTGGATGCCCTGCAACTGCCGCAGGCGGTGATTTGCGGCATTTCGCTGGGCGGCCTGACGGCGATGTGGCTCGGCATCCATGCGCCGGATCGCGTCGCCGGGCTGGTGCTCGCCAACACCGCGGCCGATTTCCCGCCCGCGACGATGTGGCACGAGCGGGCCGCGACGGCACGTGCGAGCGGCGTCGCCGGATTCGTCGAGCCGTCTTTGCAGCGCTGGGTCACGTCCCGTTATCGGGCGTCGCATGATGCGCGCGTCGCCGAGCTCGCGGCCATGATCTCGAACACATCGCCCGCCGGATATGCCGGCTGTTGCGAAGTTCTGGCGACGACCAATGTGCTGCCGGATCTGTCGCGGATTTCCTGCCCGGTTATGGTGATCGCAGGGAGCGAGGACCCATCGACCCCGCCTGCGCGGGCCGACGAGATCGCCGCCGCGATCCCGCAGGCCAAATCCGTCACGCTCGACGCCGCGCACATCTCTTGCGTGGAAGCCCCCGAGGCCTTTGCGGAATCCGTCCGCGACGTTCTGAAGCGCCACCAATAACCGACAATAAAAACCGAACCCGGAGGAACAACATGATCCGTCACAAACTACTGGGAAGCCTCGCCGGCCTTTCTTTGCTGCTTGGCGGCGCCGCGCCGCTTCACGCCCAGACTCCCGCCGATCTGTCCATCGTCGTGTTCGGCGCGCCGTCGTTGGGCGCATTCCTGCCCCCGATCATCCGGGCGCAGAAGCTGGACGAGAAAAACGGATTGCGGATCAAGTTCGAGGAGCGAACGCCCGATGCCTACACCGCGCAATTCAATTCCGGCGAGTTTCAGCTCGGCGGCAGCGCGGCGCTACTGACGGTCGGCCTGGCCGACACCCGCGGCGTCAAGGTGACCTATCTGTTCAATCTGTTCGATTACTGGGGCGCGGTGGTGACCTCGCGGCCCGAGATCAAGACCTTGAAGGACCTCGAGGGCAAGGATCTGGCGGCCGCGAAGGGCACGACCAACTACGTGATGTTTGAATGGTTTGCGCGTCAGGCCGGCGTCGACCCCTCGACGTTCTCGGTGGTCAATACCGCCACGCCCGGCCTGATCGGCTATGCGCTGGCCGACCGGGCCACCGCCGTTCAGCTCTGGGAGCCGGCCTATACGCGGTTGCGCACGAAGAGGCCGAGCATTCAGACGATCGACCTTGGCATTGCTGCGAGCTGGAAGAAATTCAGCGGCAGCAGCAACATCCCCTATCTCGGCGTCGCGGCGCACACCGCCTGGGCGGAGAAGAACCCGGACTTGGTGAAGAAGCTTTACGCTACCTACAAGGAAGCGGCTGACTGGGTTGCGGCTCATCCCGACGATGCAGCAAAGCTGATCGCCAGCAAGGGCACACCCGAAGACCAGAAGGCGATCAGCGAATTGATCCGCTCGAACGAGCGACTCGGCATGAACGTCAAATGGGCTTCCGACGTCGAGAAGGAAATCAAGTCGGTCTACCAGGCCGGCAAGTCGAGCTCCTTCTTGAATGCAGAACCCAACGCGGCGACCATCTACAAAAGGCCGGGACAGTGAGCGGGCGCGTAATCGAGACCGTGGACACGCCGCTGTCGACCCACTTGTTGACGGCGGCGAAGCGGGTAGGCACGTCGTTGCTGCCATTCGCGGTTGTCATCGCGCTTTGGCAGTTCGCTTCGCTGTTCTTTCCGAGCTTCTTGTTCCCATCGCTGGTCACGGTGTTCTGGCGTTGCCTCAAGATCTTGACCGACGGCGCCTTGTTCATCGACGTGGCTGCGACGGTGCTGCGAATTCTCGCTGGGCTTACCGGCGCATTCTTGATCGGCGGCATCCTGGCTCTGCTGATGGCGCGCTCGCAGGCGGTCGACAAGTTCCTGTCGCCGATCCTGACCCTGTTCCAGGGCATACCGGCGCTGTCCTGGGTGGTGTTCGCCATCATCTGGTTTCACGGCGTTGAATTCCGGATCTTCTTTATCATGGTGATGACGACGCTGCCGGCCTTCGCCTTTCAGATTCTCGGCGCGCTGCGGGCGATGTCGAAGGACCTGATGGAAATGGTGTTCAGCTTCCGGCCGACCAGGATGAAGCTGTTCCGCGTCATGATCGCGCCGGCGATCCTTCCGGAAATCCTCACCTCGTGGAAGGTCAATTTGGGCAATGCGTCCCGCGTCGTCGTCGTCGCGGAGTTGGTCGGCGCCACCGGCGGCGTCGGCTATCAACTGCTGCAGCAGCAGCAGATGTTCGACATGGCAGGCGCGCTAGCCTGGACCCTGCAGCTGGTCTTCTTCGTTCTGCTGGTGCAGGCGGCGCTGACCCTGATCGAAAAGACGGCATTCCGTTATCGTGCCGTTTCGGAGCGTGCAATATGAATATAATCGCTGATGTCACGACCGCCCCGGCGATTCACCTGGGCGAGGTCTCCAAGGTGTTCGGCGTCGAGGGCAGCAAAGGGTCATACCGCGCCGTCGATCGCCTCAACCTTGATATTGGGACCGGCGAGATGCTGGCAATCCTGGGCAAGACCGGTTGCGGCAAATCGACCATCTTCAACATGATTGCCGGCCTGACCGAGCCGACAAGCGGAATCGTGCGCGTGAGTGGACGCAATCCGTTTTCCGATTTCGATTCGTTTCGCGGCATCATCTCGATCGTGTTTCAGAACGACCGCCTGCTGCCATGGCGGACGGCGATCCAGAACGTCGAACTCGGGCTGGAGATGCTCGATACGCCGGTCGCGCAACGCCGCGAGGCGGCGCAACATTGGCTGACCAAGCTCGGGCTCGGCGGCCACGAGAACGATTATCCGCACGCGCTCTCCGGCGGCATGCGCCAGCGCGTCTCGATCGCGCGCGCCTTTGCCACCAATGCCAGCATCCTGCTGTGCGACGAGCCCTTCTCGGCTCTCGACGAGATCACCGCGGGCCGGCTGCGCGAGGAATTCGTCAAGCTGGTCAAGGAGAACGGCAAGACCGCGGTGTTCATTACCCACAATATCGGCGAGGCGCTCGAGATCGGCGATCGGATCGTCGTGCTGAAGCGGCCGGCGATGATCGCCTACGACGTTCGCTTCACGGCCGCGACCGGCGCCGAAGAGCGAGACCAGATCCGTGCGCGGATCGGAGAAGTCCTCTCAGGTTAGCAATTCGCCCTGACATGTTCTTTTCAGAACGATTGAGCCATAAGTGCAGATATAGACGGCCGGGACAGCTGCAGACTCGACAACCTTCACCCTCCAAATCGGGGTGACCCAATGGCTTGGGCGACGGAGAGGCGTTCTTCCTCCGATAGCTCGCCTCGGGCCAGCGCGATGACCGGTATAGGCATAGCAATCGGCGGAAGATCTCGCGCGCATCAGCAAAGCTGGCTCCCGCGATGTAGTTCCGGTCACCGATAGTGGCCGAGCCAATTGCATGTCGGGGCGTGATCATGTGTGCATGGTGTGGCCAGCTATCTCCCTTCGGGTCGTCGCTCTCGACCTGACCGAAGACCTTGGCATGGATGATTGGCGGTCTGGTGCCGGCGGCGAAATGCGCTTCCTCGCCGATGCTGCGCGCGCACTACCGAAGCGGCGAGAGCTGCAACCCCGCCGATGAAGACGTCTCGACGATGCATATCGAGGTCCTCCCTGTGGTCAGAACAGAAGTTGGCCCGCTCGCACGGCCCGGTGATCGGGGCGTTTGCGCGGCTGGAGTGCGCGGCGCGGCGACCTCATCCTTCGGGAAGGAAGACGATCCCGAGCAAGCGGTTCACGTCGATGCGGTGGGCGTCGGAAATCTCGCGCACCGACTGCTCGCTGGTGGCGGTGATGCCCTTGGCTTTCATTTTCGCGATCAAGGCTTCGGGCGTCGTGCGGGTCGTGCCTGCCAGCGCTGAGAGCGGAGCATTGGCGATCGCTTTGATTATGGGTTGCTTTAGCTGAGGTCCAGTGATCCGGCCCCACGAAAACATCGAGGCGGCGAGTAGGATCGCGAACACGGCGACGCTGGTCTTTCCCCAGCGGCTCTTCAGCTGGTTCTGGAACGGGCGGACATTGGCGACGACGTGGCTGACGGCCCCGAGCAGAAATAGCCACGACAGCCATTGATGGGCGATCGTCACCAGCCCGAACTCGACATCGAAGAACATGAGCACACCGGTCACCGACATGAGGAGAAAAGCCCCAATGGTGAGCGGGGTCGCCCATGTCCGGACGGTGATCGGGCGCTTGGGCGAGCAATGGGCGATATCAGTCATGGGGGACAGCCTCCAGGCGAGGTTTTGAGGAACTGGCGTCGGACGAAAGCGAGATGCTCGACCGGTGAGAAGGGGGTGAGGCTCAGATGGTCCCAACATCGGATACTTCCCTCGTGACGGGTCCTCTAAGAATGTGTATGTTGCATGTATGTCATGGAGCAGGGTGAATGCCAAGAAAGAATGTGCATAATACACGCACTCAAGGTGTCAGGATGATGTTCGGAGCGCTGGTTGATCTCGTCGGCGTGATGAATCGGCCGCAACGGGACGCGCGGATGATCCAAGAGGCGGGGATCATGCTCGATCGAGCACTATTCCCCCTGCTGGTCGGTATCAGTCGGGTCGGGCCGATCAACGTCAGCGAGCTCGCCGACCGCGTGGGTCGGGATTACACGACGGTGAGCCGGCAGATTGCCAAATTGGAGAGTCTCGGCCTGATCGAGCGGCGGCAGGGCACTACCGACAAGCGCGTGACCGAAGCGTTGATCACGGCGGAAGGCCAGAAGATGGCTGCCGCGATCGATGCGGCACGCGATCGCCTCCTGGGTCTTATGCTGGCGGACTGGAGCACCGAAGATATTCAAACGCTGGCGCCCCTCATGCGGCGGTTGGCAGATAGCGCCCTTGCGACGGATACGCCGCAGCGCGAGGGAGGCGAGCAAGCTCGGCCAAGTGCGGGGCGCCGTTAACGGCCTGGGATTCGCCTTCGTCAGGCTGACGTGTCGTGGCGTCCTGCGGCACCACGCGTCCAAATTCGCGCGACGCAGTGCAGTGCAGACCAGCCAGTATGGGTGCTATATACACATATCTTGACGATGGCGTTGGCCACCTGTATATGTGAAAAATACACGTAGAAAGGTGCTCCGATGACGAATCATAGCGATCCTCGCGCACTCAGCAGCGAAGCCACGGCGCCTGTGAGCGCGTTTGCGCAACCCGATGGCTGTATCCGGCCGGTGCTGCCCGGCCATCTCTGAAGCGGCTTCTGGTCGCGGCGGGTGGTCAGGAAGAACGTTTCAACCTTAAACGTCGCTTTGGCAAACGCGCGTGGCGCGAATGGCTCGGTCGGCCGAGCTGGCGCGATCGGCTGCTTGCCTGGCTGGCGCGCTAGCTTTCGACCGCACCGCCCCGAAGGCGACCTGCCGTCGCGGTGCGCCTCGGCCACGAGGCCCCGCCTGAGGCGACCGGACGACGGTCGCCGTGAACTCGACCTGAGAGGCGCTTAGTTGTGTTTAGCAAATTTTACCAACGCTTTTCACCTCAAGAGGATATGTGCATGTCCAGCGCGTCTAAGATTCTCGTCATCTTGGTCGCGTTCAGACGCGGCGCATTTGTCCGCAGATTGTCGACTGGGTCGCACAGATTGGGCGGGAGGTCTCGGGCGCGCTGCTTTGGCTGCTTTGGCCGTTGTTGATCGGTGACCCGGCGCCACTTTTCAGCGTTGCGCCTGCGCATTCTTGTTTCGTCACCATCCATGCCTTCGACTACAGGACCTGCCCTATTGCACGCGCAATTGCCGACGCCGCTCTTGAGCAGTCGGAAGAAGCTCGCTTAGCGCGTGCCGCGGACGAAGGCGAAGCGGCCGAGCGATGCGCCACGAATCGGCTCCGAGGCGTTGGCCGACGAACGTTGCTGGCCAAATCCGCAGTCGGGTCGAAGCGGACCTCGCGGTGGCGCGAGCGATGCGTTGTTGGGGATCTGGTTCGGGCGCTCGGAAAGCCGGTCGACGAGGTTTCTCAAGCGCCGGTTCTCGGTCTGCAACTCTTTCATCGCCAGCAAAGCGGGCGGCGTCAGGCTGCCGTAGCGCTTGCGCCAGCGATAGAAGGTGCGTTCGGAAATATGAGCCGTCCGGCAAATCTCCAGAATGGGGATGCCCGCATCGGCCTCGTGCAGGAGATATAAAATCTCGGTGTCGGTGTGCTGAGAGTGACGCATTGGACTGACGCTTTCATCTGTCTTTGCGCAAAGCTGTAACCCCGCAGTGCCGTGCAGATCCGCGCAAAGCGCGCGTGGCACTCGGCCATTCGCGGCTGGCCGAGACGAAACAGCGGCGGCGATGGTTGAACCAGACTATAGCGCTGCTGCGCCGATCCAAAATGACAAAATTGACATCAAAGCGATCAAATGCGCGGCTTTGCTGCCTCATTGAGCAGCATTGGATGTTATTTGGCGTTGCCCTGCGGTCGCTGGCGGACTCAAACTCGCGCCAGCTTGCACGAAGGGGTTTGGCATATGAGCAACTTTACACGGCGTTCGTTTCTTCAGACAACCGGGCTCGCGGCCGCGGCATTGGCATCGCCTGCGATCATCCGCCCGGCCCATGCGGCGGGCGGCACCGTTAAACTCGGCTGCCTGTTTTCGTCATCGGGCACCATGGCCAATATCGAGGGCCGCCTCAATCACGTGGTCAAGATGGCCGCTGATGAAATCAATGCCAAGGGCGGCGTCAACGGCCGCACCCTCGAGGTTGCGGTGTCCGATCCGGCGTCGGATTGGCCGCTCTACGCCCAGATCGGCAAGCAGATGCTGGAGCAGGACAAGGTTGCCGCGCTGTTCGGCTGCTGGACCTCGGTGTCCCGCAAAACAGTGCTGCCGGTGGTCGAACAGGCCAACGGTTTGCTGTTCTATCCCTTGCATTTCGAAGGCGACGAAAATTCCAAGAACATCGTCTATGTCAATTCGCCACCTGCCAGTTCGGTGCTTCCGGCGGTCGATTATCTGATGGGAGACGAGGGCGTCAGCGCCAAACGCTTCTTCATGATCGGCTCGGACTATGTCTGGCCGCGTACCATCAACAAGCAGCTGAAGGGCTATTGGAAGTCGAAGGGGATTCCGGAAACCGCCTGGAAGGAACAATACGTTCCGCTCGGCTTCTCCAATTTCCAGACCATCGTCAATCAGATCCGGGCCTTCGCCGACCAGGGCGGCGGCAAGCCGATCGTGGTGCTGACGGTGGTGGGGTCGTCGATCCCCGACTTCCTGCGCGAATTCGCCAATCAGGGCATCAAGGCAACCGATATCCCGGTGCTCGGCCTCGACATGGTTGAAGCCGATCTTGAGGGCCTCAATACCGAGCCGTTGGTCGGCCACCTCAATTGCTGGGCCTATCTGCAGAATGCCAAGGGCGAAAAGAATGTCGCGTTCCTGAAGCAGTGGGCCGACTACGTGAAGGCCAACAACGTGCCGTTCAAAGGTGACGTCGCGATTGACCCGATGGTCTCGGCCTATGATTCCGTGCATCTGTGGGCGATGGCGGCGAAGAAGGCCAATTCGTTCGACGTCAACGAAGTCCGCAAGGCGTTTCCGGGTCTCAGCTTCGATGGTCCGTCCGGCTACACCTTGAAGATGACCGCGGAAAACAACTACGTCTCGCGCGGCGTGTTCATCGGGTCGGTGAACGAGAAGCAGGGATTTGACGTGTTGTGGCAATCCAAGGATGCGCCCAAGCCCGTTCCGTTCAGCCCCTATAGTTGATCGTGATCGGTTCAAGTAGCGGAACGGCCGGGGTCGGCCGGCCCCGGGTGGCCGCGCTGATGCGCCGCTTCTGTGTTGCGGTGACGCTCCTCGTTACGGCCTGCGCGTCCTCGCAATCGATCGCGGCGGGGGCGCAGCGCGCCGATTTGCTCGGCAAGCTGTGCGGCGACACCGCGTCGCTCGGCGATGCCGGCCGCATCTTGACCAGCCTGGCGGCGGATGGCTCGCGGGACGATCGGCTCTGGGCGGCGCCGATCGCGCGCGCCGTGATCGATCGCAAGCTGCGCTGCGATGCTAGCGGGGCTGTGCTGGTTTCCGGCGAAAAAACGCTCGACGTGTTGACACAAGCGCCGCGAATGCCGACCGAGCCAAGTCGTTCGCCGCTGCTTAGCCTGAAGAACCGTGGCCTGTTCGAGACCGCCGAAGCGGCGCTGGCGTTGCGCACCGCGCCCGATGTGGCGGGCCGTGCTGCGGCATTGCATACGCTCGAGCGGCGGGCCGCGAGCCTTCCCGAGAAATTGTTTGAGGCTGCGGCCGAACAGGAGAGCGATGCCGAGTTGAAGGCGCAGATGATCGCGGTGGCGCAGGCTGCGGCGTTGAATTCAGCCGACCCGTTGAAGCGGATCGCGGCCCTGAAACAGATCTCGGCGACGCCGGACCGGCGGGCCCTGACCAAGGTCAGCGCGCTGCTCGGGGATCCTGCCTATGCGGCCAATCCCGCGTTCAAACGCGCCGTCGACGATGCCGTCACCACGATCGGGCGCGGCATCGCGATCGGCGATGTGTTGGCGACGTTGTATAACGGCCTCAGCTTTGCGAGCATCCTGTTCATGGCGGCGATCGGCCTGGCGGTGATCTTCGGCCTGATGGGCGTGATCAATCTGGCGCAGGGCGAGCTGATCATGATCGGCGCCTATGTCACCTGGCTGGTGCAAGAAGGCTTGCGGCATTTTGCGCCGATGCTGCTCGACTACTATCTCATCATCGCCATCCCGGTGGCCTTCCTGGTGACGGCGGCCATCGGCATCGCGCTGGAGGCGATCCTGCTGCGCCATCTCTATCGCCGGCCGTTGATGAGCCTGCTGGCGACCTGGGCGGTGAGTCTGTTCCTGATCAATCTGGTGCGGGTAACGTTCGGCACCCAGAACCTCAATTTTGTCACGCCGTTCTACGTCACCGGCGGCGTGCCGGTGATCGGCGACTTCATCTTCACCTGGAACAGGATGTTTGCGATCGTCTTTGCGGTCGTCACGCTGGCGCTGACCTGGGGTGTGATGCGGCTGACGCCGCTCGGACTTAACATCCGCGCGGTGATGCAGAACCGCACGATGGCAGGTTGCATCGGCATTCCGGTGCGTCGCGTCGACATGCTGGCGTTCGGGCTCGGCTCGGGCCTGGCGGGCCTCGCCGGCCTCGCATTATCGCCGATCTACAGCGTCAATCCGCAGATGGGGCAGAACTTTGTCATCGACAGTTTCATGGTCGTGGTGCTGGGCGGCGTCGGGACCATTGTGGGCACGGTGGTCGCGGCGCTGGGGATTGGCCAGATCAACGTGTTGATCGAGCCGCTGTGGGGCGCGGTCGCCGCCAAGGTGATCGTGTTGCTGATGATCATTGCCTTCCTGCAATGGCGGCCCGAGGGGCTGTTCGTGATCAAGGGCCGCCGCAAATGAAGGCGCTCACCTCGGATCGTCCGTTCCTTGCTCTGCTAGCCGTCGTGCTCGCCGTGGCTGTGTTGCTCGGCATTTCGATGGTGTCGCCGTTCGGCATCTCCGCCTATTTGGCCAATGCCATCGGCCAGTTCGCGGCCTTCGCGGTTTTGGCGCTCGCGCTCGATCTGGTGTGGGGCTATCTCGGCATTCTGTCGCTGGGGCACGGGTTGTTCTTCGGCATCGGCGGCTATGTCGTCGCCATGCATCTGTTGAAGCATTCCTCCGAGGTCACCGGGAAGGTGCCGGATTTCATGCAATTCATGGGCTGGTCGACCTATCCATTCTACTGGGCCGGCCTCGGCTTCTTTCCTTACGCGTTGCTGTTCGCGGCGGCGGTGACGCTGCTGATTTCCGGCGTATTCGGTTACGTCTCGTTTCGCTCCCGGGTCGGCGGCGTGTATTTCGCGATCATCACCCAGGCGCTGGTCTATGTCGCGATGCTGCTGATGTTTCGCAACGACACCGGATTCGGCGGCAACAACGGCATGACCGGATTTTCGGTGCTGTTCGGCTGGTCGATCGGCTCCAGCGGCGTGGTCATCGCGATGGCGGCGGGGTCGGTGCTGGTGCTGGCGGTGACGCTGCTTGGCTGCCGCATGCTGCTCGGCAGCCGGTTCGGGATGTTGATGATCGCCACGCGCGACGACGAGGTGCGGCTGCGCACGCTCGGCTATGAGACATTGCGGCTGAAGCTCGCGGTGTGGTGCCTGTCGGCGCTGATCGCCGCGCTTGCCGGCATGCTCTATGTGCCGCAGGTCGGCATCGTCAATCCGCGTCTGTTGGCGCCGGAACTGTCGCTTGAGATCGCGGTGTGGGTGGCGATCGGCGGACGCGGCCATCTGATCGGCGCGGTGATCGGTGCGGTGCTGGTCAATGCGTTGAAATTCTGGCTCTCGGCGGCGGCGCCGGATTTGTGGCCGTTCATCCTGTCCGGGTTAATCGTGCTGGTAGTGCTGGTGTTCCCGAACGGGCTGGTCGATCTCGCCAAATGGAAATTGGCTTGGCCGATGGGCGCCAAGCGCCTTGCATCCGAAACCCCGGAGCTGCGCTGATGGCCGTGGCCTTGCTGATCGATAACGTCACCGTGGAGTTCGGTAGCTTCCGCGCCATCGATGCGCTGTCGCTGGCGATCGATTTCGGCGAGGTTCGCGCCGTGATCGGCCCCAACGGTGCCGGCAAGACCACGATGCTCGACGTGATCTCCGGCATCACCCGCGCTAGGCAAGGCCAGGTGATGTTCGACGAATCCATCGACATCACACGGTCGAGCGAGGCCGCGATCGCGCGCGCCGGGGTGCGGCGCAAATTCCAGAAGCCGAGCATTTTTGAAGGCCTCGACGTGCGCCAGCATATCGCGATCGGAGCGCAGGGCGGTTTGCGCCGCACGCTCGCGCCGGCCGCGCTCGACCAGCGCGTCGACGAGGTGCTGGAGGCGATTGGACTGTCGGATCTGGCGCAACGTTCGGCGTCGGAGCTCGCGCATGGACAAAAACAATGGCTGGAGATCGGCATGGTGCTGGCGTCGAATCCGAAGGTGCTGATGCTTGATGAGCCGGTGGCTGGGCTGACCGACGAGGAGACCGAGCGCACCGTGGCGCTGGTGCGTAAGCTGAAGCGGCCGGATCGCGCCATTGTGGTAGTCGAGCACGACATGGATTTCGTCGAACGAATCGCCGATCGCGTCACCGTGCTGCATGAGGGCAAGACCTTGTTCGAGGGCTCGATGCGGGATGCCCGCGCCGACGAGCGCGTCGTCGACGTGTATCTGGGACGCTGATCATGCAATTTCGCGTCGAGGGGTTGGATCAGCATTATGGCAGCGCGCAGGTGTTGCGCCGCGTCGGCTTCGAGATTCCGCCGGGCGAATGCCTGGCCGTGCTCGGCCGCAACGGCGCCGGCAAGACCACGCTGCTAAAATGCCTGATGGGCGTGCTGCCGGCGACGAGTGGCCGGGTTCTGCTCGATGACGTCGATATCACTGGCTGGTCGTCGCATCGCCGTTCCGACGCCGGTCTGGCCTATGTGCCGCAAGGCCGCGAAATTTTTTCGGAGCTGACCGTCGGCGAGAATATCGAAGCCGCGGCCCGCGCCCATGGCAGCTTCGGCACCGCGACAATGGATGAGGCGATCGCGCTGTTTCCGGTGCTCACGCAGATGTGGCGACGGCCCGGCGGTGCGCTATCCGGCGGCCAACAACAGCAACTCGCGATCGCGCGCGCGTTGGTGACGCGGCCAAGTCTTTTGATCCTCGACGAGCCGACCGAAGGCATTCAACCCAATCTGGTGGCGATGATCCGCGACGTGCTGGCCGCGTTCAAGGGCCGGATCTCGCTGCTGCTGGTCGAGCAATATCTCGATTTCGCGATCAGTCTTTCCGATTCCTTCGTGGTGCTGTCGCGCGGCAGCGTCGTCGAGGCCGGCCGTACCGAATCGGCCAGCCGGGAGACTCTCGCCCGCCACATTGCGATCTGATCTCACCTTCACGCCAACGGAGTAAACCTATGTCTCGCCGCCACGAAATCTCGTCTGCCCCCGAAAACATGGTGTGGGGATATCTCGATAGCGCGACGCCGCCGGTACTGGAAATCGCCTCGGGCGATACCGTGACGATGCACTCGTTCCCGGCTGGCGGCAAGGAAACCCTGCCGGAAGACCGCAGCCTGGTGCCGGAGGATTATCTGCTGGCGCTCGACACCATGGTGCAGGGACCCGGGCCGCATTTCATCACCGGCCCGGTCTATGTGAAGGGCGCCAAGCCCGGCGACGTGCTGCAGGTGGATATCCTCAATGTCAAGATACGCCAGGATTGGGGCTTTGTCTCGATCCTGCCGCTGCTCGGCACCTTGCCGGACGAGTTCACCGAATATGAGACCATCCATCCCAAGGTCGACCATGAGCGCAACGTCTGCATCATGCCGTGGGGCACCGAAATTCCGCTCGATCCGTTTTTCGGCATCATCGCCACGGCGCCACCGCCGGCCTGGGGCCGTTGCGGCTCGCCGGTGCCGCGCAGCTTCGGCGGCAACATGGACAACAAGGAGCTGCGCGCCGGTACCACTCTGTATTTGCCGGTGTTCACCGAAGGCGCGCTGTTCTTCGCCGGCGACGGTCACGGCGTGCAGGGCGACGGCGAGGTCTGCATCACCGCGCTGGAGACCGGCGTCACCGGCAGCTTCCGCCTGACGGTGCGCAAGGACATGGACCTGGTCTGGCCGTTCGCCGAAAGCGCCACCCATCTGATGTCGATCGGGCTCGACGAGGATTTGGATGACGCCGCCAAGCAGGCGGTGCGCGAGATGGTCAAGCACATCTGCGACCGCACCAACCTGTCGCGCAATCAGGCCTATATGCTGTGTTCGCTGGCGGGCAATCTGCGGGTGACGCAGCTGGTCGACGGCAACAAGGGCATCCATATGATGCTGCCGAAAGCCTATCTGTAAGAGCCTCCGGTCTCGGTGGGGGCAGAGTTCCCCCGGCATCGGGCCTGTTATGCTGCCAATCCGCAGCCCAAAGCTTCGGATTGGCATGGTGCGCGATCGCCGGCTGCCTAGTGACTGACGCGGCCGGGGTTGTTAAGGACGGTCCTTCACGTCGTGATTGAAGGACTTGCCATCGTGAGCAACACCACTTCGGGCTCGGACCCCTGGCGGGTCGGCGTGCTGTTTTCGCGCAGCGGGCTGATGGCGGTCACCCAGACTGAGCATTTTCTCGGCACCGCGCTGGCGATCCAGGAAATCAATCAGGCCGGGGGTGTGCTCGGGCGAGAGATCGAGGTGGTCGCTTACGATCCGGAATCGGACCCGGCGACCTATCGCCGGCTCGCCGATCGGCTGCTGACCGAGGACGGCATATCGGTGATCTTCGGCTGCAGTACCTCGGCCGAACGCAAGGCGGTGCTGCCGGCGATCGAACGGCGCAACGGGCTGCTGTGGTATCCATCGCTCTATGAAGGCTTCGAGTATTCCCCCAACGTCATCTATACCGGAGCCTCGCCGAACCAGAACAGTTTTCCGCTCGCCGAATACCTCGTGCGCAATCACGGCCGCCGGGTATTCATGGCCGGCACTGACTACATCTATCCGCGGGAATCGAACAGGATCATGCGCGATCTGATCGAGTCCTATGGTGGTGAAATCGTCGATGAGATCTATGTCCCGATGGGGGCGAGCGAGGCGTCGTTGCGGGATCTGGTGGCGCGGATCAAGCAACAGACCCCGGACGTGGTTTTTTCCACCGTGGTCGGACGCGCGGCGCAGGGTTTTTATCAGTTCTATCGCGAGGCCGGCCTCGATCCCGCGACGCTGCCGATCGCCAGCCTGACCATGGCGGAAGGCGAGGTGCAGGAGATCGGCGCTGCGCTGTGCGAAGGCCATATCACCGCGGCGACCTATTTCGCGTCGCTGCCGGGCGCCACCAACCGGAAATTCATCGACGACTTCCGCCGCGCCTTTGGGGTGGATCGGCCGGTCAGCATGTGGAGTGCTGGTGCCTACGCCCAGGTCCGGCTGTTCGCGATGGCTTTGGCGCGCGCCGGCACGCTCGATACCCAGCGGCTGGTCGAGGCGGCGCTCGGCCTGTCGTTTGAAGCCCCGGAGGGCAACATCCACATCGATCCGGACAACAACCATACCTGGCTGACGCCGCGGATCGGACGGGTCCGCCTCGACGGCGGGTTCGATGTGATCTGGCAGGCGAAGGCGGCGGTGAAGCCGGATCCTTACCTAGCGGTGTCACCGCTGGGGGCGCGCTGGATCGGCGATGAGGTGCGTGCCTCATGAAACCGGGGATTCGCCGTCTCATCGAGGAGCTACGGGGCGCGCGCGTTCTGGTTGTGCATCCGCGCGATGTCGAAGGCGACGCTCTGATCGATCAGTTGAAGCGGATCGGCTGCAATGTCCGCGGGATGTGGCCGCCGCCGGCGGAATTGCCCAACGACGTCGACACGGTGTTTCATTTGGTCGAGACCGCCGAGACCCCGGCCTTCGTCGCCTCGGCGTCGGAAGACGGTCCGACTTTCGTCGCCATCGTCGATTACGAGAATCCGACGGTGCTGAAGCGGTTGCTCGACAGCAATGCCCATGGCGTTGTCAACAAGCCGCTGCGTCCGTTCGGGATCCTGTCGTCGATGGTGCTTGCCCGTTCGTTGCGCGGCTATACCCGCCGGCTCGAGATCAAGGTGCAGAAGCTGGAAGAGACGCTGAAGGCGCGGCGCGACGTCGACAAGGCGGTGAAGATTCTGGTGACGCTGAAGAAGATCGACGAGGCGCAGGCCTATGAGTTGATCCGCTCGCAGGCGACGCAGAAGCGATTGTCGATGGCGCAGGTCGCAGCGACCGTGATCAGCGCGCAGGACGTGATGACCGGGCTGGGTTTGATCGGCGACGGCGAACGCTGAGACGTCTTCATGCTTTATCTCCGAGTCGTATCTTGGAGTCGGACCGCGACTGCACTGCACAATGCTTAAGCATCGCTGCTGATAATTCAGCCCTGCCTCAAGATTGACATCGCGCCGGCTTTTCTGCTGTAACTTCGATATTGGCGATGCGTGACAAGTAGTCCGGATCGTCATGGCGGCCGGTCGGCCGTTTTCAAATCTGGCTATGTAGCCCTCGATGTGTGCCTGACGGCGCTATCGGGGGTTTTTTGTTTTGCGCAATGTCGACTGCGCGATCATGGAGTTGTGCGCGATGACATTGGATGTTCCGGCTGCGACCTCGAATGAGATTGTCGTCGCCTGCGTGCAGATGCAGCCGGCATTCGGCGACGTCGCCGCCAATGTGGCGCATAGTCTGGATCTGATCGAACAGGCCGCCGCGCGCGGCGCCAAGCTCGTGGTGCTGCCGGAGCTGGCCAATACCGGCTACATGTTTTCCTCGCGCGAGGAAGCGTTCCGGCTGGCCGAAGAGATTCCATCCGGTCCGACGGTGGCCGCATGGACGGATTGTGCCGCACGGCATGGCCTGCACCTGGTCGCCGGCATCACCGAGCGTGCGGGTGGCGACCTCTACAACAGCGCCGTGGTGATCGGCCCCGAGGGCTATATCGGTACCTTCCGCAAAGTACATCTGTGGAACGAAGAGAATTTGTATTTCGAGCCGGGCAATCTCGGATTCCCGGTGTTTCACACCGCGATCGGCCGGATCGGCGTGGCGATCTGCTATGACGGCTGGTTTCCCGAGACCTATCGGCTGTGCGCGCTGCAAGGTGCCGATATCGTCTGCGTACCGACCAATTGGGTGCCGATCCCCGGCCAGGCCGAGGGCCGCGAGGCGATGGCCAATATTCTGGCGATGGCCGCCGCGCACAGCAATTCGCTGTTCATCGCCTGCGCCGATCGTGTCGGCACCGAGCGCGGCCAATTGTTCGAGGGGCAAAGCCTGATTGTCAGCTACACCGGCTGGCCGATTGCCGGGCCGGCCAGTCGCGACGGCGAGCAAGTGCTGACCGCCGCGCTCGATCTCGGCGCGGCGCGGCGCATGCGCAATTGGAACGCATTCAACCAGGTGCTGCGCGACCGTCGCACCGACGTCTATGACCAGATGCTAGGAACCGGCCTCAAGCCCGGCTGGTACTGACCAACGCCTCGAACATGAAACGTCACCCCCAACCCCAGGAGTATCGATCGATGACCGTCTCTCGTTCTGTTACGATGTTGCTTGCGGCCGCCGCCACCTCGGCGATCTTCGCCGGCACGGCATTCGCCGCCGATGCGATCAAGATCGGCGTGCCGGTCGGTCTGTCCGGCGCCAACAGCGTGGTTGCCCCTTCGGTCGTGCAATCGGCCGAATTGGCGATCGCGGAAATCAACGCCAAGGGCGGCGTTCTTGGTCGCCAGCTTGCGCTCGAAGTCGCTGACGATGCCTCTGGCGCCGCCGGCGCGCAGAAGGCGTTCGACAGTCTGGTGTTCCAGAAAAAGGTCGACGTGCTGATCTCGATGGAGACAAGTGCGGCGCGCAATGCGGGGCTGCCGATCGTGGCGCGCGGCAAGGTGCCCTATATCTACACCTCGTTCTATGAAGGCAAATCCTGCAGCCCCTACATGTACGTCAATGCCTGGGTGCCGGAGCAGCAGGTGCCGCCGATCGTCGACTATTTCACCAAGGAAAAGGGCGCCAAGACCTTCTTCCTGATCGGCTCTGACTACGCCTTCGGCCGTGGCATGCTGGCCTTCACCAAGGCCTATATCGAAAAGACCGGCGGCAAGGTGGTGGGCGAGGAATATCTGCCGATGAACGGCACCGACTGGACCCCGATCATCTCCAAGCTGAAGAGTGCGGCTCCGGGCGCGCTGATCACCTCGACCGCGGGCGGCGCACCGAATGTGACGCTGACCAAGCAGCTGCGCGCCGCCGGCGTCACGCTGCCCTATGGAAATCTCGCGGTCGATGAAGGCACCGCCAAGAGCATGGGCGCCGACGCCGAGGGAATCTATCTGTCGGCCTCCTACGTCACCGGGATCGACAGCCCCGCCAACAAGACGTTTCTGGCGGCGATGAAGAAGAAGTTTGGCGACGATCTGAAAACCCCGAACGATCTGTCGGTGCCGGAATATGAGGCGGTCTACGCCTACAAGGCGGCGGTCGAGAAGGCCGGCAACACCGACCATGCGGCGGTGCTGAAGGCGCTGGGCGAGGTCTCGGTCGACGGGCCGCGCGGCAAGATCGCGATGTCGGACCAGCATCATGCGGCGTTGACGATGTATCTTGGCCAGGTGCAGGCTGACGGCAGCGTCAAGGTGATCAGCAGCTTCGCCAATGTCAGCCCCGGCGAACAGTGCCCGAAGCTTAAATAGTCAAATGTCCGCGCGGCGGGGCATCGCGTCCCGCCGCCGCGATCACAGGTAGTATCTCATGGTCACGCTCGCTCTCGATATTGTCAGCACAGCCGCGATCCTGTTCATCGTTTCGGCCGGTCTGTTGATCGTGTTCGGCGTGATGAAGATCGTCAATTTCGCCCATGCCTCGTTTATCACCGTCGGCGCCTATGCGGCGTTGCTGACGGCGCGCTCCGGCCTGCCGCCGGTGCTGGCGCCGCTGGTGGCCTTTGTGCTGGGAGGATTACTGGGAGCCGCGACCGAGCGCATCGTGGTGCGACGGCTCTATCGTCGGCCGCTCGATGCGATCCTGGCGACCTGGGGCCTCGGCATCGTGATTGGTCAATTGGTGACGCTGATTTTCGGCCGCGAGGTGCAGTTCGTGCCGTCCCCGATCCACGGAACGTTGGCGCTGTTCGGCGTCGACTACTCGCTCTATCGGCTGCTGTTGGTCCCGGTCGCGCTGGTGATCGCGGCGTTGTTCGCCGGATTGCTCAACGGCACTCGCCTTGGCCTGTCGACCCGCGCGGTGATTATGAACGAGAATCTGGCGCAGGGGCTCGGCATCGACAGCAGCCGGGTCCGCCTCATCACCTTCGGCATCGGCTGCGGTCTTGCCGCGGTGGCGGGCGCGCTGATCACGCCGCTCGCCAGCGTCGATCCCAATATGGGCCTGGCCTATTTGATTGGCGCCTTCATGCTGGTGATGGTGTCGGGCGGCTCGCTACTCACGCTCGGCCTGTCGTGCTTCGTACTCGGCGGCTTGCAGGTCATCACCAGCACCTTCATCAGCCCGATCCTCGGAGGCTTGACCATCGCGGTCCTGGCCGCGGTGGCACTCCGGCTTCGCCCGCAGGGATTCGCCCGTGCCTGACATCAACGCCATTGACATCAAGACGCCGGCGCGACGCTCCGGCGAGCCACGGCCGATGCTGCGCATTGCGGTTGCGGCGCTGGGTGCGGCGGCCGTCATCATGGTCGGGCCCTGGCTGCTCGATACCTATACGGTCAACATCCTGGTTCGCGCCTTCTTTGTGGCGATCGCCGCGCTGACGGTGGATGTGCTGTGGGGCGTCAGCGGCACGCTGACCTTCGGCCAGTCGGCCTTTTTCGGCATCGGCGGCTACGCGCTGGCGATCGTTTTTACCCAATTGGGGTTTGGTCCGGGGCAGGCGTTGCTGGCGCTCGCAGCCGCAGTCGGGGTTGCGGCCATCGTGGCCGCAATGGTCGGCTGGTTGTCGTTCTATCCCGGATCGACGCCGCTCTACGCCTCGGTGATCTCGCTGGTGCTGCCGATCGTGGTGGTGCAGATCCTTTATTCGGGCGGCACCTTCACCGGCTCCTCCAGCGGGCTGGTCGGCTTTGAGAGTTTCGATCTCGATCTGGAGAGCTGGTTTCGCCTGTCGGGCCTAGCGGTGATATCCGTGCTGGTCGTCACCTGGATCGCGCTGCGCAGCGATGCCGGACGCGTGCTCGGGGCGATGCGCGACAATGACGAGCGTTGCAGCTATCTCGGCATCGATACGCCGCGAGTCAGGATCGGCTTGTTGGTGATCGCGGGCGTGGTCGCGGCGCTGGCCGGATTCGGCTATGTCGGATTCGGCGCGGTCGCGGCCCCGGAGAATGCCGGCTTCGTATTCGGCACCCAATTGGTGGTGATGGTGGCGCTCGGTGGCCGCGGCTCGCTGATCGGCGCGGTGATCGGCGCGGTGGTGATCGAAGTCGCCAGCGCCTATCTCTCCAGCAGCCTGCCGTTCGTCTGGGAGTTGCTCGTCGGCATCGCCTTCGTCGTGGTGATCGTCGTGCTGCCGGGCGGGCTGCTCGGAGGCTTGCACGATCTGGGCCGGATGCTGCGCCGGCGTGTCGCGGCGGCGCCTGCCGCGGCCCCGGTGATGCTGCGCACACTGCCGCAAGCGGATGCCGCGCCCGATTGCGCCGACGTGGTGGTGGAAGTTGCCGGGCTTTCCAAGCATTTCGGCAGCCTGTCGGTGCTGAGCCAGATCTCGTTCACGGCGCGGCGTGGCGAACTGGTCAGCCTGGTTGGACCCAATGGGGCAGGCAAGACCACGCTGATCCGCTGCCTGGCCGATGGCGCCGAACGCTCCGAAGGCAGCGTGCGGATTGCCGGGCAATCGATCGAGCGGCTGCCGGCCAATCGCATCGTCGGTCTTGGGCTGGGCCGAAAATTCCAGGCGGCCTCGGTGTTCGAGACCCTGAGCGTGGCCGATTGCCTGCGCGTCGCCCGCGTCAAGAGCGAGCGGCCGTCGTTTCTCTATGCCTCGCCGATCCTGACCTTGCCGGCTGCGGCACGCGCCGTCGTCGAGAGCTCCGGGCTGGCCGAACGGCTGGGCGAGGAGGCGCGGTTTCTCAGCCACGGTCTGAAACAGGCGCTCGAACTCGCGATGGTTCTGGCGCTCGAGCCGAAGGTGTTGCTGCTGGATGAGCCGACCGCGGGGCTGACCCGTGTCGAACGCCAGGGCTTTGCCGAGATTCTCACCGCGCTGGTGGCGCGCGACCGATTATGCGTGCTGATCATCGAACACGATCTCGATTTCGTGCGCCAGATCTCGTCGCGGATCATCGTTTTGCATCAAGGCCGGATCGCGCTCGATGGCGCCGTCGCCGAGGTGGTCGATGCGCCGTTGGTTCGCGAGATCTATACAGGCCGGCCAGTGGCGGATGCCAAGGGAGTGACAGCATGACCGCCGCCGCGCTCGAACTGATTGGCGTCACCAGCGGCTATGGCAGCTCGCCGGTGGTACACGACGTGTCGTTGCAGATTGCGCCGGGCGAGATCCTGGCGCTGGTCGGCAAGAACGGCATGGGCAAATCGTCTTTGCTGAAGACAATTCTGGCGTTCCTGCCGGCCTGGAAGGGGGCGGTGCGCCTCGATGGCCACGACGTCACCAGGCTGGCGCCGCATCGCAAGCGCGCGCTCGGGCTGGCCTATGCGCCGCAGGAGCAGGCGCTGTTCCAGGACCTCACCGTGCGCGACAATCTGCGGCTCGGACTTGCCGACGACCGCAAATTCGAAGCCTTGCTGGCCGATGTCAGCGGCTGGTTTCCGATTTTGACCGCGCGTTTGGCGCAACGCGCCGGCACGCTGTCGGGCGGTGAGCAGAAGATGCTGATCGTGGCGCGCGGACTGATTGCGGAGCCGCGGCTGTTCTTGCTCGACGAGGTGACCGAAGGCCTGCAGCCCTCGGTCGTCGACCGGCTCGCCGAGGTGCTGGCGACGACGCGACGCGAGCGCGGCACCGCGATGCTGGTGGTCGAGCAGCATCTGCCCTTCGTGCTGGGCCTTGCCGATCGTTTCGCGGTGTTCAAGCGCGGTGAGGTGGTCGATGCCGGATTCGTCGATGCCGGTTCTGCCGAGCGGATCGACGAATACATGAGCCTGTAAAGCGGACGTCAACAGGACGGCGCGGACGAGGGTGCCCCCCGCGATCCAAAGACGTCGATCGCAATGCAAGGGGTGGTCTTCGTCGACCCTCCAATGTTCTCAGTTCGAAGTGCTGTCTGGAAAGTCATTCGAAGGGTTGCGGGTCCGGGTTTTGAACCTACACGGCAGGCTCAGGCAAATGAGGGAAGAAATATCGAAGAATTGGGTGATGCGGGGAAGACGGTAACGCTCTCCGGCGACCAGATTAACGTCAGGCAATCACGCTACGAGCGTGTTCTTCAGCAGGCCCTAGCAACGAGTCATGGAGATCGAATCTCCATGACTCGTTCCAAAAATGGCAATCGGGATTATTCCGCGCTGCTGCTGATGGTCAGGATCGGCACGTCCTTGCCGTCCTGGATCTCGTAGAGTGCGAAATCACGGCTCTTGAGCATGCCATTTGGCAGGAAATCCGCCGATGAACTGGCGCCGTCATAGTTGATGGACTTGCCCGCCGCGAGAAGCTTGGCGCCTTCGGCGAAATTGGTCGCTCGTTCGCCGGGGCCGTTTGCGACCTTCATGATGTGATCCGCCACCGCGCGCGGGTCGGTGGATTTGGCGCTGGTCATGGCGAGCAGGAGGAGGTTGATCTCGTCATAAGCGGCGCAACCATAGGGGTTCAAGATCTGACCGTTGGGCTTGAGGCCGACCAGGCGCAGATAGGCGTCATAGGTATCCTTGCCGACCGGAGGAACCGGTGATCCGTGCAGGATGCCATTGGCGGCGGAGCCGACTGTCTTCTTGAAATCGGGGCCGATGGCGAAGGATAGCGCGATCACCTTGCCGGTGTAACCGCCACGAATGAGCTCGCGGTACAGAGCCGTGAAATCGGTCACGTAGCCTGCGAGGAACAATGCCGGCGCCTTGCTGGCGATCAGCTTCTCGGCCTCGGCACGATAGGAGATCTGAGTGGGGTTGTAGTAAAGCGGTTCGCCGACGATCTCGCCGCCGACATCCTTCAGCGCCTTGCCGAAGGACGCGCCCATCGAGGCTGCGAAGTCGTTTTTGGGACCCGCGAAGCCGACCTTCAGCAAGCCGCGCTTGGCGGCGAGGCCGGCCAATGCGACGCACCACGCCTTGTTGAGCGGCTGCAGATTGTAGCAAAGATGCTTCTTGTCGCCATCCGGCAGGAAGTCGGACGAGCCGGTGAAGAGCTGGACCACGTTCGCTTCCTGGCACAGCGGCATGATGCCGAGCGTCACGGATGACGCCCAAGTCCCGATGATCGCCGAAACCTGGTCGGCATCGATCAGTTTGCGCGCTGCCCGCACGGCTGCTTCCGGATTGGTTTCCGAATTCTCGGTGATCAACTCGATCTTCCGACCTAGGACGCCTCCGGCGGCATTGACCTGCTCCACGACGGCCAAATGCGCCTTGTTCTTCTCGGGCCCATAAGGCGCGCCACCGCCGGACAGCGGGATGAGGCTGCCAATCTTGATCGGCGAGGATTGCGCCAGTCCCTGGCGAAGAAACGCCGGCGCCGCGAGGGCGATCGTCGATCCAGTGAGGAACAATCTGCGTGATAGCTTCATAGGGTTGATCCTTTGGGTGAGATGATACGGGGCGCGGCTTCTGCTGGCCGTTGATGTACCTCGGGCAGGAGTCCCTCCGGTCGAAAACGGATCATCACAATCAACACGCTGCCGATGATGATGAAGCGCAGGGCCGAGACTTGTTCGGCGTCGAGAAACGCCAGCCACGGCGAGAGGAAGCGGGTCCCCTCGTAAATCGACACGACGGCGAGAGAGCCGAGCACGGTGCCGACCATGTTTCCGGCGCCGCCGACGATGACCGACATCCAGACGAGAATTGCCACGGGGGTGGTGAAGTTCTCCGGTGTGATGGTCTGAACGTAGTGGGCGTAAAGCGATCCGCCGCCTGCCATGACGGCGCTGCCGAGCACGAAGGCCTGCAGCCGGTAGACGAAAATATTCTTGCCCAGCGTCGCCGGCACGAGGTCATCCTCGCGGATGGCGCGCAATACGCGGCCGTAGGGTGCCGTGGCGAGTCGCCGCATCAGCACATATACGATGACGGCTGCGACGACGACGACGCCGAGCACCATATAGGCCGTCAACGAACGTCCGAGCCCCTCGATCACCGGGCGGGTCGAGATCAGAAAACCGCGCGGCCCACCGGTCAGCCAGTCCTCATTGTTGAAGACGAGGCGCACGGTCTCCGCGAATCCCAGCGTCACGATCGCGAGAAAGTCACCCGAGAGCCGCAACGACAGCAATGATACGGCGGCGCCAGCGATCGCGCCGACGATCATCGCGCAACCCAGACCGGCGATGAAGGGGACGTGAAACGTTTCGGTGGCAATGCCGCTGGCGTAAGCGCCGAGGCCGTAGAACCCCACCACGCCGAAATTGATCAGGCCGGTCAATCCAAATTGAAGATTGAGTGCCAAAGCGAGGATCATATAGATCCCCGCAACGGTCAAAATGGAGACGAGATAAGCATCCATGCGATTACTTGCGCTCCACCTTGTCGCCCAGCAGGCCCTGCGGTCGCAGCATGAGGACGAGGGCGATAACCGCGAAGCCGACCGCGCCTTTGTAAGTCGGCGACAGGAAGGCCACGGTGAGTTCCTCCGCGAGGCCAATGATCACGGCGCCCGCGGCTGCGCCGACCGGCGAGCCGAGGCCGCCTACAATGGCGGCGGCGATGATCGGAATCGTCACCGCCCAGTTGAGATTGGGATCGATCGACAAATCGACGCCGACCAGTGCCCCGGACAGTCCGAGCAGGGCCCCGGCAACCGCAATGCCGAACACTTCAACGCGTGGCACCGGGAGGCCCCGGACATTGGCGAGCGAGGGATTGTCGGCGACCGCGCGCAGCGCGCGGCCGATCGGCGTCAGGACAAGCAATGCGCCAACGGCAACGATGGCGAGCAGCGAAACCGAGACCACCGCGAATGTCTCGCGCGTGATCCGCGCGCCCCAAATCACGAGCGGACCTGTGAGGGGGATGTCGAACCCCTTCATCTGGGCGCCGTATATGAACCGAACGATGTTCTCGAGAACGAAAGAGAGCGCGATGGACACCAGCAACAGCGTGCCGCCGCCGCGGCCGCGCAGCGGCCGAAACACGAGGCGGTCGCTCATCGCGAGCGCCACCGCGCAGACGATCATGGCGCCGACGCCGGCGATCCACAGCGGCAGTCCCAGCGGGACGTTGATGGTCCAGGCCGCGAAGGCGCCGATGGTCACAAAGCCGCCGACCGCGAAATTGGCATAGCGAAACAGCGTGAAGACCAATGTGAAGGCGACGGCCGCAGGCGCGATGATGGCAGCGCTGGATAGCGTGTTGATGGCCATTTGAATCATGCGGCTTCACCGAAAAACAGCGCACCAAAGTCAGGTTCTTCGGCGAGCGCTGCGGCATCTCCCTCGCGGACGACGCGTCCGTCGACGAGAACAAGCGCGCGGTCGGCGCGTTGAAGCGCCGCGCGGGCGTTCTGCTCGACGATCAGGATGCCAAGATTTGCCGTCGCCGCGAGTTGGCGAAGCGTGTCCAGCATGTCGCCGACGAGGAGCGGCGAGAGGCCTGCGGTCGGTTCGTCGACCAGCAAGACGCGCGGTCGGGCCATCAGCGTCATGCCCAGCCCAACCATTTGGCGTTGACCACCCGAAAGGCCGCCCGCGCGTTTATGAAGGTAGTCGCGGATGGTGGGCAGAAGGGAGAGGACCTCTTCGCGGCGCTCGGGGATGTCGCGGTGGCCCCAGGCGCTCACGCCGAGATTCTCGGCGACGGTCAGCGTGCGGAAGACGTTGCGCTCCTGCGGCATGAATACGGCGCCGGCCTGCGCGCGCGCCGATGGCGGCAGCGGGATCAGGTTTTTCCCATCCAGTTCGAGGACGCCGCCGGTGACGTTCGCCACGCCGGCGATCGATTTCAGCAGCGTCGATTTTCCGGCGCCGTTCGGTCCGACCAGCGCGACCATCTCGCCCGGCGCGAGTTGCAGATCTATTCCGTGCACAATGTCGCTGGCTCCATAGCCTGCGCGGAGACCCTTCAACAGAAGTAGCGTCATGCGGCCTGTCCCAGGTAGGAGTCGATCACCGCCGGATTGGCGGCGACGTGATCGAAGCTTCCCTCCGCCAGGACCTTGCCTGAGGCCATGACGACGACGCGCGATGCGAGGCTGCGAATGAAACCGATATTGTGCTCGATGATGACGAACGTCTTGCCGTGCTCGCGGTTGAGGCGCTGGATCAGGACAGCGATGGCGTCGACAAGATGAGGCGCGACGCCCGCGGCGATCTCGTCGAGCAGGATGATCTCGGCCTCCGCCATCAGGCAGCGTGCCAGCTCAAGCAGCTTCTTCTGCCCGCCGGACAGATTGGCTGCGAGCTTCGATTCATGAGCGGACAGCGACACCAGCGCCAGAACCTCGCGCGCCCGCTGCGTGATCGCGCGTTCGGCGGCCCGGGTGGCGGTCGGCCGAAACAGCGCGCCCACCAGGGACTCGCCGACGTGATCGCGGGCGGCCAGTTGGACGTTCTCGAGCACCGTCAATTTGTCGAGTTCACGCGCCAGCTGAAATGTGCGCACCAGTCCTAGCCGTGCCAGCCGATAGGGTGGCAGGTTGGTGGCGTCGACGCCGTCGATGGTCAGGCTGCCGGCATCGGATTTCAGGACACCGGACAACAGGTTGAACAGGGTGGTCTTGCCGGCGCCGTTGGGACCGATCAGGCCGACGATTTGACCGGGATCGACGTAGAACGACACGTTGTCGACGACGGTCGTTCCACTGAAGCGCTTGGTGAGGCCGTCGGCCATCAGGCGGGACGTCATCGCTTGCGCCCCCGCGTTTTTGTGGTCGTCTTCCTCCCGGATCCTCCAGAGAGTGCTGGCGCCGCGGCCTGATCCTTCTGCAGCAGGGCTTCCACGGCCTCGACCAGCGTGGCCAGCACGGCGCGAACCCGCGCTTCGTCGGGGTGGATGTTGTCCTGGATACGCAATCCGCGCAGGGTCGAAACGATCAGCGTGATGATGACGTGAATGCGCTCGGGGGGGAGGCCCGAGGCCTGAAAGGCCTGGGCGCCCAATGCCTCGTAAGATGCGAACAGATCGGTCAGGATCCGGTTGACGGCCTCGCCGATCCGGGCTTCGGAGCGGCCTGAAACCATGAGGTCCAGCATGGTCACCAGCGCGTTGGCGCGAAACACTTCCTCGTAGAGGCGCCCCACGAAGGTCGCGACATCGGTGCGGCCGTGGCTGATATCTTCGGCGAGGCCGGCGACGATGTCGCGGGCCTTCTGCCAAAAGTGCGTCGCCGTGTCGATGATGATGGCGTCGCGCGTCGGGTAGTGGTGCAGCATCGCGCCGCGCGACACGCCGCATCGCAGGGCGATCGCGGCAGCCGATGCGGCGTTCACGCCAACTTCGGCAATGAGGGCTTCGGTCGCAGCGCGCAATCGGGCGCGCATGATCGCCCCTTTGGCCTCGCGCCCATCGGTGGTTTCAGTCGGGTCTTTGACGGCAGCATTTTCCATGCGTGGAAACTGCCACAGAAATTTCGTCCGCCGCGCGCAAAAAAAGCAGGCGTGACTGCTTGTTTTTTGCGCGAGGTAGCCCGGTGCCGGTCTATTCCAAGTAGAAATTCAGCCAAAAGAAAGCGGGATGACGCCGTTTCTGCCAGAGCAAGCATTCGTAACGCCAAACATTTCACCAAATGAGTATCTGTCATCACCGATGACTTTGCATTTCTCTTAAATCGGAATCCAGAACCGAATTTGTTACTGAATATGAGTTCTAATAATCGAAGATTTACCTGGGGTGCGTGGATTTAGACGTGTTTGCGCGCCGCGCAAGGTGGGATGTAAGCAGAGCGGCGAGTGGCACCGAGGATCGGTTGCGACCGATCGCAATGTTTTGAATTGGGGAAATTCATTGCTCGCCCCGCAGTTGAGCGTCCGGAATTCGGATCAATCGTCAAATATCGGGCCCGCCGATCTCGTCATCGCAGGGGCGCGTCAAGTGATCATCTGCGATCCCAAGAAGCCAGATGGCATCGGTGTGATCGAGAACGGCTGCGTCGCCATCCGCGGCGAGACCATCATGGCCGTCGGCTCCGCTGACGAGATCGCGCCCTTGCGTGGCGTAACCACGGCGATCGTCGATGCGGACGGCGGCGTGGTGACCCCGGGGCTTGTCGATTGCCACACCCATCTGATCTTCGCGGGCGATCGCGGGCACGAGTATTTTCAACGCACCAAGGGCCTTGATGACCGCGGCCTGACCGCGGCCGGGATTGACTGGGGAGTCCCGGCGTCAACGAAAGTCAACGCCGGCGTCTCGGTCGAGCGGCTTGTGGACGCGTCGATTGCGCGTGCGCAGACCATGCTCCGCTGTGGAACGACGACGCTCGAAACCAAATCCGGCTATGGCCTCGATCATGCGAGCGACATTGCTTCGCTGCAGGCTGCTCAATTGATCGCCGCGCGAACCGGCATCGAGATCGCCGGCACCTATCTCGGCGCGCATGCGCGACCTTCCGAACAAGTGGACCGCTACCTGGACACGATGATTGCCGAGACGATCCCCGCTATCGCCGAAAAGCGCCTGGCCGAATTCTGTGACGTCTATGTCGATCCGGATGTCTTCACGCTGCCCGAATGCAGCCGGGTGCTCTCCGCCGCCGCGGATGTCGGTCTCGGCGCGAAGCTGCATACCGACGCGCGGGTCAATATCGGCGGTGCGCGGCTTGCCGCCGAAATGCGCGCGGCGTCGGTCGATCACGGCAACATGCTCAGCGACGACGATCTGCGTGTGCTCGCCGATGCAGGGACCAGTGTGGCGTTCTTCCCGGGGTTCGATTGGGCGGTCAATCATTCGCATCCGGTCGACGGACGGCGGCTGCTGTGCTCGGGCGTCAACGTCGCCGTCGCCACCGATCTGTGCCCGGTATGCTGGCATCTGTCGCAGCAGATGAGCATGGGATTCGCTTGCCGCCTGTCCGGACTGACACCCGAACAGGCGCTGCTTGGCGTCACCTTGAATGCGGCGAAAGCGATCCGCCGCGACCACCGGATCGGTTCGATTGTTCCGGGAAAACAGGCCGATCTCGTGGTGTTCGACGTCCCGGACTATCGCCAGGTCGCGTTTCGCTTCGGCGCGAACTCGGCCCGCTGGGTCGTCAAGAAGGGACGAATTCTCGTCGACCGCAATGCCTATACCGCAAGCTCTGACTCTAGCAATGATCGGAACCAGTGATGAAGGACAGAATGGACGAAGGCCTATGGGCGTGGCGCCAGACCGAAAACCACAACCATATGATCGATCTGCAGGAGGTCGTGCCTGCTGTTGACGGCGAACCCGCGGTGGAGCTCGCCTATTTCGGCGCATCGGCGTTCCGGATCACGGCGCCATCCGGCCTCACCATCATGATCGACCCATGGCGCAATCCGCCGTGGGGCACCTGGAATTGGTACCTGTACGATTTCCCGGAGGTCGTCGTGGATATCGCGATGTCGACCCACGCCCATTTTGACCATGACGCCGTCCACCAGCTGAGCGCCAATGTGATCCTCGATCGGCTGATCGGGACTTATCAGTTTGCCGACGTCAAGATCACGGGCATTGCCGACAAGCACGTCTCCGACAGCACGCACAACGCCTATGACTGGGCCGAGATGACGCGCAGGCTGACACCGATGAAGACCAATCCGCCGGACAATTGCCGATCGTTCGACAATTGCCTGTTGGTGATCGAGGTCGCCGGATTGAAGATTTTGCATTGGGGCGATAACCGTCCCAATCCGCCGCAGAGCGTCTGGGACAAGATCGGCGAGGTCGATATCGCCCTGTTGCCCATCGATGGATCGCAGCATGTCATGAGCTATGCTCAGGTCGACGAAGTGGCCGAGCGTCTCAAGGCGCGCCTGGTCGTGCCGCACCATTATGGTGTCTGGGATGTCACCACCCGAGGCTCGACATTGCTGCCGCCCGACACATGGGTGAATGGACGCGCTGACGCGATCTGGACAGAGAGCGGTTCGGTTCGGCTCACACCGTCCTTCGTCAAGCAGCAGCACAATCGCGCTTACTGTTTCGGCGAGCACGTGGCTTTCGAAAAGCCTGTCCCGCGCGGCGCGGGCAAGTAGCCCAAAGGCGCTCCGGCCCGGCTCGCGATCGCGAGCCGGGCCGCGACGTGGCGTCGCGCACTATCTCGACAGCGCCCGTTCGGCTGCGGTGTCCCACACGATTTCGGCCGCATGCGAGGCAAATCCGCCGATCCGCCGCGCCAGGCAGATGGTGCGCGGGAAGCCCGGCGCCAATGGCACCGTGACCACGCCCGCATGGGTTTCGGGCACCGCCATTTCGGCGATGATGGCGACGCCCATGCCGGCGCGGACCATGGCGAGGATGGACGTGATCTGCTGGATCGAGTGCTGGATCGACGGTTCATGACCGCCGCGGGCAAACCACGCGCGGATCAATGGTTCGCTGCCACCCATCGACAGAATAAAGGGTGGCGACGAGAGCGCCTTGGCGTCGAGCGTCGCGCGCTGCGCCAGCGGATCCTTGGCGCGGATCAGCGCCACCAGACGGTCCCGCGCCAGCGGCATCAGTTCCAGATCCGGATCGTCGTTGTCGTTGACGATGGAGAAATCCACTAGCCCGTCGCGCAAGGCCTGCAGCGCCGGCTGATCGGTCCGCTCCAGGATTTCGATGAGCAGGGCCGCCCGCCGCCTTGCGATCGCGGCGACCAGCCCGGGCAGAATATGGGTGGACGCCGATGCGCCGAACGAGGCGATGCGGACGAGGCCGCTGCCATGTGCCCGGCTGTCGTGCAGCCGTCGCGCCGTTTGCTGTGCCAGCTCGTCCTGCCGCAATGCGTGCTCCGCGAGGATCCGTCCCTCCGCGGAGAGAACCACCGGGCGCCGGCCGCGAACCACAAGGGCGACGCCGCACAGCGCTTCGGCCCGCGCGATGGCCTTGCTGGCGGCGGGCTGGCTGACCTCCAGCGCCCGCGCCGCCTCGGAGAAATTGCCGTAGCGCTCCAGGAGCGGAAGCAGCCGCAATGCCAGATGCGGGATGTCTTCGAACGGAGCGCGCACAGATATATAACCTCAAGTTATTGGATTATGCTTGCCATTCCTATCAGGAATTTCCCCGTCGTCATCAGAAAACGTCGGGGCCGCCAGTGACTCTCGCCATCAATCCGTTCATCGCCGCCATACCGACCAACCCCTTGCGCGCGCTGTTTCCCTACGGTGCCAGGCCGGGAATGCTGAACCTCGCCAACGGCCACCCGTCACGCGATGCTTACGATCACGAAGGGCTGGTCGAAGCAGCGAGCCGCGCTAGCCAGGACTTCTCGGCCTGGACGTATGGCTCCAGCGCCGGCGATCCTGCGCTGATCAGCGCGCTGACCGAGACCGTTGCGACATTGCCGCCGGGACGTCGGCTACTGGTCACCTCGGGCGCGCAGCAAGGCATAGATCTGGCGATCCGGACCTTCGCGCCCCCGGGCACCAAGGTGCTGGTGCCGGAGCCGGTCTATCCCGCCGTCCTATCGACCTGCGCGGCCGTCGGCGTCGAGGCGCTCGGTTACCCGATCGCGTCAGACGACATCGAACTCGCGGGGCTCAAGGCCGTCCTCGCGGGTGCCGGGGACGTGCGGGCGCTGTATGCGCTGCCGACCTTCGGCAATCCGACGGGCGACACGCTGACCCTTGAACAGCGCATGCAGTTACTCACATTGTGCGCCAAGCACGACATACCGGTGATCGAAGACGCGCCCTATAGCGATCTGTGGTTTCGCGCGCCGCCGCCGCCGAGCCTGCTTGATCTCGCGCCGCAGGTCGACGGGGCGATCGTCATCTATCTAGGCAGTCTGTCCAAGATCATGTCGCCGGGCTTGCGGATCGGTTGGCTGGTCGCGCCCGAGGCAATCGCGGCGGCGATGCAGGATGCGCGACAGGCCAGCGATCTGCAGCCGAATGCGCTGGCCCAGCGCGTGGCCTATCATTACCTGCAGCTGGGTCGGCTGACCGATCATGTCGCGCGGGTGCGCAAGCTCTACGCCGAACGCCACGACGCGCTTGTCGAGGTGCTCACCGCCGCGGGCTTCACCGTCCCGAATGTCGGGGGCGGCATGTTCATCTTCCCGTTTCTTCCGGCCGACAAGGGCAACAGCAATCTGTTCGAGCGCACGGTCGCACAGAACGTGCTGTTCGCGCCGGGACCAGCCTTTTGTACACGGGCCGACAGCGGCCTGTTCAGCGATCGGATGCGTCTTTGCTTTGCCGGTCTCGCCACGCCCGAAATCGTTCAGGCGGCCGAGCGGCTCGTCGCCGCGATCAGGAGCTGATGATGCGGGTCTTTACGGCGAAACTGGAGCTCGGGGCCTCTAATCGCATTTGCGGGCTGGCGTTGGCAGATCAAGCGCGAGGCTTGTCATGATTGGGCCGATCGTTCTTGCGCTGATTCCCATCGTGTTGCTGATCGCTTTGGGTCACGCCATGAAGCATCGTAAGTTTCTTGCGGACAGGTTCTGGATGCAGGCCGAGCGCCTGAGTTACTTTGTTCTGCTGCCCGCGCTGTTCGTCCATGGCCTGGCCACGGCGAATCTCGCGGGCATCCCGATCTGGGGGCTTGTGGTGGCATTGATCGGCTCGACTCTGGTGGCCTCGGCGGTGCTTCTGCTGTTCGGTCACTCGGTGGCGGCGGATGGCCCGGCCTTTACGTCGGTGTTTCAGGGCGGCATTCGGTTCAACAACTATGTCGGTATCACTGCCGCCGTTGGATTGATCGGCGCGCACGCCATCCCGCTGGCGGCGGTAGCCAACGCTGCGGTGGTACCAACCGTCAACGTGCTGTGCGTGATCGTGTTTGCGCAATATGGAACGGCCAAACCGACACTGCGCGGGATGCTGCGGGGCATTGCGTTCAATCCCTTGGTGGTCGGCTGCGTCATCGGCATATTGTTGCAGGTCACCCACATTGGCCTGCCGCCAGGCATTGAGGGTTGCGTCAAGGCGCTCGGGCAAGCCTCGCTCCCGCTCGGCCTACTGTGCGTCGGCGCCGCGCTCGACTGGGAGGCGCTTGGTCGCGGATTGAAGCCGACGATCTTCGCATCTGGTGCCAAGTTTATCCTGATGCCGCTCGCGACGGCCTTGATCTGCTTCTGGCTGAAGCTCGATCGTGAGGCGATCATCATCGCGGTGCTGTTCCAGGCGCTGCCCACGGCCTCGTCATCCTATGTGATGGCGCGGCAGCTCGGCGGCGACGCCGAACTGATGGCCGGCATTGTGGCATTCCAGACGATCCTTGCCATCCTGGCGGTGCCGGCTGCGTTGCTCGTCTTGAATGTTTGGCTGTGATTGCGAGCGGTCAATTCGGCTACACCACGTCAGGGGCACGATCTGCGAGAGTCGCTTGAGGCGCTCCTCGGTATCGAGCATCCACCTTGGATGGTCAGGCCAGCCGACGATGCGTACGCCGATCGATGAGTCTGTTCAAACGGGCCGTTCGGAAGGTGAATCGGCGTTCGCCATAGGCGTCGCCTCCTGCCTGAAGGCATCCTCGGCAATGTCATCCGCGTAGCGAAACAACGCTCACCGGCGCGACGCTGGGGCAGATCGGCCATGACGATCGCCAGGCTCTTAAAGCTCAAGATGCGGGCGCAGCGCGCGAATGATTGCCGCTAGATCGTTCCATTAGAATCCCAATGATGGACCTGGACCAGATGGGGCGGCCATGCCAGGTGAGCCTCTGGTGGAGGGCCATTTGCATGCCACAGCAGACGATCCATCATCTCGTGCAGGCAGCGGTCGGAAACACAACTGTGGATACGACGGCCGATCCAGACGTTCATCTGATCCGGGCTCGGCGCGCGTGAGCATTCGCCGCAACCTGCTAGAGACCGGATGCTGGGAGCAAACAGGCCCCCCAGACATACCCCATCAATCTCCCGCGCGAGATCGCCTCAGTTATGCCGGACAACGCCAGCAATGATCGTAGCCGTCGCCAGGGAAAGCCCAGGATATGAATCAGCAGCGAAGGGCGCAGCGTAATCGCTTGAGACAATTTCTTGGCCCCTGCGAATGTTTCGCCGTTGCGGATTAACCTTGTGCCCCAATGGTACGTCTGCCAGGCGATCGCCTTGCGCTTGAGCGTTGATCGGGAGGCGCCAGTGGCGTGTTTCACCATCGGATGTGCGTAAATTGTTTCAATCGCCTCAAGGGCCGGGTCGGGAAAATCCTTCTGTATGGGTGCCCCCATCGCTGATTGCGCATGTATCCGGTACCCCATCACATGAACCGGGCAAGACAGGAAAGATCCGAGGCACGCCAGACGGCACCAGAGGTCCCAATCTTCGCCCACGCGGAGTCCTTCGTTCCAAAGCCCGGCAGCCTCCAGCGCCTCGCGTCTAATGATCGCGGTCCCGGTGTTTTGTAGGAAATTTCCTTTGAAGATGCGCGGGAAAGCCGCGGCATCGTTTACGCCCTCCGCGCGTGTCGAAGGCAATGACGGAACCTCGCTGCTATCGCCATGAATGAGACTTCGCCTGCCGAAAGCCAAAACCGCATCAGTATTCGCCTCCAAAGCGGCGATCATTGAGGGCCAATTCTCCGCAATGGCGATATCGTCGGCATCAAATGGCAGAATGAACTTGCCGCGCGAATGACGAAATGCAGCGTTGCGGGCTGCTGAAGGCCCCCGATTCGACTGGTTCAACAGAGTCAGGCGAGGGTCCTTGAACGAATTGACAATCTGTTCGGTGTTGTCAGTCGAGCCATCGTCAACAACGATGATCTCCACATCCACAGCGCGGAATTCCGTCAGGGGCGCAAGACACTGTGCTATGTATTTCTCGGCATTATAAGCCGCGATGATGATGGAGAGCGTAGGTTCCATCGATAGATCTCGTCTTCCATTCGAACGCGTCAACTGCCCAATCCTATCTGTCATTCCAACTGTTCTGCTATCTCTTTCATAACGCAACGTCAGATTGAGACTTGCGGACCGTCAAGTCTTATCGACGGTTTCTTTGTCCGAAACGGAGTAACCGATTGCAGATGCGACGCGGCCCAGGCTTCGGCGCTAGGGTTCGATATTGATGCGGTTAGATGGTTTGCTTTGTGAAGGTGCGGTGCCAAGTTTCGGCGACGTCCGGCCGGACAGGCGACGCGTGCTGGAAGCTATGGCGAGTGGCCGATCCGGCAGCGTTGCCGGCCTCGAACGACATCAATGTCGCTCACATCCGGCGAAACAAGGTCCCGCCGACACCGGCATCCACCGCATCAGGGACGAGTCGCAGCTGGCTTCGCGGTATTCTCAGCGGTGAATCCACGTTTGCGCCGCGTTGACCGACCGAGTAAATCATCGGAGACCAAGTCCGAGAGCTCCAGAGACAAGCGGTGGATGATGCCCGGCCGACTCCAGCGTTCGAGCGCGCGCTCTCTGGCATTATTGCCCAATATTTCGGTGAGAGCTCGCTCGTCGTCCAGCAGGCCGATTGACTCAACGAGGCCCAGAACATCCCGGGGTGCGACGATCAGCCCGACATCCTCGACCTCATCGGCGAAGCAGGTGCCGCTATCGGCGATTGCGATAGCCGGGCGGTTCGATGCGAGGATCTCGCCGAGCAAGGGAGGCAGTAAAGAGTCCGCCGTATTTTGCTGCACAATATGAAAATCCGCGGTGGCGAGCAGCTCGCTGCAAGGTGCTGGCGGCAGATCGAGAAGGTGCAAATTCGGAGTTTCGGTGGGGACCGACGCCGCTTTGCCATAGATCACCAAGTGAATATGGCTTTGACGTTGACTGAAGATCATTGCCGCGCTGACGACCATGTCGAGCGCGTCCTGATCGAGCGATGCGCCAGGCACAAGACCTAAAAAGTGAGCCTCGTTCAATCCTAACTGGCGGCGAATCCGTGTCTTACAGCTACCGGGTTCGATTGCGCTGAGATCGATCCAATCACGCAATTCATAAGTCTTTCTTGCATCGACGCCTCTGCTCTGGAGTTCTCGCCTCATCTGCGGCGAGATTGTCGATACGCGATCGAACAGCATGAGGGAGAGCGTTTCGAGATAGTATAACATCGTCTTGATGGGCCTGATCGCGAATAACCGCCCTTCGCAGGCTTCCGCAAAAGCGGGTTCACGAAGATGAAGCCACGACCTTGCGCCGATGCATCGGGCCGAGAGGGCGACAAGAGCCGCGTAAATCGAAGTTGGCGCAATGAGGAGGATGGTATCCGGACGGCCTTTCAAGATGCGCGTCACCATGGGCCCGATGCCTGAGAGCGCAAAGGACGTATGTTGCCAAAACCGAATTATCGCTGAGCTGGGCTTTGAATGTGCAGCCTCCGCTCGCACATAGTCCGTGATTTTCGAAGTGCGGCCTGGGCCGGTTGTCGCTTGGTCATTCGCATCGCCTGTTGCGCGCCGGGCAAGTGTTGGGAGTGCTGTCGCCTCCACGTCATGGCCGGCGTCGATCAGGCTTTGACAAAGTTCAGCATTGGATCTGGCGATCCGATCTGGATCTGATGCGCAATCGACGGCTACTACTAAAATCCGCACGGCCTCACCCAAACGCAAAATGATACGATTGATTTTGGTTCGTTCGAAGAGAAAATCTGCAATTAAAATAATTATCGATTAAATGATATCAGCGTTGCTGAGTCAACACGCGGAGTGGGTTCTATTACATCGTTCCGACAGGTGTTGCGACGCGACTGTCATGAATTAGCAAGCTGCGGTCAATCATTGCAAACATAGTTGGATCGGCGAGCGTCAACTGCACTCGTTGAGGTCGGTGCGACAAGTTTCGGCTCTCGAGCGCGATTGAGGAGCTGCGGAATTGACGCGGCCATCGCGCCGTCATCGACCGCGGCATCGCTGGGCTCATCGCACCCCGGTGTAGTGGTAAGATAACTACGATGTATCGTGCTGGCGGTCTTGCAGCCATCAAATATAACGCGAACCGAACCGGGGTTGCGACCAGCGCCAATAATGACGCCAGTCTGACGTCGAAGTTTCGGAAACCGTCTTTTGCCCAAGGATGTCAATTCGAATCGAACCTTGAAATCAGGGCGTCGTTTCATGCAGCCTCCCACCGATGGGCATCGCAGAAATCACAATACTCCACACTAAGTTGATTCGCTGATTGTTTCTAGGGATCCGTTAATACAAGAAAATGAGAATAGTCAATTAGTTGCCTGGCAACTGGGGTGCAAGTGTGGCCGCACGTTCGAAGCCGAACGGGTTCATTCGCTGCCAGCGCCAGTGATCTGAGCACATCTCGGCGACCGATCGCCGCGCCTTCCAGCCGAGAACCAGTTCAGCTCGACGCGGGTCGGCGTAGCACGCCATCACGTCGCCGGCACGGCGAGGGCCGACGACTTTGGGAATGGAGCGGCCGCTGGCGGCAGCGAAGGCATCCACAACCTCCAATACGCTGGTGCCGAGTCCGGTCCCCAGATTGACCGTCAAAAGCTGCCCTTCCTTGAGCTTGTTCAAGGCCATCAGGTGACCGTTGGCCAGATCGACGACATGGATGTAGTCACGGATGCAGGTGCCATCTGGCGTAGGATAGTCGTCGCCGAAGATTTGCAGGTGCTTCCTGCGCCCGACCGCCACCTGCGCCACGAAGGGCACAAGATTATTCGGGATGCCCAGGGGACTTTCGCCGATCCGCCCGCTGGGATGCGCGCCGACCGGGTTGAAATATCGCAGGATCGCGATCGACCAGTCCGGCGCGGCGGCGTGGTGGTCGCGCAGCATCTCCTCGATCATCAATTTGCTGCGGCCGTAGGGATTGACGGCGAAAAGCGGATGATCCTCGTCGAGCGGCAGACGTTGCGGCTCGCCGTAGACTGTGGCCGACGAACTGAACACTAGTGTTTTGACGCCGACGGCTTGCATGGCCTTGAGGAGGACGACAGTGCCGCAGACATTGTTGTCGTAATAGGCGACGGGGGTGCGGATCGAGTCGCCCACGGCTTTCAGGCCGGCGAAATGGACCACCGCCGTGACGCCGTGGCGACGCATCACGTGCTCAAGGAGGGGGCCGTCGCGAATGTCGCCCTGGCAAATGATTGGCGGACGTTTGCAAAGCGCCTCGACCTGCGCGAGCGAGGCGCGGCTGGAATTGCTGAAATTGTCGACGATGACGACGCCATGGCCAGCGTCGAGCAGTTCGACGCATGTGTGCGAGCCGATATAGCCGGCTCCACCTGTCACCATGATCATGGGAAACTCACCTCCGGCGAGAACAGTTGGCATAGTTGGTCCGCTGCGTGGATCGCTTGGGCGCAGGGGGATCGTCTCGTCGTGGTTTGGGCTTGGTTGGACCTCGACGCGCGGCGCATCGCGATTGCCCCCGGGTATATGGCTCTATCTTTGATGTTCGACCGCGGCGATGGTGTCGGCGTGGTCGGGAAAGCGGGTCGCGAGAACGGCCTTCAGGGAATTGAAATGGTCAATGTTGGTCTCGAGCTCCCGCAGCCGTTGCTCGCCGTCGGCGATTTCCCGATTGAGCCTGTTTTGCAGCCCAGTATTCGTTGGCTCGCGGTCGAGATATTCGTCGGTGTCATTGCCAATCGTGACCGCGGTTCGGGCGATGACGTCGTTGAGCCGCCGATTCAGACCATTCAATTCGATGCGCGACGTTTGCAGCGCGGTCTCGATTGATCGGGCTATCGAGCCGATTCGAGCGGCGTCAGTCTGGAAGTTACGGCCGGACGAACGGACCTTGAGTACATCGCCGAACCGCCCGCCTGAAAGCGACTTGAACATAAGCGTTTCCCCTTGCTGTTAGCGTCCCCAGGTGGGTTAGAATTGTTGGTCCATTTTCGACAGTTCGTCGGAGTTGGCTTCTCGGTGCCGCATTCCACCGGTGTTGGCGGCCAGAACGGAGTGCTAATAGAGCGTCGCTCAATTCGGAGACGGCGGGTCCGCAAAGCGCTTCAGAAACGTCTCGAGACAGAGATGTTGCCCTGGTGCGGGAGTCGTTTGATCGAGCTGGAGCGGGCTCTGCCGAATGGTCAGAGGCGGAGAATTTCGATTGGCCTGTCGAAATTCTCGGATCTCCTCGAGGTTCAGGCGTTCAAGAGCGTGGCGCGAGATCGCGTGGCTGTGTCGTCCGAATGATCTGTCCATAGCCAATTCTCCAACAATTCTGTCAGGTGGGAGCTGCGTGGAATGGCCGTGCGCTTCGGTGAATGTGCGAATTTAATGCTGGTGCAAGTTGACGATGCTCAAGTTTTCGAAATGCAAATGGCTGAGCCTGTGCGCTCATCAGCGGGACGCGTAGCATCCTGCTGCGAGATTCCTATTTCCGGCGTCACCTATGGAACAACCGCTCGCTTGGCTTCCCCGACACCCGGACCTGGTCGCCGAAATCCGCAGGGCGAAGGCGGATGACGCACCCGATCGCCAATTCGCGGCCGCCTGCAGGCTTGCAGGAATGAGCCGGGATTTTGTGGCGACCGAGCGTATCGACCGCCTTGCCACATCGGCGCTGGACAGGCTGGGTCCGGGCCACGAGGCTGATTTCGGGCTCGCGAGCAGACGCGTCGCGCTGCTCGGATCGCACACGCTCGGGCATTTGGCGGCCGGCATTCGTGTCGCAGGCCTGGCGCGTCGGCTGGCCCTTCAAGTGTTTGTCGGGTCGTATAACAGCTACCGGCAGGAGCTGTTGAATGGAGATCCGGCGCTGGCTCATTTCGCTCCGGACTTCATCGTCCTGGCGCTGGATGAACATGCGCTGGGCCTGTCCTTTCCGCCTGATATCGATGGCGCGGATCTGGACGCGGAGATTGATCGCGAACTCGACGAAATCCGGCAGCTCTGGAGGTGTATCCGGGAGCGTTACGGAGCGCAGCCGGTGCAGCAGACGCTGGTGTGCGGCACGACGCTGCCGGTGTTCGGCAATTACGAGGGGCTGGTGCCCGGAGCGGGCGTCTCGGTCGTGGAAAGCTTCAATGCCAAGCTGCGCCAGGCGGCGCGAGAGGACAAAGTGCTGCTGCTCGATCTCGCCTGGGAGGCGGCACGCCGCGGCTTCATCCCAGATCTCGTACACCCTGTGAGGTGGCATCAGGCCAAGCAGCTCGTTAGTCCGCCATTTGCTCCGTTCTTCGGTGATCTTCTCGCGCGTGTTGTTGCTGCAGCATCTGGCCTGTCGCGGAAAGTCCTGGTACTCGATCTCGACAACACATTGTGGGGCGGGGTCGTTGGCGATGACGGGGTCGGCGGACTCCGCTTGGGCCAGGGATGCGCGGAGGGCGAGGCCTATGTCGCGTTCCAGCGCTACGTGGCGATGCTCGGCGGGCGCGGGGTGGTTTTAGCGGTTTGCAGCAAGAACGACCCGGACTTGGCCGAAACGGCATTCACGACCCATCCGGACATGGTGCTCAAAAGGGACGACATTGCGGTGTTCGTCGCGAATTGGGACGACAAGGCAACCAACATCCGCAAGATTGCCAGGACGCTCGACATCGGCTTGGACAGCCTGGTCTTCGTGGACGACAACCCGGCCGAACGCGAGATCGTCCGGCGCGAGATCGCCGAGGTCGCCGTGCCCGAGCTACCTGAGGACGTCGCATATTATCCCCGATGTCTCGCCGATGCCGGCTATTTCGAGGCGTCGTCCTTCACCGCCGACGACGTCTCCAGGAGCCGGAGTTACGCTGCGCGCGGTCGGCGTTTGGCCGAGATCGAGGAGGCGACGGATCTTGATGGATATCTGCGCGGCCTTTGCATGACGATGAGCGTTGAAAGCGTGGGCTCGAACAATATTTCGCGGGTGACGCAGCTCATCAATAAGACCAATCAATTCAATCTGACCACGCGCCGCTATTCGGAGGTCCAGGTTGAGAAATTTGTGGCCACGCCGGGAAATATTGGACTGGCGTTCCGGCTGCGAGATCGGCTGGATGACGCGGGGCTCATTGCCGTCATCCTTGCGCAAGCCGAAGAGGCCGGTGCTCTACGGATCGACAGCTGGCTGATGAGCTGCCGCGTCCTTGGCCGCCGGGTCGAGGCGGCGTCGCTCGAAGCGCTCGTGCAGGTGGCGGGCCTGGTCGGCGCAACCGGACTCATTGGAGAATACATCCCTACCGCGCGCAACGCGCTGGTCGCGCCGCACTACGAATCGTTGGGATTTGCGCCGTTGGCCGCGCGCGAGGGCCAGCCGGAGGGCGCGACGAATTGGTACTTCAAGATCGGCGAGCGCCTTCCGACGCACAACATCGTGGTGGACGTCTGTCCGAGCGTCGTTCCCCCGCAAACCCGGACCAACCTGTTGAGGAGAACGGCATGAATCGCGCGATGATCTACGAGACGTTGACCGGCATCTTCCGCGACGTCTTCGATGATGAAACGATCATCTTGCAGCCGCAGACCACGGCCAGGGAAATCGCGGGGTGGGACAGCCAGGCGATGATCACTCTGGTCGTCGCCGTCGAGGACCGCTTCGGCATTTCCTTCCGCACCTCGGAGATCGAGCAGCTCGACGCAGTCAAGGACTTCGTCGAGTTGATCGCGGCGAAATGCAAGATCGACGCGTGAGCGTCATACCAAGGGGTAGCCGATGGCCGACATCGTTGCATTGCTTCGGCTGACGATGGACGACCAAGAGGCGTTCGCGCGTCTGTCCGGCGATCGAAATCCGATTCACATGGATGCGGCAGCGGCGCGCCGAACTCAAGCCGGTGCGTGCGTCGCGCATGGGATGCATATTCTGCTGTGGGCGATCGAGAATCTGGCCAGCTCCGGCGTGGATCTGAGCCGGCTGAAAGGAGCAAGGGCAAAATTCGTATCCTTCGTCCCGGTCGGATCGCTGGCAAGACTATCGATCAGCAGGGACAGCGGCGACGAGTTGCGGATCGAAGTTGCCCGCGACGACGGCGTTGCGATGATCGCACGCCTCGATTTCAGTGGTGTGCCGCCGCGCCGCCTCGATCGGCCATTCCCGTCAATCGTCATACCAGCCACGCCGCTTGAGCCCGATTTTGGAGATCTGCCGGGGAGTGCGGGTCGATTTCATGTCTCCGCCGACGCTATTCAGCAGGCCGAGGCGATGTTCCCGACACTTTGCCAGGCATTGGGGATTTCAGCCCTCTGTGAATTGGCGTTGATGTCAACGGTGGTCGGGATGGTCGCGCCAGGGCTGCATTCGATCCTGTCGGAAATCTCCGTCAAGCTTGCAGAACCGTCTTCAAATGACGCCGGCCTGGGTTTCGCCGTGGCGCGAGCGGATTCGCGGTTTCGGAGGGTCGATATCGAGGTCGAGGGCAAGCAGGTCGTCGGAAACATCGCCGCCTTCGCTCGTCTCGCGCCTCCACCTGTGCCGTCGATACGTGAAGCTGCAGCCTTGGTGGCTCCCGGCGAGTTCCGCGACCGCAGAGCGCTTGTCGTCGGCGGTTCGCGGGGCCTCGGTGCCGCCACGGCCACCCTTTTGGCCGCCGGCGGTGCATGCGTCACTTTGAGCTATTGCGAGGCCCAGCAGGACGCGGATTTGGTCGCTGACGACATCCGAAGGGCTTGCGGAATCCGGAGCTGCGAGGTCATCCGCTACGATGCCGGCGCTCCCGCGGCCGCGCAGCTGTCGGCCTTGCCCTCCGCGTTGACCCATGCCTATTACTTCGCGACACCGCGCATTTTTGGCGGCTCCAGCGCCATCTATACGCGGTGCCGACTGGATTGCTTTCTGTCGATCTATGTGGACGGCTTCGTCGACCTAATTAAAACGATTCTGCAGTTGCAGGGGCCAATGCCGCTGACGGCGCTCTATCCGTCGACCGTAGCGATCGACGAGCGGCCGACTCGGATGACGGAATATGCGATGGCGAAGGCCGCAGGCGAGATCGTCTGCGCCGATCTGGTGAGGGCGGTCCCGGGGCTGACGATTACGGCACCACGGCTGCCGCGCGTCGCTACGGCGCAAACGGCGACCGTCCCGCCGGTGTCCGCCGCGGACCCCCTCGCGGTGATGCTTCCGTTGTTGCGGCAGCAAGCCGGTCGGGAGCTATTTGCGCGAAACGGCGAGGCGTTGCGGCCAGCGCTTGTTGAGTCCCGACCGCTGTCGGAGTTGCGCAACAGCGATATCCGGCCATTTGAGGCGCGCACCGGTTAGTGCTGCCGAGGATGGCGCCCGGAATTCGAGCGGATTGGAACCCAGACCTGGTGCTTGCCGCCGATCCGACAATGATCGCATCTGATCGGCCTGCGGATGCGGATCAAGGCGACCATCGCGAGGAGACAGATCGTGGTCATGCATAATTCGTGTGGCAGTCTGGGCGAGTTGATAGTCGTCAAGTTGCCCAACCCGAGAGCCCAATACATCAAATGAGAATGACGATCGGCGTTGAACATCGCCAGTGCCAAGTTCCAGTCAGTTCGATGATCGCCGATTGCGGGCAAAGATAGGAGCGCGCCGATGAAAGTAGTCATTCTTGCCGGAGGCTACGGCACCCGATTGAGTGAAGAGACCGGAATCGTTCCCAAGCCGCTGGTGGAGATCGGCGGAAGGCCGATCATCTGGCACATCATGCAAATATACTCGCACTATGGACTGAACGACTTTGTGATCTGCTGTGGCTACAAGGGCGAGGCGATCAAGGACTATTTCCTGAACCGCTTGCCCCATCAGGGTGACCTGACGATAGACCTCGCCAGCAATCGACTCGAATTTCATCGCAGCACCACCGAGCGCTGGAAGGTGACGCTGGCTGACACCGGCGAGAAGACGATGACCGGCGGTCGCCTGAAGCGGGTCAAGGATTATGTCGACGGTTCGACCTTCTGTCTCACCTATGGCGACGGCGTCTCCGACATCGACGTTCGCGCACTGATCAAATTCCACTATGAACAGGGGGCGCTGGGGACGGTGACGGCCGTGCAGCAGCCCGGCCGCTTCGGAACAATCAATCTATCGACCGACAGACCGCGCGCGGCCGGTTTCCGCGAGAAGGGTGCAACCGACGGCCCGGTCATCAATGGCGGATTTTTCGTCATCGAGCCGGAAGTGCTGGACATGATCGAAGGCGACGAGACCGTATGGGAGGAGGGGCCATTGCGATCCCTCGCCGAGCGCGACCAATTGGCCGTCTACCGTCACGGCGGGTTCTGGCAGAACATGGACACGCTGAGGGATAAGATGTTGCTGCAATCGATGTGGGATGCCGGCACTCCGCCGTGGCGGATCTGGAATGAATCCGGCGCCGGCTTCCGCAGCGAGAGCCCGATCCAATCCATCCGCCGAACGCCTGTGCAACTGTCGGCCAGCTAAGGAGAGCATCGATGCGTGTGATCTATACAGGGGCCGATGGCTATATCGGAACGGTGTTGGGTCCGAAATTGCTCGCCCGCGGCCATCAGGCTGTTGGTGTCGATACCGGCCTTTACCGGCGGGGCTGGCTGTTCGAGGACGGCCGAACGCGGCCGTCGGTGATCACTCGGGATGTCAGGCTGTTGACGGAGTCGGACCTCGAGGGAATCGACGCCGTGGTGCATCTTGCCGAACTCTCCAATGATCCCCTCGGCAACAACGATCCGACCATTACCGAAGAGATCAATCACATTGGAACGGTCGGGTTTGCTACTCGGTGCCGCGCCGCAGGGGTAGGGCGATTCGTATTCGCATCATCCTGCAGCATCTACGGTGCCGCAGGCAGTGAGATGAAGACCGAGATGTCGACGTTCGACCCGCAGACTGCCTATGCGCGCTGCAAGGTGATGGTCGAGCGGGATGTGGCGCTGCTGGCCGATTCCCATTTCACGCCGGTCTTCCTGCGCAATGCGACGGCGTTCGGGGCGTCGCCGCGTCAGCGCTTCGATCTGGTCTTGAACGACCTGGCCGGCTCCGCTTTCACTGCCGGCGTTATCGACGTCAAGAGCGACGGGTCGCCGTGTCGGCCTCTGGTCCACATCGAGGATATCTGCGAAGCCATTTTGTGCGCGCTGGAGGCGCCGCGTGAAGACGTGTGCGGCGAGGCGTTCAACGTTGGAAGCGATCAACAGAACTACACCGTCCGCGAAATCGCGAATATCGTGCATGATGTCTTCCCAGAGGCAAAGGTCACGTTCGGAGCGAGCGGCCCTGACAACAGAAGTTACCGGGTCTCGTTTGCGAAAATCCGACAGGTGATGCCCCAATTCCGCTGTCGATGGGATGCGCGCTCGGGGGCCGAGCAATTGAGATACGTGTTCGAGCGCATTCAAATGGACGAAGCCGTCTTTCGCTCATCGCCGTTTACCCGGTTGATGGAGCTCAAGCATCTGCGGCAGACCCGGCAGATCAATCCCCATCTGCTATGGACCGCGATGAAGACTTTTGATCGGAGCTTGGAGCAGGCGCGCGATCAGGAAAGCGAATCGATGCCGGCGTTCACAACCAATGCGAAGCCCGGCCTCGCCATCGCAGCAACAAATTGAATCTCTCCGGCCGCGCGCGCCGGTTTCCTTCTAGATTGGACAGGGTGGCGTCAGGCGAAGTCGTCGGACGCCACTTGCGTTCAGCCATCGAATGCGAGAGGCCAGGGTGTACCCCGCATGCAGCCATGCCGGCTATTGACCGGCCGCGGGCCGATTATCGCGCATCAGTGATTGCGAAAAATCCAGGAATCGATCTGGTGCGGCCGATCGGCGCCCCGCGCTGGATCAGGCGCGTGGCGACGTCCGGTACGCCGGCGACATTGTCGCTGCTGCCTTGACCTGGCGGACGGCCGCCACCAGCCCGTCGATTTGAAGCCGAGCCAAGGCGACGGACTCGTAGGGCCGGTTGATTCCGACCCTGGGCAGCAGATGCAGGTCGCGGTTCAAGGGCTCCGTCAGGCAGCCGTGGTGCGTGGTCGTGGCGGTGCAAAATCCGGCCTTGCGGACCAAAGCGGCTTCGCGCGGGCCACAACTGTCGGGCCGCCCGAACGGATAAGCGAAATGGTCGACGGGTTGGCCGCCGAGCTCTTCGAGAAAGCGCTTGTTCTGAGCAATCTCATCGTAGGCGTGAGCCTCGGATAGTTGGCCGAGGCTGGGGTGGGTGACGGTGTGGCCGCCAATGGTCACGAGCGGATGATGTGCCAGCATCTTCAACTGATCGACCGTCAACCCGACCTCGCGCGTCATGCTTCGGAGATCGATGCCGTATCGTCGAAAGCTCGAAGCCAGCGCGCCGGCGTTGGCACAAACATCCTGACTGACCCAGTCGCAGGCCTCGCGATAGGCGCGAGCACGGCTGCGCAGCGTATCGACGCACCATCGCCGCTGCATCGGCTCGATCTCCACCGTCGAGTGCTGCAGGAAAAGGCGCTCAAGACCGAGCCACCAGCAGTCGAGATCGCCGGTGACCATGCCGCTGGCCACGTAGACGGCGAAGGGGGCGTTGTGGCTTTCGAACACCGGCAATGCGTGGAGGAAATTGTCGGCATAGCCATCATCGAAGGTGAAGGCGACGAACCGTCGGCCGTGGGGCTGTCGTAGCCGGGCCGCCACGGTATCCAACGAGACGACGTCGATCCGAGAGGCGCGTAAATGCGTCAGCAGGCGATCGAGGAATCGGGGAGTCGTCCGCAAATCGGAGTCGATATGAAGGTGCCGGTCCGGCGCTGCGCTGTGGAGCATATAGATCGCCCCGCATCCGCCATACCAACGCGCCGCCGCATGAGAGAGGCCGGTGCGGTGAAGCAGCTCGATCGCGCAGCGTTCGGTCCAGCTGCCTTGGCTTTCCGAAGCCTGCATTGCCCTCGTCCTCCCACGCAAGTGACTCGAAGTGCTCGCTTCGGCCGCCGCCAAGACGGCGGACCGGCGAGCTCACAGGGGACTGCTACCGGCTTCCGCGTTGACGGGGAGCTGCGTCGCCGTGGCGGCGACGGCCGGATGTTTGCGTCGCTGCACCAGGCTGGTGTAAAGCGCGAGGAGAGCTTGGCCGTGCGCCGCGATCGTATATTCCTCCTCGATGACCTTCCGCGCAGCGGCGCCGAAGCGTTTGCGCAAGTCGGCATCCCCAAGCAGCAGTTGGATCCGCTCAGTCAAGCTGTGGCGGTGCTTTGGAGGGAAGAGGAAGCCGGTCTCGCCGTCGCGAACGAGCTCCGGATTGCCGCCGATGTGCGATGCGACCACTGGCTTGCCGTGCGCCATCGCCTCGATGATCGCCATCGAGCAGTTCTCGGTCATCTCGGAGGGGACCACCACGACCGCCGCCTGGTCGATGCAGGAGCCGAGCGCGCTGCCCGACAGGAAGCCGGTAAACTCAGCCATCGGGAAACGTTGCCTGTATTCGTTCAGTTGCGGGCCGGTCCCCGCGACGACCAGCCGCCATTTGGCACCATCATCGGCATGAGCCTGCAGCAAGGTCGCAACGCCCTTGTCCGCCGTGATCCTGCCGAAATAGAGAACATAGCCCTGGTCTGACGGGACGACCTCGATGCCGGACAGATCGATTCCATTGGGAATGCATTCGATTCGGCTGGTCGAAAATCTTGCGGCGACGGCATCGCGGAGGAAACGGCTGGGCGCGACGAAGGCACTGACGTTCTGGTAGCTTCCGGCGGCCTGGTGATAGCGTGCTTCCAGCCAAAGCAGCAGCCGTTTCGGCAATGAATGTCCGCCGCATTTGTGGAGAAGCACGTTCTCGAACCGAGAGGGAGCGCATTTCGTACACGGCGCACCCTCCCGCATCTGAGTATAGACCGGGCAGACCGGCTTTAGATCGTGGAACGTCAACACCACCGGAATGTCGAGATTGGCCGCAGCCGAGATGATTGACGGGGTGAGTTGATGATAGATGTTGTGACAGTGCAGCAGATCGGGTTGTTCGGCCCGAATGAGCGCGGAGATCTTTCGCACCGCCTCCGGCGAATGAACGAAGCTCGCAGCCGATTCCAAGCTGGAAACAATCGACCTGGATTGATAATCGCGCGAAGATACGAAATATGCCGCTGTCGGCGACGGCAGATTCCGCGGATCGCTCATTGAAAAATGAATAACCTCCACGCCCATCGATTTCATCAGCGCTATTTCATCGAACATGACGACCTCTGAGCCGCCATTGCGAAAGAAATACTTGTTAGCATATAGGATCTTCATCCAGCTCATCCTTGGGCGCCGAACCGGCGCGCTGCCGCCGCGAGTTAGATGAAATGATGGAGAGAGCGGCACAAAGCGACTTGATGATCGTCAAGATCTCGATGAATTTGTCGGCCACATCGCGGGAGCACCCCACGCGACGACTAAGCATGACGGACTATGCGGCCAGGGAGATCGCGCGCTGGGGGCTGTCGGCGACGACGATCAGCGACCAAATCATTGACGGAGAAAGACCAGCTTGTAGCGCCAGCCTGCGATGGCGCCGAAAGTCAGCAGCAAGGCGATGCCGGCGCCTGCCAAGCCAGCGAGAGGAAGCAGGACGACCTGAAAGAATGAGAGGAGTGCTATCGCCACCAGATTGGTCGCGGTCATGACGCGGTCGCGTCGGGCGGAAAACAGCGCCATCGCTCCCCAATCGGCGATGCAGCGGGCGACGATACCCGCCACGATCAACCAGAACGCGACGATATTGAGGCTCGCGAGCGGTTGGCGCAGCAATGGCAGCACGATCTCGAACCCGATCGTCACAGCGAGCCCGACCGCCACGGCCATGATCGCCGCGGCTCGAACGAGTCGGATGCACTGCTCGCGGTGAGCCGCGTCGCCCTGATGGTGGGCTTTGATCAGGATCGGCCGCTGTTGCTGAAGGACGGTCATGCTTACGAAGGTGTAGATCGCATTGGCGGCGGTCCAATAGAGCATGTAGACGCCGGTCAATTCCAGGCCGAGGAACAGGGTGACCAGATATCGGTCGATGTACTGGCTGGCAATGTATGAGAGGTCGCTGGCATAGATCACCAGCGACGAGCGCATCAGCGACTTCAGCCACGACAGGCGGAACGGCAATCTGAATGCGTCTATCCAGGGCCAGGTTCGTGTCGCGACGGCGAACACCGCCACCGACGTGGCGGCGCCGATCAGCCAGAACAACAGCAGGGAATCCAGTGATCGCAGCGCGGGGAACCCTAATGCGAGCGGCAGATACACCAGGATCCACGCTGCTCCCCTCAGAAAGCCGGTGAAATTGGCCAGCAACGGGCGTTCGAGATTCGACAGCAACTGAAAGATGTCGTTGCCGAGCTGCTCGAAGAGGGCGATCGCCACAACGACGACCCAGATCGGCGCCCCAATGGCAGCTGCCGCCAGCCCGGAAATCGCAAGAACCACGGCATACAGGCCAATCGTATAGGTCCAATAGTGACGCAAGGCATCGGTCAGGCGCACGGGCGCCATGGTGACGGCATCGCGCATGATCACGTGGACCATGCCGAGGCCCGTCACCGCGGGCGCCATGGCAACGAAGCCAGAGGCCAGGCCGAAGAGGCCGAGCGTGGCAAGATCGAGGTAGCGTGAGATAAAGAGAATCAGCAGAAACCTGCAGAAGATCATGCTCCCGCGCATGCCGGCAACGAATCCCCAGCGGGACAGCGCGCGGGCGATTGGTGCTTGGAGCGCGAGAGAATTCATCGGTGCAGAGCCTCACCCGAAAGAGGAGATCAATAGGCGTTCGGAGATCGCAGGACACGAAACACGGTTAGAAACAAGATCCGGATATCCAGCCAGATTGACCAGTACTCGATGTACCAAAGGTCGTGATTGACGCGTGCTTCCATCATACGCAGGTCGCGAGTCTCGCCGCGAAAACCGTTGACTTGCGCCCAGCCGGTGAGGCCCGGCTTCATCTTGTGCCTGATGGCGTAGGTATCGATCACACGGCTGTATTCGTTATCGTGAGCGAGTGCATGCGGCCGTGGACCGATCAGGGACATGTCGCCGCGGATCACGTTGAGCAATTGCGGCAGTTCGTCGATGCTGAGCCGGCGCAGCAGCCGCCCCAGCGCGGTCACGCGGTTGTCGTTGCGCTGGGCCTGGCGCACGACCGGTCCGTCGTCCAGCGTCGACATGGTCCGAAACTTGTAGATGCGGAAGGGGCGGCCATTGAAGCCCATCCGGATCTGGCGAAACAGAATGGGCCCCGGCGACTCCAGTCGAATGGCGATAGCGACGATCATCAGCAGCGGAAGCAACAGGGCAAGCCCGATGACCGAGAGGACTCGATCGGCGAACTGCTTGGTCAGGCGCTGAGTGGCGTCGATCGGCGCGCGCTGGAGCTCGACCGCGGTTGCCGGGCCAAGGTCAAACAACGGCCGGCTGAGGAAGCGGGCGATTCGGGTATCTGGAACAAGCTTGACCGGCAGCGGCAGGACGCGGAGGTTGCTTTCGACGGCGGCCAGCAACTCCGGCTGATCCCACGGGATGGTGAGAAGGATTTCGTCGGGGGCGACCCGGCGAACCTGGGCGACCATGTCGCCCATGATGGCCTTGACGGCGGCGCGAAGATCCGATGCCTCGTCGATCTCAATCGGAAACGCCCGCACAACCGAATAGCCGTACAATTCGAGCCCCGACAACGTGTCGTTGCGAAATAATTCCTCCGAGGTCCCGATGACAACGACCCGACGCAGGGCAAGAGCGCGAGAGGCGATGATACGGGAACAGGCAGAGGCTACCAAGGCTCGCAAGACGACGCTGATCCAAAGACCGTTGAGGTAGAACAACAGCATCTCGCCCCGCGAGAACAGGGTGCTGACCTTGAGAAGGAAAGCCAGCGTCGCGAGAAACAAGAAAGTGCACGTCCATATCAGGAGCGATCGCCCTGCCTGCCACCGCGCGCGGACGAGATTGGAGGCGCGATACATGTCGGCGCTCTTGGCGAACGCGGCGTAGAGCGTCGCGATCGCGACACCTGGCCCGAGCGAGACGACGGAATAGACCGGTTCGGCCAGGATAACAGAATGATAGAGGTGGTCCGTCTCCAGACCCAGCAGGTAGATCCACATCCAGTCGAGTGCCGCGACAATGAGGCCAATCGAGTCGATCGGAACCGAGGGGCGGGAGCGGAAGCGAAGCCTTCCGACGGGCATAGTTGCGTCGCGTGTTGTAGCCATAGCGCATCCTTTTCTGGGTTGCGAAAGGGAGATGCCGGGCAAAAACCCGGCAGCGCGTTATTCACCCGTGACTGCCGCCAAGCCCCTGAGGTTGGTGAACCGAATGGTCTTGCGGTTCGGCAGATCGATCAAACGCCTCTCGCGGAAATCGGCGAGCGTTCGACAGACGGTCTCGAGCGACGTCCCGAGATGGTCGGCAATATCGGCGCGTGGAATGACAATCTGAAATGCACCATCGTAACGGGAGTCCCGTGGAAGGTGCGGTCGGATCTGGAGTAAGAACCAGGCAATCCGCTGCTGAGTGGTCTTTTTGCTCACAGAGCCGATCAAGCTCAGAGTCGCCGAGAGGGCTTGCTGAACTCCGCAAGGTTCCAACTGGTGGCAGGGCGACGAAACAGCGTCACACAGAATACGGCAATTGGTCACCGCCTCCGCGGTGTATTGTTGGCAGGCAGAACGGGATGGAAAGACCGTGTCGCCCGGCCAATAGAAGGCAAGAATCTGGCGATTTCCGTCCTCCATCAAGCGGACTGCCCGGACTACGCCTTGGACGACATTGATGCGGTACGGCTGATGTTCGTCCTGCCAGAAGAGTGCCCGACCTCGAGGAACGGAGGTTTGAGCGGAGCCTTTTTCAATGATTCGAGCTAAATCCTGAGTTCCATTTATCGCAATTGGTGCTGGCGCAATATTACAAGGATTGGAAAATGAGGTTGTGAGCATGATGTGCCGTGCCTGACTATAAATGCCCTCCAGAACCAGTTTCGAGCCGAAAAGAGCAAATTCTGTTCCCGAAGTGGCAATGATTCGATTGCAGTGTGGCAAACGTTGCACGTCCGGTCGCGAGGCGAAATTCAGTCGAGTTGAATAGGCCTGTAAGGTTCGCGACTATATGTCCAACGGCCTATGCCGAACGCCTCTGCCGAAAATTGATGACTCGCAAATTGCCGAGCTTCTGGGACCGCATCATGAATGCTGGTACCAGAAAGGAACATTGTCATGACGCTATTTTCGGAATCCACAACGGAAGTCGCTAAGACCGATGTCGCTATTGAACGCTCGCGGCGAGATTGGGCGCCTGTTGTGCTCGCGGTCGCGGCCGGCATCACCGTGGCATGGATCGGATTGATTTCCTGGCTGAGCCTCGCCGCGGTGCTCCATCTATTCGCATGATCAAGCGGCCATTCGTTTCGACTAATCGATTGCGGATATCAGAAATGGAATGCCGAGAAATCGCTGCGCTGCAAGTTCTGTAGAAACAATCGATCTGATATAGCAGCCCGTTGCGAAGTTCATCGAGCACCCTCGGTTTGATAGCGACGATCTGTGCTCGAATCAGCTGAGGCGGGCTGGCGGCTGAGAGAGGCGAGCCTCCCGCCAATGGACCATTGCCGTCAGCGCTGCGGTGGGAGCGTGACACGTTGCATGTTGTCGGTGATCGATCATCAACAACCTGTCGACCGGAGTTGACGGCCGTCAAGTGGTGTGAGTGTCCAAACCATAGCGTTGAAGCGAGAAAGCAACCTTGCAACGAGGATCATACATGCTCGAGCCAGACATCTTCCCGACCTCGGACGAGCCAGTCAATCCGACGGCGATTTCTCCTCATCAGCATGCGACATGCCGCTCCTGCGGGGCTGGCCTCAAGCACGTTGTCGTCGATCTCGGCCTGTCACCGCTGGCGAACTCGTATTTGTCGAACGAAGACCTGCATCGCGAGGAGCCGCGCTATCCGCTGCGTGTATTCGTTTGCGCGCAGTGCTTCCTGGTGCAGCTGGAAGCCTGGGAGACGCCCGAGAATATTTTCGGCGACTACGCCTATTTCTCGTCTTACAGCCAGTCCTGGCTGAAGCACGCCGAGACCTACGTCTCCGATGTCATTGCCCGCTTCGGCGCCAAGTCGCTGAACCAGGTCATCGAGATCGCCAGCAATGATGGCTATCTGCTGCAATATTTCAGGGAACGGGGCGTCTCGGTGCTGGGAATCGAGCCGGCGCGCAATGTTGCAGAGGCCGCACGGGACAAGGGAATTCCGACGCGCTCGGTCTTCTTCGGCGAGGAAACGGCGCGGGCGCTGCGTTCGGAGGGAATCGCGGCCGACCTGCTCATCGGCAACAACGTTCTGGCGCATGTTCCTGACCTCAACGATTTTGTCGAAGGAATTCGCATCGCCCTTGCCGATTATGGGGTGGTGACGATGGAATTCCCGCATCTGATGCGGCTGATGGAGGGGTGGCAGATCGATACGATCTACCATGAGCATTTTTCTTATTTTTCGCTGCTGGCGGTCCAGAAGGTGTTCGAAGCCCATGACATGACCATTTTCGATGTCGAGGAGCTGTCGACCCATGGCGGATCGCTACGAATTTATGCGCAACACCGGAAGACGGGTCGACAGCAGATCAGCGATCGGGTGGCCGAGCTGAAAGATCGCGAGCTTCGCCAGGGCTACGGCGATCTGGCCTGCTACCTTGCGTTCGGGCAATGCGCGCAAAGCATCCGAACGGGGCTGCGCAAATTTCTCGTCGAGGCGAAGTTGGAGGGCAAGCGCGTCGTCGGTTACGGCGCCCCGGCCAAGGGCAATACCCTGCTCAATTATTGCGGGATTGGAACGGATCTGATCGAGTTCACGGTCGACCGCAGTCCGCACAAGCAAGGAAAGTATCTTCCCGGATCCCATATTCCAATTCTGGATCCCGACGCCATCGCGGCGTCGAAGCCGGATTATATCGTCATTCTGCCGTGGAATCTGAAAGACGAGATTGTCGGGCAAATGTCGATGGCGCGGAGTTGGGGTGGGAAATTCGTCGTCCCGATTCCGCGGCCGACGATCGTCGAATGATGGCGGGCTCGAGCGGGGACGGGAATCATGACGTGCGAAAAGGGGCGATGGAACGATTGGCGCCGACATGGGTAGGGAGTTTGACACGGCAAGGATTATGAGGTCGCGGGATCTACTTGGGCGTGACAGTGGCAGGGCGATGTACGACCTGGTTGCTGAGCTCTATCCGATCTGTCGCAGCATCACGGGAGACGGGGTGCGGGAGACGTTGGCCATCATCGGCCGCCATATTCCGCTGAAAATTCACGAGGTGCCGACCGGGGTCGATGTGTTCGACTGGACGATCCCGAACGAATGGAATATCCGCGACGCCTATATCAAGGACAGCGCGGGAAAACGGATCGTCGACTTTCGCAAATCCAATCTCCACGTCGTGGGCTACAGCGTTCCGGTGCATACGCGCATGAGGTTGGCCGAGCTGAAGAGGCATCTGTTCTCCGATCCGGAACATCCCGACTGGATACCGTATCGAACGTCATATTACACGCCGGAGTGGGGGTTCTGCCTGGCGCAGCGTCAGCTCGACGCCCTTAACGACGACGATTACGAAGTCTGCATCGACGCCTCGCTCAAGCCGGGCCATCTGACTTATGGCGAACTGTTCATCGGTGGACGCAGCGGCGATCAGGTGTTGATCTCCTGCCACGTCTGCCACCCGTCGCTGTGCAACGACAATCTGTCGGGGATCGCGGTTGCGACGGCGCTCGCCCAGCACCTCGGCAGGATGGATACGAAGTTCTCCTACCGAATCCTCTTCGTGCCGGGGACGATAGGGGCCATTACGTGGCTTGCGCTCGCGGGCCGAGCGAGAATGAACGTCGCCCACGGCTTCGTATTGACCTGCGTGGGGGACCAGGGCCCTCCGACATATAAATGCAGCCGCCGCGGCGACGCCGAGGTCGATCAGGCTTGGCGTTACGTGTTGCAGCAGGGCGGAACGCCGTTCGAGATTCTGCCGTTCTCGCCGTATGGATATGACGAGAGGCAATATTGCTCGCCGGGATTCGATATGCCGGTGGGCTGCTTTATGCGCACGCCTGGCGGCAAGTTTCCGCAGTATCACACCTCGGCGGACGATTTAAATCTGGTGCATCCGGACGCATTGCAGGATTCGTTACAGCGTGTCTTGACGGTGATCGACGTGCTGGAAACGAATGAGCGATACGTCAATCAGAAGCCCTATGGCGAACCGAAGCTCGGCAATTACAAGCTTTACGACATGATTGGAGGCAAGTCGGCCGACGAGACGCGGATGGCGCTGCTTTGGCTCTTGAACATGTCGGACGGCCAGGCGTCGCTGCTTGAGATCGCGACCCGGTCGGGCCTGCCGTGGAGCGCGATCAAGGAAGGCTTGCGCGCGCTGACCGCGACTGGATTACTGAAAATTATCAATGAGCGGCGGCGCTACACCCGCAAGAAACGAAGAATAGCATAAAGGCCGGCCGTCAGATGGCAGCGCGCCCGCGGAATTCGCGCTTCCATCCGGGGCCTCACCGCTCGCGCATGCTCTCCTGACGATATCGCAAGAGTGGTGACAGCAGGTAACTGATGATCCGCCGCGAGCCGGTGCGAATTTCGATGGTTGATGCCATGCCGGGCGAGAGCCTTACACGCCGGTTCTCAACCGCCATGGAATCGTGGTCGATCGAGACGCGGACGGGGTAGATGAGCTCCTCGCCGCGCTGCTCGCTGTCGCCGGATTGGGTGCGCTGGCCTTTGTCGTCGGGGACGCGCCGCTGGACGGCGTCCTGGGAGATCGAGAGCAGTTTGCCATGGAGCATGCCGTAACGGGTGAAGTTGAAGGCGTCGATCTTGATCGCGACATCCTGGCCGGGTTCGATAAATCCGATATCGCGGTTGGCGATCATGGCTTCAATCTCCAGGGTGCTTCCGGCGGGGACGACATACATCAGCGTCTGGGCAGGCGTCACGACGCCGCCGACCGTGTGGATGGCGAGCTGCTGCACCATGCCGTCGACCGGTGCCCTGAGTGTCTGCAAGTTGGTCCTCTGATCAGCCTTGACGAGGTCGTGGGCGAGCTCGGACGATTTTTGAGCGACCTTGGCGTAGTCTGCGAGCAGAGCGCGGCGATACTCGGCCGCGGTCTTGGCGCGCGTCTCGGTTAGGGCCTCGATAGCGGCGTCGACCTCGTGGTAACGGCTTCGCTGCACCAGGATGTCCTGTTGCTGTCCGAGCAGCTCCTGCCTCTCGCCGAGATAGGTCAGCTTGGAGGTGAGTTGTTTCTCGACCAGTTGTTGGCGGATATCGACCTTCTGTTGCAGCGGCTCGAGGGTCGCGACCAGCTTTTGGATCGTCGCCTCGATCGTGGCGCGCTCCGCGGCCTTTTGCGCGATCTGCCGGTCGATGGCCGATATTTTGGCTTTTTGCTCCGCGCTTTGGCTGGCCAGGAAGCGGCGTTGCATGTCGACCATATCGGCCGGGGCGTCGGCGGGAGGATGGAAAGCGGATTGAGGATCGGCCAGGTCGGAGAGCGCCGCGCTCAGCCGCGCTGCTTCCGTTTGCGACGACTGCAGATCGCTCTTGATACGGCCAAGATCGGCGCCCGTCATGGTCGCGTCGAGTTCCACCATGACGTCTCCAGCCTTGACCGTCTGACCGTCGCGAACCCGGATCGCGCGGACGACACCGGTCTCGAAGGGCTGGACCGCCTTCGTCCCGCCGTTGGGCACGACCTTTCCAGGCGCGACGGCGACGACGTCGACGGTGCCGATCGTGGCCCAAGCCAACGCAGCGGCGAAGAGTGCCGCGATGCTGATTGCAATGGCCCGCCCAAGCGGCGAGGGTGGCGTCTCGACCACCTCGAGCGCGGCCGGAAGGAAAGCGAGCTCTTCCGATCGGCGGCGTGCCTCGTTGAGGGGGCGGATGACGATCGAGTTTCGGAGCCTGCGAGCGCGTTCTGCGAAGTCGATCACGGCAACGCCGCCGCTGGGCGGGTTCGGCTGCCCCGGCTCGGAGAGGTGCGACGTGGTCCGATCGGCAGATGGTTGGGCTTGATCCTGGGCAGCACGGGGGGTGGCGCTTGTCAGCGGCGATGCAGTCTTGCGACGCAGGCCCGACGCCATGCGGGGGATCGCAGCCAGCGCGGCCGTCAACGAGGCTTCGACGCGCAGACGCCAGCGCGTCAACCGCGAGGATTTCGCGATAAAGATCAGTCGGCCGTCCCATTGCGCCTCGAACTCGGAACGGGACCGGAGTGCCGGGCGTTTTGCGTCCGGCATCAGAACCACGGCCTGCTCGGGGAGGACTTTCCCCAGCACGAGAAAGCCGCCTGCCGTCAAGGGCGCGATCCCGGGCAGCGGAAGGCGGCTCAGCCCGGCCCAATCCGTGCGGCCGAGGCGGGCGTCGAGTCCGAATGTGCGAATGCAGCGAATGATGATGTCCGGCGTGACCGGGCCTGGCCCGGTTCGGAGCCGCAATTCGGTCGGTTCGATCTCGACCTGATAGAGCCGAAGCAGAATGTGCAGGACAAAGTGTCCCGGGTCGGAGTCTTCGATGCGCCTGGTCTGCATGATGTCTGTCTCGCTACGCGTGGTCGAGGTCGACTTGCTGGGTCCTGAGCTTTGGCCTCGTCGAACGGGAGGGCACGAAGGGCTCCGGCCAGACCGGCTGCGTCGGCGCCCCGCCGGCCGGCGGATAATTGACGCGCGGGGCGACCTTCCAGTCGTCGCGCCCGGTCTGAAGCCTGTAGAGTTCTGCGTATCGGCCGCCACTGACCAGCAGACTCTGATGGGTGCCATCCTCGACGATCTGGCCATGCTCGAGAGTGATGATGCGGTCCGCGGTACGCAGGGCCGATAAGCGATGGGCGATGATGAAGACGGTCCGGCCGCGGGAGATCTCCGACATGTTCTGCTGGATCACGCGCTCGCTCTCGTAATCGAGGGCGCTGGTCGCCTCGTCAAAGATCAGGATTCGGGGATCGGAGAGAAGCGCGCGTGCGATCGCCAGGCGCTGCCGCTGGCCGCCCGAGAGGCTGCTGCCGCGTTCGCCGACGATCGTATCGTAGCCTTCTGGCAGCGCCAGAATGAATTCATGGGCCCCAGCAAGCGTCGCGGCGGCGACCACGTCGTCACTGGTCGCGGATGGGTCGGCGAGGGCGATGTTGTCCCGGACCGAGCAATTGAAAAGAATGTTGTCCTGGAGCACGACGCCGATCTGGCGGCGCAACCAGGCCGGGTCGACTTGAGCGACATCGATGCGGTCGACAAAGACCCGTCCGCTCTCGGGCACGTAAAGCCGCTGGATCAGCTTGCCCAGGGTGCTCTTGCCGGATCCGGAGGAGCCGACCACTCCGATGACCTGGCCGGCCGGCACCGCCAGGCTGATATCCTGCAGGGCCTTTGGACCGTCGATACGATAACGGAAATTGACGCCCTGGAATTCGACGTCACCCCTGATTTCCGGCAGCGCCATCCGATTGGCGGTGTAGAGCGGTTCGGGCGGCGTATTGAGAATGTCGCCGAGGCGGGCGATCGAGAGGCTTGCCTGGTGGAAATCCTGCCAAATCTGCGCGAGCCGCAAGACCGGCGCGCTGACACGGCCGGCGAGCAGGTTGAAGGCGACGAGCTCGCCGACGCTCAGCTCGCCGCTGATGACAAGCTTGGCTCCAAAATAGAGAATGCCTGCGGTCGCCAGCTTGTTGATGAGCTGGACGCTCTGGCTCGCGGTGTTGCCGAGGCTGATGACGCGAAAGCTCGCCGCCACATATCCGGCCAGCTGCTCTTCCCAACGACGCTGCATCTGTGGCTCGACCGCCATCGATTTGAGCGTCTCGATGCCGGTCACACTCTCGACAAGGAAGGACTGACTTTCGGCGCCCCGTCGGAATTTTTCGTCGAGCCGACGTTGGAACAGCGGCGCCGCGCCCGCCGAGATTGCGATGTAGAACGGGAAGGCCGCCACAACGATGATCGTCAGAGCGGGTGAGTAGAACAGAAGCACCGCCACGAAGACCAGCGTGAAGCCGAGATCGATGACCAGGGTCAGTCCTGAGCTTGTCAGGAAATTGCGGATGTTTTCCAGCTCGCGCACCCTGGCTACCGAATCGCCGACCCGGCGCGCCTGAAAATAACTGATAGGCAACGCGAGCAGATGGCGGAATAAGCGGGCCCCGAGTTCGACGTCGATTCGATTGGTGGTGTGCGCGAACAAATAGGTTCGCAAGGCGCCGAGCACCGTCTCGAATATGGCGATGGCAACCAGACCAAAGGCGAGGACGTCGAGCGTGCCCAGACTGTGATGGACCAGGACCTTGTCGATCACCACCTGGAAAAACAGCGGAGAAACCAACGCGAAGAGCTGGAGGAAGAATGACGCGATCAGAACCTCGGCGATCAGGCCGCGGTACTTGGTCATCGCCGCGATGAACCAGCTGATATCGAAGCGTCGCGTCAGGTCGGTCAACGCGCTTCGCTTGGTCATCAAGACCAGCCGGCCATCCCAGACCGCTTCAAATTCGGCGCGGGTCATGATCGATGGAGACGGCTGATCGACGGCCTGGATCAGCACCTTGTCCTCGCCGGCCTTGCCGAGCAACAGAAAGCCACCATCCTTCAGCACCGCGATGGCTGGCAAGGGAGTGAACGGCAGCCGCTCCCATTTGCGCGAAAGGCAGCGCGAGCGCAGACCCAGGCTCTTCGCGCAGCGGAGCATTTCGGTGACGCCAATCGGCATCGAGCGAAACTGATGCCGGATCTGAGCCGGCTCGGCGCCGACGCCGTTAAAGCGAAGCAGCATCACCAGCGCGCTGAGGCCTTGATCAGGCTTTGGTGGGGTTGCACCACGCGGTTTTGTCATGGTCTCGTTCCAATCGTCGTCGATAGCCCCCTCGGCGGGGACGGATGACGTCTTCGCCAAGGGGACTATCGATGCGTTGCGGTCGACGGCGGATCAGATGCGACCTGGCAGGGCGACGGAGTGCCCCCAAGCCGCTGCCGCTTGATCGTGGATCGGCGTGGCGTTGCTCGTCGCGCTGGAATCGACGAATGACGAGGCGAGATGCTGACGGAACAAGGCCGCGGATTGCGTGTCGGATGTTGGGGCCACCGTCGCGCTTGAGGCCGCGACAAACCCAACGGTCCGATTGCTCCCGACGTTGTCACCCGTCAGAGTTTCCGGCGCCGCGTTGGCGACCAGCTGCACGTTGTCGACCATCGCGCCGACGCCGTCGAACGCCTGATTTTGCGGCTCGCGAATGGTCAACGTGTCGTTGCCTCCCGTTCCGGTAACGTTAACCGAATAGGTCGACCAATCGGCCCCAGGCTGAATCGTCGAAATCACCTCGCCGTTCCACAGCACCTCGACGCCGCAGGAAGCTGGATTCTCACCCGGGCGTGTCCGCGCGTCGACCGACAGCGTCAAGGCTTGGCCGGAACTGGTTTGCACCGACTGGGAGAATCCATCCTGCGCTCCCATGTAGTCGAGCTCGACAAAATTATTGCCGTCGGTCGCCTGAACTCCGATGAAATTGTCCCATAGCTCGATCGCGCTGCCGGACAGTGCGGTCCAGCCATCGACCCGTGTTTGAACGCCGACTTGTCCGCTGCCGACGGCCGTCGCCTCGAACGAACCGTTCCTCAGCAAATTGACACCAACAACCGGATCAGTGGTGCCGGCGGGCGGCGTGATGACGGGGGTATCGGTGCCGGATCCGCCCGGGGTCGGATCTGTCGAAGGGAGGTCGGTATCGTCGGTTGGCGTCGAAGCCGTGTTCGCGGCCAACTTCAGATTGTCGAGCATCGCGCCGACGCCGTCGAATGCCTGATTTTGCGGCTCGCGGATGGTCAGCGTGTCGTTACCTCCCGTGCCGGTAACGTTAACCGAATAGGTGCTCCAATCGGCTCCAGGCTGAATTGTCGAAATCACCTCGCCGTTCCACAGCACTTCGACGCCGCAGGAATATGGATTCTCGCCTGGCCGCGTCCGCGCGTCGACCGACAGAGTCAAGGCTTGGCCGGAACTGGTTTGCACCGATTGGGAGAAGCCGTCTTGCGCGCCCATGTAATCGAGCTCGACGAAATTATTGCCTTCGGTCGCCTGTACTCCGCCAAGATTGTTCCAGAGCTCGATCGCACTGCCGGACAATGCGGTCCAACCGTTAATCTGTGTTTGAATCCCGGCCTGTCCGCTTCCGACAGGCGTCGCCTCGAACGATCCATTCTTCAGCAAATTCACTCCGACGACCGGGTCGGGCGTGCTTCCCGGCGGAATCACGATGGGGGTGTCCGTACCGATTCCCCCCGGCGGGTCGGTGACCGGCGGGTTGGGATTAGTGATGATCGCGTCGGTGCAACAGGGCGGCGGATCGGCCCGAAATTCGGCCGCGGTTCCAGAATAGAAGGCCAGCGTCTGATAGTCACCCGTCAGTTCGACCCAGTTGCTCATCCCGGCGCCGGGATTATTGCCGAACCCGTCGACGTAGTCGGCCGTCGGCGTTCTCCACCAGTCGGCACCGATATTTGCCACAGCCTTCACATTGGGGTCGCTGATCTTCATATCCATCTGGACGTAAACGCCATCGACTGTGCCTGGAGCAAACTGCCCCCGCCCGACGTGCCAGAAATGGTCGTTATAGCCTAATGGGGGAACCTCCATCGTTGCGGTGCCGTCGGCTCCCTGCGTCACTTCCATCCCGATGCCGGCATTGCCGGCAAAATCGGCCACGAAGTGCCCGCCCTCGAGCGGGTCGTTGGCTTGGCTCTGAACGAGGACCCATTGATTGGTCGTCGACAGATGAACCCAGGTTTGCGCATTGGCGACCTCGACCGTCGCATTCGGGTTCGAGTAGCTCGAACCTTGCTCCGGATAGATCTGCCCCCATCCACCAACAGAACTGAAGTCGGCAGGCGGAATATCAGAGTCGGAAACCGCTCCCGTGTACCACGAGTAGGATGCCGGCACGCCGACCGGCAATCCGTCACTCATGCCTTTCGTGTTCTGCTCGATTGCTTCCGTCACAGAGATAGTCATGAAAATCTCCATCATGCGCTCGGGCCGTGTCGGCCGTCGCTCCCGCCGCCATCGCGTTAGCGTTGGCTGTCCCATTGCGGTTGGGCCAGAGAGCTACCACGGAATGATCAGCGGTCATGACGAAGATTTGGGCGTCCAATTTCCAAATTTGGCCGCATAGTCAAGCGCTCGCGTCGCTCGTTGTTGAAACGGAGGCGCGAAGTTGGCTAAATCGTGCGGAGTAGTTCGAATTCTCAGATGCCGATCTACAAGGTTGTGGAAAAGTTTCTGCCATCCCCCGATAGCGAACGACAAAGTAGCGACAAAGCGGGTCTGGGGCGCGTAAATCTACGGGGTTGGATGGGACATCCGACGCGCCGAGTCGCGCGAATCAGTGGTCGAGTCGTTGGCTCGGCAGCCGAGCGCGCGCGCATCAAAGACTGCCTGCCGACGGTTCTTACTATTCCCGCGATTATCATCGGCTCGGTATCCCATCGGGTCTTTGTCGTCACGGCAGATGCTCCCCACGAGGTTGGGTCACGAGCCGCGCGCAGTGATGCGCATGCGCGAAATTCCGATTAGCGCAGCCATGCGATCAATCGCGGCGGACCATTACGGTCTTCTCGAGCGCCGTAAAACCATTGCTTCAATCAGGTGAGCGCGACTTGACGACCGTCAAATCGGTCGTTTCCCGCGCCGATACGGTCACGCTCGATAACAGCAACGGGTTCTGTCCCTCGGGATGGGATTGCGCGACCCGAAGGCGCGGACGCAGGAGTTCGGCTTTCGACCAAACGAATACATCGGCCCGCTTATCGGCGAAGTCGCAACACTGCTGCAAGGCGGGCGGTGGACGCGTCGTCATGCCTTGATCGATCAGGCGGGAAGGCGATTGCGTCCTTGGCACACGGAGAGATCGGAGCGCTTCATGGATCTGACTGTCATTTCGACGTTTCGATGCAATTCACGATGCCAGATGTGTTACATATGGCAGAATCCGACCGAGCCAAGAGAGGAAGTCTCGCTCGAGACGCTGGCCAAGCTTCCGAGCGGTTTCGATAATCTCAACGTCTCCGGCGGCGAGCCGACGCTGCGCAAAGACCTCGGAGAGATCATCGAGATCGTCCATCCGAAGGCGCGAATAACCGAGATCTCGTCGAACGGGCTCCATCCCGAACGGCTGGTCCCGATCATCAAGAAATTCCCCAATATCAAGGTGCGTTTCTCGCTCGAGGGCGATCAGGCGACCAGCGACGCAATTCGTGGCGAGAAGGACGGTTACGCGACGAAGGTCGCGGGCTTGCGGATGCTGAGAGAGGCGGGCGGAACCGATCTCGGCTTTGCCATGGTGATTCAAGACGAGAACGTCGATCAGCTCGTCGATCTCTATGAATTCGCCACCAGAGAGGGCTACGAGCTGGCCACCTCCGCGCTCCACAATGCCTGGCAATTCTACAAGAACGACAACTATTTCTACGACCGCGTGGCGGTCGCGCGTCGCGTCGAAGGATTGATCGCGGCGATGTTGCGCAGCGGCCGGCCGAAGAACTGGTTCCGGGCTTACCTCAATCTCGGGCTGATCGAGAAGATCCTCGGACATGATCGGTTGATCCCGTGCACGGCGGGGCGGGACTTCGCCTTCATCGATCCGTGGTCCGACGTGTGGGCGTGCAACGTTCGCTCCGACCTGCCGATGGGCAACCTGGCCCGCCAGAGCTGGGACGAGATCCTCGATGGCGCAACGGCGCGTGGCACCCGCCGCAAAGTAGCGGCCTGTGCGCAGAATTGCTGGATGGTGACAACCGCGCGGACAGCGATGCGATCGTCGCTGATTCCGCAGGCTCCCAAATTGGGCCCGCTGATGTGGGTGCTCAAGAACAAGGCCAAGCTCGCGCTCGGTCGGGAGATCTGCTTCGACGGCTACATCGATTACTCGGATGTGCGCTTGTCCCCGAATGTCGGCCGGGCGTCGTTTCTCGACATCAAGGCGAAGGCGCGGCTGGTGAAGAACCGGGACACCGTGGAAGAGCGTTACCCCCTGAAGACGTTCGTCAATAATTGATCGTGGAGGCGTCGCATGCCGAGAAGCCGAGAGATTTTCACCTTCGGATTTCGCGGATTTCCCGGAGTGCAAGGGGGAATCGAAAGCCACGTCAGCGAGCTCGCTCCGCGCCTCGTTGCTGACGGCCATGACGTCACGGCGTGTTTCCGTACGCCCTACGTCGATGGCAAATGCGGCCGCGAATGGAACGGGGTTCGGCTTTGCAAGCTGTGGACGCTGCGCAACTCGAATCTCGAGACCATCATTCACTCCGTCGTCTGCGCGATTGTGGCGGGCTTCCGGCGGCCGGCATTGGTGCATATTCACGGCATCGGCCCGGCGTTGGTAACGCCATTGGTTCGGCTCTTTGGGCTGCCCGTCGTCGTGACGCACCATGGAGCGGATTACGATCGCGAGAAATGGGGACGGATGGCGCGACTGGTTCTTCGCTGCGGCGAGGCGGCGGGGATGCGGTTCGCCAACCGCCGAATAGTGCTGAGCCGTAACATCGAGGGAAAAATCAGAAACAAATACGGCAAGGCCTGCGAGGTGATTCCCAACGGCGTCCTGGTGCCGGAGTTGCCGGTTCGGACCGATCGGGTGGACGCGCTGGGACTTGAGCCGGGCCGCTACATTCTCATGGTGGGCAGGCTGGTGCCGGAGAAGCGACAGTTGGATGCCATTCGGGCCTTTGCCGCGGCACGGCCGTCCGGCTGGAAGCTGGTGATTGTGGGGCAGACCGACCATGTCAGCGATTATGCGCAAAGCCTGGCGCGGGAGGCGGCGACCAATCCGGACGTTGTCATGGCGGGGTTGCGTACTGGCGAAGATCTGCATCAGCTCTACGCCCATGCCGGCCTGTTCGTGCTGCCGTCGTCTCATGAGGGCTTGCCGATCGCCCTACTGGAGGCTCTGAGCTACGGGGTTCCGGTGCTGGTGAGCGATATTGCCGCCAATCGCGAGGTTATCGACGATCCGGAACGGATCTTCCAGATGGGCAATGTCGCGGAACTCGCGGCGCGGTTCACCGCCTTTGCTGGCGCGACCCCGAAGATACTGGACCGAGAACCGTCACGACGCGATTGCGCCCGGCGCTTCGATTGGGACGCCATCGCCCGCAGGACGGCCGCGGTCTATGCCGAGGCGTTGCGCCAACCCGTGACGTTAACTCCAAGGCCTCGCGGAGTTGAGCGTCGGGCCTGATCTCCCGCCACCGAAGAGAGATAGCTATGGAAGACGCTCTATCATACCGCGGTGGGCGCGGCACCACCCGACGACGATATTTCCTCGTCGTCGCCGCCATGCTGGTCGTGATCAATGTCGCCACGTTCATCTACCACATGACGGCCTCGGCATTGTTCAATGGCGTTGGGAACGCGGTAAGCATCGTACTGATCCTCTACTCGGCCCATATTTGGCTCGACTCGTCCGGAAGATTCACAGCGGCGTCAAAATACGTCGTCGTGGCGACTGGGCTGGTGGCTCTGAGCTTTGTCGCGAATTTGACCGTCGCGTCGCTCATCGACAGCATCAAATATCTGGCGATCTATGTTGTCTACGCAGCTGGTCGCTCGTGCCCGATCCGGCAGACGACCGCGGAGACAAATTGTCTTTACACATTGGCGGCACTGCCGATCGCGTTCCTGTTGATCGGCAGCAGCAAGGTGTATCCGCCGGAGAGCCTCGCCTATCTGCCAAACGCCAACACGGCAGCATTGTATTTTTCGGCGATCTTGTTTGCGTTGGCGCCTCAGCTCGGCCTTGGAGCCCTGGTGCTCCAATTCGTCAATGCCGCCCTGATGAACAAGGTCGGAGCGGCCGTCGCCACCATTGCGGCGTTGACGATCTGGCTGATCCTGCCGGTTCGCCGTGGTTCGTTCCTGGTTGCGGCCAGCTTGGTCGGAATGCTCGTCGCTGCGGGGCTGATCGCTCACATGCTGGGTGTGTTCGATCGTCTGGGAACGGCCGTTGATAGCGTCAGGCTTATCGTCGCCTTGGAGCCGGCGACGATTGCGACGATGCCCTATAAGGAACTAGTGGAAATCACCGGGACCAAGGACCTCTCCGCCTTCTTTCGTATCATCCATTGGTGGAACATTTGGAGTTTGTACACGAGCCAGGGGATTTCGACAGTGCTGTTCGGTTACGGCGCCGGCCAAACGAAATATCTGGCCTATGCGCCGCTTCCGCCACACAATGACTATCTGCGGGTCCTGGCCGAATACGGACTATTGAACGCTGCCGTGTTCGTGGCCTTTTTGCTTCATGTGGTGCGCTCGGTGAAGGTGATGCAGGCGCGTGTGTTGTTCATCGTCCTGATGATCTACATGTTCTCGGAGAACCTGATCGACAATTTCACATCGATGATTCTTTATTTCGCTTATGCGGGGCGAATGGCGGCGGCGAATCTCCACGTCGTCGGAAGCACGCGCGCCGTCGACGTCGATAGAGAGAGTAGCCCAGCGCCGGCCTGAGATGCGTCTCGTCAACAGTCGTCGTCCACGTCGGGCCGCCGACCGATTTCTAGACGAAGGGCGTAGCGGGCTGAATGCGATGGAGATGGCGACCCACATGCCTGACCGGACTGTGTCGGGGGACGGAACGAGGTCGGTCGGTCGGGTCAAGCAGCTGGATGGCTTGCGTGCCGTAGCGGTCCTCCTGGTCTTTGTTCATCACGCGTTTCCTTCCAGTCTTCCCGGAGGGCATGTCGGGGTCGATATCTTCTTCGTCTTGAGCGGCTTTTTGATCTCGACGATTCTTCTGAATGAATGGAGGCAAACAGGCCGGATTTCATTCCGGCAGTTCTACTGGCGCCGCGGGTTGCGGCTCATGCCGGCATTCATGTTATTGTTGCTCTGCGTTCTTTTGGTCTCCGTGCCGCTGTCGCGCGAGCCTCAGGAGCGTCTACGCGAGGCGTTTGCCTCGCTTTACATGATGAATTGGTTCAAGGCCTTTGGCTGGTGCCAGGGAGGCTATCTCAGCCACACTTGGTCGCTCGCGATTGAGGAGCAGTTTTACCTGCTGTGGCCGATCATCCTGGTTGGTCTTCTTCGCTGCGGACCGGTTGCTTTGCGCGGGTTCATCGTTGCGGCGATCGCGGCGGTGATGGCCTGGCGTGTGGCACTTTATCTTGGCGGCGCCTCGGTCGAGCGGATCTACAATGGATTCGATACGCGGGCGGATGCGTTGCTAATTGGCTGTCTCTTAGCCTCCTGGCCGAGACTGGTCATGTTGCTGAGCGTCCTCTGGGTTCCGGCGATAGCCTGCATCGCCGCGGTAGCGCTCTTCGTTCCGTATTCGAGCGTCCTCCTGCCTTGCGGATTGTTCACCCTTACGGCAGTGGCTTCCGCATCGATCATCGCAGCTCTTGTATCGCATCCTCCAAATGCGATTCAACGGTTCCTCGCCCAACGGATATTTGTGGAGCTTGGCGCGATATCTTACGGCTTCTATCTTTGGCATTATTACATTCTTCTGCTGTTGAAGCACGCCCACGCCAACGAGGTCATAGCGGCGGGTGCCGCATTTGCGCTCACCATTGCAATTTCATTTGTTTCATTCAGGTATGTCGAGCGCCCGCTACTGTCGTATAGAGGGCCTGCGGTGTGGCCCTGGCAGCTCATGCGGATTTGGATCAGGGGGCTGCCCGTGGCCAGGTAGTGCGGTTGCAATTGCGATCAATGGCGGCAAGTCTGGCCATGACCTTGGGCCGGAGTGCTGGCGAGGATCAAGATATGATGGCGAACAAGCGGGAATGAATGCCCGTCATCCACGTCAGGTCCTCATATGGCGCGCCCAAGACTAGCGTTCACGTTCGACCGGCAGACAGGGAGACTTACGCTGCGGGGGCGCAGGCAACACAAAGTGCGATGTGACGGCCGCGCGTCCTCTCGAGCCCGCCAGGGGTGGTGGCGGATTGGCTTTCAGTTCTGACGACGGGATTGAGTAGAAATGAAGGGTCGACCATCGCTGCCTCAGCGTGACCCAATTGCTGACGCCGGCGTCCGGATTGTTCGCGAAGCCGTCGACATAATCAGCGCCGGCGTCGCGCCACCAATCGGCCCCTACGTTCGCGACGAGCCCCGCGTTCGGCTTCGTTGTGCGGATCTTGGTCTGCACATAGACCGCATCGACGCTGCCGGCCTTGAACGTTCCGCGAGGCGCCATCCAAAAATGATTGTTATATCCAACCGGTGGTCTGCCCATTGACGCGGTGCCGTCCGGAGTCACCTGGATCTCCATTGGAACGGCGCGATTGCCGACGAAATCGCCGACGAAATGTCCACCCTCCAATTTGCCGTGGTGTTGATCTTGAACCAATGCCCAGCGTTTGCTCTGCTTGTATCGGACATAGGTCTTTGTTCCTTTGACCTGAAGCGTCGTCGCTTTAGTTGCTTTCTGCGGTGGGGCACCAGCCAAGGAATAGATCTGGCCCCATGCCGTGACGGCACTGAACCCCGCGGGCGGCGGCCGGCTGTCCCCCGGGGTGCCGGCACACCATGAGTATGTGCGTGGCACGCCCTGGGGATACGCCTCGCTATATCCGGGTGTATTCTGGACGATTGCAGCCTGCAGCGGCGTCATCTCAGGTCCGAACATTGGGATCACGTCATGTGGCTGCTACGGTGACCGGGTGACGCATCCGGCGCAGATGATGGGTGAGCGTCCGCGGCAGCAGCAGCACTGCGAGAAAATGCGCCGCCGCACGCGAATCGACGGGGTGCAGATAGCTGCGGAATTTCCAGATCAACGAAACGATCTCCCCAATGCTGGCGCCGGCCTTTCGATAGTCCGATAAGACCATGAGATTGCGACGGGCAAACCACCTGTGCGACTCATAGCGCAGCATCTTTCGCTGCCTTGCGGAGGTCCTGCGAGGGTCGATCGACGCCGCGATGATCTCGCCGGCCGCGCGCCCCTCATCAAGGCGGGTCTCGATGCTGAGGCTTGCCGTCGCCGACAAATCATGCAGCCGATAGGTGGCGCAGGCCTCGTTGACGAAGCCGGCCATTCCTTGGAGCAGCAATGGTGCCCAGGAGACCACGTCGGCCGTATAACGCAGTTGGGGCCAAAAGCCGCCGTTCCGGCGGACCAGCTCCGTCCTGGCCATGATACTGCAGTTCGTCACCGTAATCCGATCAGCGAGAAATTCCCGCAGAATCGCGGCTCCATCCTGCGCACCAGTTTCCAAAACGCGGCTGACGCGGCAGGGCCGAATGCGACCGAGCGCTACCATATCGAGATTGCTGAGGCCGACCACGATCGGCAGATGGGGCCGGCCGTTCATGGTTCGCACGCAGACCTCGAGCATGCCGGGAGCGAGCCTGTCGTCATCCGAGACGCAGACGATGTAGTCGCCGCGTGCGGCTGCGAGGCATGCGTTCCAATTGGGCAGCAGCCCGATATTGCGAGGCTGACGTATGATGCGGAGCCGTTTGTCATTGAAGGTCGCAAGCACATCCTGGGTGTGATCTTCAGACGCATTGTCGGACACCAGCACTTCGAAATGCGGGTAGGTCTGCGCCAGCGCGGCGCGGACACAGTCCGAGAGCAGATGCGCCCGGTTGAAAGTCGGTATCGCGATGGTCACGAATGGCCGGGCCGGGATCGACGCGGTCGCCGTGTCGACCGCGTCGGTTATGCTGTGGTCAATGACCGACTGCGCAGCAGGGGACACCATGGCGTTACTCCGCGGGTCCAAGCATTTCGTCACGGCGATAGTATCGCTGTCCGATATGAGCGACGACGCGTCCATTGTCGCCTCCCGCGGGTCGGCCAGTCGAACGAAGTCCGCCGAGTTCGATCATGACGGCAGCGGCGGCTCCGGAACCGATGCCGAGCAACAGAGTCAACAAAGCGAGGTGCGACGTTCTCGGAAAGATCGGCAAGTCCGGGACTTCCGCAGTCTGCACAACGCGGACGCTCGACAATTGAGCGCGCTTGGCGATGTCCGAGTTGATCTTCTCTTCGATGGTGCGGTTGCCATAATTCTCAGCCGCAGCGGACGCCCGAGACAGAACGCCGCGGAGGCGATTGTATTCGGCTTCCTTTGAGGCGAGCGTGACGAGCTCATCGTTGACTTTCTCGATTTCCGTGTCGAGCGATTTTTCGAAATCGCTCAGTCCCATCAAATCGGCATTGGTCTTCATCAGTGAGGACATGTTGTCCTGATAGACCTTGATGAGAAGAATCGGAGGAAGTTCTCCGAAGCTGCCAGATTGTTCCGAAAGCACGTCCGGGCTGGGCTTGTAATGCGGCCCGCCGATGTTCCTGACGATGCTGCTGACCATTTTCGATTGATAGACTGGACGCATCAATAATAGTTCGTCCATCAAGGCCTGCTTGAAACCCTTCTTTTCGACCATCGATCCCCGTGTCGCCGTCAGTTGAGCCGCCAGATCGTTGAGGCGCTTGAGGAGCAGCGTTCTCTGATCGACCACAGAATAGATCTGTGCGTTGACGGAAAATGCCTGCAGTTCCGCGGCCGCCTTCTCGGCTTCCTCTTCTAGCCGTCTGGTTTGTTGCTGGAAGAATGATTCGGCGCCGGCGATCTGGGTGACGTCCGCATAATTCGCGACCAGTATATATGCTAGGCTATTGACAAATTCGGCAGCCAAGGCCGGGTCGGAGGCCCGGTAGGAGATGCGCAGAATATCCGAGCGGCCTTCTTGGCGAGAGCTCAGGTCCTCGCGCAGATCATCCACGATCGTTGCATTTGGGTCGCGGACGAGTCTGGTCGGAGAGGTGGTCGAATCGGCTGTCGCATCTGCGGGTTTCGAAATGATTTGGTGCGCTTGCGTGGGAGTGAACAATTTCAAGATCGGATCGAACAATTTGGCCGCGAGCGTCTGCGTCCCGGTTGCGATCGCGGAATGCTTGGCTGGCGCCAGCCGTTCGAAGCCCACCTGGCTGGCCGCTTGGCGGATAACGTAGTCCGTCATGCCGATGCGTGCGACTGAGTCAATGCGCGCAGCCAGATCGACGCCTTCAAACGGATTTTGCGACTGTCCCGGTGTGCGGTCCTTGATTCCCTGCCCAACGCGAAGGAGAACGTATGCTTCGTAACGCTGGCCGACGAAGTAATGGTATCCGATCGCGGTGCCGGCGGCAGCCACGAGCGTCATATACACAATCCGCCTGCGGCGCTTGATGATCGGAAGGAAGCTCGTGAATAGCGTATCATAGGTTGATCGGTCGTCTTCCACCATGACCCGCTCCAATTTATCGAGTGTGGGAAAATCGTCTATTTGGTGTCTTCAGTAAGTCAAAAGCGTTGCGGTCCAACTTGATGACCGTCAACTCGACGAGTGGTTTCTCGATCGACGAAGGCAATCGTGCGAGGCAGGACGAGTATGTTCGCGCAGATCGTCGCAAACAGCGAAGCGCGTGATGATATTCGATGCCTGAATCGCCAAATGCGATGGATCGGCGGTCGGCCTAGAAGTGGCACGACATGCGTCATGCGGCTCTCCGCGGACGGGCAATTAAAGTTTAGAGAGAGGGACGACAAGAAGAAGCACAGAGGGAACCAGGCAACCAATGGAAACCCACGGTCACGGACAAAACGCTGGCTCGCTTGCTCTGCGGACCGCGGACCGACGCGACCTGCAATCGTGGCGACGAGGCACGACCTATCGACGTCCGTCTGAACGCAGGACTGGCACGGTCCAGCGATCAGGCGCGTCAGGCCGACATCAGGCCAACCTGCGCGTTTGATGTCGTGACCGCCGGAACGCCTTCGGCGATCTGTTCATCGGCCGGACGGTTTCATTTCGCGGTTCTCCGATCGGCTCTCCAAAGAGCCGATCGGTACTTCGAAGCTAGGAGGATCTATGGGCGGCTTTAACCGCATTGGTAGCTTTGTAGGCGAGGAACTCCGTGGCCTTGGCAGCCGCTTCAGTTCGGTTTCGAACGCCGAGGGCGCGAAGCATCGCAGCTGTATGAATTTTCGTCGTTCCCTCCGAGATGTGAAGAAGGTGGGCGATCTCCTTGTTCGAGAGGCCCTGAGCGATAAGGCTCAAGACGGATCGTTGACGCGGCGTAAGGGAGCCGGCGAAATACTCTTCAGGAGTTACCAGAAGATCACGTGCAGCCTCTCCTTCGGCAATCCAGGGCGGCACGCAGATCCGACCCTCGCAGATTTCGTCGAGCGAGGACAACAGCAGATGATCCGGCTGCAGGCGATCGAGGAAGCCATGGAATCCGTGAGCAAGGCAGCTCAACACGTTCTCGCGCGATCGCACCGCCGACGTCACGATCATGCGTGTCGACTTCGGGATGTTGAAAGCGCGAGCCAGAGAGTCGCGTGAGTAGCCCACCAGGGAATAGAAATCTATTAGCATTAAATCAAATGGATTATTGTCTTCAAGAAGATCGATAATTGATATCAAGCTGGAGGTATCGTCTACTTTGGCGTCCTTGATACGTCTTTCGATCAAGCAACGCAGCCCGGTACGCGACACTCCATACTCATCAACGATTAGGAATTGAGCCATCGTTACCTCATGACGCAAACGAGAAATAAATAAAATCTCCCCTAACCGCCCATCCCAACAATCAATCGTAATTTATGTGAATGATTGTTACAAGCGAGTTGACTGCCCTCAAATTACACTTGTTGTTTCGAGCGAGGCTTCCCTTGAAGCTTGGCCCCGGCGGAGGCCACCGCGTGAGCAGTTTGTCGAGAAAAATGACTGAATCAGGGGTGGTACGCCCCGAAACCGTGCATCGGCTGCCGGATAAAAGGTCAATTGCGGATGAGTCGCTGCCCGGACATAGATCGTTCAAATATCCGCATCGGCTGCGACTCTTAGTTGTAGTCGCGCTTTTGTGCCACGGTTCTGCTATTCTGAATTGAGTTGCGCATGACAGTTGATCCCGACAGCCGACGGCGGACCGTGGTGATCACAGGTTCAAGCAGCGGGATTGGTCGATCGCTGGCGCTGGAATTTGGTCGGCGTGGTTACGTCCTCCACCTCGTCGGACGGAATATCGCCAGCCTGGACCGGGTCCAAGCCGGGGCTCCGGCAGGGTCGAGAGTCTATAACGTCGATTTTCAGGAGACCGCCGAGGTCGCGCGATTGTCGGGCGAACTCTCGGCCGGATTGCCTGGAGTTGATGTCCTGGTCTGCAGCGCCGGTCTCTTCGCGGCTGGATCCTTTGATACGCTGACGGTCGCCGAGTTCGACCGGCAATGGCTCGTCAATGTTCGTGCGCCATACGTGTTGATCCAGGCGTTGCTGCCTGCGTTACGAGCGTTCCAAGGCCAGGTCGTATTTATCAACTCGCTGGCGGGACAGGGCATGCACGGGGCTCCGCGGATCAGCGCCTACACCGCGACGAAGCAGGCATTGCGCGCGCTCGCGGATGGCCTGAGGGCCGAGGTGAACGATGATGGCGTCCGCGTTCTCTCGGTTTTCCCCGGGAGGACCGCGACTGCCATGCAGGAGGGAATCCACGGACGTGAGGGAAAGGCCTATCATCCGGAACATCTTCTTCAGCCTGAGGATGTGGCGATGGCGGTGATGGCCGCGCTGGATATGCCGCGCACCGCAGAACTCACCGATATTATCCTGCGTCCGATGCGCAAGGCGTGAGGGCCCACACCCGGTCAGTGACGTCACCAGCCGGTCACAGCGACCGGCTCCCCGACTTGACGGATGTCAGGTTGGCCTGAGCGCGGGCGGCTAGGTTGTGCAGACCATCGCCACGGAGTGGGCGCGGCCGCATGCTGTTCAATTCCTACGAATTCCTGGTGTGGTTCCTGCCCATCGTGCTCGGGGGCTTCATCCTGATCGGCGGGGCAGGCCAAAGCCGCCTGGCCGCGTTATGGGTGACGTGCGCGTCGCTCCTATTCTATGGTTGGTGGAATCCAAGCTACGTTCCGCTGCTGATCGGGAGCATGACGGTCAACTACTGGCTGGGTAGCCGATTGTCGGCGAACCGCAGCAAAGGCCTTCTGCTGTTCGGGGTCGCGCTCAATCTGGCGTTGCTGGGCTATTATAAATATACCGGCTTTGCGCTTGGCGCGATCGATCAGGCCCTGGGTCTGGACTGGACCATTCCGCACATCGCGCTGCCGCTCGCGATCTCGTTCTTCACGTTCCAGCAGATTGCGTTTCTGAGCGACGCCTATGACGGAGAGGCCGAGGAACACAACTTTCTCGATTATTGCCTGTTCATCACCTTCTTTCCGCATCTCATCGCAGGGCCGATCACGCATCATCGTGAGATGCTGCCGCAATTTCGGGGCGAGGGAAAATTTCGCCCGCGGCCGGAGCATCTCGCGGTCGGGCTGACACTGTTTGCTCTTGGCCTGTTCAAGAAAGTCGGGATCGCCGATCCATTCGGCGAAATCGCACGGCCGGTGTTTTCGGCCGCGGCGGGTGGTGCGGCCTTGCACCTGACCGAATCCTGGGGCGGGGCGACCGCTTACGCGCTGCAGATCTACTTCGATTTTTCGGGCTATACCGACATGGCCATCGGGCTCGGCATCATGTTCGGAATTCGGCTTCCGCAAAATTTCGACAGCCCCTACAAGGCCCGCAGCATCATCGAATTCTGGTCGCGCTGGCATATGACGCTGACGCGCTTCCTGACCGCCTATGTCTACAACCCCCTGGTCCTGCGATTGACCAGGGCACGCGCCCGCGCGGGATTGCCGCTGATGCGGAAAGGGCAGGCCACGACTGGCGCGTTCATCGTTCTGGTCGCGCTGCCGACCATCCTGACGATGTTTCTGTCGGGTGTATGGCATGGCGCGGGTTGGCAGTTCGTCATCTTCGGCTTGCTGCATGGCTGCTATCTCACGGTCAATCACGCCTGGCGGGCCACCAAACGGAAGCTGGGCTGGGGCGATCGGCAAAGTCGCTGGCGCGCGGCTGTCGCCGTGTTGACGACGTTCGCGTGTGTGACCATCGCCTTGGTGTTCTTTCGCGCCGCCGACGTGCCGACAGCGCTTCGGCTGGTTGCGGGAATGGCCGGGCAGAACGGGCTGGTGGTGCACCCGACCTTGGCGGGAGCGCCCGGATTGGCACAGATCGTTGATCTCCTCGGGATTCGGGTCAGCGAGTCGGCCTATTTCAATAGCAGGCAGCTCGCATGGGTGTTGCTCGGCCTTGTGATCGTATGGGCGACGCCGAACACCCAGCAATGGATGCAGCGCTACTCCACGGCGCTTGGACAGAAGTTGCGGCCCGATTGGATTCTAAGCTGGTTACCAGGGATGGTGTGGCGGCCAACGGTGGTGATCGGCTTGTTGATGGGCTGCGTGACGACATTCTCGTTGATGAAGACGTTTTCGCAGGCGCCGACCGAATTCCTGTATTTTCAGTTCTGACGAGCGAAGCGCCTTTCGCGTGATGCTGGGGAGGACCAGATGGCTCTCGGTGATATCATGGCAGGACCAGATCGCGGCTCCGACAAGCCGCAGCAAGGAACCAGTCTGACCTACGTTGCGGCGATGATTTCCGGCGCAATTGGATCCATGGGATTTCTGTTTGCGACCTTGCTGGCTCTTCAGCACACCGGGCGGCTGCCCGCCCCGGCGATCTCCAACAATATTTGCATCGATGAGAAGCTCGCATTCATGCGGGAGCAACCGGATCATTCGCCAAACCTGTTGGTGCTGGGCTCGTCGGTCGCGTGGCGCAGCGTTGATGGCGGCGTTCTGGCTTCTGTCATCGATGGCGTGCGGCCCGTGAATGGCGCGTTTTGCGGATTGCGGATGCATCAGACCGAGTTCGTGGGGGACTGGCTGCTCGACAGGATGCCGTCGGTTAGGACCGTGGCGGTGGTCGCGTCGCCTTTTGACTTCGTCGGTTGCAAGGTGAATCCAACTGAGGTCTTCAACCGACAGGCCGCCGACGGCTTCGTGTTCGGACGTCAGTGGAAGTGGGGATTTTACTTGCGTTATTTCGACCCGATCTCGCTGCTTCGCAACGTTCTGCACGTTAGCTCCATGCGTCACGCGAAGTCGCTCGAGACCTTGGTGTTCACTCCTTATGGAGACGGTCCGCTCGACACCAGCGAGAGCATGCCGACGCTGGTCTATGGAGAGCTGCCGCCGACCCTCGATCCCTTGTGCTTCCAATCGTTGCGGCGATTTGCGGTTCGATTGTCGCAGGAACACCGCCGGCTGGCCCTCATCGCGACCCCGATAAGCCCGGCTTGGACGGCGCGCTTTGATCGCGACGGCAAAGCCTTTGAAGATTTTGGGAAGGCGGTCAGAGCGGCATTCGCCGGAACGGGCGCGATCTATTGGGATGGCGAGAAAGAGTCGCCGATGTCGCCGAAAGCCTTCACCGACGCGATCCATATGCGCTGGTCGGCTGTGGGTCAGTTCACCCGAACCTTTGCGTCTGCGCTGGGCAAGTTCCTCACCCCGGTACATGAGCAAGCAATGTCCGAGTAGGGTTCGGCGGAGCGGCAAGCGAAACGAGTTCTCGAGAGTCAATTACGAGGGCCAAGACACATTGAGTCCAGGCTGCGATAGCGGCGATAAGACAAACGGCAGCAAATAGTGCGGGTGGCAGCCGCACCGGCTCAATGCATGGCAGCTCTTTGCCTTATTGTTACTGCCCGTACGGCATCAGCGCGATGAGATGGTCGGTTCGGCGACCGACCGAGCGGAACGGGTGAGTCCGGCCGAAATTGACGGAATTCAGAGGTCACAAGTCTACAGTTTAGACGGCTGCCAGTTCCTTGCGGCGCGCCATTGCGCGAATCCGATCCGCGGTGCGGCACGCGACTGCTTGGATCGTCAGCGACGGATTGACCCCGCCGACGGTGGGAAACACCGAGCCGTCGCAGATCCACAGATTGGGAATATCCCAGCTGCGGCAATCGGCATCGACCACGCTGCTACGCGGATCGTCGCCCATCCGCGCGGTGCCGTTGAGATGGCAGGTGTCGTCGTCTTGGCTCCAGATGTCGCGCGCCCCGGCGGCTTGCAGCGCCTGGCTCATGAAGCGCAGCGAATGCTCGATCAGCCGCTTGTCATTGTCGCACCACGAATAGGTGATGCGGGGAATCCGCAGGCCATATTGATCGACCTCGTCGGCCAGCGTGACGCGGTTGCTTTCCTGCGGCAGCATTTCGCCGACGATTTTCAGGCCGGCAACATGATTGTAGGCTTTCATCGCCGCGACCAGAGGGTCGCCCCACAATCCGTGGGCGCTGAATTGGGTATTGGCCCATAGCTGCGGCAGCGGACCCTGGCTCATATAGGCGTAGCCACCGAAGAAATCCTTGTCGCGGTCGGCGTAGTTCCAATGTTCGGTGATCGCCAGCGAGGGCGGTCCCTTGTAGGAGCGGACCTCGTCCTCCATCAGGCCCCATACCGCCTGGTTGGATTGCGCCATCAGGTTCTTGCCGACCAGGCCCGAGGAGTTGGCGAGGCCGTTCGGGAACATCGCATTGGCGGAGTTCAGCAGCAGCCGCGGCGTCTCGATCGCATAGCCGGCGACCACCACATTGCGGGCACGCTGGAAGCGCCATTGGCCGTCACGAAAATAATGCACGCCGGTGGCGAGGCCGTCCTTGCCGGTCTCGACGCGGCCGACCATCGCGAGATCGCGGATTTCGGCGCCGGCGGCGATCGCGCGCGGGATCCAGGTCACCAGCGCGCTCTGCTTGGCGTTGGTGGAACACCCGGTGACGCAGAATCCGCGATAGACGCAAGGATGGGCGAGGCCGCGCGGCGCCGACAGCGTCGCCAGCGGCGTCTCGGTCCAGCCGATGCCCATCGCCTCGCAGCCCTTGGCCAGCACGCGGGCGGCGGCGTTGAGCGGATGGGCGCGATAGGGATAGCGCGGCCGCTTCGGGCCCCACGGATAGGTGACGGGGCCGGAAATTTTCAGTGCCTGCTCGACCTCGGCGTAGTAATCCCACATCTCGCGCCAGTCGAGTGGCCAGTCGGCGCCATAGCCGAGCAGGGTGCGCGACTTGAACCATTCCGGCCGAAACCGCAGCGACACCATGGCAAAATGCACGGTCGATCCGCCGACCGCCTTGCCGCTGTTGTTGCTGCCCATCTGCAGCGGGTTGGCGCCGTCGACAATGCGGTCGTCGGTCCAATACAGCTTGTCCTGTTCGCTTTCGTCGGAGGCGAAGTCCTCCAGCGGCCGGAAATAAGGGCCGGCGTCGAACGCCACCACCGAGAAGCCGTGTTCGGCGAGCCGACAGGCCAGCGTGCCGCCGCCGGCGCCGGTGCCGACGATGACGAAGTCCACCAGGTCGCTGTCGCGGTGCTGCCGCATCGGCACAAAGCCGCCGGGGCGGAATACGTCCGGTGCGCGGCCTTGCGTTGCGCGCGGGCTGTCGAGCGGATCATCGTAGGTCATGATTGATCTTTCGCACTGGCGCGTCATCATTGCCGTCGGCCTCGGCGGCTTCCCAGGGATCGCGGTCGTTGAAATCGAGCCGGACATAGCCGCGCGGGCTGGCGGGGCCGCCCCAGCCGATTTCGTTCCACGCGGTGGGATGCGCGTAGTAGGCCATCACGACGTCGCGGCCGAGCCGACGCTGAAAGAACGCCTGCGGCTGCATCGTCCCCCAGGCCGGGTTGCTCAATTCCCCGCGCTGCATCCGCTCCAGCAATTCGCTCTGCTGCGCTCTCGGCAAGGCGCTAAAGCGCTTGCCATGGGCGGCCTCGGCTTCGGCATCGAGCGCGGCAATGCCTTGTTTCCAGGCCTCGCCGTCATGCGGCATTTGCGACAGCCGATAGCCGTCGGATTTGCCTTGCGACAGCCGGTGGTCGATCAGGCCGGCGATCGGGACCCCCGGCCGGTTGGTCGGTTGCGGCACGATCAGCGCGGCGATCGCCGTCATGGTGGCAAACTCCGCTTCCGAAAAGTAATGGGGCTGCTGTCCGATCGACAGACGACGGTTGACGACCCGCCGCGTTTGCGCGTTCCAGGATGGGCCGGATCGTTTCGACAGCACGTCGTAGCCGGGATAGCGATCGGGCTTGGCGGCGCGGGAGGGGTCATGCATCGGGATGCTCCCTGATCAGATCGAGACAGGCGAGGCCCGCCAGCGCCAGGCCGGAGAAGCTCGGCGGCGCCGGCAGCGGTGGACTGCTGAGGATATTCTGGCTCCAATTGGCGAAGCCCCCCATGTTTCGCGAGACGCCATAGGCGTGCAGACCGGCGCCGCCAAAGCCCATCGCGACCAGCAGCCACATCCAGGCGCGCGGCAGCCAATGCGCGGCGTCGAACTTCGCTGCGACGCCCGCCAGCAGCAGCGCGCCAACCGGCGGCAGCGTCACCGGCAGCAGCATCAACGGGTTGTGATAGGCGCCGCGGAAATGCAGCAGCGCGGCTTCGCCGGTGGTGCCGAGCAGCCCGGCGCCGGTCACCGCGGCGAGCGTGCGCCCGGCCGGCAGCGTGAAAATCTCCGGCCGCACCGCTGCGTCGCGGCGGCTCTCGCGCACCCGTTCGGAGCTGAAGCCGATCAGGCCCGACAGCAGGATCGCCATCGGCGCGCCGAGCGGAGCTGCGTAGAACAGGTTCTGCCAGCAGAAGCCGCCGAGCTTCTTGCCGACATTGTAGATATGGAATCCGGTGCCGATCAGGCCGGTGGCTGCGGCGAGCGCATAGACAGCGTCGCGGCTGAGATGCGCTGCCGGACGCTTGTCAGCGGTGCCGTGCAGGCTGACGCCGAGCGTCAAAGCCGACACCACGAGCGGCGTATACATCGCCTTGTTCTTGAATGAGCCGCGATAGTGCTCGACGCCGCTATCGGCCAGCACCGAAGTCGCCAGCAGACCCGCGGCGCGATTGAGCCGGCGCGCGGCGGTGACGGTGGCTTGGGAGCGCGCCCGGCTCGTGGCATCCTCACCGCGCCGCTGAGCCGAGATCCGGCGCGGTGCCTCGCCGGCGCGGCGAGTCGCGGCGACCAGCCCGGCACCCAATCCGATCCCGGCGCAGAACAGAAACAACCGCTGATTGGTCATGGGCTTGATCCTCAGGCGGCGTAGCGCGCGGCGTCCTGCGCCTTGAAGGCAAGGCCGTGGCCGGGCTGCGACAGGTCGGGATGCAGCGCGCCGTCGCGCGGCACGGGTGCGCCGTCGAACAGCATGTGCTCGATCCGGACATGGTCGTGAAACCATTCGAGATGCCGCAATCGTGGCGCCGCGCAGGCGACGTGGAGATGCAGCGCCGGCGCGCAATGGCCCGACAGGTCGGTGTGAAACGCCTCGCACACCGCGGCGATCTGCAGGAAGCCGGTGATGCCGCCGCAGCGCGTGACATCGGCCTGCATCACGTCGACGGCCTCGGCGGCGAGCATGTGGCGGGCGTAATCGGTGGTGTAGGCGTATTCGCCGGCGGCGACATCCATGCCGAACGGCGCGCGTGCGCGCACCGCGCAAAGGCCCCGCAGGTCGTCCGACGACACCGGCTCTTCGAACCAGCCGACGCCCTGCTGGGCGAATTGCTCGGCGAGCCGCAGCGCCTGCTGCACCCCATAGGCGCCGTTAGCGTCGACAAACAGCGTGGCGCGGTCGCCGATCGCATCCTTGGCGGCGCGCACCCGCGCCGGGTCACGCGCGGGCTCGGAGCCGACCTTCATCTTGACGAAGGCGCAGCCCTGGTTCGCAACCCAGCCGCCAAGCTGCTCGCGCAATTCCTTATCGGAGTAACTGGTGAAGCCGCCGCTGCCATAGATCGGCACCGCGTCGCGATAACGGCCGAGCAAGGTCGCCAGCGGTACGCCGAGCAGCCGCGCCTTCAGGTCGTATAGCGCCGAATCGACCGCCGAGATCGCGGTCGCCGCCAGTCCTTCGCGACCGAGATTGCGCACGGATCGCTGCATCGCCCGCCAGGCGCCTTGCGGATTGAGAGCATCGCGGCCCTCGACCACACCGGCGAGCTTGCCGGTGATGAGGCCGAGGATCGCATCGGACGAATAGGTGTAGCCGAGGCCGGTTTTGCCATCGCCATGGGCCTCGACCAGCACGATCGTGGTCTTGTCCCAGGCCAGGGTGCCGTCCGCTTCCGGCCGGTCGGTTGGAATCGTGAAGGCGCGGACGTCGAGCCTGTCGATGGTGACCTCCGACATCATCAGCCCTTTCCGGGGAGCACGCTGGCGAGCAGCTCCTTGGCGCTGTTGGTCAGGACGCTGCTCAGTTCGGGTTCCTCGCCCATCATGCTGACGAAGTTCTTGGCGTCCTTCAGAGTGATATGCGGCGGCAGCGGCGGAATGTTCGGGTCGGTATAGGCCTCGAAAATCACCGGCCGGTCGGCCGCCAGCGCTTCGTCCCATGCCGCGCCCAGCCTGTCCGGATTGTCGACGAAGATGCCCTTGAGGCCGAGCAGCTCGGCGTATTTGTGATAGGGGAAATCCGGAATGCTCTGCGTCGACTCGGTCTTGCCGGCGCCGAGCTGGATCCGCTCTTCCCAGGTCACCTGATTGAGATCGCGGTTGTTCAGCACCAGCACGATCAGCCGCGGGTTCGACCATTTCTGCCAATATTTGGCGATGGTGATCATCACGTTGAGGCCGTTCATCTGCATCGCGCCATCGCCCATGCAGGCGATCACGGTGCGATCCGGATAGGCCATTTTGCCGGCGACCGCGTAAGGCGTGCCGGCGCCGAGCGAGGCCAGGCCGCCGGACAGCGACGCCTTCATGCCGCGCCGTATCTTGAGGTCACGCGCGTACCAATTGGCGACCGAGCCGGAATCTGCGGTGATGATGGCGTTGTCGGGCAGCCGCGGCGACAATTCCCAGAACACCCGCTGCGGATTGAGCGGCTCGGCCGCGACCATCGCGCGTTGCTCCAGCGTCTGCCACCATGATGTGATGCCGCGCTCAATGCCGCGCCGCCACGCGGTTTCCTTCTTCTGGGTCAGCAGCGGCAGCAGCGCCTGCAAGGTCTTGGCGCTGTCGCCGATTAGATTGACCTCCATCGGGTAACGCAGGCTGAGCCGGCGGCCGTCGATGTCGATCTGGACGCCGCGGGCGTCGCCCGGGCGCGGCAGAAACTCGCTGTAAGGGAAAGCCGAACCGACCATCAGAAACGTGTCGCAGCCCTTCATCAGGTCCCAGCTCGGCCGTGTGCCGAGCAGGCCGATCGAGCCGGTAACGAATGACAGGTCGTCGGGCAGCGCTGCCTTGCCGAGCAGCGCCTTGGCAACGCCGGCCTGCAGCCGCTCCGCGACCGCGATTACCTCGTCGGTGGCGCCGAGCGCGCCGGCGCCGACCAGCATCGCCACCTTCTTGCCGGCGTTCAGCACCTCGGCGGCGGCCTTCAGCCCGGCCTCATCCGGCACGCTCGCCGGAAAAGCGTGTCCAACCCCCGTGTGGGTGGCGCCATGCGCCATCGGCGGGGACTTGTAGTCGAGCTGCTGCAGATCGTTCGGCAGGATCACGCAACAGACGCCGCGTTTGTCGTGGGCAATGCGGACGGCGCGGTCGATCAGATGCCGAACCTGCTCGGGGACGCTGGCGAGCCCGACATATTCGCAGACATCGCCGAACAGCGTCTGCAGATCGACCTCCTGCTGATAATTCGCCCCGATCGCGCTCCGCGCCTGTTGCCCGACCAGGGCGACCACCGGAACGTGATCCATCTTGGCATCGTACAGCCCATTCAGCAGATGAATGGCACCGGGTCCCGAAGTCGCGTAGCACAGCCCGACCTGGCCGGTGAATTTGGCATGCGCCGAAGCCATGAAGGCGGCCATCTCCTCGTGACGCACCTGGACGTAATCCATGGAGTCGCCGGCCTTTTCCAGCGCAACATCGAGGCCGCCGACGCCGTCTCCCGGATAGCCATAGACCCTGTGCAGGCCCCATTCCGCCAAACGCTGCCAGACAAATTCGCTCACATTCATGTCATGATCCAGACGGTGCACGCGCACCCGTTTGATTGAGTGTTGGAATGATTGAGTGTTCGAAGCTCCAACGATGGAGTTTTGCGATCGTTGCGTGAGCCGTTGCGCAAATTGAACGAAGCGCGGGCCGCTCACGTCCTTTTGAAACGCACACGGCCTGCCACAACGGCGTGGGTCCGCGCCGGACGGCGTGAGGAACCCGCGGTCCATCACGGCGTTCGATTGCGCATGGCAGACGATGACCTTGACGAGAAGCGAACCGGCAACGAGCCTGCGCCTTTGCTGCTGATCGCGGTGGCGCTGCTGCCGCTATTGGCCGTGGCGGCGTGGGCGGCGGGCTTCTTTGGCTGATTGCGGCTTGCTGCGCGACGCGCCTACCGCACAAGTGCGGAGGCGGGTTGCTATTTGTGTTATGTCACTATTTTTCGAACAGCCGGGTCAGGCGTAGCGCGTCGCTGGGCGCCGCGCTTTTCTGGTCATTGTCAAAATAGACATAGACGTCATAGCCGCGCCGCTTCCAGGCACCGATCGTCTTTGCCCATTGCTGCAGGGTCGCGCCGGGATAGCGGCCCTTGTAGCGACCGCCGGGTCCATGGCCTCTGACATAGATGAAGTCCGCGGTCCGCTTCCAGGGCGCGGGCGCATCGTGGTGATCGGACAGGCATAACGCCACATTAGCGTCGCGCAGTATCCGGAACACTGGCGGGCTGTACCAGCTCGGATGGCGGAACTCGAAGGCATAGCGGCGGTGGGTTGGCAGCATGTCGAGGAAGGCGGCAAGACGGCCGCGGTCGCAGGCGAAGCGTGGCGGCAGTTGAAACAGGATTGGGCCGACCTTGTCGCCGAGCAGCGCGATCCGGTCCTCCATCAGTTCAAGGCTATTGGCGGAGGCAGCCGACAGCCGCTTCCAATGGGTGATGAATTTCGAAGCCTTCCAGGCGAAGACGAAATCGTTCCCGGTCTGGTCATGCCAGCTCTGCACCGCCTCCGGAGGCGGGGTGCGATAGAACACGCCGTTGAGTTCGGTGGTGGGAAACTGGCTGGCGTAAAACTGCAGCCGTCGCGCGACCGGTAGCCGATCCGGAAAGAACGGCCCGCGCCAGGATGCATAGGACCATCCGGAGGTGCCTATCAGGATCCGCGCCATGCTGGCGGCTCAGTGCCGTTTGCCGAGCACGGGCAGGGCGTCGTCGAGTTTCCGGACGGTTAATCCCTGCTTCTGACGCGCTGCGCTGACCTGCACCAACGCCTGCTGCCGCAGTTGATCGAGGTCGGGCGGCCGTTGTACGAGGGTCGGTGATGCGGCGACCAGCGACGCCTCAAACACCGCCGCAACAGCCATCCGACGCTTGGCGCTGGCGCCTTGGTGCGGCAACAAACAGGCTGGGCTTGGCGAAATGCTGGTCATCTTTCGGCTAATCCTGACGACGCGCGATCGTTCCTCGCTTTGGCGCTGCGCAAGGCTGGCCGGCTGCCGGGTCAGCGCGACAGCACATCGCTGAAGGTCAATGCGAACAGGATCGCCAGCCAGAATAGGCCGGTGGCGGCCGCGAGCCGCATGATCGCCCGCGAGCGCCATAGCGACATGAAGATCAGCAGCGCCAGCGCGGCCTTGAGACCCAAATCGCCAGTCCGATCGGCGCATTGAACGCCCCGAGCGAAGCATGGGCGAGCGCGAAGGAGAGAGCCAGCAGCGCCGGAACGCCAGCCCCGGCGCGATGGTGACACCGAGGTGGCGCCAATCGGGCCGCCGCTCGGCGCCGGTCTGCGGCCGCTCGGGGACGCATGCTGCCGTTCGCCGGAACGCCGTCGAGGCTGCCACGGGGTGCGTTAAGGTCACCTCACATTCTCATAGCGGCAATCTACGAGATCGAAGAATGGCCTATATTTCCGAGCTCGTCCTGGTGATCAATTGCGGCTCCTCGTCGCTCAAATTCTCGGTGATTCCGGCGTCCGGCGGCGGTCCGCTGGCGTCCGGTCTGGCGGAATGCCTCGGGCGTCCCGAGGCGCGGATCGTGCTCAAATCGGCTGATACCAAGACGGTCAATTCGCTGCACGGCGGCAGCCATGATTCGGCGCTGGCGGCGATCCTGCGCTATCTCGCCGAGCAGCGCCTGCTCGATCGCATCGTCGTCGTCGGCCATCGCGTCGTCCATGGCGGCGAGCGGTTCTCCGCCTCGGCGCTGGTGACCCCTGAGGTGATCGCCGACATCGAGGCGGTGGCGGCGCTGGCGCCGCTGCACAATCCGGCCAATCTGCTCGGCATCCGCGCCTGCGCGCAGGGCCTGCCGGCGATCCCCCAGGTGGTGGTGTTCGACACCGCGTTCCATCAGACCATCGCCGCCGCCGCCTTCACCTATGCGATCCCGCAGCGCCTGTATCGCGACCAGGGCGTGCGGCGTTACGGTTTTCACGGCACCTCGCATCGCTATATCGCGGGCCAGACGGTCGAGCTGCTGCGGCTCGATCCGCAGGATCATGGCATCGTCATCGCCCATCTGGGCAATGGCGCCTCGGCCACCGCGGTCAGCAATGGCGAGAGCGTCGATACCACGATGGGCATGACGCCGCTGGAAGGGCTGGTGATGGGCACCCGCTCGGGCGACATCGATTTCGGCGTGGTGGCGCATGTCGCGCGCACCAATCGGCTGAGCCTCGACGAGGTCGAGACCATGCTCAACACCCAAAGCGGGCTGCTCGGCATCTCCGAACTGTCCGGCGATTGCCGGGCGCTGGAGCAGGCCGCGCAAGCAGGCCATCCCGGCGCCATCCTCGCCCTCGACGTCTTCGTGCATCGGCTGGCGCGCCACATCGGCGGGCTTGCGGCCTCGCTCGACAATTTCGACGCGCTGGTGTTCACCGGCGGCATCGGCGAGAACTCGGCGCTGCTCCGCGCCAAGACCATCGAGAGCCTGCGGGTGTTCGGCTTCACCCTCAACCGCGAAGCCAATGAGCGCACCGTGGGCGGGCGCAGCGGCCGCATCAGCCGCAGCCGGCGACCGACCGCCATCGTCATCCCCACCGATGAAGAAGGCCTGATCGCCCGCGACGCCACCGCCATTCTGGGGATCTCCCCGTCGGGCGGCTTTCCCGCCCAGCCCTCCGACCTTCACATCGCCTGATCGCAGGCGCGCGCAACTCCTCGATCGGTCGCCGAAAGCATTCCAATGAATAATTCCCGCCATCGTACGTTCTATCTCGTTCCGGTCTCCCGCGAGGCCGGCCTCACATCGATGACGCTGGGCCTGGTCCGGGCCCTGCAACTCACCGGCGTCAAGGTCGGCTTCGTCAAGCCGATCATGCAGCCCGAAATCCGCTCCGGCGATCTCGATCTGGCGGCGCATTTCGCCCGGACGCTGTGCGGCGTCCGCACCCCGGACCCGATCGCGTTCGATCACGCCGCCGAGATGGTGCGCTCCGGCCAGCTCGGCGGGCTGATGGAAGAAGTGGTGTCGATGGTCGACACCGTTCAGGCCGATTGCGACATCGTCATCGTCGAGGGCCTGATCCCCGACGTCGAATTCCAGATCGCCACGAGGCTGAACATCGAGATCATCCGCTCGCTCGGCGCCGATCTGATCCCGGTGCTGGCTGGCGGATCGCACGATGCCGCAGCACTGGCGGCGAAGGCCGCCGCCGCCGCCGAGCAATATGGCGACGACGGCCGCCGGCCGATCGCCGGCCTGCTGATCAATCGCTGCATCGACGCCGCCGCCGCCCTGGCGCTGACCGAGCGCGGCGCGCTGACGCTGAACGGATCGAACCCGGTGCCGATCCTCGCCGCGGTGCCGAGTGCCGCGCATCTGCTGGCGCCGCATCTGATCGACATCGCCGACACGCTCGGCCTGACCATCCTCAATCGCGGCGGCATCGACACCACGCGCGTGCTCAACGTCGTGGTCGCGGCGCGCTCGCCGGAGAAGCTGATCGGGACCTTGCGGCCGGAAACCCTGGTGGTGACGCCGGCCGATCGCAGCGATGCGATTCTCGCCACCGCGCTGGTGGCGCAGCGCGGCATGGCGCTGGCCGGCCTGGTGCTGACCTGCGGCGGGCGTCCGGCCCCCGAGCTCGCCGCGATCCTGGCTTCCGCCCCGCTCGATCGGCTCGCCGTCCTGTGTACCGACGACGACACGTTCACCACCGCGTCGAAGCTGGCCAATCTGTCGGCCCATGTCAGTCGCGCCGATGGCGATCGCATGGAACGGGTGATCGCGTTCATCGCCGAGAAGGTGGAGACGCGGCCGCTGGCGCTGCGGCTCGATCTGCCGGTCGAGACGCTGATGCCGCCGCCGGTGTTCCGCCATCGCCTGGTCGCGCGCGCGCGTGCGGCGCTGCGCCGCATCGTGCTGCCCGAGGGCGAGGAGCCGCGCACCATCCGCGCCGCCGCGATCTGCGCCGACAAGCGCATCGCCCGCTGCATCCTGCTCGGCGCGCCCGAGCGCATCCGCGAGGTCGCCGCGGCGCATGGCATCGAGCTGCCGGACAATCTCGAGATCGTCGACGCCGAGCAGCAGCGCGGCCGCTACGTCGCGCCGCTGGTCGAATTGCGCAAGGCCAAGGGCCTGACAAAACTCCAGGCCGAGATCGCGCTGGAGGATTCCGTGGTGCTCGGCACCATGATGTTGGCGCAGAACGACGTCGACGGGCTGGTCTCGGGCGCCGTTCACACCACCGCCTCGACAGTGCGCCCCGCGCTGCAGCTGATCAAGACCGCGCCGGGATCGAGCATCGTCTCCAGCGTGTTCTTCATGCTGATGCCGGACCAGGTCCTGGTCTATGGCGATTGCGCCATCAACCCCGATCCGACCGATCACGAACTCGCCGAGATCGCGATCCAGTCGGCCGATTCCGCAGCCGCCTTCGGCATCGAGCCGCGGGTGGCGATGATCTCCTATTCGACCGGCGCGTCCGGCGCCGGCGAGGACGTCGACAAGGTGCGCCGGGCGACCGACAAGGTCCGCGCGCTGCGCCCCGACCTCATCGTCGACGGCCCGATCCAATACGACGCCGCCACCGTCGCCAGCGTCGGGCGCCAGAAGGCGCCGGGCGGCCCGCTCGACGGCCGCGCCAATGTCTTCGTCTTCCCCGACCTCAACACCGGCAACACCACCTACAAGGCGGTGCAGCGCTCCGCCAATGTCGTCTCGGTCGGACCGATGCTGCAGGGCCTGCGCAAGCCGGTCAACGACCTCTCCCGCGGCGCCCTGGTCGACGACATCGTCTACACCATCGCCATCACCGCCATCCAGGCCGCCGCTGGCGACGCCGCCAGGCCCGGAACCTACGCCGTGGCAGCCGAGTGAGGACCGAAACGATGCGCGACACAGGATCGTCCATGTTATGCCTTATCGTCCGCACTGGTTCGCCCCGGTCGTCCGGACCTGGGCATCGACATGACATGCGCGCGGCGCACGCGACAACGAGGCAAGATTCTTCCGAGATTTCATCCAGCGAGGTCACATCATGAACATGCAAGTGCAAAATCCAGTCGGCGTCGAGACGGTCAACGCAGTTTCCAGCGATCCCTGGCGTGATTTTGCGACCGGGGTCTGGACCCGTGAGATCGAGGTGCGCGATTTCATTCAAGCCAATGTGACGCCGTGGACCGGCGACGCCGGCTTCCTGGCGCCCGCGACAGAGCGGACCAAGGCGCTGTGGGCGAAGCTGACAAGCCTGCTGCAGGCCGAGCGCGAGCGCGGCGGCGTACTCGACGTCGACACCCAGACCTTCGCCTCGATCGTGTCGCACGGCGCCGGCTATATCGACCGCGACCTCGAGCAGATTGTCGGCCTGCAGACCGACGCGCCGCTGAAACGCGCGATGATGCCGTTCGGCGGCTGGCGCATGGTCAAGAACGGGCTCGAGGCCTACGGCTTCAAGGTCGATCCCAGCTTCGAGAAGATCTTCCCGACGCTGCGTAAAACTCACAACGACGCGGTGTTCGACATCTATGCGCCGGACGCCGTGCGCTGCCGCAAGTCCGGCATTATCACCGGGCTTCCCGACGCCTATGGCCGCGGCCGCATCATCGGCGACTATCGCCGCGTCGCGCTGTACGGCGTGACCCGGCTGATCGAGGACAAGAAGGCGCAGGGCGCCAGTCTCGAACTCGACTCGCTCGACGAGGCGGTGCTGCGCCTGCGCGAGGAGATCGCCGAGCAGATCCGCGCGCTGAAGGAACTGGTAGTGATGGCCAAGGCCTATGGCTTCGACCTTTCCAAGCCGGCGGCGAACGCCCGCGAGGCGATCCAGTGGACCTATTTCGCATACCTCGCCGCCGTCAAGGAATCCAACGGCGCGGCGATGTCGCTGGGACGGGTGTCGAACTTCCTCGATATCTATATCGCGCGTGACATCGCCGAGGGCGTGCTCGACGAGGCGACCGCGCAGGAGTTGGTCGATCATTTCGTGATGAAGCTGCGGATCGTCCGGTTCCTGCGCACGCCGGAATATGATACGCTGTTCTCCGGCGATCCGACCTGGGTCACCGAATCGATCGGCGGCATGGGGCTGGACGGCCGTCCGCTGGTGACGCAGTCGAGCTTCCGCTTCCTGCACACGCTGGAGACGCTGGGCCCGGCGCCGGAGCCGAACCTCACCGTGCTGTGGTCGGAGAATCTGCCGCAGGGCTTCAAGGATTATTGCGCTCTGACCTCGATCCGCACCTCGTCGATCCAGTACGAGAGCGACGACCTGATGCGGCCCTATTGGGGCGACGATTACGGCATCGCCTGCTGCGTCTCCGCGATGCGCATCGGCAAGCAGATGCAGTTCTTCGGCGCCCGCGCCAACCTCGCCAAGGCGATGCTCTACGCCATCAACGGCGGACGCGACGAACTCTCCGGCGAACAGATCGGCCCGACTTTCGCGCCGGTCACCGGCGATGTGCTCGACTTCGACGAGGTCACGGCCAAGCTCGGCCCGATGATGGACTGGCTCGCCAAGGTCTATGTCGGCGCGCTCAACGCGATCCACTACTGCCACGACAAATACATGTATGAGCGCATCGAAATGGCGCTGCATGATCGCGATATCCTGCGCACTATGGCCTGCGGCATCGCCGGCCTGTCGGTCGCCGCCGACAGCCTGTCGGCGATGAAGCACGCCAAGGTGAAGGTGATCCGCGACGCGCGCGGGCTCGCCACCGACTTCGAGATCGAAGGCGACTACCCGGCCTTCGGCAACAATGACGACCGCGTCGACGAGATCGCGATCTGGCTGGTCAAAGAGTTCATGACCCGGCTGCGCAAGCAGAAGACCTATCGGGGCTCGGTCGCCACCATGTCGGTGCTGACCATCACCTCGAACGTCGTCTACGGCAAGAAGACCGGCAACACTCCCGACGGTCGCAAGGCCGGCGAACCCTTCGCGCCGGGCGCCAACCCGATGCATCGCCGCGACGTCAAGGGTGCGGTCGCCTCGATGGCCTCGGTGGCGAAGCTGCCCTATGCGCATTCGCAGGACGGCATCTCCTACACCTTCACCATCGTGCCCTCGGCGCTGGGCGCTGCGGAAGCCGATCGCGTCACCAACCTGAACGGCCTGCTCGATGGCTACTTCGCCCAGGGTGGCCACCATATCAACGTCAACGTGTTCGACCGCGCGACCTTGCTGCACGCGATGGATCACCCGGAACTGTATCCGCAGCTCACCATCCGGGTCTCCGGCTATGCGGTGAACTTCACCAAGCTGACGCGCGAGCAACAGCTCGACGTCATCTCTCGGACCTTTCATGATCTACACTGACCAGGCCAATGCCGGCTACGCCACGGCGGCGCGCAAACCCACGGGTTTGCGCGCGGTGCGCCCAGCCATCTCTGGCTGGGTGCATTCAACCGAGGTTGGCGGCGCCGTCGATGGACCGGGTATTCGCTACGTGCTGTTTCTGGCGGGCTGTCTGCTGCGCTGCCAATATTGCCACAACCCTGACTCCTGGCACATGCACCAGGGCAAGCCGACCAATTCGCGCGAGGTGTTACGCGATATCGGCAGCTACACCAAATTTCTCATGCATGCCCGCGGCGGCGTGACGCTCAGCGGCGGCGAGCCGCTGGTGCAGCCCGACTTCACCCACGCGATCCTGCGCGGCTGCAAGGAGATGGGCCTGCATACTGCGCTCGACACCGCGGGCTTCCTCGGCGCCCATGCCGACGATTACCTGCTGGCCGACGTCGATCTGGTGCTGCTCGATATCAAGGCCTTCTCGGAGGCGACCTATCACGACCTCACCGGCGTCGCGCTGGGACCGACGCTGGTGTTCGCCCGCCGCCTCGCGGCGATGAAGAAGCCGGTCTGGATCAGATTTGTGCTGGTTCCCGGCCTCACTGACAAATTCGACGAGATTGAGAAAATGGCGGCGTTCGCGCGTGAACTCGGCAATGTCGAGCGCGTCGACGTGTTGCCGTTCCACAAGATGGGCGAGTTCAAATGGGCCGCCGGCGGCGTGCCGTATCGACTTGCCGGCACAGAGCCGCCGACGCCCGACCTGCTCGAGCGCACCCGCGCGGTGTTTCGCCGCCATGATCTGGTGGTGACGTGAGTTGTTAGCAAGGAGAAAGTCGATGTCGACTTGGGACATTATGAGCCCTGGCGTTTCGTTTGCGCGGCGCAATTCGCCTGCGGCGGCGGTGGTGCGCAAGGAGGTCGCGATGGTGCCGAGTGCCGCCGAATTCGCGGCCCTTGCCACCGCCGCCGAAGAGGCCGAACGCGCGCAGCGCGCGGCGGCCGAGCGCATCGCGGGTGAGGCGCGTCGCGCGCTGGTCACCGCGCTACAGCAGAAGGCGCTCGACGAGGCGAACTGGCAGGCGTTGATCGATCGCGCGCGTCAGGTGGCGCGCCGCGGCGCCCGCGAGATGCTGCTGATCCGATTTCCGTCGGAGCTGTGCAGCGACCGCGGACGCGCCATCAACGCCATGGACCCGCATTGGCCGGAGACGTTGATCGGCGAGGCCGCCGACATGTTCGAACGCTGGCGGCGGGAATTGCGGCCGCAGGGCTTCGGCCTGACCGCGCAGATCCTCGACTTCCCGGGTGGTTTCCCCGGCGATGCCGGTCTCACGCTCCGATGGGGACGCTGAGCCGACGCGCACGACTCGCGTAAGTATTGCGCTGACTGTAGGCCGAAGCTGATCGAAGCGGTGCGACAAAGATTCCTTCGCCCCGCTTGCGGGGAGAGGTGAAGCAGTGCTCGTCGCAGTAACGACTCTGGTTCCTGCTACGCTGATTGCTCGCTCGCCGCAGCCGGTGTCAGCCGACGCCCAGCTTCTCCTTGAGCAGGGACAGAAACCGCCGGCTGACCGGCACCGAGCGTCCGGCCAGCGTCAGGATATGTCCGAGCCCGCCTTCCTCGAAGCGGAGCTCCTTGATGCGGTCGAGGTTGACCAGATATTGCCGGTGACACTGGAACATGCTGGTGCGTTCTTCCAGCGTGCGCAGCGACAGTTCGGTGAAGCGTTCCTTGCCGTCCTCGCCGACTACATAGACGCCGCTGGGCCGCGAGGCGACATATTCGACGTCCTCGACCCGCAGCAGCGAAATCCGGTTTTGGCCGGTGCAGGGGATCTGCCGCAGCGGATGGGCGCGCTTGAGCGTGCCGACGTCCTGCGGGGCGCGATCGCGCTGCAGCCGTTGCAGGGTCTTGCCCAGGCGCGCCGGATCGACCGGCTTCAGCAAATAGTCGAAAGCGTTCTCCTCGAAGGCCTGCACGGCGTAGTCGTCATGCGCGGTGAGAAACACGATCCGCGGGGGGTGGACCGGATCGAGCATGGTGAGCATTTCCAGCCCGGTGATGCGCGGCATCTGGATGTCGAGGAACACGACCTCGGGCTGCAGCCGGTTGATCGCGGCGATCGCCTCGACGGCGTTGCCGGCCTCGCCGACGATGTCGATATCGCCGGCTTCGTTGAGCAGCACGCGCAACTCGCTCAGGGCAGGGGGCTCGTCATCGACAATCAAGACGCGCATCATGCGGCCACCATCTGCATTGGCAGCCGCATGGTGACGCGGGTGCGCACGTCGGGTTCAAAGCTCACATCGAGCCCGTAACCTTCGCCATAGCGGTTGCGGATTCGTCGGTCCACCAGGCTCATGCCGAGCCCGTCGCCGGGCGGATGCTCGGCGTACAAGCCGGCGTTGTCTTCGACCGACAGCAAGAGCACGCCCTCCATCTGCCTCGCCGCGATCCGCACCACGCCGGCTTCGAGCATATGGGCGATGCCATGCTTGATGGCGTTTTCCACGATCAGCTGCAGCGAGAAAGCCGGAAGCTGGACCACGCGCAGCGCCTCGGGAACGTCGAATTCGACCGACAGCCGGTCCGCGAAACGGGCCAGCTCGATCTGCAGATAGGCGTTCACATGCTCGATTTCGTCGCCCAGCGTCGCATCCTCGGTGGGCCGCTTGAGGTTCTTGCGGAAAAAGGTCGACAGATGCAGCACCAATTCGCGGGCGCGCTCGGGATCCGTGCGGATGATCGAGGACAACACGTTGAGCGTGTTGAACAGGAAGTGCGGATTGATCTGCGCGTGCAGCAGCTTGATCTCCGAGCGCGCCAGCAGCTGGGTCTTCTCGTCATAGCGGCCCGCCAGGATCTGGCTGGAAAACAGCCGCGCCAAGCCCTCGCCGAGGGTGCGGTTGATGTTGGAGAACAGCTTGCTGCGCGGCTCGTAAAGCTTGATGGTGCCGATCACGCGTTCATCCTCGCCGAGCAGGGGGATCACCAGCGAGGCGCCGAGCCGGCAGGTCGGGCTGAGCGAGCAGCGATATTCGGTCTCGTCGCCATCCGCATAGACCACTTGGTTGTGCTCGATCGCGAGCCGCGTCTGCTCTGAGGCGATCGGTGTGCCCGGCAGATGGTGGTCGTCGCCGATGCCGATAAAGGCCAGGATCTTCTCGCGGTCGGTGATGGCCACCGCGCCGACGCCGGTTTCTTCATAGAGGATGCGGGAGATTCGCGTCGTGGTTTCCTCGTTGAAGCCGCTGCGCAGGATGCCTTCGGCCCGCGCCGCGATCTTCAGTGCCTTGGCCGAAAACACGCTGGACTGGCGTTCCGTCAGCACCCGGCGTTCCAGCAGAATGCGCATGAACAGGCCTGCGCCCAGCGTATTGGCGATCCACATCGGCAACGCGACGTGGTCGACCACCGACCAGGCGACCGCGAACGGCCGGGTGATCAGCAGGATGATCGCCATCTGCGCCACTTCGGCGACGAAGGTCACCAGCGCCACGCGCCAGGGGTCGAACAGCCGGTCGAATTGCCGCTTGCCGACATAGTGGCGGTGCACCAGGCCGCCGATCAGCCCCTCGGTAATGGTGGAAATCGCACAGGCGACGTCGGTCGGGCCGCCGAGCGAATAGCGATGCAACCCGCCGGTGAGCCCGACTGCCAATCCCACTGACGGCCCGCCGAGCAGACCGCCCAGAACCGCCCCGATCGCCCGTGTATTGGCGATGGAATCGTCGAATTGCAGGCCGAAATAGGTGCCCATGATGCAGAACATCGAGAAGATCAGATAGGCCGCGGCCTTATGGGCGGGGCGCACGGTGACGTTCATCAGCGGAATGAACAGCGGCGTTCGGCTCAACAGATAGGCAATCACCAGATAGACGCAGGTCTGCTGCAGCAGCAACAGCGTCATGGTGAGGCGATCGAGCAACATCGCAGGCAGCATTGGGGATTCCGGACCGGTGTCTTGACCCACCATAGGTTGGCCGAACCGGCGCTGCACCTCCGTAAGGCACCGCGAGGGCTGTGCGGCCCGCCGCTCAGTGCCCGCTGGCGGCCGCTCGGCGAAGCATGCTGCCGCTCTCGGAAACCGCCATTCGCGACGCAATTGCCTGGATTAGGGTCGCCGCATCTTCAAAAGGAGAGCAGCCATGATCCACGCCCTTCCATTCGTCATAGGGACGATCTGCGTCCTGACGATCTGCTACCGTTTTTACGGGATATTCTTCGTTCGCACGGTCTTGCGCGCGGACGACTCGGAAGTGACACCCGCCCATTCCATGCAGGACGGCCGCAATTTCGTGCCGACCAGGAAATGGGTCAATGCCGGCCAGCATTTCGCCGCGATCGCGGCGGCCGGCCCGCTGGTCGGGCCGGTGCTCGCGGCCCAGTTCGGCTACCTGCCAGGCTTCCTCTGGCTGCTGATCGGCGCGGTCCTGGGCGGCGCGGTGCATGACACCGTGGTGCTGTTCGCCTCGATGAAGTACAAAGGCCAGTCGCTGTCGGAAGTGGCCAAGGCCGAGCTCGGCCCGGTCGCGGGCTGGTGCACCGGCATCGCGATGCTGTTCATCATCACCATCACCATGGCCGGCCTGTCGATGGTCGTGGTGCATGCGCTCGAACGCAACGCCTGGGGCACTTTCGCGGTCGTCATGACGATCCCGATTGCCATGGTGGTCGGTACCTATGAGAAGCTTACCGGCCGCTCCAAGGGCGCCACCTATTTCGGGGTGTTCGCCATCATCGCCGCCGTCTTCATCGGCCCCTATCTGCAGGGCACGATGCTGGGCAATTGGCTGACCGTGAATGCGCGGACGGTTTCGCTCGCCATCCCGGCCTATGCGTTCTTTGCCACCGCTCTGCCGGTCTGGTTGCTGCTGACGCCCCGCGGCTATCTGTCCAGCTTCATGAAGATCGGTGTGTTCGGCGCGCTGATCGTCGGCGTGGTGTTCATCAACCCGGTCGTCCAGTTCCCGGCGTTGACCGACTTCATTAACGGCGGTGGCCCGGTGATCAGCGGTCCGGTGTGGCCCTTCATCTCCATCACCATTGCCTGCGGTGCGATCTCGGGTTTCCATGCCTTCATCGGTTCCGGCACCACGCCGAAGCTGGTGGACAAGTGGAGCGACATCCTGCCGGTGGCATTCGGTGCGATGCTGGCCGAATGCGTGGTCGGCGTGATGGCCCTGATCGCCGCCACGGTGCTGCACCCGGCTGACTACTTCGCCATCAACGCCTCACCGGCCGTGTTCGCCGCGCTCGGCATGGATGTCGTCGACCTGCCGCGGCTCAGCGAGAGCATCGGCATGGATCTCTACGGCCGCACCGGCGGCGCCGTGACCCTCGCCGTCGGCATGACGGAGATCTTCACCAAAATGCCGTGGTTCTCGAATCTCGCCGCCTACTTCTTCCAGTTCGTGGTGATGTTCGAAGCGGTGTTCATCCTGACCGCCGTCGACTCCGGCACCCGCGTCGCCCGCTACCTGATCCAGGATCTCGCCGGCGAAGTCTACAAGCCCTTCAAGCGGCTCGACTGGATGCCGGGCGCGCTCGGTGCCAGCCTGCTCGCCTGCCTGCTGTGGGGCTACCTGTTGAACTCGGGCGACATCAACTCGGTGTGGACCCTGTTCGGCGTGTCGAACCAGCTGATGGCCTCGATCGGCCTGATGATCGGCGCCACCATCATCCTGCGGCTCTCCCAGAAGCGGATCTATATGCTGACCTGCCTGGTGCCGCTCGCCTATCTCTACGTGACGGTGAACTATGCGGGCTATTGGATGATCACCAATGTCTACCTGAACCCGGCCGCGAAGGGATACAACATCTTCAATGCGAGCATCTCGATCATCATGCTGGTCTTGGGCGTGGTCATCATGATCGCATCGCTGTGGCGCTGGAAGAACCTGCTGCAGCGGACCACCCGCAACAGCAGCGCCGGACCCATGGCGGTCGCCGCAACGGGTGGCTGACCCCATCGACGACAAGGCTCCGTCGGCTACGGCCGACGGATGCAAATCGAAAAGCTGGGCTTCGGTCGTGGATGCGACCGGAGCCCAGCTCTTTTTGGATTCATGGCATGGCCGCGCCGAAGCGTTCGCGATCCAGCATCATGCTTGGGCGGGCGCCAGCTCCGACGGCGCGATGAACATCGGAAGCGCAAAGGAAAACTCGGCACCGCCGCTCTCGCGATTGCGGACCCGCAGCTCGCCGCCATGTTCGCGCACGATGCCGTAGCTGATCCAAAGTCCCAGCCCGGTTCCGTCGCCGACCTTCTTGGTGGTGAAGAACGGCTCGAAGATCTGGCCGATCGCCGTTTCGGAAATCCCCGGGCCATTATCGGAAATCAGGACGCAGATCTCATCGCCGCTGCGAAACGCCTTGATCGACAGCACCGGCTTGGCGCGCTCGCTCATGGCGTCGATGGCGTTGTCGACCAGATTGACGATCACCTGATGGATCTGCCCCTCATTGCCGCGCGCGACCAGATTGGGTTCGATCGCGATCTCGACCTGCGCCCTTGTCTGCTTGGCGCGAAGCGCCCAGCGGACTGCTGTGTCCAGCACGCGGTCGATCTGGAAGTGTTGTTGCTCGGTGGTCTTGTTGAAGGACAGCCGGCGCAGATTCTTGACGATCTCGGAAACCCGCGCCGCGCCTTCCAGCGTCCCGTCGATCAACGGCTCGAGATCGGCGAGCATGGCGTCGATTTTCAGCTTTTGTCGCAGCGTGGCGCGGGCCTCGTCGGTAGCGTCGCCGTGAACCGTGGCGAGATATTCAATCAGCCGCTGCCGGTAGCGCTCGAGCGTGTGGATATTGCCGTACACGAAGCTGATCGGATTATTCAATTCATGGGCGACCCCGGCGACGAGACGGCCCAGACTGGCCATTTTCTCCTGCTCGACGAGTTGGCGCTGGGCGCGTTGCAATTCACTATGCGCGCTATGCAGCGCCTCATAGGCGCGTCGCAACTCGCCGATCGGGCGGCCGGTGAGAACGACGCCGACATAGCGCCCGCCGTGATCGTAGCGCGCCGCGCCATTGAGCGAAAACAGGTCGGAGGGGCCGGTCGGGGTGAGGAACCGTAATTCGCTCTCGATCACGTCGGTCGGCAGCCGCGGTCGCAGCAGGTGCTCGACGCGGGACAGGTCCCGCGGGTCGACGATCTGCGCCAGCTCGCAGCCGACCAGATCGACGGCGTGGCCCCCGGCGATGCGGACCAGCGCTGAATTGACCTGCTGGATCGCGCCCTGCGAACCGCAGACGATCAGCACGTCGGACACCGACTCGATGACGCTTGAAATGAAGGCCTGCGCCTCTTCGAGCGCCGCATTCTTGGCCTCGAGGTCGGTCTCATAGCGCAGCAGGTCCGAATAGACCTCGTCCATCTTGCGGATGACTTCGATCCAGGCGTCCTCGCGCTCGCCGTCCAATTCGGGAAGTCCCGGATAGGCAACCGTGTCGAGGAGGCCCCTCGACCGGTCAACCGTGGGAATTCTCTTCATCGGCATCGAGGTCCTTCCGCAAATCATAACGGGACAGCTTGCTGCGCAAACCGACCCGGGACAGCCCGAGCGATCCGGCGACCTTGCTGATATTGCCATTGAAACGTTCGAGCGTTTCGGCGATCACGGCTTTCTCTAGCGCCTCGACTTTGTCTTTCAGGGTCGAGCTGCCGTTCATCTTCAGCGCCGCCTTGAACGGATCGGATGACGGGCGCGCCTGACCGGACAGCGTCGAGGATTGCAGCCGGTCGCCATCGGCCAGGACCACCATGCGCTGGATTTCGTTCTGCATCTCGCGCACATTGCCGGGCCAGGGGTACCGCGTCAATTCGTCAAGAATTGCCGGCGAAAACCCGGCGATGTCGCGGTTGAACGCGGTCTTGACCTCGCTCAGGATGCGCTCGGCGATCAGCGGGATATCCATCGGCCGGTCACGCAGCGCCGGCATGTGGATCGGAAACGCCGCAAGCCGATAGTACAGATCGCGCCGGAACCGGCCGGCCTCGACCTCGGCGCCGAGATCGCGATTGGTCGCGGCGACGATCCGGACGTCGACCTTGCGGACGCGCTGGGCGCCGAGCGGGCGGATTTCCCCCTCCTGGAGCACCCGCAGCAATTTCACCTGGAACGCCGGCGAGGTCTCGCCGATCTCGTCGAGAAAGATGGTGCCGCCATTGGCGACCTCGAACAACCCGATCCGATCCTGATAGGCGCCGGTGAAGGCGCCCTTCTTGCAGCCGAACAATTCGCTTTCCAGCAATTCGTTGGGCAGCGCGCCGCAATTCTCCACCACGAACACCTTGTTGGCCCGCGCCGAGTGGTAGTGGATCGCGCGCGCCAGCAATTCCTTGCCGGTGCCGGATTCGCCGGTGATCATCACCGAGATATCGTAGTCGGACGCCCGCCGCGCCAGATCGATCACGCCATGCATCGGGCTCGAGGGCGCATGCACGATGCGGTCGAAATCATAGAGTCGCCGCGCCGCGCCACGCTTCTCGGAAATCACCTGTTTGACCCGGCTCGGCCCCAGCTTGACCTCGACGCTGGCGGTCTCGGTTTCCTTCTGCAGCCGGAACAGCTGCACGGCGCCTTGCACGGTCTCGATCAGTTGGTCGGGATGCCACGGCTTGGTGATGTATTGATAGATCCCGGCCTCGTTGACGCCGGCGATGATCTCTTCTGAATCCGAATAGCCGGAAATGATCATCCGGACCGGATCGGGCCAGAGGTCGCGAACCCGCTTGAGGAATTCGACGCCGGACTGGCCCGGCATACGCTGGTCGCACAGGATGGCATGAACCATGTCGCCTTCGAGGAATTCTTCGGCTTCGCGGGCATCCTTGGCGCAGAGCACTTCGAAGTCGTCGTTGAGGACGCGGCGCAAGGCTTCCAGCGAGCGGATTTCGTCATCGATGACGAGAACGGTCGCGTGCGTGCGCGTGTCGGAGGGCCGCTGCGGCGTGGCGTGCTCGAATGACATCTCAACAGATCCGCGGCAATTGTTCGCCGGACAACCAGTCGACAATGCGGCCACCGCCGAAGCTGGTGGTCATCTGCACGAAACGATGATCGTCCGCGATCACCTCGCCGATGTCGACGGCGTCCTGGCCGAGCGGATGGGCGCGCATCGCAGCCAGCAGGCCTTGCGCCGCCTCGGGCGCGACGATCGCGACCAGCTTGCCCTCATTGGCGACGTTGAGCGGATCGAGGCCGAGCAGCTCACAGGCCGCGGCGACCGCCGGCCGCACCGGAATCGATTCCTCATTGATGCGAAAGCCAACGCCGGATTGCTGCGCCAATTCGTTCAGGGTCGCGGCGAGGCCGCCGCGGGTCGGATCGCGCATCACCCGAATGCCGGCGCCGTCGGCCGCCACCATCGCCGCCACCAGCCCGTGCAGCGCGGCGGAGTCGGAGACGAGATCGGTGTCGAAAGTCATATTGGCGCGCTTCGACATCACCGCGATGCCGTGATCGCCCAGCGTGCCGGACACCAGCACGCGGTCGCCGGCCCTGGCCTTGTCGGCCGACAGATCGAGGCCATCGGGGAGGGCACCGATGCCGGTGGTCGAGATGAAGACGCCGTCGGCCTTGCCGCGCTCCACCACCTTGGTGTCGCCGGTGACGATCGGCACGCCGGCCTCGCGCGCAGCTGCGCCCATCGCGTCGGCGATTTGCTTTAGCTCGGCGAGCGCAAAGCCTTCCTCGATGATGAAACTCGCCGACAGATATAGCGGCCGCGCGCCAGCCATCGCCACGTCGTTGATGGTGCCGTGCACCGCGAGCGAGCCGATATTGCCGCCGGGAAAGAACAGCGGCGAGATCACATAGCCGTCGGTGGTCATCACCATGCGGCCCTGGCCGACGTCGAACGCCGCCTGGTCGTTGCCGCGCGCCAGCCACTCATTGTTGAAGGCGGCGTGGAACACGTCCGCGATCAGATGCGCCATCGCGCGGCCGCCGGAGCCGTGCGACAGGTCGACATGGCCGGTCCTGAGATTGAGCTTGCGGCGCTTATCGCTCATGACGCCTTCCTCTGGATGTCGCGGAACCGGCCATAGGTCCAATGCGCGGCGCAGGCGCCTTCCGACGACACCATGCAGGAGCCCATCGGATTGTCTGGCGTGCACACGGTGCCGAACAATTTGCAGTCGGCCGGCTTCTTGACGCCGCGCAGAATCGTGCCGCATTCGCAGGCCGGATTGTCGGCCGCGGTGAGTTCGGGCATCTCGAAGCGGCACTCGGCGTCGAAACCCGCATAGGCTGGCTTCAGCTTCAAGCCGCTGTGAGGGATGAGGCCGAGGCCGCGCCATTCGAACTGCGCGCGCAACTCGAAGATCTCGGCGACCGCGGCTTGCGCGCGCTGATTGCCGTCGCGGTTGACGGCGCGGATATATTGGTTCTCGACCTGGTGGCGGTCCTCATTGACCTGCTGCACCAGCATCAGGATCGCCTGCATCACGTCGAGCGGTTCGAAGCCGGCGATCACCACGGGCTTGGCGAAGGTCTCGGCGAAATATTCATAGGGCCTGGTGCCGATCACGGTCGACACATGGGCGGGGCCGACAAAACCGTCGAGCGCGACCTGGTCGGGATCGGCGAGATCGACGCCGTCGAGAATCGCCTGGATCGCCGGCGGCGTCAGCACGTGGTTGCAAAAGATGCTGAAATTGCCGAGCCGCTTCTCGGTCGCGAGCCGGATCGCCATCGCGCTCGGCGGCGTGGTGGTCTCGAAGCCGATGGCGAAGAACACCACCTCGCGCGCGGGCTGCTGTTCGGCGATGGCGATGGCGTCGAGCGTCGAATACACCATGCGCACATCGGCGCCCGCGGCCTTGGCGCGCAGCAGCGAATTGCGCTGCGAGCCCGGCACCCGCATCAGGTCGCCATAGACGCACAGCGTCACCTCGGGGCGCTGCGCCAGCGCGATCGCCATGTCGATCCGCCCGGCCGGCAGCACGCAGACCGGGCAGCCCGGGCCGTGGATCATCCGGATATTGTCCGGCAGCAGGTCTTCCAGGCCGTAGCGCGAAATGGCATGGGTGTGGCCGCCGCAAAATTCCATGAAGCGATAGAGTCGGTCCGGCGCAGCCGTCGCGGCGATCACCTCGGCGAGCTGGCGGGCGCGGTTGCCGTCGCGATATTCGTCGACATATTTCATGACGCCGGCTCCGCGACGCCGCCAAGTTCGGCCAGCAGCGCCAATGTGTGACGGGCCTCTTCCGGATCGATCCGTGTCAGCGCGTAGCCGACATGCAGGATCACGTAATCGCCGACCTTGAGATTTTCGATCAGCGCCACCGAGATGATCTTGCCGACGCCGTCAATGTTGACGCGCGCCATCTCGTCGGGCAGCAATTCGGTGACTTCGGCGGGGATGGCAAGGCACATCTGGTTTGTCCTTTGCTCACTCGGCCGCGGTCGCCAGCGTCGCGGCGCGCTTGGCGATCCAGGCGTAGAACGCCTTCATGCCTTCGCCGGTCCGGGCCGACACCGTCAGCACCTCAATTTTTGGATTGACCCGCCTGGCATATTCGATGGTGCGCGCCAGATCGAAATCCAGATGCGGCACCAGATCGATCTTGTTGATCAGCATCAGGCTGGAGGCCGCGAACATGTCGGGGTATTTCAGCGGCTTGTCCTCGCCCTCGGTGGTCGAGAACACCACCACCTTGTGGGCCTCGCCGAGATCGAACGCCGCCGGGCAGACCAGATTGCCGACGTTTTCGATGAACAACAGCCCGTTGTCGATCGCGGGTAGTCTGTCGAAAGCGGTGCCGACCATCGCGGCGTCGAGGTGGCAGCCCTTGCCGGTATTGACCTGGATCGCGGCGGCGCCGGTGGCGCGGATTCGTTCGGCGTCATTCGAGGTCTGCTGATCGCCCTCGATCACCGCGATCGGGCTGGTGCCTTTCAGGTCATTGATCGTCCTCACCAGCAGCGCGGTCTTGCCGGCGCCGGGGCTGGAGACCAGGTTGAGGGCGAACACATGGGCGGCGGCAAAGCGGGCGCGGTTGGCTTGCGCCAGCTCGTCATTCTTGCCGAGAATATCGCGCTCAATCTGGACGATGCGCTGCTGGCTCAATCCGGGCACATGGACGCCGGCCAGGTCGCCGCCGAAATCGATCGTGTCGCCTGCCGGCGGATGCGGATGATCATGGTCGTGGTCGGGGTGATGATGATGGTGATGATCGCCATCATCATGGGAATGCGGATGGGAATGGCCGGCGCCATCGCCGTGATGGTGATGATGCGCATGGCCGTGCGGCTTGGCGCCGGGCTCGATGCTGGCATTCTGATTGTCGCAACCGCACACCGTACACATCAGGCAACCTCCAATTCCTTGACCCGCATCTCCTCGCCCGCGGTGACTTGCAGCTGGTAGCTGCCGCAGCACAGGCAGGGATCGTAGCGGCGTTTCACCGGGACGGTTTTGATGCAGCTCATGCACCAGGCCTCGCCGGGCGAGGTGATGATCTCCAGTCTTGCCGCGGCGGCGATCGAGTGCGCCGCAACAACGTCGAAGCAAAACCGCATCGCCTCGGGCTCGACCTGGCTCAGCGCGCCGATTTCCAGCCACACCGTTTTGACTTTGGCGAAGGATTGTCGCCGCGCCTCGGCCTCGATGATCTCGATCACGCCCTCGCACAACGCCATTTCATGCATCGGCCGTCTCCCGAAGGGTGAGCCGGTAGCCGACGCAGGGGTCGAAAGCGGCGATCAGCTGGTCGACCGCTTGCCGGTCGCTGCATTGCAGCGTGGCGCCGCGCAGCATCCGTGCCAGCGGGCCGCGGGGGTGAAAATTCCATTCCGTCGGCGCGAGGCAAGAAAAGCGGCCGACCCGGCCGTCGCGATCGAGTTCGACCAGATGATAGAGCCGGCGGCGCGCGGTCTCGACCGCGGCGGCGCCGAGATTGGCGGCGAGGCGATAACCGATCGGCGCGTCTGGGCAGGGCGCGGCGTCGGTAACGAGGCCGCGCAGGCTTTTCGGCATGGTGACGAGTTCATCCAGCCGCGCGCGCAGCCTTGCCGCCGCATTGTCGGGCGACGCCATCGGACGCGAACGTGCCCAGGGGCCGGTTTCCGGAACGGAGCCGTCGAGATCGGGTGCCGCCGCATAGCGGGAGCCGCCATCCGCCAGCCTTGCGATGACGGCGAGGTCATCAGAGGCGGTGAGGGCAGATGGTCCCGATGCGCTGAACCGTGCGGTGCTCTCATCCGGGATCAGATCGGCGATGCCGATCTGATCGAAGGCGGATTGGATCCGATCGATGCCGCGCAACAACGCCGGACCATCGTTCGCCGTCTCGTCCGCAAACAGCGCGGCGGCGCCGATCACCTGGCGCGTCGCGTCGGCGATCGGCGGATGTTCGAGCAAACGCAGCGCCGTGACCGCACCGCGCAACTGCTCGGCCAATCGCTCGGCAAGCAGCGCCGCGTGACGGAAGCGGCGTTGCTGCGGCGAGGTCGCGATGCCGCGCGCGGCATCGACCGCGGTTTGGGCGGCGACACGATGCGCCGTGGAGCATAGCGCGAACAGCCGCGGCAGCAGCACCAGCATCTGCGCCACTTCGCGTCCCGCCAGCAATTTGCCCAGCGCCGGCAGCCGCCGCGGCACGATGCCGACATCGGCCACGCGACCATCATCGAGCAGCAGCGCGATATCGATGTCTGCACCGGGCGTGCTCATGGCCGCGGCTCCGTCACCGCGCCGCGCAAAAAACTGCGGCGATCGAGCGCGGCGACCACGCGGGTCTTCGGCATCTCCGGCGCGGGATGGCGGATTTCGGCGATCGCGGCTTCGGCATTGGCACGCGCTGACGCCATGTCGGCGAAGTCGAACATCGGGGAAAACAGCGAGCAACTGGCGATCCGCCCCATTCCGTCGATTTCGCCGACGGTGAAGTCGAAGGCGCCGACCGCAAAATCGTGGCTGAACGATGCGCCGCGCGCGCGCGCCGCCGGCGATCCGTCAGACGGCAGCAGCATCAGGTTCATGAACCAGGGTGTGATCAGGATGCCGCTGATCGCATCGTCATGGCTCTCGAAGCCGATCGCTTCGACCGTCAGCGCGTCATGATAGATCGGCAGGCCACGCATCGCGGTGTCGCCGATGCGGCGATAACAGGCCTCCAGCGAGGCCGCATAGGCGATGGCACTTGTCATCCGCGTCCTTCCGCCAAGCGTCAGTTGTCGCCTTCGATCATCATGAATTTGCCCCGCACCGCGTCGCAATTCGGGCAGGTCCAGTCCGCCGGCAAAGCCGTGAACGGCGTGCCGGGCGGAATCTGCGCCACCGCGTCGCCCTGCGCCGGATCGTAGACGGTCCAGCAGATGCCGCATTCCATCCTTGCGGCGTCGGCGATATCCTCGCGGACGCCGAAATTCTCAAAGCTGCTCATTTGAAATAGGCCTCTCTGATCTCGGCCAGCCGCTCGGCGGAATCCTCAAAATCCTCATTGGCGGCGATCGCAACGGTCGGCACGCCGCCGACCTCGAGCGTGTCGAGAATGATCATGTCCATGGCGTTGAAAAACTGCACCGACCAGACATTACGGACCCCGGTGGCCAGCACACGGCAGGTGCCGTAGCCGCGCGACACCAGGCGGATCGGCCCGTTGCGCAGGGTCTGCTGCAGGAAGGTCATGTCGACCGGGCTCATCGGCAGCAGCGTGAAGTTGATGACGCGCGACGGATCGCCAGGCTGATAGGCCAAAGCACGGTCGCGGATTTCGCTCAAGACCGGCATCACATTCATCGCGTCGGGCGGCGGCGTGCCGGGGACGAGATCCGGCGCGGTCAGGTCGGAGGCGGCGCGCAGCACCAGTTCGGGGATTGCCGCGACCTCGACATAGTCCCTGGGCGCGTCGCCACCCTCCAGCCTGATCTGCCACAGCCCGGCCAGCACCGATTCCTGGATCTGCGCCACCGATCCATCCGGCAGCGCCACCACGCCGCTGACCTCGCCTTCGCCGAACACGTCGGCGACCAGCTTGCGCTCCATCGCGGTGAAATCGTCGAGCCGGAATGCGCGTGACGGCGCGTCGGCGCGCTGGCTGGCGAGCGCCGCGGTGAGTTGCTCCAGCAGCGCCATCGCGCGCGGGCATTGCGCGGCCAAAGCGGCGCCGTCGAACGACGCCAGCGCCTTGATGGCACCGGCGCCGGTCAGGCTGCCGTGCCGGGCGTCGAGGCTTTCGTCGCCGATCGGGAATACATTGATCGGCTGTTCGGCGCCTTCCGGCGCCACCCAAAAACCCTGCTTCATGACGCCCCCCGATTCAAAAACGACATCGACTTGACCACCTTGGCGCTGCTGCGCGCCGGCTGGCCGCCACGGTCGAGTACCGCGCTGATCCGCGCGACGTAAACCGACCAGTCCTTGATCTTGGGAATGATCTCCAGCACCTCGCCGCCGCCCCACAGCACCAGGCTCGGATAGACCTGAACCGAGAAGCGGGTTGCCAATGCGGCCTCGGCCTGCGGCGCGATAACCGCGCCGTGCAGCCGGCCCTGGAACGCCTCGATCAATTCGGGAAGCACCACGGCGACATCGGCGGCTTCGGGCCAGCGCTGGACGTCGCCGGAAAACAGCAGGATCGGCACCGCGCCTGCTGCCTCAGCAGATGTCAGGAATGCGTCCACCTCCGCGACATCGAGTGTCGGCAGACCGGGCCGGAGACGGATGGATGGCGTGCGCGATGTCATGTTTCCTCCCATTGGACGGGTTTCCGCCTCTTGTTGGGCAATTTAGTTGTCACTCGAGTAGGTCGTATACCAACGTGAGCAAGTTGCATGCCAGCGCTGGATATCGATTATCCACCCGTAACACATTGTAATACCGCCTCATTGGCGGTGTCGGAGACCATCTGCCCAAAGGGGTGTTAATCTACCTCGCTTCATTGGATAGTTGCTTTCCACCGCCGCCATGGTGACGGTCGCGCTCCTCCGGGCGGCTAACCGTCCCGCAGATGGGGCGGCAATTGCGGCTCGCGATCGATCAGGTCGGCGAACAGATGGTCGAAGCTGTCGCCGTTGCAGGCCGCCGCCAGCCCCTCGAGGGCATTGTCGATCTGTTCGGCTTCCACGGCGTCCAGCAGCCGAACCGCATTGTCGATGAACACCAGCACCCGGGCGCCGACCGGCGGGCGGTCGAGCAGCAGCACCGAGACCCGGCGCTGCTCGCCGCGCCGTTCGCACAGCGCCGACATGCCGTTGGTTTCGACGATCGTCATGGGGATGCCGAGGCACATCGAAGGTGACCTATCCGTTGACGTTGGCGGCGTCGCGCCGCTCATAGCGCGCAAGATCGATATCATTGCCGAGCAGGCCTTCGGATTCGGCGAGCGGCGTGGTGCGCGCACTGACCGGCACGTCCCATTCGGCGAGCACCGCGCAGGCCGCCGCGATCGCCGGACCGATCTGCGCGCGCACCGGGTCGGTGAGGGGGCCGCCCCAATCCTCCAGATCCAGCGCCTGGCAGCCGATCAGCACCAGGCGCGCGGGATATCGCCCGAGCAGATCGGCCGCGCTCAGCACCTCCTGAAAGCCGGTCTGGTGTAGGCTCATCTTCTTGACGCCGGTGAATTTCGGCACCTCGTCGTCGCGCACCAGCTTCAAAGTGCCGGGGGCGACGCCGTAGTCGATGGCGTCGAACACGATCAGATCGTCGGCCTCCTGGACGAAATTGACCAGGTACAGCCCCTGGGTGCCGCCGTCGAGCAGGGTGACGTTGTCGGGCATTGTGAAGCGGCGGTGGAATTCCTCCACCACCCGGACGCCGAAGCCTTCATCCGCCCACAGAATATTGCCGATGCCGAGCACCAGCACGCGGCGCGGCCGATCCAGAGTCTGCTGCCTGTCGCGTGCGATCATGGTGCTCACCGCGGAAAATCGTCGATGTCGTCGCGGAACAGGCGTTCGCCGGACACCATCGACGAGATCATGCTCTGGCGGCTCAGGATGTCCTCGCGCACCGCGGCATAGACATGCACGATCGCGAAGATGGTGATCGCCCACATCCCGAGATGATGCCAGGTGTGCAGCGATTGGCTGTTGGGGAAGACCCAGAACATGAAGCCGAAGACTTTGTGTTGCCAGCTATCGATGCCTTCGCCTTCGGAATACAGTGCCATGCCGCTCAGCATCATGAAGATCAGGAACAGCATGAAGGAGAACATCGCCACATGCGCCAGCGGGTTGTGGCCGATATATTTCTTCGGGTCCCTGACCATGAACATGTACCATTTCAGCTCGTACAGGATGCCCCACCACCAGACCCGGTTGAAGATCGGCAGATAGAAGACCTGGCGGGAGAATTTATTGCCGACAAAGGCCCAATATAGCCGCAGCAGAAAGAACACGATCAGGGTCTGGCCCGCGGCGAAATGCGCGAAGCGGATATAGCCCATCTGGAAGCTCGCCGAGGCCTCGCCGGGGACCGACGGCAAGGGCGTGCCGATGAAATAGCCGGTGACGCATAGCACCAGGATCAACGCCGCGTTGACCCAATGCCAGATCCGCACCGGCGCTTCGTAGACGTAGACGGTCTGCAGCGATTTCACGCGCTCGCCATTGGCGTCGAGAACGCCATGCATCCGTGCAATCTCGGTCATGATCCTCTCCCTGCGGCCCGCGCTCGCCCGGTGGGCGATTCGCGCATGGGCCCTATTGCGATATGCCGGACGGGGCGGCGAGGGTGATCGCCGCCCGCGATGCATCAGCGAACCGTGACCCGGCTCTTTTCCTGGCCGTCCTCGCTCATCACATGGGTCGAGCAGGCCAGGCATGGATCGAAAGAATGCAGCGTGCGCAGGATCTCCAGCGGCTTTTGCGGATCCGCCATCGGCGTATCCATCAACGACGCCTCGAACGCGCCGATATTGCCCTTGGGGTCGCGCGGCGAGCCGTTCCAGGTGGTGGGAACGACGCATTGATAGTTGTCGATCTTGGTGTCCTTGATCTTGATCCAATGCGCCAATGCGCCGCGCGGCGCCTCAGTGAAGCCGTAGCCCTTGGCATTGGCGGGCCAGCTTTCCGGCTTCCATTTTTCGACATTGGCGGTCGACGAATCGCCGTTTTTGATCCGGTTGACCAGCTTGTCCTGGAAATGCCGCATCTGATGCGCCGCCCATTGGCATTCCAGCGCGCGCGCGGCGGTACGGCCGAGCGTTGAGAACAGAGCGGGCAGCGGCAGGCCGAGCGTCTTCAGCAGTTGGTCGGTCGGCTCCTTGAATTCCGGCTTGTTCTGCGCATAGCCGACGATATAGCGCGCCAGCGGTCCGACCTCGACCGCGTGACCGCGCCAGCGCGGCGATTTGATCCAGGAATACTTGCCGCCCTCGTCGAGCTCCTTGATGTCGGTCTTGGTGCCCTTGGCGTTGGGACCGAGCTGGTAATTCGGCTCGGTGACGCCGTCCCAGGGATGCAGGCCCTTGGTCTCGTCGGGATATTTGTACCAGGAATGGGTGACGAATTCCTGGATCTGCTCTGGATCGCCGTGATCGATCGGCAGCACCTCGCCCAGATTGCCGTTGATGATGACGCCGCGCGGCAATTTCAGGTTCGCCGACGCGTAATCATTGGCGTTTTCCGGGATGTCGCCGTAACTCATCACGCTCTTGCTGGACAGGCCGCCGCCATGCAGCCAGTCCTTGTAGAACGAGCCGATCGCGATCACGTCCGGCACATAGACCTTCTCGGCGAACTCGATGCTGCGATCGATGATCGACGACACCAGGTTGAGCCGTTCCATGTTGATGGCGCCGACCGCGCCGGTGCCGTCGACATTGATCGCGCAGGGAACGCCGCCGACCAGCCAGTTCGGATGCGGGTTCTTGCCGCCATAGATGGTGTGGATCTTGACGATTTCCTTCTGGAAATCCAGCGCTTCCAGATAATGCGCCACCGCCATCAGATTGGCTTCCGGCGGCAGCTTGTAGGCGGCGTGACCCCAATAGCCGTTCTTGAACGGGCCGAGCTGTCCGGATTCGACGAATTTGGTCAGCCGGGTCTGCAGGTCCTTGAAATAGCCGGGTGACGACAGCGGCCAGCTCGAGACCGATTGCGCCAGCAGCGAGGTCGCCTTCGGATCGGCCTTCAGCGCCGAGACGACGTCGACCCAGTCGAGCGCGTGCAGATGATAGAAATGCACGATGTGGTCGTGCACCTGCAGGCACAGCTGCATGATGTTGCGGATCGAATTGGCGTTGTCCGGGATCATGATGCCGAGCGCGTTCTCGACCGCGCGGACCGAGGTCAGCGCGTGGGTGCCGGTGCAGACGCCGCAGATCCGTTCGGTGAAGGCCCAGGCGTCGCGCGGGTCGCGGCCGCGCAGGATGGTCTCGATACCGCGCCACATCGTGCCGGTGGACACCGCGTTGCGGATCACATTGTCGGAGTCGACATTGACCTCGACGCGCATGTGACCCTCAATCCGGGTCACCGGATCGACGACGATGCGGCGTCCGGAATTGTCGAGCGAAAAGCCGTTCGGCGTGGTGATGTTGGTCATGATGCGTCCTTCCGATCAGCCGGCCGACTTGCCATTCGATGTGCCGTTCGATGTGCCGTTGCCCGGCGGGCTGTCGTCCTTGCGCCGCGCCAGATTCCGGACCGCAGTGACCCCCGCATGGGCGGCGATCGCCCCGCCGACCACCACGGCGGCGGTCTGGCCGATCTTGTCGGCATTGGCCTCGATGCCGAATTGCTTGATCGTGGTGAGCCGATCGTAAAAGCTGCCATTGTCCCAGAAGCCGTCTTCCGAGCAGCCGATGCAGCCATGGCCGGATTGGATCGGGAACGAGACGCCGTCGTTCCAGCGCACCGTCGAACAGGCGTTGTAGGTGGTCGGGCCCTTGCAGCCCATTTTGTACAGGCAATAGCCCTTGCGCGCGGCGTCGTCGTCCCATTCCTCGACGAATTGCCCGGCGTCGAAATGCGGCCGGCGATAGCATTTGTCGTGGATGCGCTGCGAGTAGAACATTTTCGGTCGGCCCTGCCGGTCGAGTTCCGGCAGCTTTCCGAAGGTGGTGATGTAGCTGACCACGCCGGTCATCACTTCGGCGATCGGCGGACAGCCCGGCACCTTGATGATCGGCTTGTTGCTGATCACCTTGTCGATCGGCACCGCATGGGTCGGGTTCGGCTTCGCCGCCTGGACGCAGCCCCACGAGGCGCAGGCGCCCCAGGCGATCACCGCCATCGAATCGTCGGCCATCAGCTTCAGCTTCTCGACGAAGGGTTTGCCGCCGTCGATACAGAACATGCCGCCTTCATTGAGCGGCGGATTGCCCTCGACGGCGAGAATGTACTGGCCTTTGTACTTCGCCCGGGTTTCCTCGAGGATCGCCTCGGCCTGATGGCCGGCCGCCGCCATGATGGTGTCGTCATAGTCCAAGGAGATCATCGACAGCACGGCGTCCTTGGCCAGCGGATGCGCCGAGCGCAGAAAGCTCTCCGAACAGCAGGTGCATTCGAGGCCATGCATCCAGATCACCGGCACGCGCGGCTTGGTTTCCAGCGCATTGGCGATCCGGCTGGCGCCGAGCGTGCCAAGGCCGAGGCTGGTCGCGGTCAGGCTGCAGAATTTGTGAAAGCTGCGACGCGTGATGCCCTGGCGGCGTATCACGTCGTAAAAAGTCTCTGTGCCAGCGCCCATGGCCCCTCTCTGACTGTTTCCTCAATTCGCCCCGATATGGCCGAGGTCGATAGCAGAAAGGTATCAGCAAGAAGCAGGCCAACCCTTCGGAGGCCACAATGAGCCGCGAAACAGCTGGATTTCGTCGCGTGGAGATCAATTAGGACGCGGTGCAACGCAGCATCGCCCTGCCGGGGCCGAAAGGAAGTTATCCTGGGTGGTAAGCAGCTATCCGGCCGCGGTGCTGCGAGGCGCGCGCCTTGGTTTAGTGAGCGGTGCAGACCATGCAGGGATCGAACGATCGCACCACATGTTGCACGGCGACAGACTCCGCGCCCGCACTGCCAACCGCGGTGCCGACCAAGGCTTGCTCCAGCGGGCCGGGCTGGCCGTCGGCATCGCGCGGCGAGAAATTCCAGGTGGTCGGCGCGATGATCTGGTAGCGGGCGATCTTGCCGTGGCGAAGCTCGATCCAATGGCCGAGACTGCCGCGCGCGGCTTCGACCATCCCGGCGCCGCGGCCCTCGTCGGGTGGCGCGACGTCGGCGCAGAACGGCTCGTTGAGCCGCAGCGCACGCACCCATGTCTCCATCGCCAGCGCCAGATGGGCGGTCTCGAGCAAGCGGGCGATGACGCGGTTGCGGACATTGCTGCCGGACTGGCTCACCAATGCGCGCAGCAGGGCATTGCCATTGACGGCCTGCCGCGCCAGCGCGCCGACTTCGACCGGGCGGCCGCCCAGCCGCGGCGCCTTGGCCCAGCTATAGGCGCCTGGTTTGTCGGCATCGGGAATCGTCGTGCTCAGCGCCGGATCGGTGGCGCCGTCGCGCATCCATGCGTGCGATACGTCCTCGGCGATCTCGGCCGTGGCAAGCGCCGCGCCGCCCGCTTGATCGAATATGCCGCGTTCGAACAGCGCGCCGTGCTCGCCATGATAGGCGCCAAAGCTCATCAAGGTGCCTGGACCCTTGCCGAGCCGATCGAGTTGCAGCGCGTCGGCGATCGCGAGGAAGCGGCCGAGATCGCCCGCGCGGCCGTCGCGCCAGCGATCGAAGGCGGCGATCGTGTCGAGCGCAAGCACCGCCTCGAGCCGGTCGCCGAACACGGAGGTCTCCAGAAACGACCGAAAGCCGCCGACGATCGATAAGAGCCGGATCCGCTCGCCGAGGTCGATCGCCCGCGTGGTGCCGCCGGGTTGAAACGCCAGGCTGTGCGGCCATTTTCCGGCGATAATGCCCATGATCTCCAACAGCCGCGCGCGGGCCGGCAGCGCGTCGCGGCTGGCGCTGCCGGTGGTGGCGGCGAAGCGTGCGGCGGTCGCCTGGTGCCAGGGCGCAGCGGCGTAAGCGTCGCGCGCGAAATCCGGCATGAAGAAAATGTAGAAATGCGTCAGATGATCGGCGGCATTTTCGGCCGCATGCGCGATATTGGCCGTCAGCACGCCGTTCGGCGCGGGCGCGATCCCGAGCGCACCGCGCAACGCCGCGACCGCGGCGATTGATTGCGACACCGAACAGATGCCGCAGATCCGCGGCGCCAGCGCCAGCGCGTCGAGCGCCGGGCGGCCATCGAGGATCTGCTCGAAGCCGCGATACAGCGGCACGGAAACTTCGGCCGTAGCGACCACGCCATCGGCGATCTCCAATCTGACTTCGAGATCGCCCTCCACCCGGTTGAACGGGCCGATGATGAGGCGCGTCATGAGGTCTGCTTGCCGCCGCGGCTGGGCGGTACCACGATGTGATCGGAGGTGGCATTCGCCCGCACGCGCTTCGGCGTGGCGGATTTCGACAGCGCCGACAGCGCGACGAACCAGGCCTTCGGCATGTCGAGCGGCAGGCCGACCGGAATGCCGGCGAGTTTGCTGGTGGCGAGAAAATTCCGCGCTGTCTCGAAGCCCGGCGAGGTGCAGGCGATGCAGGCATAGCCGCCTTTGGTGCAGGAGCCGCCGCCGTTCCAGGAGCGCTGATTGCAATCGCCCACGGCCTGGGTGGCCTTGCAACCCAGATGTTCCATCAAGCAGCCGCGCTCCGACATCGTTTCGGCGCTGGCCTTGAATTCGTAGAATTCGTTGCGCGCGCAGCCGTGATGGGCGAGGTGGTTGGCGATGAATTTCGGCCGACCATAGGGGTCGAGCTCACTGGTTGCGAGGTCGCCGCCGGACAGCGCGATCAGCGTCTCCATGATCCAGCCGGGGTGCGGCGCGCAGCCGGCGATGTTGATCACCGGCGCGCCGCGCCGCGATCGAAACGATTCGCCCAGCGCGCCGCCCGGCGCGGTGCCGTCGAACTGCAAGCCGGTGGCATCGGTGGGATTGTTGCCAGCGGCCGGAACCCCGCCATAGGCCGCGCAGCTGCCGACCGCCACCACATAATCGGCCAGCTCGGCCAATTCGGACACCCAATGATAGATCGACCGGCCGGTGCCGGCGAACATGTTGAAGCGACCGCTGCCCTGCGGGCCGCGTAGCACCGATCCTTCCAGAATCAGCGCATCGAGGGCAATCGACCCCGCCCGCACCTGGTCGAGGATCGCGACAACTTCGTGGCCGGTGGCTTCGCTCACCGAGGGGTGCCAGATCAGCCGGATTCCGAAGGATTTGAGCTCTTCGAACCAGCCGGACTGGCCGGATTCAAGCACCGCCATGGTGCAGCCGCCGCAACTGCCGCCCTGCAACCAAAGCACATTGAACATTGGCGGATGAAGGGCTTGCTGCATTCACACGGCCATCTGTTCCCTGGGATTATTCTTGAGCGATCGAGCGCTTGCGCCGATCCTAATCGGTTTTCGCCGGCAGCGTAAAGATGCGCCGTGCCGCGCGCCTATCGGGATCATCCCGGAGGTGCTCCGCCTCCGTCAAATGGCTCGGCCTTCGTCTATTCGCGCCGAAAGCTGTGCTACGATCGTTCGATCACCGGGTCATCGGACCTGCGCGCTCGCGGAGAGGCCATCATGCAACGCATCACCATCACCCTCGACGACGATCTGATGGAGGACCTCGACCGGATGATCGCCGAACAAGGCTATCAGAACCGCTCCGAGGCGATCCGGGATTTCACCCGGGCCGGGATGCAGCAGGCGGCGCAGAAGGCCGGAAAGTCCGGGGACTGCGTGGCCGCACTGGTGTATGTCTACGACCACGCCGCGCGCGATCTGTCGCGCCGCCTGGTCGAGAATTATCACGGCCACCACAATCTTTCGCTGGCGACGCTGCACGTCCATCTCGACGACGACAATTGCATGGAAATCACCGCGCTCAAGGGTTCCAACCGGGAGGTTCAGCATCTGGCGGAACACATCATCGCCGAACGCGGCGTGCGCTATGGCCGGCTGGTGATGATCCCCAACGCAGCCGCCAAGCCGCCTGCCGCGAATCGCAAAATATCCGGGCATTCGCACTGACGCCGCATTCCGCGGCCTCCGGTCACGCGGGCCCGCGGGCGACCATGTGGCGGGGCTGCCGACGATAGTCTTGATCGCAGCTTGAGCTTCTCCCTATAAGATGGCGCTCGCGCGATATCGCGCGTGACGCGAATCGATGTCGGGCCGGGTTGCGGCCGCGACGTCAGCACCGGATCTCATGCGCTTCACATTCATCCACGCCGCCGATCTGCATATCGATAGTCCGCTGGCCGGGCTCGGCCTGAAGGACAAGGCGGTCGCCGCCCGCTTTGCGCAGGCCGGCCGCCGCGCGGTCGAGGCGCTGATCGAGGAGACCATCGCCAGCAAGGCGGCGTTCCTGATCATCGCCGGCGACATTTTCGACGGCGACTGGAAGGACGTCACCACCGGACTGTTCTTTGTCCGCGCCATCAGCGCGCTGCATCGCGCCGGGATTCCAGCCTTCATCGTCAAGGGCAATCACGACGCCGCCAGCCTGATGTCGCGGGAACTGCCCTATCCGGACACGGTGACGACCTTCGCCTCCGGCAAGGCGGAGACCGTTATGCTCGACGCCTGGCGGGTCGCGCTGCATGGCCGCAGCTTTCCGCAGCGGCTCACCTCCGAATTCGTCGAGAGCTATCCGGCACGCCGCGACGGCTGGCTGAATATCGGCGTGCTGCACACCTCGCTCGACGGAACCCGTGGCCATGAGGGCTATGCGCCGTGCTCGATCGAGGATCTCAAACGCTTCGGCTATGATTATTGGGCGCTCGGTCACGTCCACGCCGCCGACATCGTCAGCCGCGATCCGTGGATCGTCTATCCGGGCAATCTGCAGGGCCGCAGCGTGCGCGAGACCGGCGCCAAGGGCGCGATGCGGGTCACCGTCGAGGACGGCCGCATCGTCGATGTCACGCCGCTGGCGCTCGACGGCGCGCGCTGGGCGCAGCTGTCGGTCGATGTCGCGGGCCTGGCGTCCGAGGACGAGGTGATGACGCGGGTCCAGGACGCGCTGGCGCAGGCTCAGGCGCAAAGCGAGGGCCGGCCGCTGGCGGCACGCGTGACGCTGGTCGGCGCGACGCTGCGGCACAATCATCTGCTGGCCCGGCGCGAGGCGCTGCAGGACGATGTGCGCGCCAGCGCCTTTCAATTGTCGGCCGATTGCTGGGTCGAACAGCTCAAGGTCAAGACCAGCCTGCCGCCGCAGCCGCACGCGGCGCTGTCGACGGCCGATGTGCTCGATGTCGATCGTCTGGTCGCGGAGGCTGCTGACGATCCGGACTTCGCCGCGGCGCTGGCCGAGCTCACCGACGCGATCAAGGCGAAACTGCCGAAAGACCTGCATGACGCGTTCGCGCGATCCGACGCGCTGGCGACGCTGATCGACGACGCGCGCGCCACGTTGGCCGGAGATCTGTCGTGAGGATCGAACGGCTGGTGCTCGAGCGCTACGGCGCCTTTGCCGACAGGACGCTGTCATTCGCCCCCGGCGCCGCGCTGCATGTCGTGCTCGGCGCCAACGAGGCCGGCAAGACCACGGCGCTGTCGGCGATCGGCGACCTGCTGTTCGGCTTCGGCGGCCGCACCGCCTATGATTTCCGGCACGACAGCAAGATGTTGCGGATCGGCGGCAGCTTTCGTCATTCCGATGGTCGGCTGATCACCGCACGGCGCCGCAAGGGCAACAAGAATACGCTGATCGACGCCGACGACCAGCCGCTGCCCGACGATCTGCTGGCGCCGCTATTGGCCGGATTGTCGCGCGAGGCGTTCGGCCGCGAATGCGGTCTGACCGCGCAGGCGCTGCGCGACGGCGGCCAGGAGCTGCTCAATGCCGGCGGCCGGCTGGCGGAAACGCTGGCGGCGAGTTCGGCCGGCATGGCGGCGCTGTCGCGGACCAGGCAGCGGCTGCAGGACGAGGCCGACGAGCTGTTCACGCCGCGCAAATCCGCCGGCAAGCCGTTCTATGTCGCGCTCGAACGCCGCGACGATTCCGACCGGGCGCTGCGCGATGCCATCGTCACCCGCGAGGCGATCGCGCAGGCCGAGGCCGCTGTGCTGCAGGCGCGCGAACAGCTCGCGGCGCTGAACGCGGCGCATGCCGAGATCGGCGGCGCGCTGGCGCTGTGGCAGCGTACGCTGCGGGTCCGCTCGCATTTGGCGCGGCTCGACGGCATCGGCGCCGAACTGGCCGCGCTGGCCGATCTGCCGCCGGTCGCCGCTCCCTCGGTGGCGGAATGGCGCGCCGCGCTCGATAGCCACGCCGCGCTGGAGCGCGAGATCGCCGCGCTCGACGCCGACGCGGCGGCCGACGCCGCGGAGATCGCCGCGATGGCGGTCGACGAGAGGCTGCTGTCGGAAGGCGCCGCCATCGATGCATTGCGCGAACGGCTCGGCGCGGTGCGCAAGGCGCTCGACGATCTGCCGCGCCGCCGCCAGGCCCGCGAATTGGCGCAGGCGCAGCTCGACGACGCGGCGCATCGTCTGGGGTTGGCATCCCATGCGGAGCTGCTGGCGCGCCTGCCGAGCGATCCGGCGCTGGCGCAAGCGCGCGAACTGATCGAGCGCAACCGGCGCGCCGCGCAGGCGATCACCGAGGCCGAGGCGCGACATGCGCGCGCGCGGCAGGAGCGCGACGACTTCATGGCCGAGGACGGCGTGGCCGATGCCGTCGTCGATATCGAACAGCTGCGGCAGCGTTTCGATGCACTCGGCGATATTCCGGCCCAGGCCGACCGGCTGCGCCGCGACGGCGCGGCCTTGAGCGCCGACAATGCGACGCTGCAGGCCTCGGTGGCGTCGCTCGATCCGTCGCCGGGCGCGCTCGACCGGTTGCGGGCGATGCCGCTGCCGGATCATGCGGCGATCGCGAAATTCGCCTACGCCACCGAACTCAGCGAGGCCGACGCCAAGCGGCTCGCCGAAGCGGCGAGTACCCAGGAAGACGCTATCGTCGCCATCGAGGCCGAATTGGTCGGGCTGTCGAGTGCCGGCACCGTGCCCAGCCGGGCGGATCTGTCGCGCGCGCGGATCGAACGCGATGGCCGGCTCGACGGCTTGCGCACGGTGCTGGATGGCGACCCGAGGGCTCGGGCGCTGCAATTCGATGAAGTGGTGCGGTCGTCGCAGGCGATCGATCGCGTCACTGACCTGTTGCTGGCCGATACCGAGCGCGCCACTCGCCACGATGACGCGCGGCTGCGGCTTGCGGCCTTTCGCGAGGAGCGCGATCGCGTCGCCGCCAAGCTCGCCATCTTGCAGACCAGGATTGCCGAGGTCGAAATCGCGTGGCGGCATGCCTGGGCCGCCTCCGGGATGACGCCCCGCTCTGCGCCGGAAATGCTGCGCTGGCGTGAGCGGTTCGACGAAATTCTGGCGCGTCTCGGCAGGCGCGACGCGCAGCAGGCCGAGATCGACGCGCTGGCGGCGCAGCTGGCGCAGGGCAAAGCCGCCATCCTCGCCTTCCTGGCCAGTACCGGGCGCGTGCCCGACGACACGCTGCCGCCGGATCTGCTGTATCGCGAGGCCAAGGCCCGGTTCGAGCAATTGCAATCCGCCTGGGCCGAGGCCAAGGCGCGTGACGTCGCCAAGCAACGCATTGACCGTGATCTGACAGAAGCTCAGGCGGCGCGCGAGCAGGCGCAAGCCGAACTGTCCGCTGCGCGCGACGGCTGGGCCGCGGCGATGGCCGGCATCGGCCAGCCCGACGCAGCCACGACGGCGCAGGCCGAAGCGGCACTCGCGGTGTGGCAATCGGTGGCGGTGCCGAAGGCGAGCTTCGAGGGCGAGGGCCATCGGGTCGTGACCATCGAGACCGACCTTGAGGCGTTCGATCGTGATGTCTTCGCGGTGGTCGATCGCGCGGCGCCGCAGTTGAAAACGCCATCGGCGCAGGACTCGTTGGCGCGGCTGACGCAGACGCTCGCCACCGCCCGCCGTGACAGCGAAACCTGCCGGCGGCTCAGCGACGCCGCGATCAAGCGCGCGGCGAGCCGCGACGCGCTGCTGGTCCGGCGCGGCGCCGCCGAAGCGGTGCTGAGCGAGGCCTGCCGGATGCTGGGCGTGGCCGGTTTCGCCGAGCTGGCGAACCCGCTGCAACGTGCCGCCGAGCGGCATCGCCTTGAGACTGATCAGGCCGGGCTGCGGCGCGATCTTTACGAGATCGGCGACGGCCGTGACGAAGCCGCGTTGCGGCTGGAGCGCGACGACCTCGATCTCGACCTGCTGCCCGGCGACATCGACCGCGAGCGGCAACGGCAGGCGCAGCTGCTGAACGACATCGCCGCGGCGTCGGCGCTGCAACATCAGGCGCAGGTCGAGCGCGATGCGTTGGTGAAGGGCAAGGACGCCGCGGCCCAAGCCACCGAGCGCGCCGACGCCGCCGCCGAATTGCTGTCGATCGCCGAACGCTGGCTGCTGCGCGCGGCGGCGGCGCGGCTTGCCACCCGCGCCATCGAGCGGCATCGCGCGATGGTGCAGGATCCGCTGATCGCGCGCGCCAGCACGCTGTTTGCGACCGCGACCGACAACGCCTTCGGCGGTCTCGGCGTCGACTATGGCGACGACGATCAGCCGATGCTGGTGGCTACGCGCGCCGATGGCGACCAGGTGCAGGTTGCCGGGCTCAGCGAAGGCAGCCGCGATCAATTGTTCCTGGCGCTGCGGCTGGCGCTGCTGGAGCGCCATAGCTCCGAACCGATGCCCTTCATCGGCGACGATCTGCTGACGAGCTTCGACGACAAGCGCACGCTGGCGACGTTGCGGTTGCTGGCCGCCGCCGGGCAGCAGCGTCAGATGATTCTGCTGACGCATCATCGTCATGTCGTCGACCTGGCGAAGTCGGTGCAGGACCAGGCGATCGATTTGATCGAGCTGTGACAGCGCATTTTGATCCGGCCGTCGCGGCCGCTCAACCGCGGGGCCGTGGCGCGGGGCACCGGCGTGGTCGTGAAATACCGTTGGATGCCGGCTTGCTAATTTGGGCGGGGGAGTGGAACTTTCAGGGCTCGCGGGAACTTTGTCCAGCATGTGGCGATGTCGTCCCGACTGGCCGGCATCGGATGGTTCTCGCCGCGATGCGCCCGGCCTCAGCCGCATGCTCGCATGACAAGGAGTTATGGTGACCGCGCGGCTTCGTAAATTTCTGTCTGACCTGGCCGAGACCTTCTGGCTGGTCCCGGCTCTGCTGGTATTGGCCGGCATCGTCGCGGCGCTCGGGTTAATTCATGTTGATCGCGTCGGTGTCGTGCCGACCGTGCTGCTGGAAAACTGGCTCTACAATGGCGGCGCCACCGGCGCCCGGACGCTGCTCGGCGCGGTGGCGTCGTCGACCATCGGCGTCGCCGGCACGGTGTTTTCCATCACCATCGCGGCGCTGTCGCTGGCCGCAGGCCAGATGGGGCCGAGGCTGCTGCGCAACTTCACCCATGACCGCGGCAACCAGCTCACCCTGGGAATCTTCTTGGGGACGTTCTGCTACACGCTGGTGGTGTTGCGCAGCGTGCGCACGCCGGACGAGGGCGCGTTCATTCCGCATCTGGCGCTGGGCGTCGGCATCGCGTTGGCATTCGTCTGCGTCGGCACGCTGGTCTATTTCGTCGGACATATCGCCAGCCGGATCAATGTCGATACCGTGGTCGGGCTGGTCAGCGAGGACGTCCAGGAGGCGATGGGGTGGTTGACCACCGACGAGCGGCAACCCGAGCCGCCGCCGCTGTCTTTCTGGCGTGACGCCGAGCCGATCCACGACTCCCGGCAGGGCTATTTGCAGCAGCTGGACGAGGAGGGCCTGGCAACCTGGGCCACGGAAAACAACACCGCGATCCACCTCCTGGTGCGGCCCGGCGATTATGTGTTTCCGGGCGCGCCGATCGCAGTGATCAAGCCGCCTTGCGAGGGGGCCGATCAGGCAGTTCGCAACGCCACCGCGCTGGGTCCGCAGCGCGTCAGCTCCACCGACCTGCGCTTCGCGATCCGGCAACTCGTGGAGGTGGCGGTGCGGGCGCTGTCGCCGGGGATCAACGATCCGCACACCGCGATCAGTGTGATGGATCGGCTCGGTACCGCGCTGTGCGAGATGGCGAAGCTCTATCTGCCAACCGGCGTGACCAAGGCGGAGGGCCGGCCTGTGTTGGTGGTCCCCCATATCCAGTACGAGGAATTGGTCGACGCCATGTTCCACATGATCAGGCAAAACGCTGCGGGGCAGCCCGTGGTGCTGATCCAGTTGCTGGAGGTGCTGACCCAGGTGGTCAGCGTCGAGCGAAAGCCCGATCGCATGGCGCTGGTCAGAAAACACGCCGATCTGGTGCTGCGCGATGCCGAACGCGATATCGCCACGGCATCCGATCTGAGTGACTTGCGGCGCCGGCATCGCGCCTTTGTGACCATGCTCCAGCACGGCCCGATGGGCCAATTCGACGCGCAGAGCTGAAGTCGCGTCGCGATCAGCTGAGATTGGCCAGATCGAGGATGCGCTGCCGCCGCCGGCTCGATGCCGCGTCGATCAGCATCCGTCCGGCCCAGCGATAGACGTTCCATTCCCTGATCTGCTGGCGCATCGAGCGCATCCGTTCCTGCTGCTCGCGCTCCGGCATCCGCAGCGCGATGTCGAGCGCGGTGGCCATTTCATGCAGATTGTAGGGATTGACGATCAACGCCTCGTTCAATTCGCGCGAGGCGCCGGTGAAGCTCGACAGCACCAACACGCCGCGTTCGTCGTCGCGCGCGGCGACGAATTCCTTGGCGACCAGATTCATGCCGTCATGCAGGCTGGAGACGATGCACAGATCGGCGGCGCGAAACAGCTTGAACACCTCGACTGCCTCGTGATGGCGAATCAACAGCCGGATCGGCTTATAGGTCTCCGAGCCGTGCCGCTGGTTGATCTCGTCGGCGAGGGCCTCCGCGTCGGCTTGCAGCGTGCTGTAGCTGGCGAGTTTGCTGCGCGTCGGGGCGGCAACCTGAACGAACACCAGCCGGTCCTTCCAGTGCGGTTCGCGTGTCAGCAGATCGTCGACCGCTCTCAGGCGATCCAGAATGCCCTTGGTGTAGTCAAAACGCTCGATGCCGATCGCCAGTTTGATATCGGCGCCGATGCCGAGCGCCGCCCTGACCTCCAACCGGCAGACCTCGACCGGGGGTTGGCCTTCGAGCGCGACGGGGGGCCACTCGATCGAGATCGGATAGGGTCGAATCATGGTTTCGTGACCGCTGAGCGTGACCGTGGCGTGCTCGCGATCGATCCGGCTTTCGACGAAGCGATCCACCGTCTCGAAGAAATTGTTGCAGTGAAACTGGGTATGAAAGCCAACGATGGTGCTGCCGAGCAGGCCATCGATGATCTGCTCCTTCCACGGACAGATGCTGAAGGTCTCGGCATTGGGCCAGGGGATGTGCCAGAAGGTGATGATGGTCGCTTTCGGCAGCCGTTGCCGGATCATCCGCGGCGCCAGCGCGAAGTGGTAGTCCTGGACCAGCACGATCGGATTGTCGGTCTTCGCCTCTTCGACCACGGCGGCGGCGAACCGCTCATTGATCGCCTGATAGTAATTCCAGTCCGACTCGCGAAACAGCGGACGCACAAAGGCGATGTGGCACAGCGGCCATAGGCCCTCATTGGCGAAGCCGTAATAGAAGCCGTCCTGTTCTTCGTCGGTGATCCACAGCCGGCGCAGCGTGTAGGCCGGATGATCCGGCGGAACGCCGAGCCTGTCGTGACGATCGACGGTGTCGCGGTCGGCGTTGCCGCTGCCATGCGCGATCCAGGTCCCGCCGCAGGCGCGGATCACCGGCTCCAGCGCCGAGACCAGGCCGCTCGCCGGCACCTGCACGGTGATCTCGCCGCTGTTGGCATCGCGGTTGTGGATATAGGGCTCTCGGTTGGACACGATCAGCACCTCGGCGTCGGGAAGCGTGCTGCGCAGCAGTTCCTGCAAGGTGTGCGGCGACCAGTCGATCTGCGCGCCCTTGATCGAATTCGGACCGCCCTCGATCTCGCCGAGCAGCTTCTTGATCTGAATGTCGATCGCCGAGCTGTCGCGGCGTCGTTCCAGCGGTATCGAACCGGAGCGAACCTCCTCGACGGCGCGGCGCAGCGAGTTCATCCAGCCGCGCAGCATCACGAACACGAACAGGGCGGCGCTGCCGGCGATGGCGACGGCCACGCCGATCAATGTCGCGATCATGAAGCCCTGGGCTTCGTTGGAGCGCGCATCGATGAAGCTGAGATCGTGCAGGATCACCAAATAGGATTTCTGATTGCGTTCGACAATCGGAAACGCGCCGACCATAATGCGCCGGCCATCATTGCGGATGTTGGAGAAGCTCACGGCCTCCGAACGCGCCACCTTCTTGCAGGAAAAAGTCGTCGGCATCAGTTTGGTGGGGGCGATCAGGTTCCCCGCTTCATTGCATAACCCGACCGCGAGAATCCGCGGGTCCAGCGCGACGCCTTCGAAGAGAACGGAGAGTTGCACGCTGTCGTCGTCGGCGATCGCGCGGACCACCGGGCCCTGAATCGCGTTATAGACGAGGCGCGATCGGGCCTCGACGTCGCTGCGCGACCATTGTTCGATCAGGCGCTTGGAAAACGGCGCGATGGCCAGTCCGAGAAGCACCGTTGCCGCAATTCCGAGCCCGAGATATTTGAGGGCGGCCTTGTAGCGATGCTGCATGTCTGGAATCCCCTGCGCGTCACGCCGTGTCTACACCACGAGCCCCGCCGCGTCAGGTCGATTCCGCTTCGCGATGGGTGGCCGGCCAACGCGGCAAGGCATGCCGCCGCAACGGCCGCGAGGCTCGTCATGGCGGTTTCGTAGGGCGAGCGGCGTCTTCATGCAACGGCCAGTCCGACAAAGCGCCGATCTGAAACGCACAGGATTATTTCTTCGTGCCGACGCCGAGCTTGCCGACCATCCAGGCGAGGCTGAGGCCCTGCACCACGATGGTAAAGACCGCGACGGTGTAGGTTGCCGCGGCCAGCGCCGGCTTGAACTCGTTGGGTGAGATCGCCAAGACCAGCGCCACCGAAATGCCGCCGCGCACGCCGCCCCAGGTCAGGATCCGGACGGTTCCCCTTTCGAAGCGATAGCCCAGCCGCAGCAGATTGATCGGCAGCGAGACCGAGAGAAATCTGGCAATCAGCACGATCGGTATCGCGGCGAGCGCGAGCGGCGCCAGCGTGAGATCGGCGCCGAGCACCAGCACTTCAATGCCGATCAGCAGGAATAGAACGGAATTCAGCATCTCGTCGATCAGCGTCCAGAACCCGAACAGATAACGGCGGGTGACGTCGCTCATCGCCAATTCGGCGCCGCGATTGCCGATCAGCACGCCGCAGGCCACGACCGCGATCGGACCGCTGACATGAAGCCTTGCGGCCAGGGCGTAGGTCCCCGTCACCAGCGCGATCGAGATCAGGACCTCGATCGGATAGTCGTCGAGCATCCGCATCCCCCGATAGGCGATGTAACCGGTCACGAGGCCCAGCAGTGCGCCGCCGCCGGCCTCGACGGCGAACAGACGGGCGAATTCGATTGGTCCGAATTCGCCGCCGGCGGTGGTCGCCGCGGCTAACAGAATCGTGAACAGCACGACGCCGACGCCATCGTTGAACAGCGCCTCGCCGGAGATGTCCATTTCCAGCGACTCAGGAATCGAGATCGTCTTCAGCGTGCTGAGCACTGCGATCGGATCGGTGGGGCTGATCAGGGCGCCGAACACCAGCGCCCAGGCGAACGGCATCGCGATGCCGAACAGTTTCGCGGCCAACCAGAATCCGGTGCCGACCAGCGCCGTCGAAATAAAGACGCCGAGCGTCGCCATGGTGCCGACGATCCATCTGCGCGACCGCAAGCGCGACAGATCGATCTGCAGGGCGCCCGCGAACAGCAGGAAGCCCAGCATGCCGTTCAGCAGCGTGTCGGAGAAATCGATGCCGCGCAGCAGCGTCGAAATTTCATGAAACACCGGCGCGTCCGGAAATGCCAGTTCGACCGCGACCAGCACCAGCGAGGCCAGCAGCCCCATCAGCAGCAGGCCGATCTGGTTGGGCAGACCCAACACGACGTGGTTGATCCACGCGAACGACGCGGTCAGCACAAGCAGGATGGCGATGACATCGAACAGTGACAACATGTGCGGTGCCTTGCAGCTTGGGGGGCTTAAACCAAAAAGCGCCGTGCAAGGCGCGATTCAAGCTTGTTCAGCCGGGCGGATGGTGGTCCCGCGTCCGGCCGGTGAAGTCAACCCTGGGCGGCCCGACGGCAGGTCGTGACACGGCTTGACTTCGTGGCGAGGCTTCGGGCTGGATGACGGACGAATCGCGTGAAGGCAATTCGAGGGGTGATCGATGGACGCGACACCGTTGATTGGGGTCAAGGCGTGCGTGTTCGACGCCTATGGCACGCTGTTCGACGTCGGCAGCGCCGCGAACCGTTGTGGCGACGTGCTCGGCTCCGACGTCGATCGGCTCGCCGCGCTGTGGCGGGACAAGCAACTGCAATATACTTGGCTGCGCGCGGCGCAGAAGCGACACGCGGATTTCTGGCAGGTCACCGCCGATGCGCTGGATTTTGCGCTGGCCAGTTTGCGGATCGAACGGCCCGGCCTGCGCGACCGGTTGCTGAGTCTTTATATAACGCTGGATGCCTATCCGGAAGTTCCGGACGTGTTGCAGCGCATCAAAGAGGCCGGCCTGCGCACCGCGATCCTGTCGAATGGGTCCCCCGACATGCTCGCCGCGGCGGTCGCCAGCGCCAAGGTGGCGGAGCTGATCGATCTGGTGTTGTCGGTGGAACAGGTCGGCGTGTTCAAGCCCGATCCAAAAGTGTATCAGCTGGCGCTCGATCAGTTGGAATTACCGGCCTCGGCGATCTGCTTTCAATCCTCCAATGGCTGGGATGCCTATGCGGCATCGGCTTTCGGCATGCAGGTGGTCTGGTGCAATCGCATGGGGCAGGTCGCCGAACGATTGCCTGGGCGTCCCGATCGGGAGATCCGGTCGCTGGCGGAGCTTCCCGGAATACTTGGCCTCGATTGAGGCCGCCCCCGACTAAACCCCTGTCATCGTTATCCCGCAATGCAGTGCACGTCGATCTCGGCGGTTCGGCGCAGCCTTGTGAGGGCGCTATGCCGGAAACCGGGAATTGGTTCGACCAGCGGCAAATAAGCGCAACGCAACAATCAGCGACGCCTCGGCCGTGATTGCTAACTTCTCATTGTCAACTACTTCGCCGGATAGCTTCGTTAGACAAATGTAGCGGTTGACGGCTTGATTGCCGTTGCCCACGATCCGGCCATCAGAGTCAGAAGAACTCGTGACCTGAGGGGACTTGTGCCCGCTTCGGGCGCGAGTTGTCTCTGTCATAAAAAAGTCAAGTCGAGGCAACCCCAGGAGAGATAGATGGCCGACAATCGGTTTATTATTGATCGTAGAACCGCGCTTAAGACCGGCATTGCAGGCGCTGCCGCTCTTGCCACCCCGGCATTTTTCATTCGCGACGCTTGGGCCGACGATTTCTGCAACATGCCGAAAGGCAAGACCGTCACCTTCGGCTTCAACGTGCCGCAGTCCGGGCCCTATGCCGATGAAGGCATGGACGAGCTTCGCGCCTATCAGCTCGCGGTCAAGCACCTCAACGGCGAGGGCGACGGCGGCATGCTGAAGACGATGAAACCGACCGCGCTGAAGGGCAATGGCGTGCTCGGCAAGAAGGTCGCCTTCGTCTCCGGCGATACCCAGACCAAATCCGACGCCGCCCGGGCATCCGCCAAGCGGATGATCGAAAAGGACGGCGCCATCATGATCACCGGCGGCTCGTCCTCCGGCGTGGCGGTGGCGGTGCAGTCGTTGTGCCAGGATGCCGGCGTGATCTTCATGGCCGGCCTGACCCATTCCAACGACACCACCGGCAAGGACAAGCGCGCTTACGGGTTCCGGCACTTCTTCAATGCCTATATGTCGGGCGTCGCGCTCGGCCCGGTGCTGGCCGAAGCCTATGGCAAGGACCGCAAGGCCTATCACTTGACCGCCGACTATACCTGGGGCTGGACCCAGGAAGAGTCGATGAAGAACGCCACAGAGAAAGAGGGTTGGCAGACCGTCAAGGCGGTTCGTACCCCGCTCGGCGCCGGCGACTTCTCGCAATACATCACGCCGGTTCTCAATTCCGGCGCCGACGTGCTGATCCTGAACCACTACGGCAAGGACATGATCAACTCCTTGACCCAGGCGGTGCAGTTCGGTCTGCGCGACAAGATGGCCAATGGCAAGAAGTTCGAGATCGTGGTGCCGCTGTTCTCCGAGCTGATGGCTCAGGGCGCCGGCGACAAGATCAAGGGCATCTACGGCACCGCCAATTGGGACTGGAAGCTCGAAGACCCGGCGACCAGCGCCTTCACCAAATCGTTCGGCGCCGAATATGGCGCTCCGCCCTCGCAGGCGGCGCAGACCTGCTACGTCCAGGCGTTGCTTTATGCCGATGCCTGTGAGCGCGCCGGTAGCTTCAGCCCGCCCCAGGTGATCAAGGCCCTGGAAGACTTCAACTTCGATGGCATGGGCAACGGCAAGACCTTGTACCGTGGCGCCGATCACCAGTGCTTCAAGGACGTGCTGGTGGTGCAGGGCAAGGAAGCGCCGAAGGACAAGTACGACCTTCTCGAAGTCAAGAAGATCGTTCCGGCGTCGCAGGTGACCTATGATCCGAAGATCTTCGGCGGTGAGCTCGGGTCGAGCGCGGCGATAAAATGCTGATATTCGCAACTGATCGAATCCGCTACAGCTGATTCGACCGGTTTGAGTCCCCGGTCGGCTGGGCCCCCAGGTTCAGCCGACCGGCTTGTGTTCTGCGGTCGTGACCGACCGAAGCGTATTCCGAAGCTGAAACGAAGCTGGAATGCCGGATCGATCGGGTCGGATCTGCCGCCGGGCGGTCCGCGATTGAACGCCATCCTTCGATCTCTCAGCGGCGTGATCATCGACGTCAGCGCCGAAACGCTGCGCATGGCTAACAGGGGGTTGAGGACGCATGGACGCCATCATTCTGCAGATCCTGAACGGGCTCGACAAAGGCGGGGCCTACGCGCTGATCGCGCTCGGGCTGACGCTGGCGTTCGGCACGCTCGGCATCGTCAATTTCGCACATGGCGCGCTGTTCATGCTCGGCGCGTTTTGCGCCGTTACTTTCAACAAGCTGCTGACGCTGGAAACCATTCGGGTTGATCCGACCCGGATGACCCCATGGGGCTCGCCGCTCGAGATCAAGACGCCCTATGTCCAGGCCATGCTCGGCGATTGGGGCAAGTTTCTGATCGACTACTCGGTCCCGGTCTCGATCCTGGTGGCGATCCCGGTGATGCTGCTGCTGGGCGTGATCATGGAACGCGGCCTGATCCGGTTCTTCTACAAGCGCCCGCATGCCGACCAGATCCTGGTGACGTTCGGCCTGGCGATCGTGCTGCAGGAGATCGTCAAGCAGATGTTCGGCGCCAATCCGATTCCGCAGGCCGCGCCGGGGATGTTCTCCGGCAGCCTGCAGATCACCAGCACGATCGTCTATCCCTATTGGCGCATCGTCTATCTGGCATTTTCACTCGGCGTGATCGCCGCCGTGTTCGCCTTCCTGCAGCTCACCACTTTCGGCATGGTGGTGCGGGCCGGGATGGCGGATCGTGAGACCGTCGGCCTGCTCGGCATCAATATCGAGCGGCGCTTTACCATCGTGTTCGGGATCGCGGCCGTGGTGGCCGGCGTCGCCGGGGTGATGTACACGCCGATCCTGCCGCCGGACTATCACATGGGCATGGATTTCCTGGTGTTGTCCTTCGTGGTCGTGGTGGTCGGCGGCATGGGGTCGCTGCCGGGCGCGGTACTGGCCGGATTTCTGCTCGGGATCCTGCAATCCTTCGCCTCGATGAACGAGATCAAATCCCTGGTGCCTGGCATCGACCAGATCATCATTTACCTGATCGCCGTCGCCATTCTGTTGGTCCGCCCCCGCGGATTGATGGGGCGCAAAGGCGTGATGGAGAGCTGATCAGATGAAGCACACCTCCAAACTTGCCGACTGGATCCTGCTGGCCTGCTTCATCATTGCGATGGTGGCGGCGCCGATCATCCTCAAACCGATCGGAGCCGGCTATCCGGATCTGCTGCAGAAATTCGCGATCTACGGGATCTTTGCGATCGGCTTCAACATCCTGTTCGGTCTCACCGGCTATCTGTCGTTCGGCCATGCCGCGTTTCTTGGCGTCGGCTCCTATGCCGCGGTGTGGTCGTTCAAATTGCTGTCGATGGATCTGCTGCCGGCAATCCTGCTGTCGGTGCTGATGGCCGCGCTGCTGGCGCTGGTGATCGGCTTCATCAGCCTGCGGCGCTCCGGGATCTACTTCTCGATCCTGACGCTGGCCTTCGCGCAGATGTGCTACAACATGGCCTATTCGGTGCTGACGCCGATCACCAATGGCGAAACCGGCCTGCGCGTGTTGCGGCACGATCCGCGCTATCTCGACGCCGCGCTCGGCAATACCGGGTTCACCCCGTCGCTGCTCGGCATGGAGATCACCGGCTGGACCGGTTATTACATCTGCGGCACGATTCTCTGTGCGGCCTTCGGCCTGTCGATCGCGGTGTTCCGTTCGCCATTCGGGATGACGCTGCGTGCCATCAAATCCAACCAGAACCGGATGGGCTATACCGGCTATCACAGCCGGCCCTATCTGCTCAGCGCCTTCATCATTTCGGGCATGTATGCGGGGCTTGCCGGTTCGTTGCTGGCGGCCACCGATCCGCTGGCCGGCGCCGAGCGGATGCAGTGGACGGCGTCCGGCGAGGTGGTGCTGATGACCATCCTGGGCGGCGCCGGAACGCTGGTCGGCCCGGTGCTCGGCACCGGCCTGATCAAATATTTCGAGAATATCTTCTCGGCCTATAATGAGCAGCAATTGTTGTCGATCTTCTCCTTCGTGCCGGATTCGATCCGCGAAGGTCTGGTCAAGACCCTGGGCCTGTTCGTGGGCGAAGGCTGGCAGCTCACGCTGGGGCTGCTGTTCATGGGCGTCGTCATCTTCCTGCCCGGCGGCATCATGGAAGGCGTGATGCGGATCTTCGGCGTCAAGCACACCCCGAAGGTCAAGTCGCTCGGCGATTCGCCGCAACGCGACGCCATCGGCGAGAGCGTGATCGAGGAAATGCCGAAGGGCCACGGCGCGCCGGGGGCGCCGAAACGGCCCCTTGACGCCAAGACGAAGGCGACCACGCCATGAGTGCGACCAACGACATCATCTTTCACATCGATCACGTCTCCAAGACCTTTTCCGGTCTGCAGGCGCTCAGCGACGTCAATCTCGACATCCGCCGCGGCGAGACCCATGCCATCATCGGTCCCAACGGCGCCGGCAAGTCGACGCTGCTCAATGTCTGCGTCGGCGTCATCGAACCGACCAAGGGCAAGGTGCTGTTCTCCGGCACCGAGCTGACCGGACTGCCGCCCTACGAGATCAACCAGCTTGGTGTCGCGCGGGTGTTCCAGACCCCGGAAATCTTCGGCGATCTCACCGTGATCGAGAATGTGATGATGGCGATGCTGTCGCACCGCGACGGCGCGTTTCGCCTGAAACTGGTGTCGCGTTTCGACGAGCAGGGCGAAATCGGCCAGCGTTCGATCAAGGAGCTCGGCAATCTCGGGTTGGGCGAGCACATCTATCATCTGGCGGGTTCGCTCTCGCGCGGCGACAAGCGGCGGCTCGAAATGGTGATGAGCCTGGTGCAGAAGCCGAAGCTGTTGCTGCTGGATGAGCCCACCGCCGGCATGGCCCGCGCCGACACCAACGCCACCATCGAAATCCTGAAGACCATCAAACAATCCGGCATGACCATCGTCATCATCGAGCACGACATGCATGTGGTGTTTTCGCTGGCCGATCGGATCACCGTGCTGGCCGGCGGCTGCGTGATCGCGCAGGGCGTGCCGGACGAGATCAAGGGCAATCCGAAAGTGATCGAGGCCTATCTCGGTGAGGAGCAGGTATGAGCGTTGAGACCGAAACCCGCCCGGCCGAGGCCGGCTCCGCCGAGCCGTTCTTCTCCTGCCGTGGCATCGACGCCTATTATGGCGACAGCTATATCGTGCAGAATGTGTCGTTCTCGCTCAACAAGGGCGAGATCCTGGCGCTGCTCGGCCGCAACGGCGCCGGCAAGACCTCGACGCTGCGCGCCATCGCCCGGGCTTCGACGCCGGTGCTGCACAGCGGTGAAATCATGCTCGACGGCGTCAAGCTGCACGGCAAGCCGAATTACGTCGCGGCCGAGGCCGGCGTGCAACTGGTCCAGGAAGATCGCCGCATCATTCCGGGCATGACGGTCGAACAGAACCTGCAACTGGCGATCATCTCGGGCAGCATCGGCTGGTCGTTCGAGCGGATCTACGAGCTGTTTCCGCGGTTGGCAGAGCGCCGCAAGCAGGAGGGCGTGACGCTGTCCGGCGGCGAGCAGCAGATGCTCGCCATCGCCCGCGCGCTGGCCCGCGATCTCAAGCTGCTGCTGCTCGACGAGCCCTATGAGGGACTGGCGCCGGTGATCCGCCAGGATATCGCCCGGGCGCTGAAGGAAGTCCGCGCCGCCGGCATTACCAGCATCATTGTCGAACAGAACGCGGTGGCGGCGTTGCAGCTGTCCGACCGCGCCGTGATCCTCGACACCGGCGAAGTGGTGTTCGACGGCTCGGCGCAATTCGTTCTCGACAGCGAGGATCTGCGTCACCGCTATCTGGCGATCTGATCGCCGCGGCGCGGCCGACGCGGCGGCGCGTGGCCGGGCGGGCATCGCCCACTCGGACTCATTCACCCACCGGGGCGTCTTTTGGCGTGCGCGTCGATCGGGCGTCGCTGCTGTTTTCGGATGTCTTCCATTCGTGATCGCTGAGGCGTTTCGGCGGCGTGCTGACGACGTTCGGCGGTACTTGCGGACCGCGGGCCGCTACCCGTCGCGGCTGATCACCGCCCGCTGGCGCATAGCGCCTCCACTTCGTTCGATCTGCATCAAATTTCTGCAGCCGCTGCCAGCGCAAAGACATAAAGCATGTCTATGTTGGGTGGCAGACATCTTGCCAAGCCCGACCGCGTCCCCCCCGGAGCTCCCATGGAAGACAGCACCAGACCATCCAATATCGGTATTGTGGTCTCGGTGCGCGGCAGCGTGGTGGATATCAGGTTCGACCGGCAGTTGCCGCCGATCTATACCGTGCTGCGCGCCGGCGTCGGCAACGCGATCGTGATCGAGGTGTTGGCGCAGCTGGATTCGCAGCATGTGCGCGGGATCGCGCTGACCCCGACCCAGGGGCTGGCGCGCGGCATGGCGGTGCAGGACAGCGGGGGGCCGCTACAGGCGCCGGTCGGCAAGGCGGTGTTGTCGCGGATGTTCGACGTGTTCGGCAACGCGATCGATCGCGTCGCCGCCCCAATCGATGTGCAATGGCGGTCGGTGCATCGCGCCCCGCCGTCGTTGGCGCGGCGCTCGACCAGATCGGAAATCTTCGAGACCGGCATCAAGGTCATCGACGTGCTGGTGCCGCTGGAGCGGGGCGGCAAGGCCGGGCTGTTCGGCGGCGCGGGCGTCGGCAAGACCGTGCTGTTGACCGAAATGATTCACAACATGATCGGGCATCACGAGGGCGTCAGCATCTTCTGCGGCATCGGCGAGCGTTGCCGCGAAGGGCAGGAGCTCTACGACGCGATGAAGGAAGCCAATGTGCTGCCCAATATGGTGATGGTGTTCGGCCAGATGAACGAGCCGCCGGGCGCGCGATTCCGGGTCGGCCATGCGGCGCTGACCATGGCCGAATATTTTCGCGACGACGAACACCGCGACGTCTTGCTGCTGGTCGACAATATTTTCCGCTTCATCCAGGCCGGCATGGAAGTGTCGGGACTGATGGGGCAGATGCCGTCGCGGCTGGGCTATCAGCCGACCATGGGTACCGAATTGTCGGGGCTGGAAGAGCGCATCGCCAATACCGACACCGGCGCCATCACCTCGATCCAGGCGGTCTATGTGCCGGCCGACGATTTCACCGATCCGGCGGCGGTGCACACCTTTTCGCATCTATCGGCCTCGATCGTGCTGTCGCGCGACCGCGCCAGCGAAGGGCTGTTTCCGGCGATCGATCCACTGCAATCCAGCTCCAAAATGGCGACGCCGGGCATTGTCGGCGAGCGGCATTATCGTCTGGCGCAGGAGATCCGCCGCACGCTGGCGCAATATGCCGAGCTCAAGGACATCATCGCCATGCTCGGTCTGGAGCAATTGTCGCCGGAGGATCGCAATGTGGTGGTCCGCGCCCGCCGGCTGGAGCGCTTTCTCACCCAGCCCTTCTTCACCACCGAGCAATTCACCGGCTTGAAGGGCAAGCTGGTCAGTCTCGCCGACGCGCTGGACGGCTGCGAGCGCATCCTCAACGACGAGTTCAAGGATTACCCGGAAAGCGCGCTTTATATGATCGGCGCGATCGACGAGGCCAAGGAGAAAGCAAAGCCGACGGCAAAACCGGCCGCCGCGGCCAAGCCCGATCGGGAGGTCGCCGATGCCGTCGACGTCGATGCATCTTAAGATTCTCCTGCCATTCCGGGTGTTTGCCGACAAGGCCGAGGTGCTGCGCATTGTCGCCGAAACCCGCGCCGGCTCGTTCGGCTTGCTGCCGCAACGGCTGGACTGCGTCGCCACGCTGGCGCCCGGCATCTTGACCTATCAGACCAAGGCGGATGGCGAGATCTTCGTCGCGGTGGACGAGGGCGTGCTGGTCAAGACCGGCGACCAGGTGTTGGTCTCGGTGCGCTGCGCTCACGGCGGCGCCGATCTCGATCAATTGCGCGCGGCGGTCGACCGCGAATTCCTGACCATGGACGGCCACGAACGAGACGTCCGCGCGGTGTTGGCGAAAATGGAGGGCGATCTGGTTCGGCGGATGGCGAGCATGCACCGTGACTGACGAATTCGAAGCCCCCGCGGCGAAGCCGCAACCCACGCTCGGCGAACAGGTCGGTGCCAAGGCGGCGCGCAAGCTGAAGGCGCGGCGGCACGCCGAGCGGGGCATCTGGTTCGGTCTCGGGATGATGGGGCTGATTGGCTGGTCGGTGGCGGTGCCGACCCTGCTCGGCGCGGCGCTCGGCCTGTGGCTCGACCGGCATTTTCCGAGCCGTCATGGTTGGACCCTGGCGCTGCTGGTGGCCGGGCTGTGCATCGGCTGTTTCAATGCCTGGTACTGGGTCGCCAATCAGGACAAGGCGATCCGCGAGGAGCAGGATGATGACAATGAATGAACTGCTGCCATTGCTGCTTGCCGGCATCGCTGGCTTGGCGCTCGGCGGTTTTTTCTTCGGCGGGCTGTGGTGGACGGTACGCAAGGTGGTGTCGTCGCCGCGGCCGGCGCTGTGGGTGTTCGGCAGCCTGCTGCTGCGAATGGCGATCGCCTTGTGCGGATTCTATCTGGTGTCGGGCGGAGACTGGCAGCGGCTGCTGAGTTGTCTCGTTGGATTCACGATCGCGCGCTTTGCCGTCACCCGGCTGACGCGGGGAGCGGGCGACGCCCGGTCCGGCGTCGCCAAGGAGGCCGGCTATGCGCCTTAGTCCCGATCAAATCATCTTCTGGCAAGTTGGATTCTTCAAGATCAACGGCACCATCGCGTTTACCTGGATGCTGATGCTGGTGCTGGTGGGGGGATCGATGCTGATCACCCGCAACCTGTCCACCGGACTCGAACGCTCGCGCTGGCAGGCGATGCTGGAAATCATCGTGATCGGCATCGAAAAGCAGATCGAGGACGTCGGCCTGCGCCATCCGAGGCGCTATATCGGCTTTCTCGGCACGTTGTTTTTGTTGATCGCCGCCGCCACCCTCTCCAGCCTGATTCCCGGCTTCGAGCCGCCGACCGGGTCGCTGTCGACCACGGCGGCGCTGGCGCTGTGCGTATTCGTGGTGGTGCCGTATTTCGGCGTCCGCGAGCAGGGCCTTGGCGGCTATCTGAAATCCTATATCGAGCCGACCTTCATCATGTTGCCGTTCAACATCATCAGCGAGGCGTCGCGGACCCTGGCGCTGGCGGTTCGCCTGTTCGGCAACATGATGAGCGGCGCGATGATCCTCGCCATCCTGCTGACCATCACGCCGTTCGTATTTCCGATCGCGATGAGCGCGCTCGGACTGCTGACCGGCATGGTGCAGGCTTACATTTTCAGCATTCTCGCCGCGGTCTATATCGCCTCCGCCACGCGCGTCAGCTCGTCCCGACACGAGCCCGACGCGTCGCGCTGAGGCGCCAACTTACCTCTCAAAGGACATGTCATGGATAGTGTCACGCTTATTGCCATCGCCTCGATCGTCACCGCCGGCCTGACGATCGCTGTGGGCAGCATCGGTCCCTCGCTCGGCGAAGGCCGCGCGGTCGCCACCGCCTTGAGTTCCTTGGCGCAGCAGCCCGATGCGGCGTCGACCATTACCCGGACCCTGTTCGTGGGCCTGGCGATGATCGAATCCGTGGCGATCTACTGCTTTGTGGTGTCGATGATTTTGATCTTCGCCAATCCGTTCTGGAATCACGTCATCGCCCAGGCCGCCGGGAAGTAGCCATGCTGATCGATTGGTTCACGGTCGCGGCGCAGGCGCTGAATTTCGTCATCCTGGTGTGGCTGTTGAAGCGGTTTTTGTACAAGCCGATCCTCGACGCGCTGGATGCGCGCGAGAATAGGATCGCCGCCGAACTGGCGGACGCCGCCGCCAAGCAGGCCGAGGCGCAACAGGAGCGCGATCAGTTTCAGCGCAAGAATGACGAGTTCGATCAGGCCCGTGCGGCGCTGCTCGGCAAGGCGACGGACGAGGCCAAGGCCGAGCGCCAGCGTCTGTTCGAGGCCGCGCGCACCGCCGCCGAGGCGTTGAGCCGCAAGCGCCAGGAGACGCTGCGCAACGATGCCGAAAATCTCAACCAGGCGATCGTTCGCCGCACCCAGCAAGAGGTGTTCGCGATCGCCCGCAAGGCGCTGGCCGACCTGGCCGGGGCCAGCCTGGAGCAGCGCATGGTGGAGGTGTTCGTGCGCAAGCTGGGCGCGCTCGACGCCGAGGTGAAGGACGGGCTGGCCCAGGCGCTGGCGTCGTCGTCGGAGCCGGCGCTGCTGCGCAGCGCCTTCGATCTGCCCGCCGAGCAACAGGCGACATTGCAGCAGGCGCTCAACGACAGCTTTGGCGGCGACATCAAGCTTCGCTACGAAACCGCGCCGGATCTGGTCAGCGGCATCGAATTTTCGACCAGCGGTCAGAAGCTGGCCTGGAGCATTGCCGATTATCTGGTGTCGCTGGAAGAGGGCATCGGCGAACTTCTGAAGGCCAAGGCAGCGCCGGAGACCACGACGGAGCCCAAAACCGAGGCCAAGGTCGAACCCAAATCGGAACTCAAGTCCGAGCCCAAGGTTGCGTCAAAGGACCAAGCCGTCGCGACGCCCGCCAAGCCGGCGACGCGATCGCGAAAGACCAAGACCGGATCGAAGCAGCAATGACCGCCGCGCCCGACAGCCTGCAGACCGTATTCGACCGCGCCTTCACCGAAATCGGCGCGGCGCGCGCGGCGTTTGCGCCCAAGCTGACCCCGCACGAAGTCGGCAGGGTGGTCAGTATCGCCACCGGCATCGCCAAAGTCTCCGGGCTTCCCGGCGTCGGATTCGAGGAATTGGTGGCGTTTCCCGGCGGCGTGCTCGGCATCGCCTTCAATGTCGACGAGGACGAAATCGGCGTGGTGCTGCTCGGTGACTATTGGCACCTGAACGCCGGCGACGAGGTGCGGCGCACCGGCCGGGTGATGGATGTGCTGGTCGGCGACGGATTGCTGGGGCGGGTGATCGATCCGCTCGGCCGGCCGCTCGACGGCAATGGCACGGTCGCGGCCGCCGGGCGGCGGCCGATCGAACGCCCTGCGCCGGCGATCATGGATCGTGCGCCGGTCACGGTGCCGCTGCAGACCGGGCTGAAGGTGATCGACGCGCTGATTCCGGTTGGCCGCGGCCAGCGCGAACTGATCCTCGGCGATCGCCAGACCGGCAAGACCGCGATCGCGATCGACACCATCCTCAACCAGCGCGGCAAGGATGTTCTGTGCATCTATTGCGCGATCGGCCAGCGCGCCTCGTCGGTGGCCAAGACGGTGGCGACGCTGCGCCAGCATGACGCGATGGACTACACCGTCCTGGTCGTCACCGAAGGCAATGATCCGCCCGGGCTGGCTTACATCGCGCCCTATGCGGCAACGTCGATCGGCGAATATTTCATGGAGCAGGGCCGCGACGTGCTGGTGGTCTATGATGATCTGACCCATCATGCGCGCGCCTATCGCGAATTGTCGCTGCTGCTGCGCCGGCCGCCCGGCCGCGAGGCGTTTCCCGGCGATATCTTCTATATTCACTCGCGGCTGCTGGAACGCGCGACGCATCTGCGCCCCGAACTCGGCGGCGGCTCGCTGACCGCGCTGCCGATCATCGAGACCGAGGCGCAGAACATCTCGGCCTATATTCCGACCAATCTGATCTCGATCACCGACGGCCAGATCTATCTGTCGCCGTCCTTGTTCGAGCTGGGCGTGCTGCCCGCCGTCGATGTCGGAAAATCCGTGTCGCGGGTCGGCGGCAAGGCGCAGCGCGCCGCCTATCGGGCGGTGGCGGGCGATCTCAAGCTGGCCTATGCGCAGTTCGAGGAGCTGGAGACCTTTGCCCGGTTCGGCGCGCGGCTGGATGACGACACCCGCAAGACCATCGCGCATGGACGGCGGATCCGGGCCTGTCTGAAGCAGCCGGAGTTTTCGCCGGTCGCGGTGCCGGCGCAGATCGCCGTGCTGCTGGCGCTGACCGCCGGATTGTTCGACGGCATCGCGCTCGATCGGATGATCGATGCGCAAAACGCGGTGCAGCAGGCGGCGGCCAACATCCCGGCGGAGATCGCGGCGCGTTTCGACAGCGCCGCCAAATTGGGCGACGCCGACCGCGAGGCGATCATCGAACTTGCCCGCCAGGCGCTGGCGCCGTTGCAGCCGGATGCCAGCGCGGCCCGGGCGGCGGACCAGCAGCCATGAGCGACACCGTCGAGGGGCTTCGCCGCAAGATCAGCAGCGCCGGGGATCTGCAGTCGGTGGTCCGCACCATGAAGGCGCTGGCGGCCTCCAGCATCGGCCAATACGAGAATTCGGTGCGCGCATTGAGCGATTATTATCGCACGGTCGAGCTCGGCCTCGGGGTGTGCTTCCGCGACCTCGTGCCGGTGGCTGCCGAGCCGGCGACGCCCCGGCCCGCCGATGTGGTCGGCGCCATCGTGTTCGGCTCCGATCAGGGATTGGTCGGACAGTTCAACGATCTGGTCGCGGACCACGCCATCAAGGCGCTGGCGGCGCTGCCTGGCGAGGTTCATGTCTGGGCGGTCGGCGAACGGGTTCACGCGCGCCTGGCGGATGCCGGGCTGCCGCTGGTCGGGTTGCTGGCGGTGCCCGGCTCGGTTGGGGCCATCACCCCGCTGGTGGCCGAGCTGCGGATCGAAACCGATGCGCGGCTGCCGCGCGATGACGGCGCCAGCCTGTGGGTGTTCCACAACCAGCCATTGTCGGGCTCGCTGTATCAGCCGGTCGGCCGCCGTTTGCTGCCACTCGATGCGCAATGGCAGCGCGGGCTGGCGAAGCTCGCCTGGCCGAGCGGAAACCTGCCGGAGGTGCTGGGTGGCGTGGCGACCTTGAAGGCGCTGATCGGCGAGTATCTGTTCATCTCGCTGTTCCGGGCCTGCGCCGAGTCACTGGCCAGCGAGAACGCCAGCCGGCTGGCGGCGATGCAACGCGCCGACAAGAACATCAGGGATCTGCTGGATCATCTGCATGGCGCCTTCCACCAGCTGCGCCAGAGCAGCATTGACGAGGAGTTGTTCGACGTGATCTCAGGGTTCGACGCCTTGGGCGGCGCGCGGCAGCATCGAAAGGAATCAAGATGAAAATCAACACCAAGGACTTTCGCGTCGGGGAGGGCGATCACGTCAAGCTCGACAAATGGCCGACCAAGGTGAAGCCGGTCTACAAGTCCAAGGAGCACTACGAGACCATGCTCGCCGAACAGGTCGCGGAGCTCAGCAAGCAGCAGCAGCTGCTCTATGCGTCCGATAGCCATGCCATTCTGCTGATCTTCCAGGCGATGGACGCAGCCGGCAAGGATGGCGCGATCCGCCATGTGATGTCGGGCGTCAATCCGCAGGGATGCCAGGTGTTCAGCTTCAAACATCCCAGCGCCGCGGAGCTCGAACACGATTTTCTCTGGCGCACCACGCGCGCTTTGCCCGAGCGCGGCCGGATCGGAATCTTTAACCGCTCCTATTACGAGGAGGTGCTGATCGTCCGTGTCCATCCGGATATTCTGCGCAGCGAATCGATTCCGGAGACGCCGCATCACGACAAGAAACTCTGGGAGGGGCGCTATCGCTCGATCGTCGACATGGAAAGACACCTGCAAGCCAACGGCACGCGGATCGTCAAATTCTTTCTGCATCTGTCGAAGGATGAGCAGCGCAAGCGGTTCCTGGCGCGGATCGACGACCCCGACAAGAACTGGAAGTTCAGCGAGGCCGACATCGAGGAGCGCAAATACTGGAAGGACTACATGAAGGCCTATGAACACTGCCTCAGCGAGACCAGCACCGAGCACGCGCCATGGTATGTCGTGCCGGCGGACGACAAGGAAAATGCCCGCCTGATTGTCTCCGAGGTGATCGTCGACGCGCTGCAATCGCTCAAGATGAGCTATCCGAAAACCACCCCCGCGCGCCACAAGGAACTGCTCAAACTCCGCAAGGAATTGGTGAAGTAGGTTTGCGCGGCGGCGCTCGGTCATGAAGCCGAGCGCAAAGCGGTGCTATGCGATACTCCCGGATGCGATCGCCGCGCGAGCGCGGTCGCATCCGGCTGTTATGCAAGATGATGCCCACCAAAATGCAATCGGAAGAAATCATGTCGCTTCAAGGCAAGAGGGGATTGATCGTCGGAATCGCCAATGAGCACAGCATCGCCTATGGCTGCGCCAAGGTGCTTGCCGATGCCGGCGCAGAACTGGCGATCACCTATCTGAACGACAAGGCCAAGCCCTACGTCGCGCCGCTGGCCGACCAGCTCGCATGCCCGATCCTGGTGCCCTGCGACGTGCGCGAGCCGGGCCAGCTCGAAGCGGTGTTCGCGGAAATCGAAAAGCGCTGGGGCAGGCTGGATTTCCTGCTGCATTCGATCGCCTATGCGCCGCGGGACGATCTGCACGGCCGCGTGGTCGATTGCTCGCAGGCCGGGTTCGCCGAGGCGATGGATGTGTCGTGCCATTCCTTCATCCGAATGGCGCGGCTGGCCGAGCCGCTGATGGCGCAAGGTGGATGCCTGCTGACCGTCACCTTCTATGGCTCCGAAAAGGTGGTCGAGGATTACAATCTGATGGGGCCGGTGAAGGCCGCGCTGGAAAGTTCGGTGCGCTATATGGCGGTCGAACTCGGCGCCAAGCGGATCCGGGTGCACGCCCTGTCGCCCGGGCCGCTGAAGACCCGCGCCGCCTCGGGCATCGCGCGGTTCGACGAGTTGCTGGAGCGGGCGCGCGCGCGCACCCCCGAGCACCGGCTGGTGTCGATCGAAGACGTCGGCAATCTCGCGGCCTTTCTGGTGAGCGACGGCGCAAGCGCGTTGACCGGCAACATCGCCTATATCGATGCCGGCTATCATATCGTCGGCTGATGTCGCAACGCTGCGGGAGCTGGAGATGGAGCAGATCGAGAACCGCACCTTCGACGAGATTCGGGTGGGAGACACTGCGAGTCTGGTTCGGACGCTGAGCTACCAGGACATCGAACTGTTCGCGATCATGTCGGGCGACGTCAATCCGATGCATGTCGACGCCGATTTCGCCAAGAGCGATCAGTTTCATCAGGTCATCGCCCATGGGATGTGGGGCGGGGCGCTGATCTCGACGCTGCTCGGCACCCAATTGCCGGGTCCGGGCACTATCTATTTGGATCAGTCGCTGCGTTTCCGCCATCCGGTGCGGCTCGGCGATACCGTCACCGTGACGGTGCAGGTGACCGAGAAGGCCGAGACCAAGCACAAGGTGCTGCTCGACTGCCGCGCCACCAACCAGCGCGGCGAGGAGGTGATCGTCGGCATTGCCGAAGTGATCGCGCCGCTGGAAAAGATCTCGCGGCCGCGGGTGCTGCTGCCCGAGGTCGATCTGCATCGCAGCGGCCGGCGCTATGAGCGCCTGATCGATATGACCAAAGGGCTTGCGCCGATCCGCACCGCGGTGGTGCACCCGGTCGACGCGCCGTCGCTGCTGGGCGCCATCGACGCCGCCCGAGCCGGGCTGATCGTGCCGGTGCTGATCGGTCCGGAGCCGAAGATCCGCGCCGCCGCCGCCCAGGCCGGACTCGATCTGGCGGCTTACGACATCGTCGCCACCGCCCACAGCGACGCCGCGGCGGCGGCCGCGGTGGCGATGGCGCGCGCCGGCCAGGTCGACGCGCTGATGAAGGGGGCGCTGCATACCGATGAATTGATGCGCGCGGTGGTCGATCACGATCTCGGCCTGCGCACCGATCGGCGCATCAGCCACGTCTATGCGATCGACGCGCCGGCCTATCCGCGGGCGCTGCTGGTCACCGACGCGGCGATCAACATCTATCCGACGCTGGCCGACAAGCGCGACATCATCCAGAACGCGATCGAGCTGGCGCATGCACTCGATATCCCGCAGCCGCGGGTGGCGATCCTGTCGGCGGTCGAGACCGTGACCGAAAGCATCCGCTCCACCCTCGACGCCGCGGCGCTGTGCAAGATGGCCGATCGCGGCCAGATCACCGGCGGCATTCTCGACGGGCCGCTGGCCTTCGACAATGCGGTGTCGATCGAAGCGGCGAAGACCAAGGGGATCGTCTCGCCGGTCGCCGGCCGCGCCGACATCTTCGTGGTGCCGGATCTGGAGGCCGGCAATATGCTGGCAAAGCAGCTGGAATACCTCGCCGAGGCGGAGGTCGCCGGGATCGTGCTCGGCGCCCGGGTGCCGATCATCCTGACCAGCCGCGCCGACAAGACGCTGGCGCGGCTCGGCTCCTGCGCGATTGCGCTGCTGCTGGCGCGGCACAAGGCCGGAGCGTTGCCATGAGCGAGGTCATAATCGTTCTCAATGCCGGATCCTCCAGCATCAAATTCGCGCTGTTCGAGGCGCATATGCGACCGACCCCGCAACATTTGATCTGCGACGGCGCGTTCGACGGCATCGGCCACCGCGTGCATTTCACCGCCACGGATCGCGCCGGTGCGGTGCTGGCCGACGACCATCTGCCGAAAGCGACCAGTCATGAGGACGCGATTGCCGGATTGATCGGCTGGATCGAGCGCACATTTCCGGATCGGGCGCTGGCCGCGGCGGGCCATCGCGTCGTGCATGGCGGGTTGGTCTTCACAGCACCGGTGCGCGTCGATGCCGTGGTCCTGCATGCTCTGCGCGAGCTCGTTCCGCTGGCGCCGCTGCATCAGCCGCATAACCTCGCCGCGATCGAGGCGCTGGCCAAGCTGCACCCGTCCTTGCCGCAGGTGGCGTGCTTCGACACCGGCTTTCATCATACCCAGCCGGAGGTCGCGGCGGCGTTCGCGCTGCCGCGACGCATCACCGCGCAGGGCGTCCGGCGCTACGGCTTTCACGGCCTGTCCTATGAATACATCGCCAGCGTGTTGCCTGCCACGCTCGGCGCCGTCGCCGCCGAGGGCAAAATCGTCGTGGCGCATCTCGGCGGCGGCTCCAGCCTGTGCGCGATGCACGAACGCGCCAGCGTGGCGACCACGATGGGCTTCACCGCGCTCGACGGGCTGCCGATGGGAAGCCGTTGCGGCAATCTCGACCCAGGCGCGGTGCTGTATCTGATCCAGCAGCAAGGCATGACCGCGGCGGCGGTCAACGACATGTTGTATCATGCCTCGGGCATGCTCGGCGTCTCCGGCGTCAGCGACGATATGCGGACTCTGCTGGCGAGCGCGGACCCGCACGCCAAGGAGGCGATCGACTTGTTCGTCTACCGGATCGGCCGCGAGTTGGGCTCGCTCGCCGCAGCGCTCGGTGGGCTCGATGCGCTGGTGTTCACCGGCGGCATCGGCGAACACGCCACCGAGATCCGCCGCCTGGTCTGCGCGCAGGCCGGATGGCTCGGCGTGACGCTCGATGCTGCGGCCAACGCCGCCGGCGCCGCGCGCATCACCATCGCCGACAGCAAAACATCGGTCTGGGTGATTCCGACCAATGAAGACCTGATGATCGCGCGGCACGTGTGGCGCTTGATCGAGCGGGGCGCTCAGACGAAGGGATGAGGAACCTTCCTGTTGGCTGGCCGTTGCGAGGCCAACGGGACCGTTGTGGGCGACAATGAGCGCCGTGGACAATGAACGCCGTATCGCTGCGCGGCGGAATGGCACTGGCGCGGACCGCCGGCGCCACACGGAATGATCGAGATTTCGGGGGCCACGAGATCTTTGGAATGGGGACAACAATGTCCGAAAATGCGTGCTCGGCTCACTCTTTCAGTTCAACCGCGAATGACCGGGCGATTGTCGCGCCGGGCGATACGGTCGGCGGTCAGATTGACAATCAAGGCCACGGATTGACCGAAGCCGAGGCTGCTCGGCGGCTCAGCCAATATGGCGAGAACGCCCTCGCCGAACACCGCGTCGGAGTCGTCGAGCGGCTGATGCATTTCTTCTGGGGGCCGATCCCCTGGATGATCGAGATTGCCGCGCTGTTGTCTGCGGTGCTGAGGCACTGGGCCGATCTCGTCATCATCCTGACCATGCTGATCATCAATGCCGGCGTCGGCTTCTGGCAGGAGTTCAAGGCCGACAACGCGGTGGCCCTGCTCAAGCAGCGGCTGGCGCTGAAAGCGCGCGTCCGCCGCGACGGCGTCTGGAAGGACGTCGAGGCGACAACCCTGGTCCCCGGCGATGCGGTGCTGGTCAAGCTCGGCAACATCGTGCCGGCCGATCTCAAGCTCGTTTCCGGCTCCTATCTCAGCGTCGACCAGTCGGCGCTGACCGGGGAATCGCTCCCCGTCGACAAGAAGGTCGGCGACGACGTCTATTCCGGCTCGATCGCCAAGCAGGGCGAAATGATCGGGACCGTCACCGCCACCGGAACGAAGACCTATTTCGGCAAAACCGCGGGCCTGGTGCAGCAGGCGACGACGGTCTCGCATTTCCAGCGCGCGGTGCTGCGGATCGGCAATTTCCTGATCCTGATGACGGTCGGCCTAGTGCTGGTGATCGCGCTGGCCGCCTTGTTCCGCCACGATCCCTGGGCAGAGACGCTGGAATTTGCGCTGATTCTGACGGTGGCCTCGATTCCCGTGGCTTTGCCGGCGGTGCTGTCGGTGACCATGGCGGTCGGCGCGGAGCGGCTGGCGCGGATGAAGGCGATCGTATCGCGGCTGGTGTCGATCGAGGAAATGGCCGGCATGAACATGCTGTGCAGCGACAAGACCGGCACCATGACCAAGAACGAACTGACGCTGGGCGATCTCGAACCGATGCAAGGCGTCAGCCGCGACGACCTGATCCTTTCGGCTGCGCTGGCGTCGCGCCGCGATGCGCCGGATGCGATCGATCAGGCGATTCTCGCCGGCGCGCCCGCGGCTGACGTGCTCGACAGCTATCGTGTGCTGAGCTTCCAGCCGTTCGACCCGGTCGCCAAGCGCGCCGAGGCCGAGGTCGAACGCGACGGCAGGCGCTTTCGGGTCGCCAAAGGCGCGCCTCAGGCGATCTCCGCGCTCTGTGGCCCCGGCGCCGAACAGGCCCGGACGGTGGCCGCGGCGGTCGAGCGCGACGCCTTGCGCGGTTTTCGCACGCTCGCGGTGGCCCGCACCGACGCCGACGGCGAATGGCGGTTTCTCGGACTATTGCCGATGTTCGATCCGCCGCGCGACGATTGTGCCGAGACCATCGGGGCGATTCGCGCGATGGGTGTCGACATCAAGATGGTCACCGGCGATCACGAGGCAATCGCCAGCGAAATCGCCGGCAAGCTGCAACTTGGCAAGAACATCGTCGTCGCCGACAGTGTGTTCGCGCAGGCCGACGCTGCCGGGCAATTGGCACGGATCGTCGCCGCCGATGGCTTCGCGAGGGTGTTTCCGGAGCACAAATTCAAAATCGTCAAGACGCTGCAGGACGCCGGGTATATCGTCGGCATGACCGGCGATGGCGTCAATGATGCCCCGGCGCTGAAGCAGGCCGACGACGGCATCGCGGTCAGCGGGGCGACCGACGCTGCACGCGCCGCCGCCGATCTGGTACTGACCGCGCCGGGCCTGTCGGTGATCGCCGCCGCGATCGAGGAGGCGCGCCGCATTTTCGAGCGGATGAACAGCTACGCGATCTATCGCATCGCCGAGACCATTAGGTTGCTGCTGTTCATGACCGCCAGCATTCTGGTGTTCAATTTCTACCCGGTTACCGCGGTGATGGTGGTGCTGCTGGCCCTGCTCAACGATCTGCCGATCATGATGATCGCCTATGACAACGCCCCGGTCGCGCCCGGCCCGGTACGCTGGGACATGAGGCGCGTCCTCGTGGTCGCCTCGGTGCTCGGCGTCTACGGCGTGATCGAGAGCTTCGGCTTGTTCTGGATCGCGCGCGACTATCTCGGGCTCGATCCGTCGCTGGTGCAGCCGCTGATCTTCCTCAAGCTGCTGGTCTCCGGCCACATGACGATCTACCTCACCCGCAACACCGGCGCGATCTGGCAACGGCCGCTGCCGAGCTGGAAGCTTGTGGTGCCCTGCGAATCGACGCAGCTGATCGGCACGCTGGTCGTCGTCTATGGCTGGTTCATGTCGCCGACCGGCTGGCAGCTCGCCTTGATGGTCTGGGCCTATGCGCTGGTCTCGTTCGTGGTGGCCAGTCTCATCAAGATCGAGACCTATCGGCTGCTCGACCATCGGGGTTCGCAGTCGCGTCACCTGCGCCGCATCGAGCGCCACGTTGCCTCGGCGTGATCCGTCCCGTTCCGCAATCAAAGGAAGCTAAGATGCAACAAGAAGCGCCCGTGAAGCCCTCCGATCTGTCGTTGGCCAGCGTCCCGGCGTTCTGGCCGATGTCGCTGGCGGCCACGATGTTCGAGCAAGGCACCGCTCTCGTCGCCAAGAACCTCAAATTCGTGGACGAGGAGATCAAGATCCACGGCAATCTGCGGCCGCAATTGGCGACGCCGAACCGGGTCCGGCTCGATCTGCGCACCATGGTGCTGCGCGACTATGGCACGCCGGGCGGCATTCCCACGCTGGTCGACGCGCCGCATGCCGGCCACACCGCAATGATCGCCGATTATCACAAGGGCCAGAGCCTGGTGGAGACGCTGCTGGCCAACGGCATCGGACACGTCGCCTTGACCGACTGGAAGTCGGCCACCGACGACATGAAGGATCTGGAGATCGACAACTACCTCGCCGAGATGGTGGTGGCGATCGACGACCTCGGCGGCCGGGTCAATCTGGTCGGGCTGTGTCAGGGCGGTTGGGTCTCGGCGATGATCGCCGCGCGATTTCCCGACAAGGTCAACGCATTGGTGCTGGCCGGGGCGCCGATCGACACCGACGCCGGTGACGGCCCGATCAAGCGGATGGCCCACAAATCTCCGGCCTCGTTCTATCAGGAGCTGGTCGGTCTCGGCGGCGGCCTGATGAAGGGCAAATTCATGTTGCGGGGCTGGAAGAACATGCATCCGCAGCAGCATTATATTCAGGACTACATCGATCTGTACGAACACATCGACGAACCCGGCTATCTGGCCAAGGAGGAGACGTTCGAGAGCTGGTATGAAAACCCGATCGACCTGCCGGGGCGCTGGTACATTCAGGTGATCACCCAATTGTTCAAGGAGAACAGGCTGGCCAAGGGCGAGTTCGTCGGCCTTGGCCGCAAGCTCAATCTGCGCGACATCACCTGTCCGGCCTATCTGCTGGCGGGCGCCAGCGACGATATCACCACGCCCGAGCAGGTGCTCGATGCGGCCAAATATCTCGGAACGCCAGCCGATCGCATCATGCACAAGACGGTGCCGGGCGGTCACATCGGTCTGTTCATGGGCGCGCGGACATTGCAAGAGCATTGGCCGCCGATCGCACAATGGATCGTCGCGCAATCGCGCGCATCCGCGTGAGCCGGCACCGCCGGGCGACAAAATCCCGTGACTGCGCACCACGCGTCGCGGCGAGCCAAAGTTTCTCCCCATTCAGGTTCATGCTGCGGTCGGCGTCGACCGACCCTCGACCACGACGGGCCATGTCGAAGTCGATCCGCGTCGGCGCGATGACGAGAGGTGACGGCGATGCCTCAGTTTGATCCGTATCTGATTCAGCTGATGAGAACCGCGCTTGAAGAGGTGATGAAGCGCGTGCCGCTTGAACACGCCACGCCGGCGGTGAAGGCTCATCTGGCCGAATGCATTCTCAAGGCGGCAGCGCAGGGGCAGACCAGCTATGACGGCTTGATCGCCTCCGCCGCGGATCAGATCAACGCGATCGTCGCCTGGCTGACCTGAGCGGGCGGCACACCTTCCGCGACCAGCCGGTCGAATTCCTGCCCGGCCTGCGTCACATAGCGCTCCTTGTGCCGCAGCGTGAAGAATTGCCGTTTCGGCATCGCGACGTCGACCGCGACCAGCGTTCCGGCCTTGATCGCGGCCGCGACGACCAGCCGCGACACCACCGTCACGCCGGCGCCGGCTTCGACCGCCGAGCGCACCGCTTCGTTGGAGGGCAGTTCCAGCGCGACGTTCAACTGGCGCGGATCGACGCCGAGGCCAGGCAGCGCGGCTTCGAACATCGATCGGGTCCCTGAACCGCGCTCGCGCAGGATCCAGCGCGCGGTGGCGAAATTGCGCGGCAGCGGCGCGCGCGTCGCCCAGGGATGCGCGGGATGGACCACCAGCACCAGGTCGTCATCGGCCACCGGCGAGATCGACAGCGTCGGATCATCGATCGCGCCCTCAATGTAACCGATATCGGCGGCGCCCTCCTGGACCAGCCCGGCGACCGCCTCGGTATTGCCGATCATGACCTTGATGGCGATGCCCGGATGTCGGGCCTGATAGCGGCCGATCATCGGCGGCAGCCAGTAATTGGCGACGGTCTGGCTCGCGGCCAGGATCAACGAGCCGCTTTTCAATCCGGCAAGATCGGTCAGCACGGTTTCGGCCGCGGCGGCGCGCGCCAGCACCGCCCGCGCCTCGACCAGAAACACCCGCCCGGCCTCGGTCAAGGCGATGCGCCGGCCGATCCGATCGAACAAGCGCGTGGCATATTGCGCTTCCAGCGCGGCGATCGCCGCGCTGGTGGCCGATTGCGTCAGATTGAGGTCGCGCGCGCCCTGGGTGACGTGCTCCCGCGCCGCCACGGCGACGAAGATGCGCAATTGTTCAAGCGTCATGCGGCCTCATCAGGGACTTTCATCACATGGTAATCTTGACCAGCATCAGGCTGAAGCTGGAAATGAACAGCGCGGCGGCAAGCCCCAGCAGCAGCGGCCGCAACCCCTTGGCGCGCAACTTGTCGATCTTGGTTTCGAGCCCCATCGCCGCCAGCGCCATCGCCAGTAGCAAAGTGGTCGCGCTGGCGATCCCGGATTTGATTTCGGGCGGAATGGCGACCAGGCTGTTGAGGCCGACCATGGCGATGAAGCCGAACACGAACCACGGCATCGGCGCCTTGGCCGAGTTCGCGGCGTGGCCGTGGCGGCGCAGCCGCCGTGCCGCCAACAACCCCAGCGCGATCACCACCGGCGCCAGCAGCATGACGCGGGACAGTTTGGCGATGGTGGCGAATTCGCCGGAGTCGCGGCCGTTCTGGAATCCGGCCGCCACCACCTGGGCGATTTCGTGGATCGAGGCGCCCGCCCACAAGCCGTAGCCATGCGGGCTCAGCGCCAGCAGGCCGGGCAGCAGCGGATAGACGAACATCGCGATCGAGCCGAACACGGTGACGCAGGCGATCGCATAGGCGACGTCCTCGTCATGCGCTTGCGTGACCGTATTGGTGGCGATCACCGCCGAGGCGCCGCAGATCGAGGTGCCGGCGGCGATCAGTTCGGTGAGCTTGCGATCGACGCCGAGCAGGCGGCCGAGCCAGGTGGTGAACAGAAAGGTCGCGACCAGCGTCAGCGCGATCACTGCGATGCCTTTGCCGCCGACGGCGGCGACCTGCGCGGCGGTCAGCTGCAGGCCGAGCAGCACGATGGCCAGGCGAAGCAGCCGGCGCAGCGCGAAGGCGACGCCGGCGTGGGCCTTGTGCGGTGTGCCGATCACGTTCTGAAACGCGATCCCGATCACGATCGCCAGAATCATCGGGCTGAAAAATGTCGCGCCGGGCAATTGCCGCAGCGCATAGGCGGCGGCGGTGACGATCGCCGCCAGCAACAGGCCCGGCCAGATGCCGGTGGCGAGCGGCGGCGCCTGTGGCTCGCTGGCCGCGTGTGGCAAAGTTGGGTTGCGGACCAGTGCGTTCATGACCGAGTTCCTTTGATTGCTCTCTCGGCCGACCATCACAATAATCGATCAATCGATCCAACGCATAATATGCGTTAAATCGTTCGGTTCAATCGATTGATTCTGGAGGGTTGGCTCGGCTCAACCGGCCGGCAGGTCCAGTTCGGCGCGCAGCCCGCCGAGCGGCGAGGGCGACAGCGTCAGCCGACCGCCATAGAGCTCGGCCAGATGTGCCACGATCGACAGGCCAAGCCCGTGGCCCGGCTTGTCGGTGTCGAGCCGGCCGCCGCGCGCGAGTGCCGCGGTCCGGCCCGCGGCGTCGAGGCCCGGGCCGTCATCGTCGATGGTGACGGCAAGTCGTTCGCCGGCGACGGCCGCGCCGATCTCGATCCGCTCGCGGGCCCATTTGCCGGCATTGTCGGCGAGGTTGCCGATCATCTCGCCGAGATCGTCGGCCTGGCCGGCGAAGCATGCATCCGCTTGCGTGGCGACCGTGATGGCGCGTTCCGGATACAGCCGCTTCAGGCTGAACTGCACGTCGGCCAGCACGCCGTCGAGCGCCGCGCGGGCATGCGGCGAGCGGAAACCGGCGGCGGCACGGGCGCGCACCAAATGATGCTCGACCGCCTGGCGCATCTTGCTGATCTCGGCCTTGATGATGCCGCCGGCTTGCTCGTCGAGTTGGCCGGCCTCGTTGCTGATCACCGCGATCGGCGTCTTCAGCGCGTGGGCGAGGTCGCCGGCCTGTTCGCGAGCGCGTTCGATCATCGCCTGCCGCTGCCGCAACAGAGCGTTGATCTCCTGGATCAGCGGCAGCACCTCGGCGGGGCTGTCGCGCTCGGCGAGCTGGTCGCGCGATCCGAGCCGGATGGCGTTCAGCGCCGATCGCACATGGCGCAGCGGCCGCAACCCATAGCCGACCTGCAACAGCACCAGGACGCCCAGCGTGAGCCCGAGCACCCCGAGCGACAGCGCCAGATTGCCGGCGAAGCGGCGGACGTCGGTATGGATGTCGGTGCATGGCCCGGCGACCAGCACCGTCAGCGGCTGCGGCCGTCCCGGCAGCACGATGTCCTGCACGATCAGCCGCAGATTCTCGCCCGCCGGACCTTTGACATAGCGATAGGCGTGGGGTTGTCCGACACCCGGGCCGGGGACGCCGAGCGACCGGCCGCTCAGCGAGGGCGACGCGCGCAGGATCCCGCCGTCGGCCAGAATTTCCCAATACCAGCCGGATAGCGCCGGCTGAAACCGCGGATCGGCGGGCTCCCACGACAATGTGGGGGCGCCATCGGCGCCGATCTCGGCGCCCGCCGCCAGCTCTTCCAGATGATCGTAGAGCGTGCGGTCGAAGCGCTGTTCGATGTGAGAACGAAACAGCCAGACCAGCAGCACGCCGGTGATGGCGAGCGACACCACGATCCAGGCCAACGAGGCGATGACCAGACGAAACCGGAGCGAGGGCGCGTGCGTCATGGCTGTTGCGCGCCGATCTCGTAACCCTGACCGCGGCGGGTGCGGATCAATTCGGCGCCGACCTTCTTGCGCAGCCGGTTGATCAACACCTCGATCACATTGGAATCGCGATCGTCGTCCTGCCCATAGATATGTTCGGTGAGTTCGGTCTTGGAGACGACCTTGCCATTGTGCATCATCAGATAGGCCAGCGCGCGATATTCCAGCGCGGTGAGGTCGAGCGGCGCGCCGTCGCGGCTGATGCGCTGCGACGATGGGTCGAGGCACAGGCCGGCGGAGCTGATTTCGGCCGCGGCATGGCCGGAGGCGCGGCGGATCAGCGCCTCGAGCCGCGCCCGGAGCTCCTCGATCTCGAACGGTTTGGCGAGATAATCGTCGGCGCCTTCGCGTAGCCCCACCACCTTTTCCCGCCACGACGCCCGCGCGGTCAGGATCAGCACCGGCATCGCACGTTTGGCGCTGCGCCAACGCCGCAACACCGACAATCCGTCGATCACCGGCAGGCCGAGATCGAGAATGACGGCATCGTAGTCCTCGCTGTCGCCGCGAAACCAGCCGTCCTCGCCATCGGTGCTGTGATCGACCATGTAGCCGGCATGGCCCAGCGCATCGGCGATCTGCCGCGCCAGCCTGATATCATCTTCGATCAGTAAAATTCGCAAGCTGCGCTCCCGCGCTCATGCCGCTCGCCGGGTTACGAGTGGCCAATCTTGCAGTCGCGTCTGCCGCCGGACTCTGCGCTGGCGCCGTCCAGCGGCTCGAGCGTTCTGGCGTCGAACTTCAGCCACACAATCCGGCCGTCGGGCGGAAACACCTTGACCATGTAGGTCAGAATCCTGCCTTCGAGATCCTGCGAGGTGCGGTCGATCCTCAGAATACTGGCTTTCGGATAGCGCGCCTTGATCTTGGCCAATAGTCGCTGCATCGCCGCGGTGGTCTCGACCGGGGCGTCGCCGCGTAGCGCGCAAGGCGCCGCGGGCGGCGCGTCGATCTGCGCCACCGCCGATATCGGCAGCAGCGCCAGCATCACGGCCGCGAGCGACGATGTGGTGATCCGGGGCATGATCAATCCTGCATTTGCGAGAGGTGTGGGCCCGCATCACGGGCCAGCAGGACGTCATTCTTGCGCCACGGGACCTTACGGCAAGCTGACGATGGCTTTCAGGGTCGCGACAGAGCCGCGCTCCTAGTGTCTGCCCGACAATCAATCTTGGGAGACTTCAGATGAGCAGCAAACCATATAGCATTCTCGCACTCGGCGCCGTTGTCGCCGCGTTGTCGTTTCCGGCCTTGGCGCAAGGTCCGGGTCCTGGCGGCCCCGGTGGCGGGCCGGGCTTCGGCAGGGGCGGCGGGGGAGGCAGCCAGATGGGCGTCCTCACCGCGCTATGCGCCAAGGAGATCGATGCCTATTGCACCGCGACGCCACGCGGTCCGGCCGCTTGGGTCTGCCTCAAGGGCCATGAAAAGGATCTCAGCGAAAACTGCGTGGCCGCGGTCGAAGGCACCGGCCCCGACATGGGGCCGGGCATGGGTCCGGTGGCGCGGCTGTGCATGACCGAAATCGCCGACAATTGCGCCGGGATCGAGCATGGCACCGGATTGGTCCGGCAATGCCTGGACAATTCCCGCAGCAAGCTCAGCGAGGGATGCCGCATGGCGCTCGACAATACCGGCTGGGGTCGGCGCCGCGCCGGGCCGCAGTGATCCGCACAGCCAACCTGATTCTGAGTAACAACGAAAACGGAGAATGACGATGACCAAAACCCTACTGATCGCTTCCGCGCTGTTCGCCGCTCTGTCTGTCGCATCGAGCGATCCCGCCGCCGCGCAATTCCGCGGCGGCGGCAATGGCAGTGGCCCGGTCGGGCAGATGTGCGCCCGCGATATCAACATTCATTGTGCCGGTCTGCGGCACGGTAACCGCGGCGTGCGCAATTGCCTCGTCAGCCATCGCTCGTCGCTGTCGCGATCCTGCCGCGCCGCGCTCGACGGCACCGGCGGCGGCCGCGGCATGGGACGCATGGGCGGCGGCATGGGGATGGGCCGCTATCGCTGATCCCACGCCATCGCATACGCGCGGTGCCATTACGGGCGCCGCGCGCTTCCGCCTACGGGCGTACCGGCAAACGAAAGACCGCCCGGTCAACATCAGGAGTGCCGACCGCAGACATAGCCAAAGATATATCTGTACAAGTCTGCTACGAGTTCTATCTTAAGCTATATCTTTTGAAAGGTAGCCCGTGGCAGATCAGCGAAATTGTGGTTCCGGCGGCGGCTGTGGTGGCCGAGGGCGTGGATTTGGCTGGCGCGGCGGACGCGGCGGCGAGATGCGCGTCGGCCGGATGCTGGCGCAGGGTGACCTGAAACTGATCGCCTTGGCATTGATCGAACAACAGCCGCGCCACGGCTACGACATCATCAAGGTGCTCGAGGAAACTACCGTCGGCGCCTACGCCCCGAGCCCCGGCGTGGTCTATCCGACGCTGACCTTTCTCGAAGAGGTCGGCTTCCTGACCTCGCAGCCCGAAGGCGCCAAGAAGCTCTATGTGATCACCCCGCGGGGCAGCGCCAATCTGGCCGACAATCGCGCCATCGCCGACGCGGTGCTGGATCGGCTGGCGGCGTTCGGCGCGCGCACATCGATGCTGCTCCAGCGCGACAGCGAGGACGCCGAGCGCGCCAATGACGCGCAATCCGATTTGCCGCCCTTGCTACGCGCCGCGCTGATCAATCTGCGCGACGTCGCCGGCAAGCGGCTGGCCGACAATCCCGACGCCGAAGCCGAATTGGTCGCGATCCTGGCGCGCGCCGCCGGCGAGCTGCGCAAGGCGTGAGCGACCATGACCTAACCGTTTCGACCCAATGGCCGCCCGCTGAGCGGCCATCCGCCAACAGGAGAACGACATGACTGCCATTCCAGTCGAGCCAAGCCGCCGCGATATCCTCTACATTGCCACCGGGGCGGTCGCCGCGGTCGGCGCCGCGGCCGTGGCCTGGCCGATGATCTCGCAATTCAACCCCGACGCCTCCACTGTCGCCGCGGGCTTTCCGCTCGAGGTCGATCTAGCGCCGCTGGCGGTCGGGCAGGTGATCAAGGTGTTCTGGCGCGGCCAGCCGATTTTCATCAATCATCGCACCCCAAAGGAAATCGAAGCGGCGCAAACCGCCGATTGGCAATCGATGCGCGATCCGCAGCCTGATTCGGCGCGGGTTCTGCCCGGCCACGAACAATGGCTGGTGGTGTCGGCGATCTGCACCCATCTGGGCTGCATCCCGACCGAGCATCAGGGCAATTTCGATGGCTGGTTCTGCCAGTGCCACGGCTCGCAATATGATTCCTCGGGCCGGATCCGGCTCGGGCCAGCGCCACTTAACCTGGCGTTGGTGCCTTACGAATTTGTTTCCGACGACAAGATTCGTATCGGCAAGGCCTGATCTACTCAAATGTTGGCGAGGCCCGAATGCGGCCCTGCCAAGAATCCCCAGACCCATGCGCCGTAGCGGCGCAATTTTGATTGGACTCATCATGCGTATCGCCATCGCCAGCCAGAACTTCCGCACCATCACCGGCCATGCCGGCATGACCCGCCGCTTCATGGTGTTCGATGCCGAGCCGGGCCGCCCGCCGCAGGAAGTGGCGCGTCTCGATCTGCCGAAGGATCAATCGATCCATGAATTTCGCGGCGAGGGCGCGCATCCGCTGGATGCCGTGCAGGTGGTGATCGCGGGTAGCGCCGGCGCCGGCTTCATCAGCCGGATGGCGTCGCGCGGCGTCAAGGCGGTCGCGACCTCGGAGACCGATCCGGCAACCGCCGTGGTCAACTACCTGGCCGGAACGCTCGCCGCGCCCGCGCCCGACGATCATGAGGGCCACGCCCATGACGGAAACGAAGGCCATGACAAGGACGGCGGCTGCAACTGCAATTGCGGTTCAAATTGACGGTGGCCATCGGCGCTAAGCGCGAGTATGCAATTGTCCTCGGTTCAATTGTCGATCACTTGTCGAAAACTCGTTGAACACTTGGAGAACTCGCGATGAAGACAGTCCAGATGATGGTGGCGGAAGCCGACGCCGAAGTGCCGCGGATCAGCCCGGCCGATGCCAAGGCATTGCTCGGCCAACCCAACGTGCTGTTTCTCGACGTCCGCGAACCGGCCGAGCTTGCGGCCGCCGGCAAGGTGCAGGGCGCGCTGTCGGTCCCCAGGGGTCTGGTTGAATTTCGCGCCGATCCGGCATCGCCGCTGCACGACGCCGCCTTCGATCGCGCCAAGACCGTGATCGCCTATTGCGCGTCGGGCGGTCGCTCGGCGCTGGTCGGCAAGACCCTGAAGGACATGGGCTATAGCGACGTGCGCAATCTCGGCGCCTTCAAGGGCTGGCTCGACGCCGACGGCGCGACCGAAAAAGTCTGAGCCGGCGCACGCCGGAGCTTGGTAGCAACATGGCAGGCCACGTTCATCGTGGCCTGCTTTGTATTGGGGCGCAGAGCTTGGCGGAGTTCAGCTCAGCAAATCAGAGTGTTGGGTTCGTCATTGCGAGCCGAGGGCAGCGCGCAGCGCTGTCAGAATGCGAAGCAATCCAGGGGCGGCCTGTGCGGTCCTGGATTGCTTCGTCGCTGCGCTTCTCGCAATGACGCAGCTGAGCGTCTGTCGCCGTTGAGGCTTGAAGCGTTTGACTTGCCAGTCGCTCAGGAAAACGCGCAGCCATTGCTGAGGCCGAGTTTCTTGAACACCATCGCTGCCGGACAGAACCCGGTGAACGAGGCCTGGATCATGTTGAGTCCGGCGAATGCGCTCAGCAGCAGCCAATAAGGGCTGACGAACCAGCCTAGAGCCAGACCGAGTAGCACTATGGTTCCGGCGAAGCCGAGGACGGCTTGATCGAGATTCATCGCGGTCTCCCTTTGCTAGGTCGGGGACTTGCCCGACGGCTGAATGACGCTTGACGTATATTCTAATATCTGTATATATGCAACTATGAAATTAGATATCGAGATGATGGAAGCCGCCGCCGATCAAGCCAGCGATCTGCTCAAGGCGTTGTCGAACCGGCACCGGTTGCTGATCCTGTGCCAGTTGATCGATGGCGAGCAATCGGTCGGGCACCTCGCGGAGCTGCTTGGTTTGCGGGATTCCGCAGTGTCTCAACATCTGGCGCTGCTGCGCAAGGACGCGCTGGTAACGGCGCGGCGCGATGCGCAGACGATCTATTATTCGATCGCCAGCGAGCCGGCGCGCGACGTGCTGACCACGCTGTATCGCGTGTTCTGCCCGCCGGATGTCGGCAAGAAATCCAAGAAAATATCGGCGAAGGCGTAAGGTGAACATGCGCGTTTTGATGGCAATCGGCCTGCTGGCCACGATCGCGTCGGGCCCCACAGCGGCTCATGCGGACACATTCACCGTTGCGTCCCATAGCGTCGCCGACGAGAAGGCGGTGTTCGCCACCGTGGAGAGCATCAGCGTGGTGCCGGCGCGCAGCCGCATCGGCGGGACCGTGATATCGCTCAAAGTCCGCGAAGGCGACAGCGTCACCCGCGGCCAGGAGATCGCCTCCATCGGCGACGACAAGCTGGCATTGCAGATGCGCTCGCTCGACGCCCAGATCCAGGCGCTGCAGGCCCAGGCCAGCCAGGCGCAGATCGATTTCGACCGCATCAACGGCTTGGTCGAACGCGGCACGCTGCCGCGGGTCAAGCTCGACGAGGCGCGCACCGCGCTCAACGTCGCCCAGAACGGTCTGCGCGCCAAGACCGCGGAGCGCGCGGTGGTGCAGCAGCAATTCAACGAAGGCCAGGTGCTGTCGCCCGATGACGGCCGGGTGCTGAAGAAGATGGTGACCGTCGGTTCGGTCGTGCTGCCTGGCGATCAGATCGTGACCGTGGCGCAGCAGCACTACAAGCTGCGGCTGCGGGTGCCGGAGCGGCATGCGCGTTTCCTCAAGAAGGGCGACAAGGTTCGCGTCGACGGCACCGAATTCGGCGACAAGGCCGCGAAATTCGGCACCATCGATCTGGTCTATCCGCAGATCGAGGATGGTCGCGTGGTGGCGGATGCGACGGTCGAGGGATTGCCGCAATATTTCGTCGGCGACCGGCTGCGGGTGTGGATTTCCGGCGGTGACCGCGACGCTTTCGTAATTCCGGCGCGTTACGTCACCACCGAATTCGGGATCGACTACGTGCATATCGGCGAGCCGGGCCGCAGTGTCGCGGTGCCGGTGCAGCGCGGCCGCGAACATCCGACGCCCGAAATGCCCGACGGCCTCGAAATTCTCTCCGGGCTACGCGACGGCGACAGACTGGTGCAACCGTGAATCTCGGACTGTCTGGCCGACTGACCAAGGCCACCATCAATTCGCCGCTGACGCCGCTGTTTCTGCTGGCGTCGCTGGTCGTGGGGTTGATTGCGCTGTTCGCGATTCCGCGTGAGGAGGAGCCGCAGATCAGCGTGCCGATGGTCGACATCCGCGTCAACGCCGACGGCTTGCACGGCCCCGACGCGGTCGAACTCGTCACCAAGCCGCTGGAAGCGATCGTCAAGGGCATCGACGGCGTCGAGCATGTCTACAGCCAGACCGAGGACGATCGGGTGCTGGTGACCGCGCGGTTCCTGGTCGGGACCTCGTCCGACGACGCGATCCTGCGGGTCCACGAGAAGATCCGCGCCAATCTCGACCGCATACCGGTCGGCATCCCGGAGCCGTTGATCGTCGGTCGCGGCATCAATGACGTCGCCGTCACGGTGTTGACGCTGTCGCCGAAGCCGGAGGCGGCCGCGCGCTGGACCGACAAGGATCTCTACGAACTCGCCGACAAGCTGCGCTCCGAACTGATGAAGGTCGACAGCGTCGGGCTGACCTATATTTCCGGCGGCGGCGCCCAGCAGATCCGGGTCGAGCCCGACCCGGAGAAACTGTCGCTGTACGGCGTGACGCTGCAACAGCTCGTCGCCAAGGTGAAGGACGCCAATCGCTCGTTCCTCGCCGGCCAGGTGCGCGACGCCGGCACGATGCGCAGCGTCTCGGCCGGGCAGACGCTGATGGGCATTCCCGATATCGGGCTGTTGCTGATATCGACCCGCGACAATCGCCCGGTCTATGTCAAGGACGTCGCCTCGGTGATCGTCGGACCGAATGCGGCCGAGCACCGGGTCTGGAACGACGCCCGCGACGGCGGCGGCAAATGGGACCGCGTACCGGCGGTGAGCCTCGCGCTGGCCAAGCGCGCCGGCGCCAATGCCGTGGTGGTGTCGAAGAACATCAAGGATCGGCTCGCAAACCTCAAAGGCCGGCTGATCCCGAGCGACGTCGCCGTCACCGTCACCCGCGACTATGGCGAGACCGCCAACGACAAGGCCAACGAACTCTTGCTGCATCTCGGCATCGCCACGATCTCGATCGTGGTGCTGATCGCGATCGCGATCGGCTGGCGCGAGGCGGTGGTGACCGCGGTGGTGATCCCGACCACCATCCTGCTGACGCTGTTTGCCGCCAATCTGATGGGCTACACCATCAACCGCGTCAGCCTGTTCGCGCTGATCTTTTCCATCGGCATCCTGGTCGACGACGCCATCGTGGTCGTCGAGAACATCGCCCGGCACTGGGGGATGAAGGATGGCCGGCCTCGGCTGCAGGCCACCATCGAGGCGGTGGCCGAGGTCGGCAATCCCACCGTGATCGCGACGCTGACCGTGGTGGCGGCCTTGCTGCCGATGCTGTTCGTGTCCGGGCTGATGGGGCCCTATATGGCGCCGATCCCCGCCAATGCCTCGGCGGCGATGCTGTTCTCGTTTTTCGTGGCGATGGTGGTGGCGCCGTGGCTGATGCTGCGACTGGCGCCGAAACAGGGCGCGGCCATCGCGCCCCATGGCGATCACGACGAAGGCCGGCTCGGCCGGCTTTACCGGCGCTTTGCCGGGCCGGTGGTGCGCAGCCGGCGCGCAGCCTGGATCTTCCTGATCGGCGTCGGCATCGCCACGCTGGCCTCGATGGTGCTGTTCTATACCAAGTCGGTGACGGTGAAGCTCTTGCCGTTCGACAACAAGTCGGAAATCGCCGTGGTGGTCGATCTGCCGGAAGGCGCGACGCTGGAGGACACCGAACGCACGCTGTTTGCCGCCGCCGACATCGCCCGCGGCCTGCCGGAGATCACCTCGGTGCAGAGCTATGCCGGAACCCCGGCGCCGTTCAACTTCAACGGCCTGGTGCGGCACTATTACTTGCGCGAGCGTCCCGAGCTCGGCGAGCTGCAGGTCAACCTCGCCGAGCGTGGTGATCGCAGCCGCGCCAGCCATGCGATCGCGCTCGATCTGCGCGAGCGGCTGAAGGCGCTCGACGTGCCCGCCGGCAGCAGCGTCAAGGTCGTCGAAGTGCCGCCCGGTCCGCCGGTGCTGTCGACGCTGCTGGCCGAAATCTACGGCCCCGACGCCAAGACCCGCCGCGCGGTGACGGCGGAAGTGAAGAAGATCTTCAAGCAGGTGCCGTTCATCGTCGATGTCGACGATTCGATCGGCGAACCGCGGCCGCGGCTGCGGCTGTCGATCGATCAGGACCGGCTGGAATTCTTCGGCGTCGAGCAGAAGGACGTCTACGACACCATCCAGACGCTGTTCGGCGGCATGCCGATCGGCTATTCGCATCGCGGCGAGGATCGCAACCCGATCGAGATCACGGTGGGCCTGCCGAAGCGCGACCTGGAATGGAACGAGGCGCTGGCGTCGACGCCGGTGCCGGCCAATACGCTGCCGGGCGCCAAGACCGTGGTCGAGCTCGGCCAGCTGGTGAAGGCGACCCGTGAGGTCGGTTCGCCCTTGATCTTCCGCCGCGACGGCCGTTTCGCCGACATGGTGATGGCCGAACTCGCCGGAAAATTCGAGGCGCCACTCTACGGTTTGCTGGAGGTTGACCGGCTGATCGAGGCCCATGACTGGGGCAAGCTGCCGAAGCCGGCGATCAGCCTGCACGGCCAGCCCGAGGACGAATCCCATCCGACGCTGCTGTGGGACGGCGAATGGGAGATCACCTGGGTCACCTTCCGCGACATGGGCGCGGCGTTCGGCGCGGCGATCCTCGGCATCTACGTGCTGGTGGTGGCGCAGTTCAGAAGCTTCAAGCTGCCGCTGGTGATCCTGACCCCGATCCCGCTGACGCTGATTGGCATCCTGATCGGCCATTGGCTGCTCGGCGCGCCGTTCACCGCCACCTCGATGATCGGCTTCATCGCGCTCGCCGGCATCATCGTGCGCAACTCGATTCTGCTCGTTGATTTCATCCGGCATTCGGGCGGCGAGGGCAAGACGCTGCGCGAGGTGGTGCTGCAAGCCGGCGCGGTGCGGTTCAAGCCGATCCTGCTGACCGCGCTGGCGGCGATGATCGGCGCCGCCACCATCCTGCTCGATCCGATTTTCCAGGGCCTGGCGATCTCCCTGCTGTTCGGGCTGGCGTCGTCGACGCTGCTCACCGTCCTGGTGATCCCGGCGATCTACATCGCGCTGCGCGACAAACCGACCCCGCCGAGCCCAAGCGCGCTGTCGTCGGATGCATCGACCAGGGCGCCGGCCTGACCCGCCACCGGTCCGGCGGGTCGGCTGCGGTCAGCAGCTGGCCGCGTCGGCATTGCCGCGGGTCCAGCGAATGATCTCCGCATACAGGGCGTCCGGCTGGATCGGCTTGGTCAGGAAGCTGGTCATGCCCGCGGCGAGGCAGATTTCGCGCTGGCCGACCAACGCGTTGGCGGTCAGCGCGACGATCGGGATGTTGCGTTCCGGTCCATCCAGCGCGCGGATCGCCGTCGCCGCTGTCATTCCGTCCATCACCGGCATCTGCATGTCCATGAGGACGAGATCGTAGGATTTCTGTTGCACGGCTGCGACGGCAACCTTGCCGTTGCCCACCACGTCAGGTTGATATCCGCGGCGCGACAACAGCTTGAAGATCAGCTTGCGAATGATCGCATCGTCCTCGGCCACCAGGATTTTGAGCGGGCTGCTGGCGGCATCGATGCTCGGCTGCAGCGGCGGTTCGACGATTGGCGGCCGTTCGCCGAGCTGGCACTGCAGCGTGAACCAGAATGTGCTGCCATGGCCGGGCTCGCTGTTGACCCCGATGGCGCCTCCCATGGTGCGGCAGAGCTGACGGCAGATCGCCAGACCAAGGCCGGTGCCGCCATATTTCCGTGACACCGAGCTGTCGGCCTGGGTGAACGGCTTGAACAGCGTGGCTTGAACATCGCGCGGAATGCCGGCGCCGCTGTCGATCACCTCGATACGTAGTTCGATGGATCCATCGGGCGACGGCTGTTGCGACGCCACGACGCGCACCGAACCCTGCTCGGTGAACTTGATCGCATTGCCGACCAGATTGAGCAGGATCTGCCCCAATCGGCCGGGATCGCCCTTCAGCCACGCCGGCATGTCGTCGCTCACCGTGGTCTCGAGCCGCAGGCCGCGCTCGCGCGCCTTCGGCCCGAGTAGCATGCCGATGGCGTTGATTGATTGCCGGACGCTGAAATCGATCGATTCCGGCGTGAGCTGCCCGGCCTCGAGCTTGGAGAAATCCAGGATGTTGTTGACGACGGTGAGGAGGTTGCGGGCGGATTCCTGCGCCACGGAGGCGAGCTCCTGTTGCTCGGCGTCGAGCGCCGTGCCGCACAATAATTCGATCATCCCCATCATGCCCGCCATCGGCGTGCGAATCTCATGGCTCATCATCGCCAGGAAATTCGACTTGGCCCGACTCGCCGCCTCGGCGGCATCCTTGGCGACGCCGAGTGCATCCGCGGTCGCGGTCAGTTCGCGCTTTTGCGCTTCAAGCCGATTGCGGGCCTGAACCAGGTCCTGGAGCCGCTCGGCCAACACCCGTGCGGCGCGCTCGCGCTCGCTGATGTCCTCATGCGTCGAGACCCAGCCGCCATCGGGCGTCGGCATTCGCCGGATTTCGAGCGCACGGCCGTCGGCAAGGCGGCAGATATGGCTCTGTCCGGTCGAATCGAGCGGCGCACGTCGATCGACCGGAATGTCAAAACTGCCACCGATCGCCTCGAGGTGCTGAATTAATTCGTCATGACTTGTTCCCGGTCCGACCTGCAAATCGTCGAGGCCGTAGAAGTCGCGGAATCGGGAATTGCAGATCACCAGCCTCATGTCGGCGTCGTACAGGCTTAGTCCCTGCGACATGTTGGTCAGGGCGGTATTGAGTCTTTGTCTGCCCAGCGCCAGCTTTTCCTCGGACAACTTGCGCTCGTGGGCCAGCCGCCGTCCGATCATCAGGAATATCGCGACGATCACCAGCGCCAGCAGGCCGGCGACCACCACCAGAAGCTTTGTTTGTTCCCGCCACTCCGTCAGCGCCGCGTCGGTCGTCGTTGTGGCAATGATGACGATCGGGAAGCTGCGTATCCTGCGCGAAGCTATCAGGCTATCCACGCCGTCTACCTGGGCTCTCCGTAACGTGGTCTCATGATCAGCGGTCGCCGCGGCCCTTCGGAAGTTGGCGCCGAGATTCTTGCCGACCAATTCGTCGATACGGGGAAAATGCGCGAGCAGATTGCCGTCGAGATGAGCCATCGTGACGGTCGTGCCGTTGCCTAATTGCAAGGTTTCTAGGAATTTTTCGAATTTGTAGATGTCGATACGTTTCGTCATGATCCCGAGAAAATCGCCATGGGCGTTGCGCAGACCGCGCGCCAGCAGCGCGATGGGCTTGCGCGTGAGGCGGCTGCGAAGAGCCTCCACCAATGTCGTCTCCGATGTGGAGTTCGTTTTGAACGCGCTGAAATAGCCGCGATCCGCGACGTTGATCACGGGAAGCGGGCCGCTTTCCGATATATTGATCATCGTGCCATCTGAATCGAACAGGACAATGACATCTGATCCGGATTTCCCAGCCTCGGTCCTCAGCAATTGCTGCGTATCGGCACCTGAAAGTCGTCGCCGGAATTCTTCGGGTGAAGCAATGTCGGAAATCCGCAATCGCACGCTGAGCAATTCCTGGCCACCGACATAATCATCGAACTGCTGATCAAAATGGCTGGCCAGCAGCGAAACGGTGTTGCCAAGTTCGCGTTGATGGTCGGAAATCTCCCGTTGTCGAAAGGTGTCGATGACGAAGGTGGTGCTGATTGTCAAAACGGCGATCATCAACGCGCCGCTCAGGATGATCCACAGGAACTTGCCGCCCGGCGTGGCCGGTAGCGCGGCGGGCGCCGCGATGCTGGTTTCCGCGATCGACTCCGATTCTGTGCTTTGATGTGACTGCGACAAATCGTGTACTCCGCTCCGCTGCCCTCTCGATGACGGAGATAACCGAATATTGCGTTATTATCCGCGGAAATGATCCGTTAGGAGGTGTTTTCGCGGGTGAATCGAATGTGCCCCGTATCAGTACGAGGCGTCAGCGATCGGGAGCGGATGACTCGTGGGGATGCAAGCCCGAATGTCAGCACGGGGGAATCGTCGCTACGATCCGATTCGTCAATGAGTCAGATGTGGCCGACGGCTTGATACGTAGTAATACGTGATCTGGTCTATCTGACGGTTGATGAGATTGCGGAATCCGAATTGTTGAATCGCGATAAATGTAACGGACTACGTGCTCGTAGTTGTACGATCAACGAAGTTAACTACTCGCCAACAAGTTCGGGCCAGATTGCGATCTCGATAATCAGCGCCACTCGTCTGCATTGCGGCCAGTGTCGATAACGGATGAGGCGCCCCATCACACGTGCCGCGTGAAAGGAATGGCGCTCAGCGATTTCTCGCAGGCGGCAAATCTTCGTCGGCTGCGGGCAGGTGAGGCAGACGAGCGTAATTGGGCAAGGGGCAATCGTCGTGACAATTTTTTCCTCTCCAGATTCGGATGCGAAATGCCTGCCGCAAATGCTCGATCTGCCGCAGGCCAATGGTCTGAGGGACGACCTGATCCAATTGCTGGCGCAGGGCGCCGTGGTGCTGGATGCCGCCGCGGTCGAACGGATGTCGACGCCCTCCGTGCAAGTGTTGCTGGCGGCCGGGCGCGCCGCCGACGCAGCCGGATCGGAATTGCAGATCGTCAACGCCTCCGAGGCGTTTCGAGCGGCGATCGACGATCTCGGGTTGCGAGCCGAATTCAAGAATTGGGTGATGTGAAATGGCGAAGCGAATACTGACGGTCGACGACTCCAAGACCATGCGGGACATGGTGGCGTTCACCCTGAAAAGAGCCGGATTTGATGTCGCCGAGGCCGAGGACGGCAAGGCCGCGCTGGTGGTGCTTGGCGCATCCAAATTCGACCTGATCATCACCGATCTCAACATGCCGAACATGGACGGCATCTCGTTGATCAAGAACGTGCGGGCGGCCTCGTCGCATCGCGCGGTCCCGATCCTGATCCTGACCACGGAAAGCGACGGGACCAAGAAGGCCGACGGCAAGGCCGCCGGCGCGACCGGCTGGCTGGTCAAGCCGTTCAGCCCGGAAAAATTGATCGAACTGGTTCAACGCGTATGTCCATGAACCAGGAAGGCGAGGGATATCCGCTCGCGCAGTTTCGCAAGACCTATTTCGAGGAATGCACCGAACTGCTCGATGCGTTGCAGACGAATCTCGATCTGCTCTCGAACGGCAGCGGCGATGCCGAGATTTTGCACGCCATCTTCCGTTCGGTTCATTCGATCAAGGGCGGTGCCGGTGCGTTCGGCTTCGCCGAGCTGGTCGCGTTCTCCCATGTCTTCGAGAGCCTGCTCGACGCCATGCGCGAGCAGAAGGTGTCGTCGGGGCCGGAGATCGTGCAGCTGCTGCTGCGCGCCAGCGATGCGCTCGCCGATATCGTCAACGCCGCGCGGACCGAGCAGGCGCTGGACGCCGGTTTCGGTGCCGAGATCGTCGCCGCGATGGAAGAGGTGCTGGCGGGCGCGGGGGATGGTCCGGCCGAAACCGATGGAGCGCCACCGCTCGACGCAGGCGGCCCCGAAGTCACCGGCGAGCGGCGTTATCGGATCGCTTTCACGCCTCACACCGAAATGCTGCAGAAGGCCAACGAGCCGCTGTTGCTGGTGCGGCAATTGCGCCGACTCGGCGGCGTCAGTGTCGAGGTCGATTGTTCGTGCGTGCCGGTGCTTGCGGCGCTCGACCCGGAGGCTGCCTATCTGAGCTGGACGTTCATTCTCGACACCGGCGCGCCGCAGAGCGCCATTCACGAAGTATTCGAATTCGTCGAGGACGATTGCGAGCTGCAGGTGACGCCGCTCGACGTCGAGGCGCCGGCGCCGGCCGCGGCCGCCGCGCCGCCGGTGGGCCCGGTCGCGGCGGTTGCCGTCAAGGTCGCCGAGCCCGCCGCCGCGGCGCCGACGGCGACGCAATCGATCCGCGTGGATGTCGACAAGGTCGACCGGCTGGTCAATCTGGTCGGCGAACTGGTCATCACCCAGGCGATGCTCACCGAGCAGGGCACGCTGCTGCCGGCCGATCACTATCCGGCTTTGATCCAGGGCATCGAGGCGCTGGCGCAAAGCGCGCGCGAATTGCAGGAAAGCGTGATGGCGATCCGCGCCCAGCCGGTCAAATCGGTGTTCGCCCGGATGCCGCGGGTGGTGCGCGATCTCGCAGCCACGCTCGGCAAAGAGGTGCGCATCGTCACCGCCGGGGAAATGACCGAAATCGACAAGACCGTCATCGAGCAGCTCAACGATCCGCTGACGCATATGATCCGCAACGCGCTCGATCACGGCATCGAGGGGCCGGATGACCGGGTCGCGGCCGGCAAGCCGCGCCAGGGCACCATTCATCTGTCGGCCGCGCAACGCAGCGGGCGCATCGTCATCGAGGTCTCGGACGACGGCCGCGGCATCAACCGCGAGAAGGTGCTGGCCAAGGCGCGGGATCGCGGCTTGGTGGCGCCCGGCGCGTCGCTCAGCGACGAGGAGGTCGACAATCTGATCTTCCTGCCGTCGTTTTCCACCGCCGAGGTGGTCTCGAATATTTCCGGCCGCGGCGTCGGCATGGATGTGGTCAAGCGCAACGTGCAGTCGCTCGGCGGCCGCATCACCGTGCATTCGCGGTTTGGCGCCGGCTCCCGCTTCACGCTGTCGCTGCCGCTGACGCTCGCCGTCGTCGACGGCATGGTGGTGTCGGTCGGCAAGGAGACCTTCATCATCCCGCTCACCGCGATCATCGAAAGCCTGCGCCCGCGACCGGCCGACATTCACCCGGTGGTCGGCCGCGGCGATGTGTTGGCGCTGCGCGGCGAGTATCTGCCGCTGATCCCGCTGCACAAATGCTTCGACGTCGCCGGGGCGATCGCCGATCCGTGCAGCGGCATCGTAATCGTGGTGCAAAGCGAAAGCGCCGGCCGCGTCGGCGTGATGGTCGACGAACTGCTCGGCCAGCAGCAGGTCGTAGTGAAGAGCCTGGAGGCCAATTACGACCCGGTCGACGGCATCAGCGGCGCCACCATCCTCGGCAACGGCCGGGTGGCGCTCATTTTGGACATCGCCCGGCTCCGCGAGATCGATGCCGAACCGCGACCCGAAAAGCCATCCCCCATTCACCCGGTCGCTATCAGCGCGCCGCGAGAGGAGATCACCCATGCAGCCTGATCAGACGTCGATCGCCGGTTTCGCTCAGGACGATCTCGATGCGCCGCCGGGTGGCGAGAATCGGCAGCAATTCATCACCTTCACGCTCGGAGCCGAGGAATACGGCATCGACATCATGGTGGTCCGCGAGATCAAGGGCTGGACCGACACCACGATGATTCCGAACGCGCCGGTTCATGTCCGCGGCGTGATCAATTTGCGCGGCGTCATCGTGCCGATCTTCGACCTGCGCGCGCGGTTCGGAGTCGGCCTCACCGTCCCCACCAGCATGCATGTGGTGATCATCGTCGCGGCCGGTACGCGGACCATCGGGCTGCTGGTCGATACCGTGTCCGACATCATCTCGATCGATCCGAAGGCGATCCGGCCGGTGCCCGAAATGGGACTCCCGACCGAGGATCAGTTCCTCGAAGGATTGGTGGCGATCGATAACCGGATGGTCACGCTGGTCTCGCTGGCTGGGCTTTTCGGGAATTCCGCCGAAGCCAGCAAGCGACACTTCAAGGGCGATGCCGCGACGTCGAAGGCCGCCTGATCCGAGCGTTCCAGTCAATTGAATCGCTATCCAAAACAATCGAGGACACCGTCATGATGCACGAATTGGACGCCCAGGACGATCTGGATGTGGCAAAGCCCGCGCCCGTCAAAGCCAGCAAGAAGAAGGCAAAGCCCGCCGCGGTGAGTTCAGCGACGCCATCGTCGGGCGCCGATCGCAAATGGCGCAGCATCGTCGATGCCATCAGCCGTTCGCAGGCCATGATCGAATTCGCGTTGGACGGCACGATCATGGAAGCCAATACCAACTTCCTCACCGTCTTTGGCTATGCGTTGGACGACATCAAGGGGCGGCATCATTCGATGCTGGTCGACCCGGCCTATCGCAGCAGTGCGGAATATCGCGCGTTCTGGGAAAAGCTCGGCCGCGGCGAGCACGATTCCGGCGAGTACAAGCGCATCGGCAATGGCGGCAAGGAAATCTGGCTCGAAGCGAGCTACAATCCATTCATGGGTGCCGACGGCAAGCCCATCGGTGTGGTGAAATACGCGACCGACATTACCCAGCGCGTGATCAAGAATGCCGATGTCAGTGGTCAGATCGCCGCGGTCAACAAGTCGCAGGCGGTGATCGAGTTCGGCCTCGACGGCACGATCCTGAAGGCCAACGATAACTTCCTGAACGCGGTCGGCTACGCGGCGGCGGAGCTGGTCGGTCAGCACCACTCGATGTTCGTCGATCCATTGTATCGCGGCAGTCCCGATTATCGCATGTTCTGGGACAAGCTCGGACGCGGCGAATATGATGCCGGCCAGTACAGGCGATTTGGCAAGGGCGGCCGGGAAATCTGGCTCGAGGCGAGCTACAACCCGATCCTCGGCCCCGACGGCAAGCCCTACAAGGTGGTGAAATACGCCACCGACATCACGGCTCAAACCGTCAAGAACGCCGATTTCAGCGGTCAGATCGAAGCCGTCAACAAGGCCCAGGCCGTGATCGAGTTCACGCTCGACGGCAAGGTGCTGCGCGCCAATGACAACTTCCTGAATACGATGGGCTACGTTTCCGCCGAATTGGTCGGGCAACACCACTCGCTGCTCGTCGAGCCGGCCTATCGGCAGAGCACCGACTACCGGATGTTCTGGGACAAGCTCGGCCGCGGTGAATACGACGCCGGGCAGTACAAGCGGGTCGGCAAGGGCGGCAAGGAAGTCTGGATCCAGGCCAGCTACAATCCGATCATCGGTCCGGACGGCAAGCCCTTCAAGGTGGTGAAATACGCCACCGATATCACCCTACAGGTCAAGGCGACCGAAGCGCTGCAGGCCGCCGTGCAGCAGACCCAGGACGTCGTCAACGCGGCGAAGGAGAACGATCTGCGCCACCGCGTCCCGCTGGAAGGCAAGACCGGTGAGATCGCGCAGCTGTGCGAGGGCGTCAATGGCCTGCTCGACACCATGTCGACGATGATCGGCGAAATTTCCGAGACCTCGCACACGCTCACCACGGCAGCGCGCGAGATCGCCACCGGCAACACCGATCTGTCGCAACGCACCGAAGAACAGGCCGCCAGTCTGGAAGAGACCGCAGCCAGCATGGAGGAGCTGACCAATACGGTCAGGCAGAATGCGGAAAACGCCCAGCAGGCCAACAAGCTCGCCTCGTCGGCCTCGGACGTCGCGTTGAAGGGCGGTTCGGTGGTGGCCGAAGTGGTGCAGACCATGGACGGCATCACCCATGCGAGCCGCAAGATCGCCGACATCATCGGCGTGATCGACGAGATCGCGTTCCAGACCAACATCCTGGCGCTCAACGCGGCGGTGGAAGCCGCGCGCGCCGGCGATCAGGGGCGCGGCTTTGCGGTGGTCGCCGCCGAAGTCCGCAACCTGGCTCAGCGCAGCGCCAACGCCGCCAAGGAGATCAAGGGGCTGATCTCGGATTCGGTCTCCAAGGTGGAATCCGGCTCGCGCCTGGTCGATACCGCCGGCAAGACCATGGAAGAGATCGTGCAGTCGGTGAAGCGCGTGACCGACATCATGGCGGAGATCTCCGCGGCCTCGCAGGAGCAGCGTGGCGGCATCGAACAGGTGAACAACGCCGTCACCCAGATGGACAAGGTCACGCAGCAAAATGCCGCGCTGGTCGAGGAAGCGGCCGCGGCTGCCAAATCGATGGAAGACCAGACCAACTCGATGTCGGAGATGGTGAGTCAGTTCCTGCTGTCGGAAGGCTTCGAGGGTAGTCACCACGCGCCGGCAAAGGGCGGCATGAGGCCGACCGGCAATCCGGTCGTCGATCGGACGCTGCGCTCGGCCAAGGAACCGGTATCGGCGATCCGGTCGCGGCCGTCGGCCCATGGCGGCGAGAGTTCCAGACAGCAGCGGGTCGAGGAGGAGCCGGTGCGACGTCGCGTTGCGGCGGGCGGCGATACCGACTGGAAGCAGTTCTAGGCGAGGCATTGGCGCCGGTTCATCGCGATGAACCGGCGCATCAGGCGACCGTGGTGAGGAGAGTTTCGTGCAGCAGGACTATGTTCTTCAGGACGGCGACTTCCGCAAGATCGCCAATCTGGTGATGGAGAAGACCGGAATCGTCTTGAGCGAAAAGAAGCGCGCCTTCATTCACGGGCGGCTCGGTCGACGGCTGCGGATCCTGGGCCTGGAGGATTTCAGCCAGTACTGCCGCCTGCTGGAGAGCCGCGCCGGCGAAGACGAACGTCACATGCTGATCAACGCGGTGACCACCAACCATACCAGCTTCTTCCGCGAGGAGCATCATTTCGACTACCTCACCAAAACGGTGTTGCCGACCATCGCAGCCCCATACGGCAACAAGCCCGGCCGGCTGCGGATCTGGTCGGCCGGCTGCTCGACCGGGGAGGAGCCGCACACGCTGGCGATGATGCTGCGGGAATTCCGGCCGTCGCTGGCGGACTGGGACGCCAAGATCCTCGCCACGGATCTCGACACCAACGTCGTCAGCCACGCCGCCACCGGGCTTTATGACGCCGATCGGCTCGAGACGATCCCGGCCGCCTATCGCAAGCGTTACGTCACGGTGGAAGATGACGGGCGATTCCGGATCAACGACGAAGTCCGCTCGCTGATCAGCTTCGCTCCGCTGAACCTGCTGGAAAAATGGCCGATGAGCGGCCCGTTCGATGTGATCTTTTGCAGGAATGTGGTGATCTATTTCGACAAGCCGACGCAACGCACGTTGTTCGATCGCTATGCCGAATTGCTGCGGCCCGATGGCTGGCTGTTCATCGGCCATTCCGAGAGCCTGCTCAACGTCACCAATCGGTTCAGCCTGGTCGGGCGCACAATCTATCGCAGGACGTCATGAGCCGGCATTCGCGCATCCACGGGGTCAAGCCCGCAGGCGACGCCGCGACGCAGTCCGGCGTGCGGCGCTATCGCGATCCGCGGTTCGACGCGACTGCGGTCAAGGTGTTTCCCGGTGAGCACTATGTGACCGCGGTCGCCGACGAAATGCTCGTCACCATCCTGGGCTCCTGTGTCGCGGCCTGCATCAGAGATCCGCTCGCCAATGTCGGGGGCATGAATCACTTCATGTTGCCGGAAGCCGCGGGCGCCGGCTGGGACACCGCGTCGGATACGATGCGTTACGGCAACGTCGCGATGGAACGCCTGATCAACGATATCCTGGCCCGGGGCGGCTCGCGCCAACGTCTGGAAATCAAGGTGTTTGGCGGCGGCAATGTGATGCGCGGGACCACCAATATCGGCCACCGCAACGCGGAGTTCGTCGAGAGTTATCTCGGCGCGGAGAATCTGCCGATCGCCGCCCATCACCTGCGGGGTAACCTGCCGCGCCGCGTCCATTATTTCCCGGCCACCGGCAGGGTCATGCTGCTCGAATTGCAACGCACCGAGGAGGAAGCGGTGGTCCGCAGCGAGCGCAACTACAAATCAAAAATCCAGGTCGAACCCGTGGCGGGTTCGGCGGAACTGTTTTGAGGTCGACCATGCAGCCCATTCGCGTACTCATCGTTGATGACTCGGCCTTCGTCCGGCAGGTGCTCACCGAATTGCTGTCGAGCGACCCGACTATCCTGGTGGTGGGCGCCGCGCCGGACCCGATCGTTGCCAGGGAAATGATCAAGGCGCTCAATCCCGATCTGATCACCCTCGATATCGAGATGCCGCGGATGGACGGATTGGCGTTCCTCGAGAGGATCATGGCGTTGCGGCCGATGCCGGTGGTGATGATTTCGTCGCTGACCCAGAAGGGCGCCGACGCGGCGCTGCGGGCGCTGGCGATGGGCGCGGTGGATTACATCGCCAAGCCGATGATCGGCTTGAGCGAAGGCTTCCAGGCGCTGAAGGACGAGATCATCGCAGTCGTGAAGGTTGCGGCCAAGGCAAAAGTCCGGGTGGCCTCGCCAGACAGGGCGCCGATGGCGCGCCTCGGCACCGGCCAGCACTACAGCTCGTCCGAGAAGGTGATCGCGGTCGGCGCGTCGACCGGCGGCGTCGAGGCGTTGCAGGAATTGCTCACCGCGTTTCCGGCGGATTCGCCGGCGATTCTCGTGACCCAGCACATGCCGGCTGCCTTCACGGCTGGTTTCGCCAATCGGCTCGACCAGTTCTGCGCGGTGACCGTGAGCCAGGCCAAGGACGGCGAGCGGGTGTTGCCGGGCCACGTCTACATCGCGCCCGGCGGCTTCCATATGGAATTGGCGCGCTCGGGCGCCAACTATGTGTGCCGGATCGGCAGCCAGCCGCCGGTGTCCGGACATCGGCCGTCGGTCGACGTGCTGTTCCGCTCGGTGGCGAAGGCGGCCGGCGCCAATGCGGTCGGCATCATGCTGACCGGCATGGGCTCCGACGGCGCGCAGGGAATGTTGGAAATGCGCCGAGCCGGCGCCTCCACGATCGGGCAGGATGAAGCGAGCTGCGTGGTTTACGGCATGCCGAAGGCGGCGTTCGATTGCGGGGCGGTCGAGATCGAACTGCCGATCCGGAAAATCGCCCAGCAGGTGCTGCAGAATTGCGAGGCTTTGGCGGGCCGCGGCGTGCGGGTGTGACATGCTCGCAATGAAGAAAAAGCGCTCCGCGCCCGTCGAGATGGCGCTGCCGCCGCCGGCCGCGGAGCCGTGCGAGTCCGTCGCCACCGACCACGATGCGCTGTTGCGAAGCTGGATGTCGCTGGCGGAGATGCAACAGCGGATCATCAAGGTCCTGACCGCCGAAATCAGCCAGACCTCAGGCTTCGTCGAGACCGAGGCGGACCAGCTCAGCCAGAAGTTTCAGACCCTCGCGGTCAGCGCGCAGCAGCAGACCGAGCGAGTCCAGAGCCTCACCAGTCTGGCGCAGGTGGTGGAGTTCGAGAACCAGAATTTCGCCGTTCAGGATATCGGCTCGTTGCTGGAGCAGACGCTGACCGACGTCGTCTCGAAAATCCTGATGCTGTCGAAGGATTCGATGTCGATGGTCTATGCGCTCGACTCGCTCGGCATCAACGTCAAGCGGGTCGACGCCTGCATGGTACGGCTCGAGCAGATCAACCGCACCACCAACATGCTGGCGCTGAACGCCCGGATCGAAGCCGAGCGGGCCGGCGAGGCCGGCAACGCATTTCGCGTCGTCGCCAATGAGGTGCGCGAATTGTCGAAGGCCACCGACTCGCTCGCGGCGACGATGAACACCGAGCTCAAGCTGGTCCGCGAAGGATTGACCTCCGGCCAGGAGACCTTGCGTCGCGTCGCGACCATCGACATGTCGGACAATATCCTCGCCAAGGACCGCCTCGATTTGCTGATCGGCGCGCTGGCCAAGCGTAGCGCGCAACTGAAGACCACCGTCGACAGCGCGATCAGCGAGGCCGAGATCATCTCCGGCGTGGTCGACGGCATGGTGACCGGGATTCAGTTCCAGGATCGGACCAAGCAGCGGCTCGAACACGTGGTCGAGACGCTGAACGTGATCGGCGAGGCCGTCGAGGAAGTCAAATCCAGCACCGTGGCCCTGGTGCCGGAGCTGTCCGAATTACAGCCGGCCGACATGGAATGGGTCAGGAAATTGCTCGATCGTTACACGTTGAGCGAGGTGCGCGAGCGGTTCATCGCGCAGGTTGTCGATGGGCACACGTCGCCATTGCCCGAGCAGTCCTTGGCGGAAAGCGAACCGGCACACGGCGGATCAGTCGAACTATTTTAGGGAGAGTCAAATGCGCTTCGTATTCAAGGGCAGCGATGCCACGGTGTCCCTCACCGGCGAACTCACTTTCGTCGATCATCAGGCATTTCGCGAGGTCGCGGACCGTCTGGGCGCCTCCACCGGCAAGACCATCGTGATCGAGCTTGCGGACCTCGAATTCATCGATTCGGCCGGCCTCGGAATGTTGTTGATCGCGCGCGAGGAGGCCCGCAAGACGAACCGGACGCTGGTGCTGCGCGGCGCCAAGGGGCAGGTCGGGCGGATGTTCGCATTGACCAAGTTCGACACGCTGTTTTCCGTGGAGGCGTAGCGCGATGGCGACAGTCGCTGACCCCGAGATAGCAACGGCAGAACTCGAATCCAGTACCGTATGCTGGGACGGGCTGGCGGAAACGTCGCTGGCGTTGTCGCTGCTGCCGCCGGCGAGGGTCTGCGTCGAGCACCATCTGATCGTTTCACAGAAATGGCAGTCGCGCCCGCGCGCGGTCTGCCGACACTTGGGATTGGTGCTGACGACGCGCTCGGCCTATCGTTGCATGGTGGCCAAGCCGTTCGTCGATGCGATCGCGGAGCGGATCGAACTGTCTGCGGACGTCCGGGAGCGGGCGCATACGGCGCTGCAGGAAGCGGTGATGAACGCGGTGCTGCATGGCAATCTCGGGCTCGACTCCGCTTTGCGCGATGATCTTGCCGGGATGGACAAGACCCACGCGACGATCGAGGAGCTGCTGTTGACGCCGCAGGTGGCGCTGAGCGCATTGCGGATCGACGCGATCTGGAACAGCCACCATCTCATCATCATCGTGCGCGACAGCGGCAATGGCTTCGACAGAAAACAGCTGCCGACGTCGGAGGAATGGATGGCCTCCGGCCATATCGGCAGCGGCAGGGGGCTGATGATCCTCGAGGCGTTCTGCGACCGTCTGGCCCTGCTGCGCGGGGGCACCGTGATCAGGCTGGGATTCCATCTATGAACCAATCGGTCGACAGAAAATCGGGCGGCGAAAGCGTGGTTCGAACACGAACCAGCAAGAGCATTTTCGTGTCGAAGATCCTGATCGTCGACGACGACCCGCTGTCGTGCCGGTTGCTCGAGGCGATCCTGAAGAAGCATCAATTTCGCAACCTCCGATTCGCAGACGGCGGGATTTCGGCGCTGGAGCAGATCGACAGCTTCCGGCCCGATCTGGTGCTGCTCGACATGCAGATGCCGGATCTCAGCGGCCTGGAAGTTGTCGAACGGGTGCGCCAGCGGCCCGAGCTGATCGACATGGCGATCCTTGCGCAGACCGCCACGGTCGACCGCAAGGAAATGGGCACCTTGTTCATGGCGGGGGTGTCCGACTTCCTGTCGAAGCCGATCAATCCTGCGGAGCTGATCTCGCGCGTCGCGGTGCATCTGGAGCGTCAGACGCTGTTGCGCGAATTGCGCGACTATCGCGGTCGGACATCGCAGGAGCTGGAGGCCGCCCAGCGCATGCAAGCCGAATTGCTGCCGGGGCCGTTGCTGCAGCAGGAAATCGCCCACGAGGCGGGGCTGCGGATCGGCTGCTATGCCCGTCCGTCGTCCGAAATCGGCGGCGACCTCTGGGGGCTGCTGCCGATCAGCGCAGGCGTCTTCGGCATATTCCTCGCAGATTTTGCCGGCCACGGCGTCACCGCGGCGCTGAATACGTTTCGGCTGCACGCGCTGATCCACGAATACCGGGCGTTGCACGGCGAGCCGGTCGAGCTGGTGACGATGCTCAACGAACGGCTGGCGCGGCTGCTGCCGCCCGGCCAGTTTGCAACCTTTCTCTACGTCGTGATCGATAGCGAAGCGGACCTGCTGCGCTATGTTTCGGCGGGGGCGCCGCCGCCGATCGTCACCACGGGCCGCGACGGACCGTCGGAATTTGCGGAGGCCAACGGCGTGCCGCTGGGCGTCGCGCGGGGCGTGCAATACGATCTGCACGAACGGCCGTTCACGCCGGAGTCGCGTTTGCTGCTGTTCAGCGACGGCCTGCCGGAATTCCCCGACGATTATGGCGACCGGATCGGTGACGATGGGCTGCTGGGTGCGATCTCGGTGGCGGATCCGGAATTGACCCCCCATGAGGTCATCGAGCTGGTCTGCAACGTCGCGGGGATCGGTCCTGAGAGTGCGCTGCCTGACGACACCACCATTATTTGTATCGATCGTCGCGTTCCGAGCTGCGAGAGCCCGGGTGAGCGGTCGCTGTTTGACGACGACTGGGAGACGCTGTCGCCCGGCCAGGCCGGTGCCTTGGTGTTGGAGCAGCAGCAATGACGACCGGCCAAACGGACGACGGGCTGTTCGACGAGGCGCAGATCGGAATGCTGCGGGATGCGATCGGTCCGGATGATTTGTTCGCGATGCTAGCCGCGCTGCCACCTGCGGCCGCGCAGTCGCTCGCCGCGATCTCCGTCGCATTGGACTCGAACGACGTCGCGCAGGCCAAGCGCGCGGCCCACCTGCTCAAGGGCTGTGCAAGCACGTTCGGCGCATCGGGTCTGGCGGCGATCGCCCGCGAGATCGAATTGGAGCTGCCGTCGATCGAGACGATCCAACATCGGATGCCGGCCCTGATCGAGACGTTGGACCGGACCACGGCGGCATTGAAGGGGGTAGCCGGCGTCACGATGCAGGAGCATGGCGGATCGTGAGCCTGACACCGGATGATTTCGAGCCCGAGGTCGATGCAGAACTGGAGGAGCGGGAGGGGAAGTTTCCGATGATCGCTGCCGCCACCCTGTTGGTGGTGCTGATGGTCGTCGCCGCCGTCTTCAATATCTGGACCTTGCGCCAGCGGGTCGAGCGGGAGACCAAGGACAGCCTGTCGAAGATCGTTCTCGTGACCGCGGAACAGACCTCCCGATCGTTTCAGTCGGTGGTGTTGGTGCTCAATGACGTGGTCGAGCACCTCTCGGAGCAGCGGCTCGACACCCCGGAGAATTTCCGATCGGACAAGGATATCCGCCCGGTCCACCGGATCCTTGCCGATCGGGCGTCCCACCTGTCGCAAGTCACCAACATCATCATTGCCAACGCCGCCGGCGAGTTGGTCAGCACCTCGCGGTCATGGCCGACGCCGGTGATGTCAGTCGCGGGTCGCGAGCAATTCCGCCATTTGCGCGAACATGATGATGGCCAGATTTTCATCTCTCAGCCGGTGGTGAGCAAGCTGGACGGATTATGGACGATCTATGTGGCTCGCCGCATCAATGACCGCGAGGGGCAGTTTCTCGGCGTGGTTCAGGCCGCCATGAAGCTCAACCATCTGGAGCAGCTCTATAAGGCCGTGTCGTTCGAGCAGGGCGGTTCGACGTCGCTGATCAGGAGCGACGGCGCCTTGCTGGCGCGTTACCCGGTCGATGAGAGCATGTTCGGTCGGCGCCTCGCAACGACTGACGAGAAGGTCAAGGCCGCGATCAGGAACGACGATTTCGCAATCACCGTCGGGCTCGACGGGGTGGTTCGCTATGTGGCGCTGAAACGGGTCAACAACTTTCCGCTTACCATTGCGGCCGCGGTGACCAAGGACGCGATGCTTGCCTCCTGGCGTGAAGACGCGGCGATCTTGCTGTTCGGCGCGTTCGGCGCCGTGGCAGGTGTCTTGATGCTGCTATACGCCTTGGCGCGACGGATACGCCGCGGCCGCCAATCCGAATTTCTTTTGGCTCGGCAGAATCGCAAAATTGCGCGCAGCCGGCAGCTGCTGCTCGACGCGCAGCGTGTCGGCAAACTCGGCCATTGGATTGCGGACGCCGCCGGCAGCAACGCGGCATGGTCTCCGCAATTGTTCGAGATCGCCGGATTGGAGCCGGCCGCGGCTGTGCCGCTGGAAACCGTGATCTCGCTTATTCATCCCGATGACCGTCAGCAGTTTCTGGCATTGCTTGAAAAATACGACAATCGGACGGGGCACCTGAGCGTTGAACATCGCTGGGTCCGACCGGATCACAGCGTCCGGTGGGTGCGCATGGAGGCGGATCCCCGGCTGGATTCCGACGGGAGCGTCATCGGCCTGTTTGGCATCGTGCAAGACATCACCGAACGCAAGCAGGCGGAGGAAGCGGCGCTGGCGTCCCAGCACTTGCTGTCCGATGCCATCGAATCGATCTCCCAAGGCTTCGTGCTTTACGACAAGGACGACAGGTTCGTGGCGGCGAACAGCCATTTTCGCGATATGTTTCCTGCCTTGGCGAGATTGATGAGTCCGGGGCGCAGCTTCGAGGAGATCCTGCGCGCCGCCTACGACAATGGTCTGGATGGCATCGATACCGACGGGCTGGATTGGGAGGCCTGGATTGAGCGTACCTTGGCCTGGCACAAGACGGTGGAGCAGCCGCTCGAACGTTATTACGCGAATGGCCGCTGGATCAGGATGGTGAACTACAGGACGTCGGACGGCGGCCTTGCCGGACTGCGCACCGACATCACCGATTTCAAGAAGATTGAAAGGGCGCTGGAGCAGAAGGTCGATGATCTCGAAAGGGTCCGCATCGATCTGGAGGCGCAAAAGCGCGAGCTGGTGCAGACCTCGGCGGATCTGACCATCGCCAAGGAAGCGGCCGAGGCGGCCAGCCGCGCCAAGTCCGACTTCCTGGCGATCATGAGCCATGAGATCCGCACGCCGATGAGCGGCATGGTCGGGATGATCGACCTGCTGCGCGATACGTCGTTGACCGAGGAACAAAGACGCTACGCGGCGCTGGCCAAGGAATCCGCGGCCGGCCTGCTCAGCGTGACCAACGACATTCTCGACTTCTCCAAGCTGGAAGCCGGCGAGGTGAAGCCGGAAGCGATCAATTTCGATGTCGAGCATCTGATCGGTGGCGCGGTGTCCTTCATGACGGCGAGGGCCGAGGAGCGGGATCTGCGGATCAACGAGATTCTCGCGCCCGATCTGCCGAAATGGATGATCGGCGATCCGAGCCGGATTCGGCAGATCATCCTGAACCTCGTCAACAACGCCATCAAATTCACCGAACACGGCTTCGTTACAGTCTCGGCCTCACATCGCGACCTCGGCGATGGAAACATTGAGCTGCGCATCGAGGTCGCCGACAGCGGGATCGGCATTCCACCGGAGGTGCAAGCCAAGCTGTTCAATCCGTTCGTTCAGGCCGACACCTCGGTGTCGCGCAAATATGGCGGCTCCGGTCTCGGCCTGGCGATCTGCAAGCAGCTCTGCGAAATGATGAGTGGATCGATCGGAGTCCGCAGCGGCTATGATCAGGGCAGCACGTTCTGGTTCGTCGTCCAGGGCAAGCTTGGCGAAGCCCCAGCGGTCATTAGCAAGGCGATCGAGCTGGTGGTTGACGGAGACCTGTTCCTGCATATCCTGCTCGCCGAGGATAGTCCGATCATCGCCAGTCTGGTTTCGACGCTGTTGGGTAAGCGCGGCTATAGCGCCGACATTGTCGGCAACGGCAAGCTCGCGGTCGCCGCGGTTCAGCAGAAGGCCTATGACCTGATCCTGATGGACGTGCAGATGCCGGAGATGGACGGCATTTCGGCGACGAAGGCGATCCGGGCCTTGCCCGGACCGCAGCGGAACATTCCGATCATCGCGCTCACCGCCAATGCCTTTGCCGGCCAGCGCGAAACCTATCTGGCGGCCGGGATGAACGACTATGTGACCAAGCCGATCCAGCCGACGGAATTGTTCGAGGCGGTCCGTCGCTGCGGTCAGCAAACGCCGGCGTGGATCGTCGAACCGGAAATGTCGCATTGAGAGCGGCAGGGCGCGGCAGCTCTGCCGGGGGCGGCGCAGGCCGCGCTATTTGCTGTCCCTGTAACTGCGCAGCGCTTCGCCGAACTTCTGAAACAATGCGCGGTTGATCGGGTTGCGTTGCGGATCGTATTCCGCATGCCATTGCACGCCGAGCGCGAACCCCGCGGCGTCGGCGATCCGGATCGCCTCGATCGTGCTGTCTTCGGCGACGCCCTCGATCACCACCCGTTCGCCGGGGTTGAGGATGCCCTGGCCATGCAGCGAGTTGACCTTGATCACGTCGCGTCCGAGCAATTCGGCGAACAGGCCGCCCTTCAACAGACGGACCTCGTGGCGATCGGCGAACACAACTTCGGCGTCCGGATGAATCTCGCCATTCGCCAGCCGCGGCATCCGGTGATTCATCCGCCCCGGCAAGTCGCGAATCTCGGGATGCAGCGAGCCGCCAAAGGCGACGTTCATCTCCTGAAATCCCCGGCAGATTCCAAACAGCGGCACGCCGCGCTCGACGCAGGTCCGCACCAGCTTCAGCGCCAGCAGGTCGCGGGCATTGTCATAGGGCTCGTGACGGGGATCTGGTTCGGTGTTGAAATGGGCGGGATGAACATTGGCGCGGGCGCCCGTCAGCAGGATGCCATCGACCAGCGCGAGCAGCTCATCGACATCGGTGAGGTCGTCCATGCCGGCGAACATCACCGGAAAGGCGTCGGCCACCTCGTCCACCGCGCGCAGGTTGCGTTCCCCGACATGCTGGACCGCATATCGATTTTCGACGAGATGTGAATTCCCGATCACGCCGACCACCGCTCTGCGGGCCATTCGAATCCTCCCTGATCAACCGCGCGACCATACAGCCACGATCGGAAAAATCGAGCATCACGATCGGCGATCTGAGGATTCCGCCGATGTGCGATCTCGCTCCGCATGGCTTGCAGCCATCGCATACGGCCCAGACGCCACCAGGCGGTCGCTTTTCGCGCTCAGGCGCGCCATACGGCCTATGGTCGTGACCGCGCTTGTGCATGCGTCCTATGCTGCGTCCACCGCCCTTGTTCGGGCCGGCCCGATTGGGCAAAGTGGCCCTTAATTTCTGATCCGGAGACAGCTTGCTGTGCCTGAGATACGGCCCGGTTGGCTCGGACAATTCGGATTGCAGTATCGGCCCTGGAGCGAATTCGTGCCTGAAACCGTCGAAGCGATTGTTGCCGCGCATCGTGCCGGAACCCTGACGCCGGCGCAGACCGTGGCGCGCAGCTATCAGCGGATTCGCGCTTATGACGATCCGGCCGTGTTCATCGCATTGCGCGACGAGGCCGAGGCGCTGGTCGAGGCCGTGGCGCTGGCGGGCAGGGATCCGGCGCAGCTGCCGCTCTACGGCGTTCCCGTTGCGGTGAAAGACAATATCGACGTGCTGGGCTTGCCGACCACCGCGGCCTGTCCGGCGTTTTCCTATCTGCCGGCGCGTGACGCCGGCGTCGTGGCCCGGCTGCGCGCCGCCGGCGCCATCGTGATCGGCAAGACCAATCTCGATCAATTCGCCACCGGCCTGGTTGGTGTGCGCTCGCCCTACGGCATTCCGCGCAATGCGGTGCGCGCCGACCTGGTCCCGGGCGGATCGAGTTCGGGATCGGCGGTCGCGGTGTCGGCCGGCCTGGTGCCGCTGGCGCTCGGCACCGATACCGCGGGCTCGGGCCGGGTTCCGGCGATGCTCAACAACATCGTCGGGCTGAAGCCGAGCCTCGGGCTGATCTCGACCGCCGGCGTGGTGCCGGCGTGCCGGACACTGGACTGCGTCTCGATCTTGTCGCTGACGGTCGACGACGCCATCACCGCGCTCGGCGCGATCGCCGGGCCGGACGCCGACGATCCTTATTCGCGCGCCCGCCCGCTGGCGCCGCTCGGCGGTTTTCCCGCTCAGCTCCGGCTCGGCATTCCGCGCAACGGGCAATTGCTGTTCTTCGGCGACAAGGTTTCGGAGCAGGCCTATGAGGCGGCAATGCAGCGCTGGACCGCGCTCGGCGCGACGCTGGTCGAGTTCGATCTCGAGCCGCTCTACGAGACCGCGCGGCTGCTCTATGACGGGCCGTGGGTGGCCGAGCGCTATCTGGTGATCCGCAACCTCCTGGCCTCCGCGCCCGACGCGGTGCATCCGGTGACCCGCGAGATCACCATGGCGGGCGCCGATCTGTCGGCGGCCGACACCTTCGCGGCGCTATATAGGCTGCAGGCGCTGCGCAAGCATGCCGATCGCGCCTTCGCGGCGATCGACGCCCTGGTGCTGCCGACCGCGCCGACCGCCTACACCACCGCACAAGTGCTGGCCAACCCGATCGAACTCAACAGCCGGCTCGGCACCTACACCAATTTCGTCAATCTGCTCGATCTCTGCGGGTTGGCGTTGCCTGCGGCGATGCGGGCCGACGGCATTCCGTTCGGCGTCACGCTGCTGGCGCCGGCCGGGCGCGATGCGCAGCTCGCCAGCATCGGCCGGGTGTTTCATGCCGATACCGGGCTGACGATGGGGGGCCGGGGACTGCCGCAGCCATCGCTCGCGGCGGTGTCACCCGCGCCGCAAGCCGACGAAATCCCGATCGCCGTGGTCGGCGCGCATCTGTCCGGCATGGCGCTCAATGGCGAGCTGCGGGCGCTCGGCGCTCGCTTGCTGCGCCCTGCTGCGACCGCGCCGGACTACAAGCTTTATGCGCTGGACGGCACCACGCCGCCGAAGCCTGGCATGCTGCGGGTCGCGCCGGGCGCCGGGGCGAGCATCGCGCTTGAATTGTGGTCGCTGTCGGTGGCGGCATTCGGCAAATTCGTCGCGGCCATTCCGGCGCCGCTGTCGATCGGCACCATCGTGCTGGATGATGGCGACAGCGTCCAGGGTTTTCTGGTCGAGGCCGCGGCGGTCGAGGGCGCCCGCGATATTTCGTCATTCGGCGGCTGGCGCGCCTTCATGGCGCAGAAGGCCGCGGAGTGATCGCGCGGTCGCTCCGCCGCTGCCAGCACAAGCATCGCGGCGTTGGGGGCGGGGCGCTGTGCTTGGCGGCGACCGCGATCGGCGATAAATTGGCAACGTGGTCAATTCGAAGGAACCCGGATCAGTCGATCGGGTTCACCATGAAGCCGCCACCAAAGCCGGCCATCTGCAAATCTCAGTAAAAGGCCAGTCTCAGTGTGATCAACACAGCCTTGTCTCTTTGGTCCGGTATTCCGGCGGGCCGGCGGATCCCAGCATCGTGCGTTCGGATTATTGTTGTCGCGATGCTGCCCTTGCTGCTGGGTGGATGCGGGGTGCTCGAGCGCGGCGTGATGAACCATGCGGGGCCGATCGCCGAAAGTCAGTGGCATCTTTATCTGATCGTCGGGGCCGTGTTGATCTTCGTCGCCGGCCCGGTGCTGCTGCTGACCCCGATCATCGCCTGGCACTATCGCCTGTCGAACAAGCACAGTGCGTTCAGGCCGCAATGGGTCTTTTCCTGGCCGCTCGAGGGCCTGATCTGGATCCCGCCGATCGCCATCGTCATCGGCCTGTCCTTCGTGATGTGGCACTACACGCAACGGCTCGATCCCTACCGGCCGATCGCGTCCAACCAGCCGGCGCTCGAGATTCAGGCCGTCGGATTCGACTGGAAATGGCTGTTCATCTATCCGGACCAACATGTAGCGCTGCTCGACAAATTGGTGATTCCGGTTGGCCGGCCCGTTCATATCAGCCTGACCAGCGGCACCGTGATGCAGTCCCTGATGATCCCCCGACTTGGCGGTCAGATCTACGCGATGGCGGGGATGACCACCCAGCTCAACCTCGCCGCGTCCGAGGCTGGGATATTTCGCGGCGAGAACACCCAGTTCAACGGGGAGGGTTTTCAGAATCAGAAATTCGATGTGACCGCGTTTGCTGCGGACGATTTCGAGCGCTGGCTGGCCGACGTGCAGGCGGCTTCCCATCCGCTCGACGCCTCTGCCTATGCGGAGCTGTTTGAAAAATCGACTCCGCCGGCGCCGATCGATTTCTCGTCGGTGCCGGAGGGCTTGTTCCAGCGCATTCTCAAACAGTCCCGGGAGCCGAGATCGTGACCGCAGGGATCTGGCCCGCCATGCTGGGCCGCTTCAATTGGGATGCGCTGCCCTTCGTCCGCGCGTGGGAGCACCCCACCGCCAGCGAGATCATCGGCGCCGGTGCGGCGCTGATGGTGATCGTCGGCGCCGTCGTCGTCGTGGCGCTGATCACCTGGTTCGGCAAGTGGCGCTATCTGTGGTCGGAATGGTTCACCAGCCTCGATCACAAGAAGATCGGCATCATGTATATCGTGCTGGCCTTCGTCATGCTCAGCCGCGCGCTGATCGAGGCGGTGCTGATGCGGATGCAGCAGGCCGCGGCGATCCAGGATTCCGGCTTCATCGCGCCGGATCATTTCGCGCAGCTGTTCAGCACGCATGGCAGCATCATGATCTTTTTCATGGCGATGCCGTTTCTCACCGGCGTCATCAACTATGTCCTGCCGCTGCAGATCGGGGCCCGCGACGTGTCGTTCCCGCTGCTGAATTCGATCAGCCTGTGGCTGACCGGCGGCGCCGCCGGCCTGATGATGGTCTCGCTCGTGATCGGGCGGTTCTCAACCGGCGGCTGGAGCGGCTATCCGCCCTATACAGAGCTCGCCTTCAGTCCCGATGTCGGACCCGACTATTGGATCTGGGCGGTGACGCTCGGCTCGCTCGGCTCGACGCTCACCGGGCTCAATTTCGCCGTCACCATCTACAAGATGCGCTGCCCGGGCATGGATTTGATGCGGATGCCGCTGTTCGCGTGGACGGCGCTGTGCACCAGCATCCTGATGATCTTCGCGATGCCGCCCCTGACGGTGGCGACCGCGCTGCTGGCGCTCGATCGCTATCTCGGCTTCCACTTCTTCACCAATGATTTCGGCGGCAATATGATGAACTATGCCAATCTGTTCTGGCTGTTCGGTCATCCCGAAGTCTACATCCTGATCCTGCCGGCCTTCGGGGTCTATTCCGAGGTCGTCTCCAACTTCTCCAGCAAGGAGCTGTACGGCTACACCTCGTTGGTGCTGGCCACCATGGCGATCGCCGTGCTGTCGTTCACGGTCTGGCTGCATCATTTCTTCACCATGGGACAGAGCGCCAATATCAACGCGGCGTTCGGCATCGCCACGATGACGATCGGCGTGCCCACCGGGGTGAAGATCTATGATTGGATCTGGACGATGTTTCGCGGCCATGTGCGCTTCACCGTGCCGATGCTGTACTCGCTCGCCTTCATGATGACCTTCGTGCTGGGCGGCTTGACGGGAATTATCCTGGCCTTTCCGCCGCTCGATTACCTGGTCCACAATACTCTGTTCCTGGTGGCGCATTTCCACAATATGCTGATCCCGGGGCTGCTCTATGGCATGCTCGCGGCCTATCACTACTGGTTTCCAAAGGCGTTCGGCTTCCGGCTCAACGAGAGATGGGGGCGGATGTCCTTTGGCTGTTGGGTGATCGGCTTCTATCTGGCGTTCACGCCGCTTTATGTGCTGGGCGCCGCCGGCGTGGCGCGGCGGACCCAGGGGATGTTCGATCCGGAATTCCGGCCATGGCTCTATGTCGCTGGTCTTGGCGCGCTGGTGCTGCTGGCCGCGCTGATGTCGCTGTTCGTGCAGCTGTGGGTCAGCATTCGCGACCGCGATGCCAATCGCGTGGTCGCCGGCGATCCGTGGGACGGGCGCGGCCTGGAATGGTCGACCTCGGCGCCGCCGCCGGAATATAATTTTGCTACGATTCCGCACGTCGAGGCGCGTGACCCGTTTTACCGACGCAAGCGCTCCTTGGCCGATCCCTATGCGCCGGCGCCATCCTACGAAGACATCGAACTTCCGCGCAACACGATGGTCGGCCCGGTGCTCGGGGTGGTGGGTGCGGCGACGGCGTTCGGCCTGGTCTGGCATATCTGGTGGCTGGCGATCGCCGGTGTCCTGACGATCGTCGCGACCGTGATCGCGCGCAGCTTCGCTCGCGACGTCAGTAAGATCATTCCCGCCGAGGAGGTCGCGCGCACCGAGACACGCTGGCTGCAGGCGGTGGCGGCGGCGACGCCGATTCCGCGGGAAATCGAGATGACCTCCGCAAACCAGGGGCTGGCGGAGGTGACCGGATGAGTTCGAACGAAGTCAAACATGCCGGCCTCAATCTCGGCGACACCGACGAAGCGACGCATGACGAGGCCGGCAGCGCGATATTCGGCTTCTGGGTATTCCTGATGAGCGACGCGGTGATGTTCGCGTTGCTGTTTGCGACCTATGGGGTGATGTTGTCCGCCACGGTCGGCGGCCCGACCCCGGCTGGCGAGTACAAGATCGTCCCGGTCTTTATCGAAACGCTGATCCTGCTCACCAGCAGCTTCACCTTCGGCATGGCGTCGGTTGCCATGAAGCACGGCGCGCATCGCGGCCAGCTGATCGGCTGGTTGGTGGTGACGCTGCTGCTTGGACTGGCCTTTCTGGGCATGGAGCTGAACGATTTCGCGACGATGTTCGGCGACGGAGCCTATCCGACCCGCAGCGGCTATCTGTCGTCGTTCTTCGCGCTGGTGCCGCTGCACGGCCTGCACGTCTTGTTCGGGAGCATCTGGATCGTGGTGATGATCGTCCAGGTGATGGTGTTCGGTCTGGATGCCCGGGTGAAGATCAACATCCTGCGGCTCGGGCTGTTCTGGCATTTTCTCGATATCGTGTGGATCGCGATTTTCTCCGTGGTCTATCTTCAGGGGCTGATCCGGTGAGCGAACCGAACGATAGCAAACGGGATGAGATTCGCTCCTACGCGATCGGCTATGGCCTGGCGCTGCTGTTGACCTGCGCGGCGTTCGCCGCGGTGCGCTGGCCTGTGGCTGCCGCGAGCACCACGCTGGCGATCGTGCTCGGCCTGGCGCTGGTCCAGATGGTGGTCCAGTTCCGCTTCTTCCTGCACATCACCTTGCGGAAATCGGCCCGCGACGATCTTCAATTGATCCTGTTCTCGACTCTCATCGTGGTCCTGATGGTGTCCGGCACGCTTATCATCCTGGCCAATCTGCACCACCGGATGATGTAGCGGTCGGTCGGGACCTACTTCGACTCCGCATAGGTTTCATATTCGCCGCGGACCAGCCCGATATGGGCGCGCATCGCCGCGGCGGCGCCGGCGCGGTCGCCGCGCATGATCGCCACCACGACGCGGTCGTGTTCGAGCTGCGACTTCGCCAGCCGGCCGAGATTGCGGAACTGGGCGCGGCGGAACGGCTGCACCCGAACGCGGGTCGCCAGCGTGATCTCGGCGATATAGCCGTTATGCGAACCGGCATAGATCGCATTGTGAAACCGCTCATTGACCTCGTGGAAGCGCTCGGGATTGCCGGCGTGGCTCAGCCCCCGGAGTTCCTCGTGGATTGCCTCCAGCGCGTGGCGCTCCAGCGGCGGCATCCGCTCGGCAGCGAGGCCGGCGCACATCGCCTCCAGCTCGGCCATTGCCTCGAACATCTCGGCCAGTCGCGCCGGCGACGGCCGCGCCACGACGGCGCCGTGATGCGGGCGGGACTCGACGAGGCCGGACGCCGCGAGCTGCCGCAGCGCCTCGCGCACCGGTGTCCGCGATACGTTGAAGCGTGCCGCCAAGGTGGTCTCGTCAAGCGCCGCGCCCGGCGCCAGCGCGCCGCGCACGATGTCGTCGGCGAGTTGGATGCGCAGATCCTCGGCGCGGGTGATCTTGCCGGGATTCGCCCGGACGGCCCGGCCGATCGGTTCGGTGTTGCGCTGCCGCGGCGCTCCCGCGTGGGGCGGCACCGGGATGTCGTCGACGCTCATGTCGTGTCCCGCGTATCCTCGATGATGCTCACATGCGCGGCGACGATACGCCAGCCCTCCGAAAAGCGTATCCAGGTCTGCATCTGCCGCCCGACCTTGCCCGGCACCGTGTCGCGGTAGAACAGTGTCGAGGCCACAGCGGCATCGCGGCCATAGCTGGTGATGACCGTTTCGGCGGTGCGGCGCATCAGGCCGACCGGCGAGCGGGCGGCGCGGAATCCTTGGATCGCCGCATAGCCGTAGAGGTTTTCGCCGATGCCGTAGCGCAGCGTCCGCGGATCATTGCGAAACAATTCGCCGAGCGTGGCGGTATCATTGCTGACCAGCGCGGCCTCGTAGCGCGCGAAGGCGGCGCCGACTTCGGCCAGCACCTCGGGAAGGTCGATCTCCATCTCAAAACCCCTTTGGCCGCGGTGCCACCGCCACTCCGGCGCGTTCCAGTGCGGCCGCCACCCGCAGCGCCAGATCCTCGCGCCACGGCGCCGCGATGATCTGCACGCCGATCGGCATCGGCTGCAGCGCAACCGGCGCCGCCACCACCGGAAGGCCGATAAAGGAAATCGGCTGGGTGTGGATGCCGACATGGGCGCGGACCGGCAGTTCGACGCCGTCGAGCACGAAGGTCTGCTGTCCGAGTTCGGGGGCGATGCAAGGCGTCGCCGGCGCGATGATAATGTCGACGTCGTTGAACAGTTCAAGTACGCGGGCGCGATACCAGCGGCGGAATTTCTGGGCGCGATCGATTAATGGCGCCGGGATCATCGCCCCGGCCAAGAGCCGGTCGCGCACCGCCGGGTCGAAATCACTCGGCCGCTGGCGCAGCCGGTCGAGATGCAGCGAGGCGCCCTCGGTGGTGCTGATGACATAGGCCGCGGCGCGGGCGCGCGCGACTTCCGGCAATTCGACCGTCCTGGTCACGCCGAGCGCCTGGCAGACGCGGGAGACGGCCTCGCGCGCCTCGTCGAACAGATTGGCCTCGAAGTAACCGCCGGCCCGCGCGATCCGCAGGTCGCCGATATCCTGCGCCAGCAGACTGCCGACCGGCTCGACATCGCGCCTGCTGCAGGCGGCGTCGCCGGCATCGGGGCCCTGCATCGAATCATAGGCCAGTGCCATATCGGCGACGCTGCGCGCGAACGGGCCGAGATGATCGAGGCTGGCGACGAAGGGAAACGAGCCGGCGCGCGACAGCCGGCCATAGGTCGGCTTCAGGCCGAAAACGCCGCAAAACGACGCTGGCACCCGGATCGAGCCGTTGGTGTCGGAGCCCAGCGCCAGCGGCACCAACCCGCCGCCGACTGCGCTGCCGGAGCCGCCGGAGGAGCCGCCAGTCATCCGCGTCGGATCGTGCGGATTGCGCGACGGGCCGTCATGGATATTCTCGCCGGTGAAGTCATAGGCGTATTCGCCCATATTGAGCGCGCCGATCAGCACCGCGCCGGCCGCTTCCAGCCGCGTGATCAGCGTGGCATCGCGCGCCGCCGGTGGCCGGTCGCGATTGATCTTCGATCCGGCACGGGTCGGCAGGCCGGTGATGTCGTACAGATTCTTGACCGCGAACGGCACGCCGGCCAGCGGCCCGACATTGTCGCCGCGCGCCAGTGCCGCGTCGATCGTGCGCGCGCGTTGCCGGGCGCGTTCGGCGACCACGTCGGTAAAGGCGTTGAGCACGCCATCATGCGCGGCGATCCGCTTGAGCGTTGCCTCGACGGCGTCGAGCGCGGAGAGCTTGCGGTTCGCGACGGCTTGCGCGGTCTGCGACGCGGAGAGCCAGTCGCCCCTGGCGTCGGGATCACGCTGCAAAGACACTGGCCGGCTCGCTGTCGTCGGGGAGGGGGAATTCATCGACCAGCCGCGCCAGGCGCAGCGACACGTCGAGATTGGCGCGCACCGCGGGCTTCCATTGCGGTTCGATCGGCAGCGCCAGCGCGGCCGCGACGGCGTCGATATAATTGTCGAGAGGATCGGGCATTGGTGTGAGGCCTCGTGATTGAAGGGGCCGGGCGCTCCGTGAGGGCGCCGAGGCAAGATGTTCAACCGGGCCACACTCGCAAGCACCGTGCCAAGCGCTGCCGAGCTCGTGGCGATGATCTATGTCTTTGTTTTTTCAGACCAAACGCGGGAGTTGGTGGGTGCTCGACCGGTTTCGAACAGGCTCAATTGCATACAAAGCAAGAAAACAGCTGAAAAAATAGCCGGGCGTTACGCCGATTAGGATCGGCTGGCCGACAGCGTTTCAGCGCTGCGCACCCCATGGCTCGTCGGCCGGGGATCCACGAAAACGGCGGCGAGGCTGGCCTCGCCGCCGCTGTAGCAAGCTCTTTCGAGTGGATCAGTTGATCTTGTCAGTTGATCTTGGCGCTGCTTTCCGGGCGCGCCGCCGGGGGCGGCGTGTAAAGCACCTTGTCATTGGAGACCTTGGATTCGATCGCCGTCGTCGGGCGGACGATCGATCTCTGGCCACGATAGATCTCGACCGCGAACCAGATGGCGATCGCCAGCGCCACCAAAGCGACCTGGTTGGGCGGCAGCAGCAGCGACAGCGCAATCAGCACCACCGCGACCGTGGCGGCCTTCACGACCGTGTCGCGATCGTTGAAGATCATCCCGAAGCGGTCCCAGTTTTCGCCTTTCCAGAGCGGTGCGGTCAGACGGTCCAGGCCGAACCTGGTCCAAGCCCCGTTGAAGCCGAGCCTGCGGGCCCAGAGAAGATACAGAGCGGACGAGAATACCACCAAGGAAGCGACGGCCCCGACCGGGCCTGCCGCATAGCCGATCACGACGACCAGAGCGGCCGTGAATGCAATGATCCAATATTGCATCTGCTTACCTCTTTTCACCCGATGGCGGGCGCCTTTCTAATGATTCGAGACTGCGTAGTAGCAACTTCAATATGAACTGTTTTTTCTCAACGCGCCGCAAAAATATCAATTGATAGTTCTGTCAAGACCTCGCCGTGCGATCCTGCGGTAATGGGTTCAGGTTTTGCACAAGGTTTAAACAATTGCAGCGGGCGGATGCCGGCCGGCGAACCGATCGGCGACCTCGAACAGATATAGCGATGTCGTCGGTTAAACCGATCCGCCCAGTTCCACCATTGCCGATACAATGCCTCTGCGCTGCGGCGAGAAGCAACAGACCAGCCACTATCTGTTCAGACCTATCTATCTGTCAGGCCCTGCTGTTGCTCTGCGGCGGCGATCTTGGCGTTGCGTAGGCGCTTGGCCTCACGACTTCCCATGAACGGCGTGCCGAGTTTGCGCGCCTTGGCCTGAACCGAGGATTGCGCGCGCTTCAGCGCGGCGGCGGCCCGAATCGGCGACGCGCCGCTGGCGACCAGCTCCTTCAATTGTTCGATCTGTTGGTCGTCCCAAACCTTGCACGAGTTCGTCTTGCCTGAAATTGCCATTTTCAAAATCCCGAGTAGTTGTTCAACGCCGCGATCTGGTGAGATTACTGATAGTTACGCGTGCGGTGGATTTTCAGCGGATACGGGTTCGGTCGAGCTACCGCTCAATCCGGCGGTCGCAACGTCGAATCGCGCCATCTCTCCGCTCGTTCGATCTGAGCAATGCGCTCCTTCTCGATCAATTTGTCGCGCTCCAGGGCGTCCATCTCTTCGCTTCCCCGCAGTGCCGCTTGTTCGGCGAGCCGGCGGCGGTGATGCAGATCGAGCTTTGGCATGACCTCCTCCCGTCACTCAAATATGGCGGTACAAGTTTTGACGATTGTTAAGGTTCCCCTACTCTCGCAATCACTTTATGTCCGACATCGGACATTGACCTCCGCGTTTTCCGCCGCGATTTTCGCCTTTTGGTTGTGTCATGGCTCGATATGACCCTGATTGCCTTGCTCCGGCGCGGCGGCGGCTGTCGCAAACCCGTCATGCGCGCGCGGTAGTGGATGCCGCTCAGGACTGCGCCGCGGTCGCCGCGACATCGCGCGATCATCCAAGCTAGATCATCCAAGGACATTCGCTCATGAAGATCTCTCACGTCGCAGCAGCGCTATTGACGCTGTCGGTTGTGGCCGCGCAACCGGCGCGCGCCGCCGATGTGATCTGCTACAATTGCCCGCCGCAATGGGCCGACTGGGCGTCGATGCTGAAGGCGATCAAGAAAGACCTGAACTACGATATTCCGCACGACAACAAGAATTCCGGTCAGGCGCTGGCGCAGATCATCGCCGAGAAGGCCAATCCGGTCGGCGATATCGGCTATTTCGGCGTCACCTTCGGGATCAAGGCCAAGTCCGAAGGCGTGCTCGAGCCCTATAAGCCGGTGCATTGGGATCAGGTCGATGCCGGGCTGAAGGATCCGGACGGCTACTGGACCACGATCCATTCCGGCACGCTGGGGCTGTTCGTCAACAAGGACGCGCTCGGCGACAGACCGGTGCCGAAATGCTGGAAGGATCTGTTGAAGCCGGACTACAAGGGCATGGTCGGCTATCTCGACCCGTCCTCGGCGGCGGTGGGCTATGTCGGCGCGGTGGCGGTCAATCTCGCGCTCGGCGGCTCGGCGCAGAATTTCTCGCCGGCGGTGAATTTCTTCAAGGCGCTGCGCGACAACGATCCGATCGTGCCCAAGCAGACTTCCTATGCGCGGGTGGTGTCGGGCGAAATTCCGATCCTGTTCGATTATGATTTCAACGCCTATCGGGCGAAATATGCCGAGAAGGGCAATTTCGAATTCGTCATTCCCTGCGAGGGATCGGTGAAATTTCCCTATGTGGTCGGCCTGGTGAAGAACGCCCCCGACAAGGAGAAGGCCAAGAAGGTGATCGACTATCTGCTGTCGGACAAGGGTCAGGCGATCTGGACCAATGCCTATCTGCGTCCGGCGCGCCAGATCGAATTGCCCGAAGCGGTGAAGGCCAAGTTCCTGCCGGATCCCGACTATGCCCGCGCCAAAAGCGTCGATTGGGGCGAGATGGAAACCGTGCAGAAGGGTTTTGTCGCCCGCTATCTCGCCGAAGTCCGTTGATGCCGCTGGCGTCACGATCGAAGCCGGGCAGGGGCGTTCCGTCCTGATGTCGCATCGTTCGTTTATTTGGATCTGCCTGTTGCCGCTGGCGGTGGTGACGGCGGCGTTCTTCCTGCTGCCGATGGCGCGGCTGGTGGTGGTTGGGGCGCAGGGGCCACGGGGCCTCGCCGAATATCTGGCGATCCTCACCGAGCCGCGCTACCGCGCCACGCTGATCAATACCGTGGTGCTGGCCTCACTGACAACGCTGGCGACGCTGGCGATCGCCACCGTCTCGGGCATCTTCCTGCAGCGGCATCGCTTCCCCGGCCGCGCCGTGCTGGTGGCGATGCTGACCTTTCCGCTGGCGTTTCCCGGCGTGGTGATCGGCTTCCTGATCATCCTGCTGGCCGGGCGGCAGGGCCTGATCGGCGCGATCTCGAACGATCTGGTCGGCGAGAAGCTGGTATTCGCCTATTCGATCGAGGGGCTGTTTCTCGGCTATCTGTATTTCTCGATCCCGCGCGTGATCCTCACCATCATGGCGGCGGCGCAGAAGCTCGATCCGGGGCTCGAGGAGGCGGCGCGCTCGCTCGGCGCCGGGCCGTGGGCGGTGCAGCGTGACGTCGTGCTGCCGGCGCTGGGACCGGCCTTCGTGGCGTCGGGCGCAATCGCCTTCGCCACCGCGATGGGCGCCTTCGGCACCGCCTTCACGCTGGCCACCAATATCGACGTGCTGCCGATGCTGATCTACACCGAGTTCACGCTGGCGGCGAATTTCTCCACCGCCGCGGCGCTGTCGATCGGGCTCGGGCTGATTTCCTGGGCGATGCTGGCACTGGCGCGCGCGCTCAGCGGCGGCGCCGTCGCGGCGACCGGATAGGCCATGCGCGACCGTCTGATCTTCACCGCGCAATTGCTGTTCACGCTGCTGGTCGCCGGTTTCCTGGTGGTGCCGGTGCTGCTGTCGATCGCGGCCGGCGTCACCGTGAATTATTTTCGCGGCCTCTCCTCGGGGCTGACGCTGCAATGGGTGTGGCAGGTGTTCGAGCTCTATTCCGACACCATCACGCTGTCCTTCATCATCGCCTTCGCGACGCTGGCGGTGACGCTGCTGGTCGGCGTGCCGGCGGCCTATGCGCTGCATGTCCGCGGCGGGGCGCTGTCGCGGATCGTCGAGGAGCTGATCACTCTGCCGCTGGCGATTCCGGGCCTCGCCATCGCGCTGGCGCTGCTGCTCAGCTATGGCGGCTTCGGCGATTTCCGCCGCTCCTGGCTGTTCATCATGGTCGGCCATGTGGTGTTCACCATGCCGTTCATGGTGCGCTCGGTGATGGCGGTGTTCGCCACCATCGACATCAAGACCCTCGACGAAGGCGCGGCGTCGCTCGGCGCGCCGCCTTGGCGACGGTTTGTCGACATCGTCGTGCCGAATGCGATGCCGGGGATTCTGGCCGGCGCGCTGATGGTGGTGACGCTGTCGCTCGGCGAATTCAACCTGACCTGGATGCTGCATACGCCGATGACCAAGACGCTGCCGGTCGGACTCGCCGACAGCTACGCCTCGATGCGGCTGGAGGTGGCGTCGGCCTATACGTTGATCTTCTTCATCATGATCGTGCCCTTGCTGGTGGCGATGCAATTATTCGCGGAGCGGGAGCACAAGGCATGATGACGATCGTGGGGCACGGCGCGTCGGTGCGGATCGAGGCCTGCGCCAAGACCTTCGCGGATGGCACGCGGGCGCTGGCGCCGGCCACGCTCGACATCGCCCGCGGCGAAACCCTGGTGCTGCTCGGGCCGTCCGGTTGCGGCAAGACCACGATGCTGCGGATCATCGCCGGGCTGGAACGCCCCGATGTCGGCGGCGTTGTGCTGTTCGACGGCGCCGACATGACCGCGGTGCCGATCGAGAAGCGCAATATCGGCATGGTGTTTCAGTCCTACGCGCTATTTCCCAATATGAGCGTCGCCGACAATATCGGCTATGGCCTCAAGATCCGCGGCGTCCCCAAGGCTGAACGCGCGGCGCGCGTCGCCGAGCTGGTGGCGTTGACCAATATCGCCGGGCTGGAGCATCGGCGGATCGATCAATTGTCCGGCGGCCAGCGCCAGCGCGTCGCCTTGGCGCGCGCGGTGGCGATCCGTCCCGGCATCCTGCTGCTCGACGAGCCCTTGACCGCGCTCGATGCCGCCTTGCGCGACCGGCTGCGCGGCGAACTCAACCGGCTGCTGCGCTCGCTTGGCATCACCACGATCTACGTCACCCACGACCAGGCCGAGGCGATGGAGCTCGGCGATCGCATTGTGGTGATGCGCAAGGGCGAGATCGTCCAGATCGGCGCGCCGCGCGACATCTACTTTCAGCCGAACAGCCGTTTCGTCGCGGAATTCATCGGCGCCGCCAATATCATCGAGGCGCCCATCGCCGACGGCCGGCTGCTGCTGCCCGGCGGGCGGCTGCCGATCGCCGAGGGCGGTTCGCGCGCCGCGGCCGTCGCGATGATCCGGCCCGAGACCATCGCGATCGTCGCGGCCGCCGACGCGGCGCTGACCGGATTGATCGACAGCGTCAGTTTCATCGGCGATCGTCAGCGCATCGTGGTCAGCGGCGCCTCGGAGCGACCGCTGACGATCGATGCGCCCCACACCGTCACGGTCACGGTCGGCGAGCGGATCGGCCTTGCGATCGCCCCGGATGCGATCCGGCTGCTGCCGGACGACGCGCCGCAACCCGCCGGAGAGCCATGATGCCGCGCCAACCGATTTTGATCGCGCAGATTTCCGACCTGCACATCAAGCCGCCCGGGCAGCTCGCCTATGGCCGGGTCGATACCGCCGCGGCGCTGACGCGCTGCGTCGCGGCGCTCAATGATTTCGCGCCGCGGCCGGATCTGGTGGTGATTTCCGGCGACCTTGCCGATACCCCGAGCGCGGCGGAATACGACCATCTCAAGCAATTATTGGCGCCGCTGCAAATTCCGTGGCTCGGCATTCCCGGTAATCACGATTCCCGCGCGCTGATGCGCGCGGCGTTTCCGCAAGCCGGTTATCCCGAGGCTGGCGCGCTAAATCAGATCCGTGCTGTCGGCGAGCTCGATATCGTGCTGCTGGATTCCAGCGTGCACGGGCAGCCGCATGGCGAACTCGACGCCGCGACGCTGCAATGGCTCGATAGGACGTTGGCGGCATCGCAGCGCCCGGCACTGCTGTTCCTGCATCATCCGCCGTTTCGCACCGGGATCTGGCACATGGATCGGCAGGATCTGCTCAATGCCGCCGCGCTCAGGGAGGTCGTCACCTGGCATCCGCGGGTTCGGCTGGTGGCGGCCGGCCATGTCCATCGCGCCGTCCTGACCGTGTTCGCAGGCGCAGCAGCGACGATCTGTCCTGCGCCCAACCACGCGGTGGCGCTCGACCTAGCCGAATTGATCGCTCCGTCATTTCGGGTCGAACCGCCGGCGTTTCATCTGCACGCCTGGTTCCCGAGCCAGGAGTTTAGCGAACAGCGCTCCAGCCACCCGGATTTCGGCGAACCGGACTTCGGCGAGCTGGTCACCCATATCGTGCCGATCGGAGGTTTCGACGGGCCGCACCCGTTCTTCGGGCCGGACGGCAAGCTGCTCTGAGGCCTTTCGCAAGGCCGAGCCCCCAACGGCGCGGCTTACGTATAAATACGGTAGTGTTTCAATATTTCCGCAATCCTGGAACGATCGGTCGCTCAAACCCTTGATGCGTATGAGCGAGGTCCAGTAATGTCCGGTTTAGTTAACAAGCGGCCGGTGGTGCTGGTGGTAGAAGACGATATCCTTCTACGGATGAACGCGGTCGAGATGATCGAGGATGCCGGCTTTACGGTGCTGGAAGCCGCCAGCGCCGACGAGGCAATCGGCGTGCTTGAGCAACGGGATGACATCACGGTGGTGTTTACCGACGTTCAGATGCCCGGTTCGATGGACAGCTTGAAACTGGCGAAGGCGGTGCGTGGCCGCTGGCCGCCAATCAAGATCATCGCCACCTCCGGTCACGTGGATATCAAGGACGGCGATCTGCCCGATGGCGGTCGTTTCTTGGCGAAGCCTTACAGCTCGTCGCAGATCGCTGATGCACTGCACCAACTGATAGCATGACGCGGGAGATGCGGCCGGCTCCGACGAGGCTTGTAATCTCTCGCTATTTCGGCCGATATTGGCTACCGGAGTGTTAGGAACGATCTGTGCGTGTGATCGGCGAACGCACTTCCAGTCAGGGGCTCGAACGCGGTAGATCGACGATTTATGAAGCGACCTCTTATCATCCTTCTGAGTCTCTGCCTGATCGCGGTGGGTGCGTATCTGACGTTCAGCAAATGGGCGATCAGGCACGAAACGCTGGCCTTGTTCGATACGACGCGCAACCGCGCCATCGCGATCGATATTGCGGTGCGATGGGATACCGAGATGAAGGCCGACGCCGGGATGGCGGTCCTTCCTGTCGCGATCATCAGCCATGGCAACACCGTCAAGAACACCGAATACTCGTTCCTGGCGAACGTGTTCGCGGCGCGGGGCTATCTGGTCGCCAGCATCCAGCATGATCTGCCGACCGATGCGCCGCTGATGACTACGCCCGGTTCGCTTTATGTTGGCCGGCTGCATGTCTATGAGCGCGGCGAGAAGAACATCCTGTTCGCGATCCGCGAGCTGAAGAAGATCAAGCCGAATGCCGACTATCAGCATCTGACTCTGGTCGGTCATTCCAATGGCGGCGACATCTCGATGTTCTTCGCCCAGCAGCACCCCGAACTGGTGCGGCGGGTGGTGACGCTGGACAATCTGCGTGTGCCGTTCGTGACCTCGGGTGCTGCCAAGATCCTGTCGTTCCGTTCCAAGGACCCCCACTTCAAGACCGATCCGGGGGTGTTGCCGGACCCCAAAGTGGCGAAGGAGGCGGGCATCGACATCGTCCAGACCGGCGCCCAGCATACCGAGATGAGCGACCGCGGCCCGCAAAGCGTCAAGGAGCGGATCCAGGCGACGCTCGATCAGTTTCTCAGCGAAACCACCGCCAGCAATCTCGCGCCGGTTGCCAAAAGGCCGAGGATCGGCGATCCGAGGGCGATGGGACCATAGCCCCGCGCGGCGCGATAGCCTTCCTGGACACCAGCCATACGGGTTGCCGGCGCTATGTCACCGGCGTTCGATCGATCGCGAAGTGGTCGAACCAGGCTTGGCGCTGCCCGGCGATCAACTGGCCGATCATGGCGCTTGCCATATAGCTGAAGGTGATGCCGTTGCCGCCATACCCATAGGCGGCGAACAGATGGCGATGGCCGGGCACCTGACCGATCAGCGGCAGGCCGTCGACGGTGGTGCTGAACGCGCCGGACCAGACGAATTCGGCGAAGGTATCGGCCTTCGGCCACAGCAGATGCAGCTTGCGGCGCAGGATCTCGGCCTTTGCGGGCATCAGGGCGTCGCGCGCGTCCGGCTCGACGATCTGGTCGTCATCCTCGCCGCCGATCACGATCCGGTTGTCGATCGTGGTCCGGGCATAGAGGTAGGGGCTCGACGCCTCCCAGATCAACGCGCCGTCGCGCCACAGCGTGCCTTGGGCCTGCGGCGGTGTCGCGATGACCCAGCTCGAGGCGGTCTTGTGCAGATCGGATGTGACGATGTCGGGCATCACATAGCCGGTGGCCAGCACGACATTTGCCGCCTCGATGGTGCCGCCGGTGTCGGTCGCGACGGTGACGGCCCCGCCGCCGCTGTCGAAGCTGACCGCCTCGGCGTCGAACAGCATCGCGCCGCGGGCGACGGCGGCGCCAAGCAGCGCGTGCGAGAGCCGCAGCGGATCGACTTCCGCCGAGCCCGGCGAGACGATCGCGGCATCGCGGTCGAAGTCGAATTCGGCGCGCAGCGTGCGGTGGTCGAGGAATTCGCCGGGCAGGCCGGCGCGCTTGCGCAATTCGTGTTCGGCCAGCAATTCGCGGGCACCATTGTCGCCGCCGGCCAGATAGACCGTGCTGCGCTGGCGCAGCGAACCGACCTCGGGCATCGCGTTCACCAGCTCGTAGAGGCCGCCGACCGCGCCGAGGCTCAGCCGATACACTTCGGCGGCGCGCTCGAAACCGTAGATCGCCGCCAATTCGACCAGCGACCGGTCGATTTCCCATTCCAGCATCGCGGTCGAAGCCACGGTGCTGCCGAAGCCCGGCCGTTCCCGGTCGATGATGCAGACCTGATGCCCGAGCCGGGTCAGCCGTTCGGCCATCATCGAGCCGGTGATGCCGGCGCCCACGATCAGCACATCGACGGCGATGTTGTGCGTCAGCGGCTTGCGGATCAGCCGCTTGACGCCGGCCGCCCATGGCGACATCCCGCCGCGCAGATCGCTTTGCCGGGTGGCGTCCGCATCATCGAGCAACAGCCCGCCGGCACCTTGCGAAACATCGTCCATCAATAGCAGCCTTGAGCAGACGTTGCGGCGACCAGCTGCGAACCTGTCGCGATCGGCGCTTCAACGAGACCGCCGACGGCGGACTGCCGGGTCGGGTATTGGTAATTGGTCAAGACGGACCCTTTCCGGAACGCTGTGCACATGGCGGGTACGCAACCGCCGTTGCGGCCAACGGTTCCGCGCTGCTGGCGATCCATCCTGCCGGCGTCAGCGCTGCCCAGCTTCGCTTGGCAATCGCAGCCGTGACGCCGCGACCTGTTCCTTAGTCCGGTTCCGGACAAAGAAAAATTTCCGACTTACTTTGGCTGCAATCACTGGCCGTTGCACTCCAATAGCCTTTGCGAATCCCGACATCCGCGCCCCAATCCGGGCTAAGCCGGTAACCGGACAGACAAATCAGCTTGCGCGTTCTTATATGTAGGTCTTCCGCGGTAGCCCTATCGGAGCGCCTTCCACCTCACCCCTGCGGTTTGCGGCCCGATCCGACCGGGCAGGAATCCGTAGTGCCAATTTCAACTGCTGGACGACCTTTGGATAACAAGCTCCTGGCCGCATTGCCGCGGCCCCAATATGACCTGCTTGCGCCGCATATGACCAACGCATCGCTGGAGCAGGGCATGGTTCTGCTTGAGCCCGGTGACGAGTTCGACCATGTGTTCTTCCCCCACAACGGCATGCTGTCGCTGCTGGCCGTGCTCAAGGACGGCAAGGCGATCGAAACCGCCACCGTCGGCAGCGAGGGCGTGGTCGGAGCGATGGCCGGGCTCGGGCTTTACAAGTCGCTGGTTCGCGTCGTGGTGCAGATGTCGATGTCGTTGACCAAAATCCCGTCGTCGCAATTCAGAAAGGCCGCCACCGGCAGCGATGCGATCCGCAGCCTTTGCATCCAATACAACGAGGTGCTGCTGTCGCAGGCCCGCGTCACCGCGGCCTGCAACGCGCTGCATGTGATCGAGGCGCGGTTCTGCCGCTGGCTGCTGCAATCCGCCGATCGCGCCGGCGGCGACACCGTCAACCTGACCCAGGAATTCCTCGCCGAGATGCTCGGGGTGCGGCGGACCTCGGTGACCGAGGTGGCAACCAAAATGCAGAACGCCGGAATCATCACCTATTCGCGCGGGGTGATCAAGATCCTGAACCGGCCGGCTTTGGCGAAGATGTCCTGCGAATGCTATCAGACGCTGCTGGATCAATCCGAAGCGCTGCTCTGAGACGATCCGGGCCCGACGGCGCCAGCAGGGGCGCCCGGTCTGTGCCGCTATGTTCCCAATCCAAGCCATTGGTCTGGTCGGCCGAAACCGCGGCTTGACGATCGTCGCCCGGCGGGCGAGGGATCACGCTGTGATTCCACGCATGGAGCGACAATGGCCGCTGAAGTGAGCCCGTCTGCGGGTAAGACCATCGAGCCGTCGAAATTGGTGAACGTGCCGCGTCTGGTGACGGCGTATTTCGAGGGCAAGCCGGATCCGGCGGTGCCGGCGCAGCGTGTGGCGTTCGGCACCTCCGGTCATCGCGGCTCGGCCCTCAACAATGCCTTCAACGAGGCCCATATCCTGGCGGTGAGCCAGGCCTTGTGCGAGCACCGCCGCAAGGCCGGCGTCACCGGGCCATTATTCGTCGGCATCGACACCCATGCGCTGGCCGAGCCGGCGCTGGCCAGCGCGCTCGAAGTGTTCGCCGCCAACGACGTCGAGGTGATGATCGACGAGCACGACGGTTATACGCCGACGCCGGTGATCTCGCACGCGATCCTGACCTATAATCGCGGCCGCAGCTCCGGCCTCGCCGATGGCGTGGTGATCACGCCGTCGCACAATCCGCCGGAAGATGGCGGCTTCAAATACAATCCGCCCAATGGCGGGCCGGCCGACATCGACATCACCTCGGGCATCGAGCGCGCCGCCAACGCGCTGCTGGAAGACGCGATGCGGGGCGTCAAGCGGATCTCGCTGGAGCGCGCCCGCAAGTCGGCGCATGTGCATCGCTATGATTATGTCGGGCCCTATGTGGCCGACCTGGAGAATGTCGTCGACATGGCGGCGATCCGCGATTCCGGGGTCAAGATCGGGATCGATCCGCTCGGCGGCGCTGCGGTGCATTATTGGCGGCCGATCATCGAACGCTACGGCATCGACGCCACCGTGGTCAGCGAGGTGGTCGACCCGACCTTCCGCTTCATGACCGCGGACTGGGACGGCAAGGTGCGGATGGATTGCTCGTCGCCCTATGCGATGGCGCGGCTGATCGCGATGCGCGACGATTTCGACGTCGCCTTCGCCAACGACACCGACGCCGACCGCCACGGCATCGTCACCCGCTGGAACGGGCTGATGAATCCGAACCATTATCTGGCGGTGGCAATCAATTATCTGTTCGAGAACCGGCCGGATTGGAGCGCCGACGCGGCGATCGGCAAGACCATCGTGTCGAGCGCGATGATCAACCGCGTCGCCACCAGGATCGGCCGCCGGCTGGTCGAGACCCCGGTCGGCTTCAAATGGTTCGTCGACGGGCTCGGCGACGGTTCGTTCGGCTTTGCCGGCGAGGAGAGCGCCGGCGCCTCGTTCTTGCGCCGCGACGGCACAGTGTGGACCACCGACAAGGACGGCCTGATCCTCGGCCTGCTCGCCGCCGAGATCACCGCGAAAAGCAAGATCGGTCCCGGCGAACTCTACGATCATCTCACCGCCGATCTCGGCGTGCCGTTCTATGAGCGGATCGACGCCGCGGCGTCGGTGGCGCAGAAGAACCTGCTGAAGTCGCTGTCGGCCGACCAACTCGGCCTCAAGGAACTGGCCGGCGAGCCGATTCATGCGACGCTGACCACGGCGCCGGGCAACGGCCAGCCCTTCGGCGGCATCAAGGTGGTGACCGAGAACGGCTGGTTCGCGGCGCGGCCGTCCGGCACCGAGGAGGTCTACAAGATCTACGCCGAGAGCTTTCTTGGCGAGCCGCATCTGCGCAAGATCCAGCAGGAAGCCCAGGATGCGCTGAGCGCGGTGTTCGCGAAGGGATCGTGAGACCGCGCAGCGGGGGCGCAAATTGAACGGCTGGGCCGAATTCGTCGCCGCCTTCGCGGTGTTTCTGCTGTCGCATGCGGTGCCGACGCGCCCATCGGTGCGCGCCGTGCTGGTCAAGGCGCTGGGCGAACGCGGCTTCCTGCTCGCCTATAGCGGCGTCTCGGTCATCATTCTGGCCTGGCTGATCGCCGCCGCCGGGCGGGCGCCCGTCGTCGTGCTGTGGCCGTTCGCCCATTGGCAGATGTGGGCGCCGAATCTGGCGATGCCGCTGGCCTGCATGCTCGCCGCCTTCGGCGTCGGCGCCGCCAATCCGCTGTCGTTCGGCGGCCATCCGAACCGCCGGTTCGACCCCGCGCATCCGGGAATCATCGGCGTCGTCCGGCATCCGCTGCTCTGGGCGATCGCGCTGTGGTCGGGATCCCATGTGGTGCCCAATGGCGATCTGGCTCATGTTTTTCTGTTCGGCGTGTTCGCATTGCTGGCCTTCGCCGGCATGGTGGTGATCGATCGCCGCAAACGGCGGCAATTCGGCGCCGAGGCCTGGACCAATATGACGCAGCGCACGTCGTTCTGGCCATTCGCCGCGCTGATCCGTCGGCGCTGGCGGCCGCGGGTGCTGCGGATCGATCCGAAGCGGATCGCGATCGGGCTGCTGGCCTGGCTGGTGCTGCTGTTGGCCCATCCGCCGCTGATCGGCGTATCGCCGCTGCCCTGAAGTCGGATCGCCGCAATCGCCCGGAACGTTGTGCTGGCACAACCAGCTGCGGCTGCGTTGCAATAGAAAGAGCCGACGCCATCCAGCGGGGATCCGACATGACGGCCACCATCGCCACCCAATCCGCACCGCCCGAAGCCAAACGGATTCCGGTTCCGCGGTTTCGGCCGCATCACGGCTGGACCATCCTGTCGACCGGCTTCCGGCCATTCTTCCTGCTCGGCGCGACCTTCGCCGCGTTGGCCGTGCTGATCTGGCTGCCGTTCTTCCACGGCGAAGTGACTCTTGCGACGGCGATGGCGCCGCGCGACTGGCACGTTCACGAGATGCTCTATGGCTATCTGCCGGCGGTGATCACCGGCTTTCTGTTCACCGCGATCCCGAACTGGACCGGTCGCCTGCCGATCCAGGGCACGCCGTTGCTGACGCTGGTGATCGTCTGGCTCGCCGGGCGGTTCGCATTGGCGTTTTCCGCCGACATCGGCTGGCTGGCGGCGATGCTGATCGATTGCAGCTTCCTGCTGCTGGTGGCGCTGGCGGCGAGCCGCGAGATTCTGGCCGGCCGCAACTGGCGCAACCTCAATGTCGTGGTGCTGATCGCGCTGCTGCTCGCCGGCAATGTGGCGTTTCATCTCGAAGCCCATGTCAGCGGCGCTGCCGATTTTGGGATGCGCGCCGGCATCGCGGTGGTGATCGTGCTGATCGGGCTAATCGGCGGCCGCATCATCCCGAGCTTCACCCGCAACTGGCTGGTGCGCGAAAATCCCGGCCGACTGCCGGTGCCGTTCAATCGTTTCGACATCGCCATCATGGCCGTCAGCGCGATGACGCTGCTGGTGTGGGTGCTGCGCCCGCAGGGCGTGGTGACCGGCGCGCTGCTGGCGCTGGCCGGCATCCTGCATCTGGTGCGTCTGGCGCGCTGGGCCGGCGATCGCACCTCGAAGGAACGCCTCGTGCTGGTGCTCCATGTCGGCTACGCCTTCGTGCCGCTGGGTTTTCTGCTGACTTCGGCGGCGGCGTTCGATCTCATTCCCAGCAGCGCCGGCGTCCATGCCTGGATGGTCGGCGCCGCCGGGATCATGACGCTGGCGGTGATGTCGCGTGCCACTTTGGGCCATAGCGGCCAGCCATTGACCGCGACGCGCGCCACCCAGGCGATCTATGGCGGCGCGCTGGTCGCGGTGCTGGCGCGGGTCTGCGCGGTGTTGCAGCCGGCCTGGAGCGACGCCTTGCTGCATGTCGCGGCGTTCGCCTGGGCGGCGGCGTTTCTCGGCTTCGCGATCCTGTTCGGACGCCTGCTGATCGGCCACGGCAAGCCGGCGCGGTGATTGCGGCCGGTGCGATGGCGTCGCGGCCCGCGAGCGGCTAACCTGCAACAAAACAACAGGGGGACGCGCGTGACGGCAGCATCGAATCCGCCATCAGTGACCAAAGAGAGCGCGCCGCGCGCCGCTTTCGACAGATCGGCGCACCGGCTGGTCGAACCGCGCCCATTCGCGGCGCTGCAAATCGGCGAACGCTTTTGCCTGCCGAGCCGGACCGTGACCGACGCCAATTTCGCGGCGTTTCAAAGCGTCTCCGGTGACAATCATCCGATCCACTACGATATCGAATATTGCCGCGCCCAGGGCCATCCGGGGCTGCTTGCGCATGGTCTGCAGGTGCTGTGTTTCACCGCGGCGGGAGCCGGGCTGTTTCCGCATGTCATCGGCGAGGCGCTGCTCGGCTTCCTGGCGCAATCGTCGAAATTCCACAAGCCGGTCTATGCCGGCGACACGCTGTATCCCGAGCTGGTGATCGCGGCACTGACGCCGCAGCGCACCACCGGCATCGTCACCGTGACGTCGTCGGTGCACAACCAGCGCGGCGAATTGGTACTGAGCGGCGAGCAGACCTACCTGGTGCGGCTGGCGACGTGATGACTTGGCGCTGAAACAACGATGTGGTCATTCCGGCGCGAGCAGCTTCGCTGCGCGCGAGCCCGGAATCTCGCTGAGGCGCTGCCTTCGCGGCGCGCGTTCACCTCTCCCCGCCGGGGAGAGGTCGGATTGCGCAGCAATCCGGGTGAGGGGGGACGAATTCACGAGGGGTCGTACCCCCTCACCCCGACCCTCTCCCCATGGGAGAGGGGGCGCGCTGCCGGTGAGGCGACGCATTGCATGAGCCGCGTTGACTTAGCGACGCGCTGCCTTCGCGGCGCGCGTTCACCTCTCCCCACCGGGGAGAGGTCGGATTGCGTAGCAATCCGGGTGAGGGGGCTGATCTCACGAGAGGACGCCCCCCTTCTCCCCGGCCCTCTCCCCATGGGAGAGGGAGCGCGCTGCCTGTGGGGCGGCGCATTGCATAAACGGGTTGCGTTGGCTACGCGCCGCCCGAAAATTTGGCGATCTCGCCGTCCGAATAGCCGGCCTGCTGGAGCAGCATCACGGTGTGTTGGCCGAGCGAGGCCACGCGCGGGCCGGCGCTGGTGTCGGCGCCCGACATCCGGAACGGCAGGTTCAGCACCTTGAAACTGCCGCCGTCGTCGCTGACCTCGGCCAGCGCTTGGCGGTGCGCGATCTGCGGGTCGGCCATCGCCTCGGCGACGCTGCGATAGGCCGAGCAGGGCACGCCGAACCGGTTCAACTCGGCCAGACATTGCTGCGTGCTGAGCGTGCGCGACCAGGTCTCGATCCCGGTCATGAAATCCTCCCAATTGTCGCGGCGGTCGGCGTAGTTGGCGTAGCGCGGGTCGGTGATCCATTCCGGATGCCCGGAGGCCAGCACGAAATCGGCAAACGTCTTTTCGCTCGCCACTGCGACCATCACATAGCCGTCCGCGGTTTCCATCGGCCCGAACAGCGGACGGCTGGGCATCGTCACCGGAAATTGCGCCCACTGCATTTCGTTCAGCGTCAGCGACAGCATCGATTCCAGCATCGAGACGTCGATGTGCTGGCCTTCGCCGGTATTGGCGCGCTGATACAGCGCCGACGCCACCGCCCCATACGCATAGGCGCCGGTCACCACATCGGCCAGATAGATGCCGCAATAATCCGGCCGGTGGCGTCCGGGTTGATAGGCCAGATGCGCCATGTCGTAGCCGGAGGCGGCATGGATCACCGGCGCATAGGCCGGCAATTCCGAGGACGGGCCGGTCTGGCCGTAGCCGGAGATCGAGCAATAGATCAGCTTCGGATTGAACCCGCGCAGCGTCGGATAGTCGAGCTGCAAACGCTGCATCACGCCGGGCCGAAAATTCTCGACCACGATGTCGGCGTCGGCGACCAGCCGGCGCACCGCGTCGCGGCCATGCGGCGATTTCAGATCGAGCACGAGGCTCTTCTTGCCGACATTGAGCTGGCCGAACGCGGTGCTGAAACCGTCGCGCAGCGGCGGCCGGGCCCGCATCGTCTCGCCCTCGGCGGTTTCGATCTTGATGACCTCGGCGCCCATGTCGGCGAGCATCCGGGCGCAGTGCGGCCCCGCGATGGTAGTGGAAAAATCCAGCACGCGCAGGCCCGCGAAAGCCTTTGTCGCCGAAGATTTGGCCGAAGAGGCGGTCGCCGAAGCACAGGTCGAGGCTGTCAGGTGCGACGCCGTCTCGGCGGACAATCGTGGCGGTCGCGGCTCGGCGCTCATGGTGGATTTCCCCCAGGGCCGCCGGGGCAGGCGCGCGCGACATCGCGCGGCGGCAGCGTTCCGGAGGCAGCATTTCTTGTTGTGGGGGAAGCTAGCGGTTCGGTAGGCCTCGATCAAACGCTTAATCGCTCGCGCGCTATGGGTCGGAGAGCCAGCCCATGCTGAGCGCGAAGCGGACCACTTCGACGCGGTTATGGAAGCCCAGCTTCGCCATGCCGCGCGCCTTGTAGGTCTCGACGCTCTTCGATCCGATCTGCAATTTGGCCGCGATGGTCTTATTGCTGTGGCCGACCGCGGCCAGCCGCAGCACCTCGATTTCCCGCGTGCTGAGTTCGGCGACCGCGTTGCTGTGGTCGCTGCTGTGAAGATGCGGGGCGGCGCGGCCGATGGCGCGGCCGGCGATCGCCGGATCGAGATAGAGGCCACCGGCGCCGACTGCGTGGATGCCGCGGATCAGCTCCTCGGTGGCCGAGCGTTTTAGCACATAGCCGGCGACGCCGAGATCGAGCAGCTGCTTCAGATAGGCGCCGTCCTCATGCACGGTCAGCACCAGCACCCGGCATTCCGGGCAGGCAGCGAGAAATTTCCGCGCCACCTCGATGCCGTTCAGGCCGGGCATAGACAGGTCGAGCACGGCGACGTCGGGGCGCAATTCGACGGCGCGGCGCAGCGCGCTGGGGCCGTCGCTGGCCTCGCCGACCATTTCGAGTCCGGCATCGCCGGCGACCAGCGCCTTCATGCCGCTGAGTACCACCGGATGATCGTCGGCGAGGAACACCCGCAGGCGGGAGGCTGCTTCCTGATCCATCGATTGTCGTTCCAGTCGTGTCATGCGTTACAACGGAATGCGAGCGAACAGAGCGGTGCCCTTGCCGGGCGCCGATTCGATTTCGAGCGAGCCGCCGACCAGCGACAGCCGCTCGCGGATCCCGAGCAGGCCCAGCCGCTCCGGCAGCTTGGTGTCGGGGTTGGGGCCGGCAAAGCCGCGGCCGTCGTCCTCGACGATCATCGTCACCTGCTGCTCCGCCAGCCGCAGGATCACCCCGACATGGCGGGCCTCGGCGTGGCGCACGATGTTGGTCAGCGCCTCCTGCAGCACGCGGTACAAGGTGGTTTCGATCGGCGCCGGCAGGCGGCGTTCGCCGAGCGTCAAATGCAGGTCGAACCGGACCCCGGCCTTCTGGCTCCAGGAATCGAGCAAATGCTGGATCGCGGTCTGGATGCCGAGATCGTCCAGCGCGGTCGGACGGATCTCCCAGGCCAGCCGGTTGACCTCGCGGCCGATATCGACGGTCAGACTCTTGATGCCGGCGATGCGCTGGCGCATCTCGTCGCTGCCGGGCGTGGCTTGGCCGATGCTCTCGATGCCGAGATGCAGCAGGGTGAGCGATTGGCCGAGCGTGTCGTGCAATTCGCGGGCGATCCGCAACCGCTCAGCTTCCTGGTCTTCCACGGTGCGCCGCAGCACCTGCGACAGGTCGGCCTCGACCGATGCGCGCCGTTTGGTTTCCTGGTCCAGCGTTCGCGCCACATCCTGCGATTGCCGCAAGCCCCGTTCGAGCTGGCGCATCAGCTGCTCCTGCAGCAGCCGCGCCGATTTGCGTTCGCGGGCGATCTGTTCGATCCGCCGCAGCACCACGTCCAGCAGCGACAGCCGCAGCCGATGCGCCGCCTCGATTTCCGACTCGCGCCAGGGCCGCGCGTGCAGCCGCACCGATTGCTGCCACGCCGCCAAGCCGTGCCGCTCGAGCCGTTCGGCGCCGGGGCTGGCCGGCTTGGTCGGTTGCCCGGCCCAGCTCACGCTCCGGATCGCTTCGGGCCGGAACCAGAGCAGGTAGTCGCGCGGCGTCTTCGAGATTGACAGTGCCAGCAGGCCGCAGGCTCGGTCGGCGTAAGCGGCGGCGGGCGGATAGATCAGCGGCAGGCAATCGCTTTGAAACACGCCGTCATTGGCGCTGGCGCCGAGCCAGCCGATCAGCGCCTCGACCTGGTCGGCGCTCGGCGTGACGCCGAGGGCGGTGAACTGCCCGTCGATCCACAGCCCGACGCCGGCCGCCGGAATGAAGTCGAGCAGATTGGGGTGAAACCGGATCAATCCCTCGGCCAGGTCGGATTCCTGGCTCATCCGGGTCACCAGCTCCTCGTGAATCCGGGTGCTGCGCAGCCGGGCCTCGTATTGCTCCGCCGCGATCCTGGCTTCCAGCTGCGACGACATCAGCTCGGCGAACATGTCGCAAGCCTCGCGCAGCCGATAGGGCAGATAGCGCGGCGCGCCGTGGTGGCAGGCGATCAGGCCCCAGAATTGGCCGTGTTGCACGATCGGCAGCGACATCGACGCCACCACGCCGAGAGCGGCGAGAGTGTCGCGATGCGCCGGCGAGACGCCGCGGATCACGCTGTGGCTGAGATCGAGCGGCGTGCCGTCGCGCGGATGCAGCGCCGGAATGATCGGCGCCGCGGCGTGGCGCGCGTCGGGAATCGCCCGAAGCCCGTTGATCCGATCCAGCGCGCGGCCGTGTTGGGAGATCTGGGATGCCGGGTAGCGCAGCCCGCGCAAGGAATCGACGCCGTCGCCCAGCGCCTCGGCTGTCACCTCGCCGCTGCCGTCGGCCAGGACGCGACAGATCAGCACCCGGTCGAAACCGGTGACGGCGCGCAGCTCGGCGGCGACGGCGTCGCACAACGCTTGGACGGTGTCGGCACGCCGAACCCGGCGGATCATCAACTGCACCAGCGCCAGCGCATTGTCCGGCGCCGCTTCGCGCTGCGGCTCGAACTCCAGCACCAGCAAGCCCGACGCCTGGTGGGCGATGACGTCGACGCTGGTGGCGTCCGGGGCGGTGAGGGTGAAGGCGTGCAGCGGGCGGGCGATGTCGCGATCGCCCGACAGCAGCGCGCGCAGCCGCGCGACCCGGATGCGGTCGATCGCCGGAATGGCGGTTGCGGTCTGGCCCAGCAGTGCGGCCGGCGGGGCCCCCAGCAATCCGGCGGTGTCGCCGCCGGCATGGACGATGCGCAGATCGACCGGGTCCAGCGCCAGCAGGGCGCCGTGCGGCTGGACCGCCGCGGGCGGGTGAATCGGTGCGCGGCCGCAGCCCGTCGGCTCCGGCGCGGGTGCGTTCACAACTCTGAGTTCTGACGATTTGTCAAGAGCCGATCGCATCACATCTAACTCAATTTTCCGTGTCCGGGAGTCGGCGGACCGGTTTGAGAATGTCCGGTATGACACGGACAGTCAGCAGTGTCATGTTAAATTGACAAAGATGTGTGTCAGGCTAGTCTTACAATCACTCGGAAGTGATAGGGGGCTTTGGGCCATCTGTCTGGACGGGTCTGGAAAGGCTTCCGCCTGGTCCATCGTCTCGACATCGCGTGATTTGTGGTCGGGCGCGGAGGGGTGAGGAAGCGACAACACGATGCTGAGACCAACGAACATCCGTTCGACGTAGCAGCGCATCACACCTACGTGCGGGTTCAGCACGACACTGATCGTAAGTCTCTTAGGAGGTTTGTTATGGTTGACGATCCGAACAAGGTCTGGCCGACTGGTCTGACAATCGCGGAATCGGAAGAGCTCCACAAGCATGTGATCGACGGCACCCGCGTCTTTGGCGCGATTGCGATCGTCGCTCACTTCCTGGCGTATGTTTATTCGCCCTGGCTGCATTAAGGAGTATCGACAATGAATCAAGGTAGAATCTGGACCGTGGTCAAGCCGACCGTTGGTCTCCCCCTGCTGCTCGGCAGCGTTACCGTGATCGCAATTCTCGTTCACTACGCGCTGATCTCGCACACCACCTGGTTCCCGAAGTACTGGAACGGCAAGACCGCCTCGATCGAGAGCTCGGTCATCACGCCCTCCATCGTCTGATACGGCTCATCAAGAGCTATGGTGGCTGGACCGGGATCCACGGGTCCCGGTCGCTTGCTTTGCGGCCGGCTTGCTTTGGAGTCGACCCGCTTTGGGCCGAAGCGCGGGCGATGACGGCGGCCAGCCGTCGATCTTACGCCACGATGTCGTGGCGCTGTTTCCAGTTTGAGATCGGGGCGGGCGATGCTGTCGCCGGGCCTGCGTCAGATGGAATGCTCAACGATGAACCCAGTCAGCCGAAAAGTCATGCAGGTATGGGCTGAGCTCGGCCCGCGGTTTTTGCCGTTCGCCGATGCCGCGACGCCGGATCTACCGCTGTCCAGGCTGCTGCGTCTGTCGCTGTTTCAAGTCTCGGTCGGCATGTCGCTGGTGCTGCTGGTCGGCACGCTGAACCGGGTGATGATCGTCGAGCTCAACGTTCCGGCTTCGATCGTCGGCATCATGGTGTCGCTGCCGCTGCTGTTTGCGCCGTTCCGGGCGCTGATCGGCTTTCGCTCCGACATCCACAAATCGGCGCTGGGCTGGCGCCGGGTGCCGTTTCTCTACAAGGGGACGATGGTGCAGTTCGGCGGCTTGGCGATCCTGCCATTCGCGCTGCTGGTGTTGTCCGGCAGCGGCGATGCCGGCCACGCGCCGGCCTGGATCGGCCAGGCCGCGGCCGCGCTGGCCTTCCTGCTGATCGGTGCCGGCGTGCACACCACCCAGACCGTCGGGCTGGCGCTGGCGACCGATCTGGCGACGCCGGAATCCAGGCCGAAAGTCGTCGGCCTGATGTACACCATGCTGATGTTCGGCATGATCGCCAGCGCGATCATTTTCGGCATGCTGCTCGCGGAATTCTCGCCGGGGCGACTGATCCAGGTGATCCAGGGCTCGGCCGTGGTGACGATCGTGCTCAACGGCATCGCGGTTTGGAAACAGGAATCCCGCGGCCAGGCCCGACAGGCGGCCATCAAGGAGATCAGCACAAGTTTCCGTAAATCCTGGAACGTGTTCATCAGCGGCGACAACGCGATGCGGCGGCTGGTGGCGGTCGGGCTCGGCACCATGGCGTTCAGCATGGAGGACGTGCTGCTTGAACCTTACGGCGGCCAGATCCTGCATCTCAGCGTCGGCGACACCACCAAGCTGACCGCGGCGCTGGCGATCGGCGGGCTGCTCGGCTTCGGCCTTGCCTCACGCGTGTTGAGCCGCGGCGCCGATCCGTTCCGGATGGCGAGCGCCGGCGCGCTGGTCGGCATCCCGGCATTTCTGTGCGTGATCCTGGCGGCGAGCCTGTCGGCGACGCTGCACCCGGCCTTGCTGTTCGGCACCGGCACGCTGCTGATCGGTTTCGGTGCCGGCCTGTTCGGCCACGGCACGCTGACTGCGACCATGAATGCGGCGCCGAAGGATCAGGCGGGTCTCGCGCTCGGCGCCTGGGGCGCAGTGCAGGCCTCGGCCGCGGGCGCGGCGATCGCGCTCGGCGGCATCCTTCGCGATGTCGTGAGCGCATTCGCGCCGACAAATGCCTGGGGGGCGGCCGCGGGCTACAACTTTGTCTATTGCCTCGAACTGCTGCTGCTTCTCGCGACGCTCGTGACGATGGTCCCCCTGATCCGACGGCGGGACACTTTATTGATGCAGGGCCAACCGAGCAGGTCCTGAGACTGAAACGGAGTAAACATGACCCAGACCATTACCCGGTTGTACGATTCCAGCAGGCAGGTCGCCGCTCTTGAAGCCGACCTGAAGAAGAGCAATTTCAAATACAACGTCGTCAGCGCCGTGCAGTCGGGCAAGACCGGCTCGGTCGATGACATCGTGGCGGCGCTGACCCGGGCTTACGTGCCGCGCTCTGAAGCCAGGGTCTATGCCGAGCCCGTCAAGAAGGGCGGCGTCGTGGTCGCGGTGCTGGCGGAGTTCGGCTTCGCCGCCAAGGCGGCGGAGATCCTCGATCGCTACAGCCCGAACCAGATCAGCGTGCCGCAGAGCGGACCCGCCGCGGTCGAACTGAGCGAGGCGACCCCGTTCTCCAATATCCTGCACGCCCCGGTGCTGCTGGATAGTTCGGGCCCCTACAAATCCTATTCGGGCGACATGCTGCTGACCGACAGCGACAAGTTCTTTTCCGGCACGCCGCTGCTGGCCAACACCTCCGGCCCCTACAAGTCGTTCTCCGGCGTGCCGTTGCTGCTCGACAGCAGCGGCCCCTACAAGTCGTTTTCGGGCACGCCTTTGCTGCTCGAATCCAAAGGCCCGTATAAATCTTATTCGGGCGAGCCATTGTTGATGAACAATCCGACACCGTTGTCGACCTGGCTGGGTCTGCCAGTCCTGTCGTCCAGAGCATAGGATCCCAAAATGAGCACCGAAACCTACCAGTCATATTCCGGCACCCCGCTGATTCTGGAACAGGAGGGCGAGTACAAGTCGATGTCCGGCACGCCGCTGATCCTGCAGCAGGAGGGCGAGTACAAGTCGATGTCTGGCACGCCGCTGATCCTGCAGCAGGAAGGCGAGTACAAGTCGATGTCCGGCACGCCGCTGATCCTGGAGCAGAAGGGCGAGTACAAGTCGATGTCCGGCACGCCGTTGATCCTGGAGCAGAAGGGCGAGTACCAGTCGTTCTCGGGCCTGCCGCTGCTTCTCAAGTAAAGCCTTGCCTTCACCACAACGCCGCGGGTCGCGATGCCCGCGGCGTTTTGCTGCCTGGAACCGAAAAAGCGCTGGGCAAAGCCGGACCCGCGGGCCACAATGCCGGCAACAGATAAAAAAAGACGAGGAAACCGCCCGTGCTCGATACCGTTTCCGCTGCCGCCAGGTCGGCCGCCCATCCGCAAGCCATTGAACATTTCGACGTGCTGATCGCCGGCGCTGGCATTTCGGGAATAGGCGGCGCCTATCACCTGACCACGCAACGCCCCGGCACCAGCTTCGTCGTGCTCGAAGCCCAGCACAGTTTTGGCGGTACCTGGCTGACCCATCGCTATCCCGGGATTCGCTCCGACAGCGACCTCTACACTTTCGGCTATCGTTTCAAGCCGTGGACCGGCAAGCCGATCGCGACCGCGGCCGAGATTCGCGCCTATATGGGCGAGGTGATCGACGACAATGATCTGGCTCGCCACATCAGATATGGCCACCGCATCGTGGCGGCGCGCTGGTCGAGCGCGGACAATCGCTGGAGCATCGAGGCGGTCCGCACCGACAGCGGGGAATCGGTGCGTATCACTGCGAATTTTCTCTGGATGTGCCAGGGCTATTATCGCCACACCGAAGGTTACACGCCGAACTGGCCCGGCATGTCGGAGTTCAAAGGCCGCATCGTCCATCCGCAGACCTGGCCGGATGATCTCGATTATGCCGGCAAGAAGGTGGTGGTGATCGGCTCCGGCGCCACCGCGGCGACAGTGGTGCCGGCGATCGCACCGAGCTGCGACCATGTCACCGTATTGCAGCGCTCGCCGACCTATTTCATTCCCGGCCGCAACAAGATCGAGCTTGCCGATACGCTGCGCGAATTGGGCGTCAACGAGGACTGGATCCACGAGATCGTGCGCCGCAAAATCCTGTTCGATCAGGCGACGTTTACCAAGCGCGCGGTCGGCGAGCCCGAACTGGTGAAACAGGAATTGCTGGCCGGCGTTCGCGCTCATCTCGGGCCTGACTACGATCTCGATCCGCATTTCATGCCGAGCTACCGGCCGTGGCGGCAGCGTATCGCCTTCGTCCCCGATGGCGATCTGTTCAAGGGCATCGCCTCCGGCAAGGCCTCGGTGGTGACCGACGAGATCGAACGCTTCACCGCGACCGGCATCGCGCTGAAATCCGGCGCGGCGCTCGAGGCCGACATCATCGTCACCGCCACCGGCTTCAACCTCAACGTGCTCGGCGACATCGAATTTTCGATCGACGGCAAGCTGCTGGATTTCGCCGACACCGTCACCTATCGCGGCATGATGTTCACCGGCGTTCCCAACATGGTTTGGGTGTTCGGCTATTTCCGCGCCAGCTGGACCCTGCGCGCCGATCTGGTGGCTGACTTCGTCTGCCGGCTGCTCGGCCACATGGAACGCAACGGCGCCGCCAGGGTCGTGCCGCAATTGCGACCGCAGGACCAGGACATGCCGCTACTACCCTGGATCGATCCGGAAAACTTCAATCCGGGCTATCTGATGCGCGGGATGCATCTGCTGCCCAAGCGCGGCGACAAGCCGGAATGGCAGCATAGTCAGGACTATTGGAGCGAGAAAGACGAATTCCCGTGTATCGATCTCGACGATCCTGCCTTCGTCTACGAATGAGGCCCCGCGACTAAGCCGGCGCCGCGGCGCGCGGATTGTTCCGCGCCGCGGCGTCGCGTTCGGGGTCGGAACCAAATTAGCTGTCCTCCGTTTCGTCCACCAGTGACAACCGAGCTTTACATTGGCAGGAGGACTACATGGACGGAAACCATCCGATTAGTTGGCTTATGTTCTTCACGCTGGCCGCTGGCGTCGTCATCGTCGGCCTGGCATTCATCAACTTCATACGCTCGCGATCCAACCGTGAAATTGCCGCGGAGACGTTGGAAGGCCGCGGCACCGGGCGAGGCGCCGCCGCGGATGGCGCCCTGCCGGAACTGGGGGGCCTCGCCGTCTTCGCCCTGATCGCGATGGGCCTTTTGGCGCTGGGCAATAATGCCAGGTCGAACAGCGAAACCGCGCAGATCGCCACGCCGGCTGCCAGCTCGACGACGACGACCGGGACTGGAACCGGGGCGGCTTCGCCCACCACCCAGACCGTGCCGCGGATCTACAATCGTGACGGTGCTGCGGCTCCGACCGCGTCAGATACCGGTATCGGCGCGGCCAATGGATCGACCGGACAGCCGAAGTAATTCAGACAAGAGTCATCCGGCTCATCATGCCGGACACGAAATCGGGGGCTCAAGGCCCCCGATTTTTTTGCCGTCTTTGCGGTCCTGGTTCGCGCGATCATGATGCAGCTTTGTAGCTCGCGTCTTGCTGCTGCATCAGCGCGATCTTCTGCTCGATCTTGCCGCGCTGCGCGCTCAGCATGCTGGCGATCGCGGGCGATCCGGCGGTGACTTTCAGCGCGTCGTCATATTTGGCGACGTTGCGTTTTTCGCCATCGATCAGGCCCGGCAACACGCTGCCGTCGAGGCCGTTGAACAGCGAGCGGACATTCATGATGGTGCGGTGAACCAGGCTCATGAACGAGCCATCCTCATCCGCGGTTTCGCCGGCATTGATCAGCGCGCCGCCGAGTTCTTCGGCATTGGAATCGTGCAGCGCGATCATGTCGCGGAACAGCGGCGTCATGCCCTTGCCCTCAGCGTCCTCGAGAGCTTCCTCATAGCCGCTACGCGCATCGATCGCGCTGGTGTGCAGCGTCTTCAAATGATCCAGAATATCCTTGTCCAAGATAACCTCCAGTGATCGGGTCAGGCGCGCCGCGCGTCGATGTCATCACCGACGCCAGCGGCCGCGACCATAACCATCCAGGAGAATGCTGGTTCCTATGCGCGCATGCTGATAGAGCGAAGACGGCGGTATTACTTGGTTCGTTCACCGTCTTTCGGCTCGACTCCGTATGGAGTTACCAGCGCCCAGACATGAGCGGGGATCATGTTCTTCATCCGCTGTGGATATTGCCGACGCAGATGCAGCACGGTTTCCACTGCTTTCATTTCGACCCGGGCGCGGGCGAATTCCAGCCCGCGCGGCCCGACCTTCGGCATCAGCCAGCCCATCAGCGGACGCAGCCAGTTCGGCATGCCGCGCACTGGCAGGCCGCCGGCGGCGAGTTCGACATTCTTCAGAAAGCCCTTCACCGGGCCGGCGCGCTTGCCGGCGCTGCCGGGCTCGCTCAACTTCACTTCGTCGCCGAGCAGATCGAGCAATTCCTCGCCGCGCGTATTGCGTACCAGCAGCCATTGCTCGCCCTGGCCACCCATATAGCCGACCGTGATATCGGCCAGCGAATTCGTGTAGTCGACGCAGGTGCGGCAGGTCATCGGAAAGAAATCCGGCGGCAGCTTCGAGATCGGCAGCTTGAGGAAGGGAATCTCCTTCACCGCGCCGTCGGCAAAGCGCAGCTCGACATGATAATCGGCGCGGAATTCCAGATAGGTGATGGTGTCGGGCTGGTCCGACAGCAGATCGAGAAAGCCGTGAAAATTTTCGGTGGTGGTGTTGTCGGAGCAGGGCGTGCCGATCACATAGAGCCGCTCGAAGCCGAGCTGTCGTTCCAGCGCCCGCAGCGCGTGGATCTGGCAGGGAATCCCGATCACCGCGAGCCGCTTATAGCCGGCGGCCAGCGCCGGTTCGAGCAGCGCCAGCGACGGCGCGTAGCCCATCCGCATGCCGCGGCATTGCGCCATGCCCTCGGGCTTGGTCACCAGCACCGGCATCGGCTTCCATTTGTCGCCCGGGTCCGGCGCCATGGTCAGCACCGCGTCGACCGCTCCGGTCTCCAGCAGCCGCTCGGCGATCCGCGTGGTGATGCCGGTCCATTGCGCGTTTTCGCGCGGCGTTTTCATCGCGGCGCGCACCATGCGGCGGAACGGGCCGAAAAATTCCTCGTCAGGCCGTGCGGGATCGCGGGTGCGGCCATGGACGCGGCGCTCCATCGCCGGATAGTCCGGCTTGATGAACTGGCAGGCGTGGCCGCATTGCTTTGGATCGCTCATCCGCGACACGCCGCAATCGGTGCACAGCTCGCGCGGCGCGGCGGCGTTGACAGGCGGTGCCCAGAGCGGCGCTGGTGAATCGTCGCGCATCACCATCCGCGTGTCCCCGCGCCGCCCTTGAAGGGGCCGACGATTTTCGTGGTGATCCAGCCGCCGTAGAAATCACCTTGCTGCGGCTGCACCCGCTCGTCGCCGACGAAACAATCATCGACTCGCGAGGCGTAGAAGGCGAGGTGGCCGGCGATTGCCGCGAAAGCCGGTGTTGGTGTCGGATAGCTCCAGGCGGCGTTGTCCGACCGTCGCTCGCCGACTTCCAGCGACCAATATTTGGCGTGGCCCTTGAATTCGCACCAGGACTGCCCCGGCGCGGGCCGCAGTGCCGCGGTGCGGATATCGGCCGGCGGAATATAATAGACCGGCGGATGACTGGTTTCGAGCACGCGAAATCCTGACACGCTATCGGCGATGGTCTCGCCATTGAACACCACGCGCAACCGCTGCGCGACCGGTTCCAGGCGCGGCGGGCGTGGATAATCCCACACCGATTCCTGGCCTTGCGCGGGGATGTCGGGCTTCGGTCCGAACATGGTCCCTCTTTGTAGGAAGCGGCGGGGTCGCTCGCCATTCGTCAAAAGTCAGATCGGAGCAGATCAATAAAATGCCAGCCGCGCAACGGCGAGATCGCCGTCGAATTCGCGGCCCATCGCCACCAGCCCGATCCGGCGCAGCCGGGCGATGTTGAGCGGCGCGTCGGTGCGATGCGGCGCGAATTGCGCAAATGGCAGCTCGATCGTGGTCCATTGCGACGGCGCGACGAATTCCTGCCGATAGGATTGTTGCGGCCGGTCGAGATCGGTGCTGCGCAGATGCGCGCCGTAGCGCTCGCCAGTGCCGAACACGTCGAGAACGATGCCGGTGAGGCCGCTCGCATCGATCGCGCCGCCGTCGGGCGCCAGATCGAGCGCGATCTGGATGAAGCCGCCATTATTCTCGGTGCTGACGCGGCCGCACATCTGCACGGCATCACGGCCCGCGATCGCCATCTCGGCGATGCTGCCGCGCGACACCCCGCCCATCACCGCGTCGGTGACCAGCCGCCAGCACAGCGCGCCGGTCGCGGGCCATAATTCGCCGGGAGTCATCGGATCACCATCGGGAACGTCACCGCGATCGCCCACGCGAAGATCGCCGCATTGGCGAGCGCGCCGGGCAGCGGGTGATTGGTCGCCCTGTAGCTCCAATTGCTGATCAGCCCGAACGCCAGGAACAACAGCAGGATCGCCGGCACGATGATGATCAGGAAGAATAATTTGTGCAGATTGAGCGCCACCGCCGCCGCCAGCGAGGCGAGGAAGCAGAATTTGGCGAAGGCATAGCCGCCGCGCGGCGCGTGTGCCCCGTGCGCCATCCATTCCGCGGTGAGGAAATACGGCACGGTGCCGCAGGCCACCGCGGCGATCAGATGAATCCGCGGTTCGATCGGCAGGAACGAGAAGACGTAAGTATCGAGCGGCAGACCGAAGGCGAGGATGTTGTAGGCGGCCACGGCGGCTGCGGCGATGACGAGCGCCTTGATACTGACCGTCGGACGTGCGTGCTGGCTGTCGGCATCCAATTTCGTCATGCCCGGGCTTGACCCGCCTGCGGGGCCGAAGCCGCTTTGGCGCGGCGAAGGCCCGGGCATCCAAGCCTTGGCGGCATCGCCTTGTGTCCGTGGATGGCCGGGTCGAGCCCGGCCATGACGAAGGAAAGGCATTTGTCCAGGCAAGACCAGCAGGATCGCGCCGGTCAACAGTCCATAGAGCAGAAAATGCAGCGTCAGATAATCGCCGAGCAGGATGATCAGGAAGTCTGTCGGCGCCTTCCACAATATCAAGGGCGTCAGCACCGCGGGCAGGATCGCGGCGATCAGCAATTGCTTCCAGCTCAGGCTGGCGCCCATCGGCACCGGCGCGGCTTTCGGCAGCAGCGTCGACAATGGCCAGGCCAGCGCGATCAGTCCGAAGAACAACAGGCCCAGCGCGCTTGGCCGGCGGTCGATCCAGCCGGAGCTGGTGCGACCGAAGCTCTCATTCATCCATTGCAGCGCTTCGCGCATGCTATCCCGGCTGTACAGCACGCCGATATGTTCGACACCGGACGACAGCGCCAGCCGCCGCGCGCTGCCGTCGTTGAAGTCGCCATAGCTGCGGCCGGCCACGGCGCCGCCGCCGGTGGTCTGGTTGACGATGCGCAAGCCTTCGTCCTTCAGCATCTGCGGCTCGAGCGCGCCGACGATCACCAGGAGATTATGCGGCAGCGTCGCGGTCGATTTCCGGGTGAACACCGAGACCGCGACGGTGGCGCTTATCTCCGGATGGGCGACGGCATATTGCACCACGATATCGGAGGCCATCGAATGGCCGAGCACCGCGACCCGGCCGTCATTGTCCGGCAGGGTGCGGGCGAAATCGGTGACGCGGCCGAGTTCGGCGACCAGCACGCCGGTCACATTGGTCGGCTCGTCGATATCGCCGCGGATCGGCACCGGGTTGCGGCCGTGCCCGGTAAAATCGAAGGTCACGGCGATATAGCCGTTGCGCGCCAGCGTGTCGGCGAAGGGCTGCATCAATTGCTGCGAGCCGGCAAAGCCATGGGCGATCACCACCACCGGCGCCGGGGCGTCGGAGGCCGGCCGATAGATCGTCACCGGAGTCTCGCCGACGTGGGCGGTCGACACCCGTAGCCCGTCGGTCATGCCATGCAACTGCCACAACGCCACCGCCAGCGCGGCGAGCGCGACGATAGCGACGACGATGCGCAGGGGCTTGGCGAAGCGGCGCATCAATCCTCGTCCGCGATGTGTTTCTTGCGGATGCTGCGCACCGTCCACCAGATCGACACGGCGGCGATCGGCACGAACAGGGCGGTTGCGACGCCGGGGTCGATCGGCAGTCGGCCGCTTTCGCTGGCGCCCTTCACCAGATAGCCGAACAACCCGACCACGTAATAAGTGATCGCGGCGGTGGACAGGCCCTCGACCGTGGTCTGCAGCCGCAATTGCAGCCGGGTCCGCGCGTTCATCGATTTCAGCAGGTCCTGGTTCTGCTGTTCCAGTTCGACGTCGACCCGCGTGCGCAGCAGATTGGCGGCGCGCGCCAGCTTCAGCGACAGGTCGGACTGCCGCGCTTCGGTGGTGATGCAGGTCCGCATCGCCGGCTTCATCCGCCGCGCCAGGAATGACGACCAGGTCGGCAACCCGCCGACCTTGCGTTCGCCCAGCGTCGCCAGCCGTCCGGTCATGATTTCATCATAGGCCCGACTGGCGCCGAAGCGATACTGGCTGGCGGCGGCGCCGGCCTCGACCTCGGCGGCCAGCGCGGTCAGTTCCTCGAGCAGTCTGTGATTGCTGGCGAGGTCGCCGGCGCCGCGCATTTCCTGGGTGACCTCGGCCAGCCGGCGTTCGGAATTGGCGATCGACGGCGTCAGCCGCTGCGCCTCGGGCAGGCCGAGCAGCGCCAGCGTCCGATAGGTTTCGACCTCGAGCACGCGCTGCACCAGCGCGCCGGCGCGCTCCGGCGCCATGCCGCGATCGACCACCAGGATGCGGACAAAGCCCGAGGGGCCGGGCTGGAAGTCGGTGGCATACAACGCCGCGCCGTCGGAATTTTCGGCGACCGCGAGGCTGGCGCGATCGAACAGCCGCTCCGGCGCGGTGCGCGGCGGGTCGTCCTTCATCAGATGCAGATCGACCGCGACCAGCACCGGGCCGGGCTGCGGCAGCAGCCGCATCGGCGAGGCGATCGACGACGCATCGGGATGAAACGGTGCCGCCGCGGTGTCGGCGGGGATCTCCCAGGTGTAGGTGGTGAATTCCGAATGCTGCTCCCAACGCAGGATCGTGGTGCCGAACGGCGCGCGATGCTGCTTCTCGCCGGGCGCCGGCGGCGGCAGGCCGCGCGATTCACAAAATGCGATCAGGTTGGCGCGGTCGGCCTGTCCTGCTGCGCCTGCGGTGTCGAAGGCGAAATGCACGATGCGCGATGGCCCGTGCAGCGCCGTAAACGGCCGCGCATGAACCTCGCCGAGCACGGCCGCGCGCAATGGATGCGGCGAAAGTCTTACGTTGCCGTCGCCGATCAATATCCCAGTCGTCATCTCGCTTTTGACCTTGCTCAATACGTCTATCGTTGACTTGAGTAGCATTGCACTGCGACAGACAGAAGCCGAAAGGTTGTACCTGCGATACTTCGTGTTAAGTCGTCGCAGGATCCGGAACTGCGGTCAGAACAGTGGCTTGACGCGCGGTAATTGTTTCTCGTAAGCCGGGTCATTGGTTTGCAATCTGGTGCGGGCCGGTTCTAAGGTTCGGCCAAACTTCGCCGCGGGCCCTTCGCGGTTGTCGAATGGAGCGTGTGGTGGCAGTTTCAGTCCGGATCGGCACTCGCAAGAGCGTCATGGCCCTTGCCCAGACCGAGGACATCGCAAAGCAGCTCAGAGCAGCCGCCAGCGAACTCGAAGTCGAAATCGTCAAATTCGAAACCGTCGGTGATTCCGACCAGATCAGCAAGCTGCTGCCGCATGGCGGCAAGGGCGGGGCCTTCGTCGCCGAGATCCGCGCCGCGGTGATCGCCGGCAAGCTCGAAGCCTGCATGCATTCGCTCAAGGACATGCCGGGCAATGAAGACACGCCGGGCCTGGTGATCGGCGCGACGCTGGCGCGCGATCCCGCCACCGACGCGCTGGTGCTGCGCAAGGGCTTGACGCTCGACGAGCTGAAGGCATCGCGCGGCAAGGGCTACACCATCGGCACCAATGCGGTGCGGCGCGCGGCCTATGCCAGGCGGCTGTTTCCCGAGATCAACATCATTCACTTCCGCGGTGCCGCCGATACGCGCATCCGCAAGCTCGACAATGCCGAGAAGCAGAAACTGCCGGACGGCGGCATGGTCGGCCCCGCCGATGCGCTGATCATGGCGCGCTCCGGGCTGCAGCGGGTCGGCTTCGCCGATCGCATCGTGCATGATTTTACGCCGCAGGAGATGCTGCCCTCGGCCGGGCAGGGCATCGTCGCGGTGGAGTGCGCGGCTGATAATTGGCAGGTCCGCAAATATCTGGCGATGATCGATGACCCCGCGGCGCGGCTGTGCTGCGACGCCGAGCGCGAAGTGCTGTGGGTGCTGAACGGCCACTGCAATTCGCCGATGGCGGCGTATTCGACCATCGACGGCGCGCAGATGACGCTCAGTGCGTCAGTGCTCGACGAAGAGGGCGGCAGTTTCATCGAGGCCTCGCGCGTGGGTCCGGCAAATCGCCCCCGCGAACTCGGCCGCGCCGTCGCGCTGGATCTTCTCGACAAGGGCGCCGCGGCGATCATCGAACGCACGCGGCCGGAGTAACCATCACATGGCGACAGTTTTTCCGTTTTCCGCCATCGTCGGCCAGGAAGAGATGAAGCTCGCGCTGCTGATCGCGGCGATCGATCCCAAGGTCGGCGGCGTGCTGGCGTTCGGCGACCGCGGCGCCGGCAAGTCGACCGCGGTGCGCGCGCTGGCGGCACTGCTGCCGAAGATGAAGGTCGTGGTCGGCTGCCGCTATAATTGCGATCCGGAGCTGCCGAAGGCGTTCTGCGACGAGTGCAAGGAAAAAGAGAAGCACGGCAAGCTAAAAACCGCGCAGGTGCCGGTGCCGGTGGTCGATCTGCCGCTCGGCGCGACGGAAGACCGCGTGGTCGGCGCGCTCGACCTGGAGCGCGCGCTGGCCAAGGGCGAGAAGGCGTTCGAGCCCGGGCTGCTGGCCCGCGCCCATCGCGGCTTTCTCTATATCGACGAGGCCAATCTGCTCGAGGATCATCTGGTCGATCTGCTGCTCGACGTTGCCGCTTCGGGCGAGAACGTGGTCGAGCGCGAGGGCCTCAGCATCCGCCATCCGGCGCGCTTCGTGCTGGTCGGCACCGGCAATCCCGAGGAAGGCGAATTGCGCCCGCAATTGCTGGATCGGTTCGGCCTGTCGGTCGAGGTCAAGACTCCGGACACGCTGCCGGAGCGGATCGAGGTGGTGCGCCGTCGTGACTCTTTCGAGAATGACTCGGCGGCATTCCTGACCCATTGGGCCAAGGAAGAGACCAAGTTGCGCAAGAAGATCACCCAGGCCCGCGAACGGCTGCCGGAGGTCACGGTGAGCGACGCGGCGCTGGAGCGCGCGGCGACCTTGTGCATGGCGCTCGGCACCGACGGCCTGCGCGGCGAATTGACGCTGATGCGCGCCGCGCGCGCGCTGGCGGCGCTGGAGCACGACAAGACCGTCACCGACGATCATCTCAAGCGCATCGCGCCCTCGGCGCTGCGGCACCGGCTGCGGCGCAATCCGCTCGACGACGCCGGCTCGTCGGTGCGGGTCGACCGCGCCATTGCCGAAATCTTCGGATGAGCATCGCGCTCGCATGGTCCGATGCGGCGACCGCGGCGCAATTGTTCGCGGTCGATCCGGTCGGCACCGGCGGGGTGCTGTTGCGCTCGCGCGCCGGCCCCGTGCGCGACCGCTGGCTGGCGCTGCTGCGCGCCGCGCTGCCGCCGGACGACGCCCATAAGCATCTGCCGCTGCATATCGGCGACGGTCGCCTGCTCGGCGGACTCGACCTGTCGGCGACGCTGCTGGCCGGCCGCCCGGTCGCCGAGCGCGGCTTGCTGGCCGAAGCCGATGGCGGCGTGCTGGTGCTGGCGATGGCCGAGCGGATGTCGTCGTCGACCACCGTGCATGTCACCGCCGCGATGGATGCCCACGAGACATTGGTCGAGCGCGACGGGCTGTCGCTGCGGATGCCGGCCCGCTTCGGCGTGGTGGCGCTCGACGAGGGGCTCGAGGACGAATTCGCGCCGGCGTCGTTGCGCGACCGGCTCGCCTTTCATGTCGATCTCGATCAGTTCTCGTTCCGCGACACCGACGACTTCCCGATTTCGCTCGACGAGATCGTCGCGGCGCGGGCGCGGCTGTCGGCGATCCAGGTCGACAGCGAGCAGATCGAGGCGATCTGCACCGCCGCCGCGGCACTCGGCATCGTGTCGCTGCGCGCGCCGCTCTTGGCACTGCGCGGCGCCCGCGCCGCCGCGGCGCTGAACGGTCACGACAAGATCGAGCAGGACGACATCGCGATCGCCGCAAGGCTGGTGCTGGCGCCGCGCGCGCTGGTCTTTCCGCAGGCCGATCAGCCCGATGCCGAGGAGCCGCCGCCGCCCGAACCGCCGCCGGAAGATGATTCCGAAGACAATAACACGGAGCAGCAGACCCCGGATATCGACAAGGCGCTCGACGAAGTCATTCTCGCCGCGGTGCAGGCGGCGATTCCGCCCGGCGTGCTGGCGGCGCTGCGCGCCTCGTCGGGCCGCGCGCGGTCGCGCTCCTCCGGCAAGGCCGGCGAGTTGCAGAAATCGAAGAAGCGCGGCCGCCCCACCGGCTCGGTGCGGGGTGAGCTGCGCGACGGCTCCAAACTCAACGTGATCGAGACATTACGCGCGGCGGCGCCGTGGCAGCCGCTGCGACGGCGTCAGGCCGCGGGCCGCGAAGGCGCGCAACCGCGCATCCTGATCGAGAAGGACGATTTCCGCATCGCCCGGTTCAAGCAGCGCACCGAGACCACCACCATTTTCGTGGTCGATGCCTCGGGTTCGGCGGCGCTGCATCGCCTGGCCGAGGCCAAGGGCGCGGTCGAATTGCTGCTGGCGGATTGCTATGTGCGCCGCGACCAGGTGGCGATGATCGCGTTTCGCGGCACCATCGCCGAGATCCTGTTGCCGCCGACTCGCTCCTTGGCGCGCGCCAAGCGCAGCCTCGCCGGGCTGCCCGGCGGCGGCGGCACGCCGCTGGCGGCCGGGCTCGACGCCGCCTTCATGCTGGCCGACTCGATCCGGCGCAAGGGCCAGACGCCGACCGTGATCGTGCTGACCGACGGCCGCGCCAATATCGCCCGCGACGGCGCGCCGGGCCGGCCCAAGGCCGAGGAAGACGCGATGGCGTCGGCGCGGCAGATGCGCGCCGCCGGCATCAATGCGGTGTTGGTCGACATGTCGCCGCGCCCGGGGCCGTTGGCCGAACAAGTCGCCAAGGAAATGGGCGCGCGCTATCTGCCGCTGCCCTATGCCGACGCCACCGTGCTGTCGCAGGCGGTGCTGGCGTCGACGCAGACGGCGTAGCCGGCGCTGCGGCCAAGTACACAAATTAACCAGTCTTAACGACCGCGTCGCAAAGTATTAACGCAGCGAGCGGCCGCGCCGGCACGATTTATGCCGTCGTGGCGGAACGGATCGGCCGCGGCGATCTTGTCATCACGCGCGCCGTCGGCCCGCATTCACATCAGGCAAGACTTACATGAATCGCTGGATCGTCGCTCTTGGGTTTTTGTTAGTTCCGTCGCTGCCGGCCGTCGCGGCGGACCTGACACCCGACATGATCAACGCGGCCAGCTTCAGCGGCGAGATTCCGAAAGTCGACGACATCAGTCCGCTGGCGGTCAAGGTCCAGGTGCTGCTCGACCGGGTCCGGTTCTCGCCCGGCCAGATCGACGGCCGCTTCGGCGAGAATGTCGAAAAGGCGCTGAGCGCCTTCGCCACGTTCAACCAGCTGCCGCCGGGCAAGGCGCTGACGCCGGAAATCTGGTCGCGGCTGCAGGCCGTCGCCGACGACGCGGTGGTGACCTCCTACAGCATCAGCCAGGACGACCTCAAAGGTCCGTTCCTGAAATCGATTCCGGCGCAGATGGAGGACATGAAGTCGCTCGACCATCTCGGCTATACCGGTCCGAAGGAGGAGCTCGCCGAACGCTTCCATATGAGCCCTGAACTGTTGAGCGCGCTCAACCCCGGCCAGAACTTCGATCACGCTGGCGACAGCATCAACGTCATCGATATTTCGGTCGACGCTGTCGCCGGCAAGCTGAACGAGACCGCCAAGGTCGCGCGCATCGAGGTCGACAAGGATCGCCAGACCGTCGAGGCCTTCAACAAGGACGGCGCGCTGATGGCATTCTATCCGGCCACCGTCGGCAGCGAGGAAAAGCCGACGCCTTCGGGGACCTTGAAGGTGGTGATCGTGCAGCCCGATCCGGTCTATCACTACAATCCGAAATACAAATTCCGCGGCGTCGACACCGACAAGCCGTTCGAAATCGCGCCGGGGCCGAACAATCCGGTGGGCGTGATCTGGATCGGCCTGTCCGCCGAGGGCTATGGCATTCACGGTACCGCCGAACCCTCCACCATCAGCAAGCGCGGCTCGCATGGCTGCGTCCGCCTCACCAATTGGGACGCCAAACGGCTCGGCGCGATGGTCGACAAGGGCGTCGAGGTGACCTTTGTTGGCGACGTGGCGGCGGCGAAGTAGTTACTCCGCGGCACTCGGCAGCGGGCGCGCGCGGTTGATCCGCTGGCGCTGCAGCGGTGAATGCATCGCGGTCCACAAATCGCTGCGTCGCTGCACGTTGAGCCAGAACTCGGCGCTGTTGCCGAACACCCGGGCGAGGATCAGCGCGGTCGGCGCGGTCAACGCCCGGCGATTGTTGCAAAGTTCATTGACATGCTTGCGCTGCACCCCCATCGCCTCGGCCAGCGCGACTTGCGTCAGCCCAAGCGGTTCCATGAATTCGGCGACCAGGATTTCGCCGACGCTCACCGGCTTGCGTTTCGTCGTCAACATGGCTCTCACCTATAGCTGTGGTCGTCGAGATAGATGTCGGACGCTTCACCCAACCCGCCGTCCCATCGAAAGATCAACCGCCACTGCTGATTGACGCGGATCGAGTGAAAGCCTGCCAGTTTCCCGCGCAGCTTCTCAAAATGGTTGCTGGGCGGAACGCGCAAATCCTGATCGCTGGTTGCGTCCTCGATCATTTGGAGCTTGCGGAACGGGCGGTTCTCCAGGCCGACCGGGATGTGGCGCGAGCGAACGTCATCCACGAAAAAGGCGCGAAGCCAATCGTCACGGAAGTTGACGAGCATCGGGGCCTCCGGCAATGGATCATTGTACCACTCGGCGGGACAGGCGGCAAGCGCCGTGCACCGGCATGGCCAGGACATGAAAATGGCCGGGACAGGCCCGGCCATCTCAAATTCTGCGGCTGGACTTCGCGGACTCAGCCCTTAAACGCCCGCACCCGTTTGACCATCTGCTCGACATGGGCGACCGGGGTTTCGGGTTGGATGCCGTGGCCGAGATTGAAGATGTGGCGGCCGGCGGAGAAGTTCTTCAGCACGTCGTCGATCGCCTCGTCGAGCGCCGCGCCGCCGGCGATCAGCACCAGCGGATCGAGATTGCCCTGCACCGCGACCTTGGTCTGAACCTGCTCGCGGACCATTTTCGGGTCGGTGGTCCAGTCGATCGACACGCCGTCGACTCCGGTGCGTTCGACGAAGCCCGGCAGCAGCCCGCCGGCGCCGCGCGGGAAGCCGATGATCTTGGCGCCCGGCACCACCTTGCGCACGCCCTCGACGATCCGCCGGGTCGGCTCCACCGACCAGCGCTCGAATTCGCGCGGCGGCAGCACGCCGGCCCAGGTGTCGAAGATCTGCAGCACGTCGGCGCCGGCCTCGAGCTGCTTCAGCAGATATTGGATCGAGCTGTCGACCAGCACGTCGATGATCTTGGCGAAGGCGCCGGGATGCCGATAGGCCATCATCCGCGCCGGGCCCTGATCCGGGGTGCCGCGGCCGGCGACCATATAGGTCGCCACCGTGAACGGCGCGCCGCAGAAGCCGATCAGCGTGGTCTCGGGGGCGAGCTCCTTGCGCACCATCCGCAGCGCCTCGAACACCGGCTCGAGCTTGGACAGGTCGATGGCGCCCGCCAGCGTGCCGACCTTGTCGGGCGAATCCAAGGGATCGAGCCGCGGACCTTCGCCGACCTCGAAGCGCACGGCGCGGCCCAGCGCATAGGGCACCACCAGAATATCGGAAAAAATGATCGCGGCGTCGAATCCGAAGCGGCGGATCGGCTGCAGCGTCACCTCGGCGGCGAATTCCGGATTGAAACACAGATCCAGAAAACCGCCGGCCTTGGCGCGCACCTCGCGGTATTCCGGAAGGTAGCGGCCGGCCTGCCGCATCATCCACATCGGCGGCGAGGCTTGCCGGTTGCCGGAAAGCACTTCAATGAATGGTTTGGTCACGAGTTTCTGTGTCAAGACATGTATCCATTGCTATACGACAGGCAGTCTTGACGGGTCTGATACACTGTCGACATCGTCTTGACCACGCCGAGATGCAGCCGCAGGCCGCGAACAGGAATTTCCAGATGAATGCAACCGCACCCACCCATGGATCGAACCTCGGATCAAGCGCGACGTCCGCGACCCCCGAACTGCCGGCGCCGGTCTCCGGGGAGCGCCATGACATCGACAGCTTCGCCGGCCGGCTGACCTATTGGGCGGCGTCGTCCGAGGCCAATGCCGCCGGGACGCCGCTGCTGCTGATCCACAGCATCAACGCCGCCGGATCGGCCTATGAGATCAAACCGATCTATGAACACTACGCCAAAAGCCGCCCGGTCTATGCAATCGAGCTGCCCGGCTTTGGTCATTCGTCGCGCGGCAAGCGTCAATACACAATTCGGATGATGACGGACGCCGTGCACGCGGCGGTTGGTGAAATCCGCAAGCGCCATGGCGAGGCGCCGATCGACGCGGCGGCGCTGTCGCTGGGCTGCGAATTCCTCGCCCGCGCCGCCGAAGAGACCCCGGGCGTGTTCCGCAGCTTGGCGCTGATCAGCCCCACCGGATTCGACGGCCGTTCGGTGCGCTGGGTGCGCGGCTCGCGGGCGATTCCGTGGCTGCATTCCTTCTTCGAAGTGCCGCTGTGGAGCGAGGCATTCTGGCGCCTGCTGACCACGCGCGCGGTGATCGGCTGGTTCTTGAAGAAGACCTTCGGCTCGCCGAAATTCGACAAGGGGTTGTTGGACTACGACTATGTGACGACGCATCAGCCCGGTGCGCAGCACGCGCCGTATTATTTCGTCTCCGGCTATCTGTTCAGCCAGGACGTGTTGCGGATCTATCAGGAGCTGCCAATGCCGGTGTGGTTCTCGCACGGCGTCCGCGGCGATTTCGTCGATTACGCCCGCAAGGACAGCGTGGAGGGAAAGCCGAACTGGAGCGTCACGGTATTTCAGACCGGCGCGATGCCGCATTTCGAACTGCCCGAGGATTTCATGCGCAGCTATGATGAATTTCTCGCCCGCGTGTCGATCGCGCCGGTCGCGGAGACGGTGTGATTGGTGATGACACGGCATTTCATCCTGCCGCTTCGTAACCCGACCGGCCTCATCCTCAGAGTCTGACTCTAAAAGGGATCAATAGAATGAGGCCTCCAAGGTCGTCATTGCGAGGAGCTGTTGCGACGAAGCAATCCAGTCTGTGCTTGGCGCCCCTGGATTGCTTCGCGTTCGGACGGCGCGATGCGCCGTCCTCGGCTCGCAATGACGAAATCACTTCTGATTTTATTGGCTTGTTTTTCAGTCAGACGCTGAGGAGCGGCCCACCGGGCCGCGTCGCGAAGGATGACGCCGAATATCCTCATGGTTCGAGACGCCCAAGGGGCGGGCTCCTCACCATGAGGCGCAATCACCCGGGCTGATCCATGTCCGATCTGCTGTGGAGCAAGGATGGCCATGACTGGCCGCATCGCGCGGCCAGCGCCTTTGTCGAGGCCGCGGGATTCCGCTGGCATGTGCAGCGCATGGGCGATCCCCAGGCGCCGGCCATGCTGCTGGCACATGGGACCGGGGCGGCGTCGCATTCCTGGCGCGGCTTGGCGCCTCTGCTGGCCCGGCACTATGATGTGATCGCGCCGGATCTGCCCGGTCACGGCTTCACCCAATCGCCGAAATCGCAGCTTCTGTCGCTGCCCGGGATGGCGGCGGATCTCGCCGCGCTGCTGCGCGTGCTTAAAGTCGCGCCGCGGATCGTGGTCGGCCATTCGGCGGGCGCGGCGATCCTGGCGCGGATGTGCCTCGACGGCAGCATCGATCCGAAATTGCTGGTCAGCCTCAATGGCGCCTTCCTGCCCTATGGCGGGGCCGCCGCCAATTTCTTTTCGCCGCTGGCCAAGATGCTGGTGATGAACCCGCTGGTGCCGCAGCTGTTCGCCTGGCAGGCCGGCAGCCGCGGCGCGGTCGAGCGGCTGCTCGGCAATACCGGATCGGTGATCGATCCGGCCGGTGTGGCGCTCTACGGTAAATTGGTGCGCAGCCCGGGCCATGTCGCCGCGGCATTGCGGATGATGGCGAATTGGGATCTGGAGCCGCTGCTGCAGGCCTTGCCTGGATTGAAGCCGCTGCTGCTACTGGTCACCGCCGAGAATGATCGGGCGATCCCCCCGGCGCAGGCGCTGCGGGTGCGTCAGATCCAGCCCCGCGCGGCGATCGAGCGGATCGCCGGGCTCGGCCATCTCGCCCATGAAGAACAGCCGCAATTGCTAGCTAATCTCATCGAACGCTATACGAAAATCGCAATGCAAGCTGAGCAGACTGATTGAATGTGTAATGGAGATTTGACATATTCGTGCTAGGCATATGTCAATTTTACGTTACAGTGCGCAAATGCTAGATCCAGGCCCCAAACCGGTTTCTCAGACCTCCCGTGATCGCCAGCCGCATGCGGTGGTGATCGGCTCCGGATTCGGTGGCCTCGCCGCCGCGGTGCGGCTGGGCGCCAAGGGCTATCGGGTCACCGTGCTGGAGAAGCTCGACGCGCCGGGCGGCCGCGCTTACGTCTACAAGCAGGACGGCTTTACCTTCGACGCCGGCCCCACCATCGTCACCGCGCCCTATCTGTTCGAAGAGCTGTGGAAATTATGCGGCAAGCGGCTCGGCGACGACGTGACGCTGGTCCCGATGAAGCCGTTCTACCGGATCCGGTTTAACGACGGCTCGGTGTTCGATTACTCCGACGACAAGGAAGCGGTGCTGCGCCAGATCGCGCAATTCTGCCCGGAAGATGTCGATGGTTATGATCGCTTCATGAAAGCCTCCGAGGCGATCTTCAAGGTCGGCTTCGAGCAGCTCGGCGACATGCCGTTCAACAACTTCACCGACATGGTGAAGATCGCCCCCGACATGATCAAGCTGGAGAGCTATCGCAGCGTCTACAGCCTGGTCTCGAAATATTTCCGCGATCCGCGGCTGCGCATGGTGTTCTCGTTCCATCCGCTGCTGGTCGGCGGCAATCCGTTCAGCGCCACCTCGGTCTATTGCCTGATCACCTTCCTGGAACGGCAATGGGGCGTGCATTTCGCGATGGGCGGCACCGGCCGGCTGATCACCGGCCTGGTCGGGTTGATCGAGGGCCAGGGTAACAAGGTGTTGTGCGGCCAGGATGTCCGCGAGATCGTCGTCGAGAATGGCGCGGCGCGTGGCGTGCGGCTGGCCTCAGGCGAGATCGTCGAGGCCGACATCGTGGTGTCGAACGCCGATTCGGCCTCGACCTATCGCTATCTGTTGCCGGCCTCGGTGCGCTCGCGCTGGACCGATCGCAAGATCGAGAAGGCGCGCTACTCGATGAGCCTGTTCCTGTGGTACTTCGGGACCAAGCGGCGCTATGACGACGTCAAGCACCACACCATCCTGATGGGGCCGCGCTACAAGGAACTCGTCACCGATATTTTCAAGCGCAAGATCTGCGCCGATGATTTCAGCCTGTATCTGCACCGCCCGACCGCCACCGATCCGTCGCTGGCGCCGGAAGGCTGCGATACGTTCTACGTGTTGTCGCCGGTGCCGCATATGCAAAGCGGCATCGACTGGCAGGTCAAGGCGGAAAGCTACCGCAAACTGATCGCGCAATCGCTCAGCGACACCGTGCTGCCCGATCTGGAAAACCAGGTGGTGAGTTCGCGCATGCTGACGCCGCAGGATTTCCAGGATCGGCTGTCGTCGTTCCGCGGCGCCGCCTTCGGGCTCGAGCCGGTGCTGACGCAAAGCGCCTGGTTCAGGCCGCATAATCTCAGCGAAGACGTCGATCGCCTGTATCTCGTCGGTGCCGGAACGCATCCCGGCGCCGGATTGCCCGGTGTGCTATCCTCGGCACGGGTACTCGATTCCTTGGTTCCCGATGCCCATGACCTGGTGAGTACATGACGACAAATTCCGACATGGTCGCCTGCCGCGAAATGATCAAGGAAGGCTCGCGCACCTTCCATGCCGCCTCAAAGGTGTTGCCGCGGCGGATCAGCGATCCGGCGATCGCGCTCTATGCGTTCTGCCGCGTTGCCGACGACGCCGTCGATCTCGGACTCGACCGCGCCGCCGCGGTCGAAGTTCTGAAGGACCGGCTCGACCGCGCCTGTCGCGGGCTGCCGATGGCCTATCCCTCCGACCGCGCCTTCGCCGATGTGGTGGCGCGGTTTTCGATTCCGCCGGCGATTCCCGAGGCGCTGATCGAAGGCCTGGAATGGGACGCCGAGGGACGGCGCTACGAGACGCTGTCGGATCTCTACGCCTATGCGGCCCGCGTCGCCGGCACCGTCGGGGTGATGATGACGCTCGTCATGGGCCAGCGCGCCCCCGATATCGTGGCCCGCGCCTGTGATCTCGGCTGCGCCATGCAGCTCACCAATATCGCCCGCGACATCGGCGAGGACGCCCGCGCCGGCCGGCTCTATATCCCGATGGCGTGGATGCGCGAGGCCGGGCTTGATCCGGATCAATGGCTCGCCAATCCGACCTTCACGCCGGCAATTGCCGGCATCGTCAAGCGGCTGATCGACACCGCCGATGCGTTGTACGATCGCGCTACGCTGGGCATCGCCAATCTGCCGAAATCCTGCCGTCCCGGCATTTTCGCCGCGCGCGCGCTCTATGCCGAGATCGGCCGCGAGGTCGAACGCTCCGGGCTCGATTCGGTCTCCAGCCGCGCCGTGGTGTCGACCGGGCGCAAGCTGGCGGTGCTGGCGCGGATGCTGGCATTCCAGGAAACCGAATGGGCACCGGCGAAATATCTGCCGGCGAAATTCGGCGACATGGCCGAAACCAAATTCCTGATCGACGCCATCATCGCCACGCCGCTGCGCGAACCCGCGCCGGCGCGGCCAAAGGTGCGGCCGGTGGAAGCCAAGGTGGCCTGGCTGGTCGAGCTGTTCTCGCGGCTGGAACGCCGCGACCAGATGCTGCGCAGCCGCGCGTAGGTCAGATCACGCCGCCCCGTGTCCCGGGCGCGATGCGGCACGCAGTGCCGCTTCGCAGAACCGGGACCCCGCTTTCGCGCCGCTTCAACCGGGGCCCCGGCTCTGCAGCGCACCACGCCGCATGCGCGGCGCGTTGCACTGCGTCCGGGGCACGCGACCATTGATCGCGCTGGACTTTGTGAGCGCAGTCTCTCGCCGCTACCCATTCGCAAAAAGCCTCGAAGCCGGCGCGCTTGCATGATACCGATGCGGTGATACGCAACGAAAGCCAATGATGACCATCGACACCGAGACCGAACCGCAAAGCCGCGTCGAGCGCCAGCGCGCCCAGGCCAGGATCTGGTTCGAAAGCCTGCGCGACCGGATCTGCGCCGAGGTGGAAGCGCTGGAGCGCGAGGCGCCGGCCGATCTCTTCCCCGGTGCGCCTGCGACCTTCAGCTACAAGCCGTGGACCCGGCAGACCGGGCAGGGCGGCGGCGTCGGCGGCTTTCTGTCCGGCGGGCGGCTGTTCGAAAAGATCGGCATCCACACCTCGTCGGCCAATGGCCGGCTGACGCCGGAGATGGCCAAGACGCTGCCGGGCGACGGCGTCACGCTGGACTACGTCTCCACCAGCATCAGCCTGATCATGCATCCGCGCAGCCCGCGCGTCCCCACCGTGCATATGAACACCAGGTTTCTGTCGACCGCGCAGGGCTGGTTCGGCGGCGGCGCCGATCTGACCCCGATGCTGCCGGAACAGCGCCGCGACGATGCCGAGGACACGGTGACGTTCCACGCCGCGATGAAGCGCGCCTGCGACGCCCATGATCCGGGCTACTACGCCAAGTTCAAACCCTGGGCCGACAAATATTTCTACCTGCCGCATCGCGGCACCGCGCGCGGCGTCGGCGGGATTTTCTACGATCACCTCAATACGGGGGATTTCGACAAGGATTTCGCCTTCACCCGCGACGTCGGTCTGGCGCTGCTCGATGTCTATCCGCGGATCGTGCGCCAGCGCATGATCGAGCCATGGGGCGAGGCGGAGCGCGCCGCGCAGCTCGCCTGTCGCGGGCTCTATGTCGAATTCAATCTGTTATACGACAAGGGCACGATGTTCGGGCTGCAGACCGGCGGCAATATCGAAACCATCCTCAGCTCGATGCCGCCGCTGGTGAGCTGGAGTTAGAAGCGTTTTCGAGCGAAGTGGATACCGGTTCGCGCGAAGAAAACGCGTCAAGACAAGAATCGAGAACTCCGGTTCTGATCTATCAGAACCGGAGTTCTAGAAGCCGGCGAGGGCGCGATGGAGAACTATCTCGGCCTGATCGAACTCGGTGTCGTGTTTCTGTGCCTGATCGCCGGCTGGGTGCTGCTGGAGCGCCAGGGCCGCCGCCTCGATCGCGAGCGCGACGCGCGGCGCGACGATAAAGACTAGCCGGCCGTCGCGGAGCAACGCCATGAACGCCGACAGCGCATTCAACTATTTCGAATTGATCATCCTCGGCCTGATCGTCGCCTCCTGGGGCGTACTCGAATGGCAAGGCAAACGCCTCGACAAAAAACGCGCGGCCGACCAGAAGCAAAGCGAGCCCAGCCCGAAATAGCAAAGCGGAGAAATCCTCTCGTGTCCCGGACGCGATGCGGCATTCTTCATGCCGCTTCGCAGAGCCGGGACCCCGGTTGTGGGCCTCTCCAAGCGGGACCCCGGTTATACCAATGGACTTTGCCGTTGACTCTCAATCTTGTCATGGCCGGGCTTGTCCCGGCCATCCACGTCTTTGATCAGGCACTGCTTTCAAGGCGTGGATGCCCGGCACAAGGCCGGGCATGACGAACGAGAGGCAACGACCGTTGGTATTACGCACCTGCCCAAGCGGGGCCCCGGCTCTGCAGCGCACCACGCCGCTGCGCGGCGCATTGCGCTGCGTCCGGGGAACGTGGCCGATGCGAATGGGGTAGCCGGTCAGCGCGTCACCAATTCGCGCTGGCAAAGATGTTCGTGTCCCGGACGCGATGCGGCATTCTTCATGCCGCTTCGCAGAGCCGGGACCCCGGTTGCACGCCTCTCTAACCGGGACCCCGGTTACGCACCTCCCCAAGCGGGGCCCCGGCTCTGCAGCGCACCACGCCGCTGCGCGGCGCGTTGCGCTGCGTCCGGGGAACGTGGCCGATGATTCAGCCCGTGGTGGTCACCAGCTCGCGCTGGCCTTCATGGTCGGGGCGCCGGCGGCATTGGCGGTCCATAGTTCCATGCCGGTCGCGGTGTCGTTGGCGTTGACGGAGAATTCGGCGCCGTCGAACAGCGGCTGCACGCCGCGATAGCTGAATTTTTTCGGTGCCTGGCCACCATGCAGCCTGGCGGCAAACTCCACCATCAGCGCGGCCTGCATCGGGCCGTGGAACACCAAGCCCGGATAGAGCTCGACCTTGGTGGCGTAGTCGCGGTCGTAATGGATGCGGTGGCCGTTGAAGGTCAGCGCCGAATAGCGGAACAGCAGCACCGGATCGGCGAAGTGGGTTTCGCGATGCGCCGCGGCCGGCGGTGCCGCTGCGGGCTTGGCGGGCGCCGCCATGGCGGTCGGATTGTCGCGATAGACCAGATCCTGGCGCTCGCGAATGGCGACGCCGCGCGCCGTGGTGATCTCGTGATTGACCGAAACGAAGCACAGCGCCCCGGTCGAGCCGGTCTTCAGCGTCACGTCGGCGATGGTCGAGGTTCGCGTCGCCTCGTCACCGACCCGCAATGGCTCGACGAATTCGATCTCGCCGCCGGCCCACATCCGGCGCGGCAGCGGCACCGGCGGAAGAAACCCGCCGCGGGCAGGGTGGCCGTCGGGGCCGAGCATCGCCATCGGATAGACCGGCTGCGCCAGGCACCAATGCGCGGTGAAGGGTGCGGCGTCGCCTGGGACCGGCGTGCCGATGTCGCAAAACAGCGTCGCCCGCAGCCCCTTCACCAGCTGCGCGGTGACAATGTCGCTGGCCTGTTCGGAGCGGCCGATCCATTGCCGCAGATGGTCGAGATCGATGGTGGTCATGATAAAGGCTTTCCCGGTTTGGCCTTGTCGCCGATCCCCGGCACCGCGCCATAGCTGCGCGGCGCGTCGACCACGATCGCGGCCGGCGCCGGATAGCTGACCACGCCCGCGGGACTATCCACCGAAATCCGCCGCAGATGCGGGTGGCGGGCGAGATCGGCCATGCTGTTGACCTCGGCGAAGGCGATGTCGGCGCTGGCCAGATGCGCCAGCAGGTCCTCGCGGCTCAGCGCGCCGAAGGCGTCGGCCACGGTCCTGTCGGTGAAGGCGCGATTGCGCACCCGCTCGACGCCGTTGCACAGCCGCGGATCGTCGATCAGCTGCGGCTGGCGCAGCACTTCGGCGCAGAGCTTCTTCCATTCCCGCTCGCTCTGGATCGAGATCAGGATGTCCTTGCCGTCCTTGGAGGTGAACACGCCGTAGGGCGCGATCGACGGATGCGCCAAGCCCATCCGCTGCGGCGGGTTGCCGGCCTCGGCGTTGAGCAGCGGCACCGTCAGCCAGTCGGCCATCACGTCGAACATCGAGATCCGGATATCGGCGCCCTGGCCGGTGCGGCCGCGCCCGATCAGCGCTTCGAGGATCGCCGCATGCGCGGTGGCGCCGGTGGCGACGTCGACGATCGACATCCCGACCCGCGACGCGCTTTCCGGCCCGCCGGTGATCGAGGCGAGGCCGCTTTCGGCCTGGATCAGCAGATCATAGGCCTTGCGCTCCGCATAGGGGCCATCGTCGCCATAGCCCGAAATGGTGCAGATGATCAGCGCCGGATAATCCTTGCGCAGCCGTTCGCGGGTGAAGCCGAGGCGGTCCATCGAGCCGGGCTTCAGATTCTGCAGCAGCACGTCGGCGCCGGCGATCAGCGTCTCCAGATCGGCACGGCCGGCCGGGGTGGCCAGATCGATCACCGCGGATTCCTTGCCGCGGTTGAGCCAGACGAAGTAGCTGCTTTGCCCTTTGGCGGCGGCGTCGTAGCCGCGGGCGAAATCGCCCTCCGGCCGCTCCACCTTGACCACATGGGCGCCGGCATCGGCCAGCCGCGAACTACAAAACGGCGCCGCCACCGCCTGTTCGACGGCGACAACGGTTAGGCCTTCAAGCGGCAGCATGGCAAATTTCCGTTGTTTCGCATCCGCGATCAAAAATCATGGCAGGGTGTCGCACCGCGACGAGGCCTGCTCCCTCTTCCCTCCGGGGAGAGGGTTGGGGTGAGGGGGGTCTCAACGCAACGAAGCGCCCCCTCACCCGGCGCTGCGCGCCGACCTCTCCCCGGTGGGCAGAGGTGCAGGGCTTCCGCATGGCGATGCCTCGATCGAGCGTCATGAGCCGATCAATACGAGCGCGGCATGCCGAGCACGTGCTCGGCGAGATGCGACAGGATCAGATTGGTGGAGATCGGCGCCACCTGATACAGCCGCGTCTCGCGGAATTTGCGCTCGACGTCGTATTCCTCGGCGAAGCCGAAGCCGCCGAAGGTCTGCACGCAGGCATTGGCGGCGTCCCAGGAGGCGTCGGCGGCCAGCATCTTGGCCATATTGGCCTCGGCGCCGCAATCCTGCCCGGCCTCGTATTTGCGCGCGGCTTCCTTGACCATCAATTCGGCGGCGCGCATCTGCGCATAGGCCTTGGCGATCGGAAACTGCACGCCCTGATTCTGGCCGATCGGCCGGCCGAAAACCACGCGCTCCTTGGCATAGGCGGTGGCCTTGGCGATGAACCATTTGGCGTCGCCGACGCATTCGCTGGCGATCAGGATGCGTTCGGCATTCATCCCGGACAGGATGTAGCGAAAGCCCTTGCCTTCCTCGCCGATCAGATTCTCCGCCGGCACTTTGAGGTCGGTGAAGAATACCTCGGTGGTGGCATGGTTCATCATGGTGCGGATCGGGCGGATCTCGAGGCCGTTGCCCTTGGCCTGTTTCATGTCGACCAGGAACACCGACAGCCCGTCGGTGCGCTTGGCCGACTGGTCCTTCGGCGTGGTTCGCGCCAGCAGGATCATCAGGTCGGAATATTCGGCGCGGCTGGTCCAGATCTTCTGGCCGTTGACCACGTAGTTGCCGTCCGCATGCTTCTTGGCGAAGGTTTTCAGCGAGGTGGTATCGGTGCCTGAGGTCGGCTCGGTGACGCCGAACGCCTGCAGCCGGACTTCGCCGGTGGCGATCTTCGGCAGCCATTGCGCCTTCTGGGCGTCGTTGCCGTGCCGCAGCAGCGTGCCCATGGTGTACATCTGGGCGTGGCAACCGCCGCCATTGCAGCCGGCGCGCTGGATCTCTTCGAGGATTGCGGCGGCGGCCGATATCTTCAGGCCGGAGCCGCCATATTCTTCCGGAATCAGCACCGACAGATAGCCGGCCTCGGTCAGGGCATCGACGAAGGCCTTGGGATAGGCCATCTCGCGGTCGAGCTTGCGCCAATATTCGCCGGGAAACTGGGCACATAATTTGGCGACGGCATCGCGGATGTCATGGAACTCGTCCTGTTCCGCGGCTTGGTTTTTCATCAAGGAAATTGCACTCTGGTCTGGGATCGCGGTGCAGAATTCCGCGATCCGGGATGGTCAGGAGATCCGGGATGGTTAGGAGACACGAACCGGCAAGGCCTCATAGCCTTTGACGAAGCTCGAATACACCCGCTTCGGCTCTCCGACAACTTCAATACGATCGAACCGCTTGAGCATTTCCTCCCACACGATCTTGAGTTGCAATTCGGCGAGTCGCATCCCGACGCAGCGGTGAATACCGAAGCCGAACGACAGATGGGTGCGCGGGCGGGCGCGGTCGATGATGAAATCGTTGGGGTTCTCGATCGCCTCCTCGTCGCGATTGCCGGAGACGTACCACATCACCACGCGGTCGCCCTTCTTGATCTGCTTGCCGCCGAGTTCGGTGTCGACCAGCGCGGTGCGCCGCATATGCGCCAGCGGCGTCTGCCAGCGGATCACCTCGGGCACCATGGTATCGATCAGCGCCGGATTGGCGCGCAGCTTGGCGAATTGATCCGGGTTCTCGTTCAGCGCCAGCACCGAGCCCGACATCGTATTGCGGGTGGTGTCGTTGCCGCCGACGATCAGCAGGATGATGTTGCCGATCAGATTGTCATGGGTCATGTGCCGCGTGGCGTCGTGATGCGCCATCATCGACAGCAGATCGTTGCGCGGCTCGGAATTGACGCGCTCATTCCACAGCTTGGTAAAGTACGTCGCGCATTCGCTCATCTCGGCGCGGCGCTGCTCCTCGGATTCCACGATCATGCTTTTCGGCAGCGCGGTGGCGACGTCGGACCAGCGCGTCAGCTTGCGGCGCTCCTCGAACGGAAAGTCGAACAAGGTCGCCAGCATCTGCGTCGTCAGTTCGATCGAGACCCGGTCGACGAAGTTGAAGGTCTCGTTGCGGGGCAGGGCGTCGAGCACTTTTCCGGTGCGCTGCCGGATCAGGATCGCCAGCTGATCGAGATGATCGGGCGTGAACATCGGCGACACCGTCTTGCGCTGTTCGGCGTGGCGCGGCTGATCCATCGCGATGAAGCTCGGCCAGTCATAGCCGTCCGGAGCATCCCGGATCGAGATGCCGCCCAGACTCTGGTCCGAGGAGAAGATGCCGTGATTGGTATCGACATGCATGATGTCGTTGTATTTGGTCACCGACCAATAGGGCTCGATCGGCGCGTTGGTGCAGTAATGCACCGGCTCCTCGGCGCGCAGCCGCTCGAACCACGGCCACAGCGTATCGTCGCGGAAATGCCGCGGCGCGCCCGGATGGAATTGCGCCAGCGGGGTGGCGTAGGCTTCGGCGCGGGCGGCGCGCTGGCGGGCGGCCTTTTCGGATTCGATGGTGCCGTGCATCGCGGATCTCCCTCACGGCCGGATTTGCACCCGGCGATTATTGCGGCCAATTACATCCGGTTGCGGCGCCAAGGGCAAGGCGCCGGGTCAATTGCGCTGCGCACGATATTGCGACGAGGCGCGCTCGGTGATTGCTGCAAGCGCGTTGGTGCGCCGCCCGCGCCAAGGCCAATCCGGGCCTTCTGAGACGGCTTTCGGGCCAGGCTGTCTTGCGCCCAGGCGCTGGCGTGCCGGCCGCTTTGTCGCCCGTGACATCACCTGCGCCAGGCCTTATGGCTGGTTGCTGCCGCGACGGCCTTGACCGGAGACAGACATGATCCCCAATGCGCAACGGATGTTCAATTTCGACCTCGGCGAGACCGCGGACGCGATCCGCGAGACGGTACGGGATTTTTCGCAGAACGAAATTGCCCCGCGCGCCGACGAGATCGACAAGAGCAATCAGTTCCCGCGAGACCTGTGGCCAAAGCTCGGCGCGCTCGGGCTGCACGGCATCACGGTGGAGGAGGAGTATGGCGGCTCCGGGCTCGGCTATCTCGAGCACTGCATCGCCGTCGAGGAGGTGTCGCGCGCGTCGGCCTCGGTCGGCCTGTCCTATGGGGCGCATTCCAATCTCTGCGTCAATCAGATGCGCCGCAACGGCAATGAAGCGCAAAAGCGCAAATATCTGCCGAAGCTGATCTCCGGCGAACATGTCGGCGCGCTGGCGATGTCGGAGCCGGGTGCCGGCTCCGACGTGGTGTCGATGAAGACCCGCGCCGAGAAGAAGGGCGACCGCTACGTGCTTAACGGCAGCAAGATGTGGATCACCAATGGGCCGATCGCCGAGACGCTGGTGGTCTATGCCAAGACCGATCCGGCGGCGGGCGCGCGCGGCATCACCGCCTTCATCATCGAGAAAGGCATGAAGGGCTTTTCCACCGCGCAAAAACTCGACAAGCTCGGGATGCGCGGCTCCGACACCGGCGAATTGGTGTTTACCGATTGCGAGGTGCCGGAGGAGAATGTGCTCGGCGAAGTCGGCCGCGGCGTCAACGTGCTGATGAGCGGGCTCGACTACGAGCGCGCGGTGCTGGCGGCCGGGCCGCTCGGCATCATGCAGGCCTGCCTCGACGTGGTGATGCCCTATGTGCATGAGCGCCAGCAATTCGGCCAGCCGATCGGCATGTTTCAGCTGGTGCAGGCCAAGGTCGCCGACATGTATGTGACGATGAATGCCTGCCGCGCCTATGTGTATGCGGTGGCGAAATCCTGCGACCGCGGCGAGACCACGCGCGAGGATTCCGCCGGCGCCATTCTCTACGCCGCCGAAAAGGCCACCCAATGCGCGCTGGATGCGATCCAGCTGCTGGGCGGCAACGGCTACATCAATGATTATCCGACCGGCAGATTGTTGCGCGACGCCAAGCTTTACGAAATCGGCGCCGGCACCTCCGAAATCCGCCGCATGCTGATCGGCCGCGAATTGTTCGAAAAGACCGCGTGAGGTCGCTTCACCCTCCCCTGGAGGGGGAGAGTCGCTTGCGCAGCGAGCATGGTGGGGTGATGAAGCGTTCAACTGCGGTGCTTGCGGCTTCACCCCACCCCGTCTCGCATCGCGCTGCGCGCGCTGCTCGCCGACCCTCCCCCTCCAGGGGAGGGTGCCCCCGCTACTCCCGCAGCTCGTTCACCCTCGCCACCCATGCCCGCACCTCGACCAGCACCTGCGGCAGCACCGCCTTCACCTCGGCCACTGTCATCCCGGCTCGGATCGCCGGGAAACGCGAAGCGCAAGGTTAGAGGCTTCTGAGGTTGTGATCAGTTTGGCAAAATTCGCACATGGTCGCCATGAGAACAATTCTGACGATAGGTCATTCGACCCACTCTTACGAAGAGTTTCTGCACCTTCTTCGGGGGGCTGGCGTTACTGCCGTGGCCGACGTGCGGAGTTTGCCGTTTTCTCGTCGTCAACCCCAATTTAACAGGCCGGAACTTAAGCGAAAATTGAAGTTGGACAAGATCGATTATGCCTTTCTCGGTGATGAGCTAGGGGGACGCCCAAAGGCAAGGGACTTGCTCCGTGAAGGAATGGCTGACTACGAAAAGATGGCGCTCACGAGAGGATTTGCGAGAGGACTTGACCGAATTAGTGAAGGCGCAAAAAAATATAAGATCGCTCTCATGTGCGCTGAGCGTGATCCGTTAGAATGCCATCGTTGCCTTCTTGTCGGGCGGGCTTTGAAAACGCGCGGGTTCGCTGTACGGAATATACTTTTTGACGGACATCAAAAAAGCCAGGAAGAAATTGAAAGCGATCTGGTCGAAATGCTTAAGCAAAGCGGAGCTGATCTTTTTCCAACTGATCAGATCGCTAGTGCGTACAGAGATCGCGCGAATCGGGTCGCATTTTCTGCACTTGAAAAGCCATCCTCCGATAAAGTCGAAGCGGCGGAGTGAATGTCATTGTCGACTGCCATCAAGGTTGCCACCATTGGATTTACGCAATCCACAGCGGAACGTTTTTTTACCCGGCTGAAGAGTGCCGACGTTCGGACAGTTATTGATGTCCGTCTTCACAACACGTCTCAATTGGCGGCCTTCGCCAAGGCGGATGATCTCGCTTTCTTCCTAAGTGAAATCGGCGGCATCAGTTACGTTCATCAACCATTGCTTGCGCCGACCGACACGATGCTCAAAACATACAAGAAAGAAAAAGGTGATTGGGGCGTCTATCAGGGGCGGTTTCTTCAGCTGATGGAAGAGCGAAGAATCGAGGAGAGATTGAGCCCTGACATGTTTGATGGGGCGTGCATGCTTTGCTCAGAAGCGCTTCCCCATCATTGCCATCGACGGCTAGTTTGCGAGTATTTGAATGAGAAGTGGGGTGGAATCTTGCACGTTCGCCACCTTTGATCGCAGTTGCATTGACGTCTCAGACTTAAAAGTGGCTGAAACAATTCAGTCCTACTCCCGCAGCCCGTTCACCTTCGCCACCCATGCCCGCACCTCGACCAGCACCTGCGGCAGCACCGCCTTCACCTCGGCCACGGTCATCCCCGCCTTGATCGCCGGGTGATACAGGATGTTGAGGATGTACTGATCATAGACGTCGAAATACCCCATCTGAACGTCGTCATTGAACATCGTCCACGGCACCGAATCGGTGTCGTTGATCGGCCCCAGCGACTGCAGCAGCTCCTCATAAGCGCAATCGAGAAACACGAAGTCGCCATTGTCGACGGTGAGGATCACGTCGGAATGCTGGATCTCGTAGCGCTCGTTCTTGCGGAAGCCGGACAGGCATTGCGGATCGAGAGAATCGTGGATCTCGCGGGCGCGGTCGGCGCCGTAGAAGCGGGCGATGGTGCTGTCGAGATCGCGGTCGCGCACCAGCCGGACGCTGACATTGGCGGCGTCGGCGCTGTCCGCCATCGCGATGTCGAGGTGCTGCACCCGGGCGGCGATGTCGGCGATCACGCGGGCGAGCTGCGCCCTGCGCGCGGGGCTGTCGGCGCCATCGGCGAACACCCGGACCGGCGTGTCATATTTGCGGATGCGGTCGACCCGGCCGGCGAGATGGAATTCGGCGCCGAACGCGGTCTTGAAGAAGCCGTCGAGGATCTCGGCATCGCTGAAGATCTTGCGCTCGACGCGCTGCTTGGCGGCGATCGCCGCCGGTTCAGCCCCGGCGGGGCAGGGCGCCACGAGGGCGCCGAGCATCGTGGCGGTCAGGACGACCGCGAGCAGTCGTCGAACCTGCCGGGACCGCGGAGCGTTTTGCATCGCCGCAACGCTGCCGCAATCCGCTGGATCGCGCAAGACGATCCTGCGCCGCGGCGCCCGGCCGTGGATCAGTTGTTCTTCACCACCACCTTGGCGCCGACCCGGACCCGGTCATAGAGGTCCTTGACGTCGTCATTGGTCATGCGGAAGCAGCCCGACGACACCGCCTGGCCGATCGTCTCGGGCTCGTTGGAACCGTGGATGCGGTACAGCGTCGAGCCCAGATACATCGCGCGGGCGCCGAGCGGATTGTCGATGCCGCCGGGCATGAAGCGCGGCAGATCGGGACGGCGCGCCAGCATCTGTGCCGGCGGGGTCCAGCTCGGCCATTCCTTCTTGGCGGTGATGCGGTGCACGCCGCCCCAGCGGAAGCCGTCGCGGCCGACGCCGATGCCGTAGCGCAGCGCCTGGTCGGGGCCGGTGACCAGATAGAGCCGCCGCTCCGCGGTGCTGATGACGATGGTGCCGGGCTCGTAATTGCTGTGGAAGCCGACCACGGTGCGCGGAATCGGGCCGCTGCCGGTGGTGCCGCCGGCGCCGAAATTGGCGAAGAAATTGGCGAAGGACGGCGAATCGTCGACCTGGAAGTCCTGGCTCGGCTGCTCCCGCCGTTCACGGGCATCGGCGGGCACCGCCACGGTGATCAACGCGGCGACGGCGACAAGCAGGGCAAGCAAACGTTTCATCATGGTCCTCGCGATAAAATCGGTGCCCGAGAGAGGCCACAATTCGTCCGGTTTCGCAAGCCACGCCCGCGTGAGACGCGCTGGCGGCGCCATGGTTGCCGGCAATGGTGGGAAAACCGCAACAGCGCGCTCCCCCCGAAGGCGATAGCAGCAATGCGCGGAAGCCTTTGACGCGACCGTGGAACAATGTTTGATCGATCGAGCAACAAATCCAACGGGGAGTGAACGATGAACGGTGCGGAAAGCCTGGTGCGAACCTTGGTCGCGGGCGGAGTCGATGTCTGCTTTGCCAATCCGGGAACCTCGGAGATGCATTTCGTCGCCGCGCTCGATCGTGTCGAGGGGATGCGCTGCGTGCTCGGCCTGTTCGAGGGCGTCGTCACCGGCGCCGCCGATGGCTATTACCGCATGAAGGGCTCGCCGGCCTCGACCCTGCTGCATCTCGGCCCCGGCCTCGCCAATGGCCTTGCCAATCTGCACAACGCCAAGAAGGCATCGTCCGGCATCGTCAACATCGTCGGCCAGCACGCCACCTATCATATCGATTACAACGCGCCGCTGACCTCCGACATCGAGGGCCTGGCGCGGCCGATGTCGTCCTGGGTCCGCACCTCGCCGGATGCCAAATCGGTGGCCGGTGATGGCGCCGCCGCGATCGCCGCGGCGAAGAGTTCGCCGGCGCAGATCGCCACGCTGATATTGCCCGCCGACACCGCCTGGAACGAGGCCGACGGCATCGCCGCGGTGCCGGAGCCGTCGCAGCGCGCCAGCTATTCGCCGCGCGCGGTGGAAACCGCCGCCAAGATCCTGCGTGGCGGCGCCCAGAACCTGCTGCTGCTGACCGGCGGCGCCTTGACCGAGCACGGCCTGGCGCTGGCGGCGCAGATCGCCGGCAAGACCGGCTGCAAGGTGATGGGCCAGACCTATAATCCGAAAATGGCGCGCGGCAGCGGCCGGTTTGCGATCGACCGGATTCCTTACGTGATCGAGGCCGCGCTGCCGATCCTGAAGGACTTCAAGAACATCGTGCTGGTCGAGGCCAATGATCCGGTGGCGTTCTTCGCCTATCCGAACAAGCCGAGCCTGCTCAAGCCGGAGGGCTGCGAGGTCCACCGCATGACCGAGGGCGGCGAGAATTCGGTCGCAGCCCTGGAAGCGCTGGCCGGCGCGCTCGGCGCCAAGCCGTCCGATGTCCAGCCGCAAAAGATGGTTGAACTGGCCCGGCCGAGCGGCGCGCTGACCCACGCCTCGATCGCGATGGCGATCGCGATGGCGATCCCCGAACGCGCCATCGTGGTCGATGAATCGATCACCACCGGCCGCGGCTTCTTTCCGCCGACCGCGGCCGCCGCGCCGCATGACTGGCTGCAGAATATGGGCGGCTCGATCGGCTTCTCGACGCCGGTCGCCACCGGCGCCGCGGTTGCGTGCCCCGATCGCAAGGTGATCTGCATGGTCGGCGATGGCAGCGCGATGTACACGCTGCAATCGCTGTGGACCCAGGCGCGCGAAAATCTCGACGTCACCACCATCGTCTTCGCCAACCGCACCTACCAGATCCTGAAGGGCGAGTTCGACGGCGTCGGCGCCGGCGAGATGGGCCGGCGCGCCGCCGACATGCTCAATATCGACCGCCCGGCGCTGGACTGGGTGTCGCTGGCCAAGGGCATGGGCCTGCCGGCGCGCTCGGTGACGACCGCGGAGGAATTCAACAAGGCGCTGGCCGACGGCCTCGCCGGCGGCGGCCCGAACCTGATCGAGGTGCTGATGTAGCCGGCGCCGCGCCCGAATGGTTTTGCGCCTGGGCGCGGTCTGGGCCATGATGCCCGAATGGAGCTGCAACTCTGGAACCCGGCACGCGTTTCTTGAACTGTCGGTCCAGCGTCGTCGTTCCGGGGCCGCAAGCCTGGAGCCGGGATGAAGCGATATCTGATTTTTGGTTTGCTCGGTCCGCTGATTGGCGGGCTGCTGCTGTTGTTCGCCACCAGCTATCTGTCGGGCTATTGGGCCAACGCCGATCTGATGGAGATCCAGAAATTCTTCGTCGTCCTGTTCAAGTCGCTCAAATACAGCTACCTGTTTGGCATCCTGCCGGCGCTGATGGTCGCCGCATTGGATGAGATCTTCTCCAATATCAGGCGGATCAGTCCGCTGCTGCGGATGCTGCTGATCGGGCTGATCGGATTTCTCGCCACCGCCTTGATGTATAGCAACCGCGGCCCGGACAGCGGCACGTTTCAATTTTTCCTTTACGGGCTGGTCGGCTTGGTGCCCGCGACGCTGTCGTCCTTTCTGGCGCACAAATTCATCGACGCCCCGGCAAACGCGGCCGTGCCCTCGGCGCGGTGACTTGGCATGGCGGGGCGCGCGCCGTTGCGCGCGAACTGGAATTCATACTGACGACCGAGTAATCGACAGCGTGCCCCGGATGCAGTGCAACGCGCCGCGCAGCGGCGTGGTGCGCTGCTAAGGGTCCCGGTTGGGGCGGCGCGCAAAGCGGGGTCCCGGTTCTGCGACGCAGCGCTGCGCGCTGCATCGCGCCCGGGACGCGGGCACTGCGAAAATTTCACGCCGGCTTCATTTTGCACACGAGGCCACGGACGCGTCCCGCGTCCGGCGTTCCGCGCGCCCTCTTGGCAAGAGGGCGGAACGTTCACCGCAAAACCCGGGCGCAAACGCGCCGCGGGATCGCGAAGGTGTATCTAGAATTTCGTGGTTGTTTGACAATCAAATCCGAATTCGTGTCCCGGGCGCGGTGCAGCGCGTAGCGCTGCTCCGCAGAACCGGGACCCCGCTTCCACTGCCGACAACACCACCGGGGCCCCGGCTCTGCAGCGCACCACGCCGCTGCGCGGCGCGTTGCGCTGCGTCCGGGGCACGGACGACAGCGATTGCGGGTAGCAGCCGTGGCGGCGGTTGCAAGAAGTTCAGAGCATGCTCACCGGCTCACGCCTAGCATCGACGTCGTAAGCGCTATTTGAAAATCGAATCCTAACTCACCGCCCGTGTCCCGGGCGCGATGCGGCACGCAGTGCCGCTTCGCAGAACCGGGACCCCGGTTCAACCGTCGCCGAAACCAGCGGGGCCCCTTCTCAGCAGCGCACCACGCCGCAAGCGCGGCGCGTTGCACTGCGCCCGGGGCACGACGACAGCAATTGGCGGAATTCAGCGGGACAGCCGCCATGGAGCGTCGGCGCGTCATGCAGAACGCGTCGCCGCCCGCGTCAGGGAGCGGCACGCGGCGCGGCTATGGCCGCGGCGCGTCGCCCCAGGAGCTCAGGCTTTCGATCGCGTCTTCCTGCAATGCTTCTTCCAGCCGCGCCTTCAGCGCCGCATGGCGATCGCTGATCGCCCTGGCATCGGCGGCAGTGATCCCGGCATCGCGACTCTGGACCAGCCGGCTGAGGCGAAGAAACTCCTCGGTCTCCTCCGCCGACAGGCCGATGATCACGGTGCCGCCCGCGCTGTCCCTGGTCAGCGCGCGTTTCTGCTCCAGCCACAGCCGCATCGGCGTTTCCTGCTCGAGCAGCGCGGTGATCTTCTGTTCGTATGAATGAGGCATTGGTTTCGATCCGCTTCCAACCCTGTCGGTCTCCCGACCCTGACGATGGTCTCGTGAGCCATCTGTCGGCTGGCTAGCCCGAGCTGCGCTACGGCCGCATTGTGCCGAATCAAATGTGGTTGAGACTGCCCTGCGGCATTTTTGCGCGGAAGGTAGTGGGGTGGGGCGGAATGGTGGGCGCACAAGGGATCGAACCTTGGACCTCTCCCGTGTGAAGGGAACGCTCTCCCGCTGAGCTATGCGCCCGGGATGATCGCGAAACACGGCAACGGCCGGTCCCCAACGATCTCGTGGCGGGATTTACGGAGTGCAGGGCGGGGGTGTCAAGCGCTCTGCAGTCCGAGGGCCGTTATTCAGCCGATCTGGCTGGCGCGGGAGGCATGCGACTGCAGCGCCCGGATCCGTTGCGCCAGCGTGCCCTGGGCGGGCTCGACGCCATTGACCGGCTCGGCGCCATTGGGGCGGCTGGTTCGGGCCGGTTCCGCCGCCAGGATCGCCTCGATCGGCGAATCCGGGCCTTCCAGCGTGATCGCCAGCTTGGCAACCTCGGCGGCGATGTCGTTGATCCGCTCGCGCAGCAGCGCGTTCTCCATCCGCTCGGTGGCCCAGCTGGTTTCGGCCTGTTGCTGGATGGCGTTGAGTTCGCGCTGGGTCTGGGCGCGCTCGGCGAGGGCGACGCGCAACTGCTCCTCGAGCGCGGCCTTCTCGCTGCGCAACCGGGCCAGTTCGGACGTATTGCCGCCCTTCTTGGCGGCGTCGTCGCGCAATTGCTTGTTCTCGACGTCGCGCTCGACCAGCAATTTGGCCTGGGCGGCAAGCTGAGCCTCGAGCTCGCTGACGCGGCCGCCAAGCATCTCGGCTTCCTTGACCTGGGCGATCAGCTGGCGGTCGAGATCGTTGACGCGCTGGCTGAGGCTTTGCACGCGGTCGCGCGCCTGATCCAGTTCGCGGGTGGCGGCTTCGGATTCGTCGCGCTGCTGCTCCAGCCGCGCCTGGGTGGCGGCGAATTCCTGCTCGGCGTCGTCGACGCGGCTTTTCAGCGCATCGATCTGGGTCCGCACCGCGATCAATTCGACCTGGCGGCTGTCCGCCATCATCGAGCGGTCATTCAATTCGGAGTTGATTCGTGCCAGCTCGGCCTGTTTCTCGGTCAAGGCGGCTTCGGCGCCGCGCAGCGCCTGGGTCTTGGCGGCGAATTCCTCCTCGGTGGCGCGCAGCTGGTCCTTGACGGCGGTCTCGCGGGCTTCGAGCGTGAGGATCGCGGCGTTCTTCTCCTCGAGCTCGAGCTTGAGGCGGTTGATCGCGTCGCTTTTCTTGCCGAGTTCGGCGAATTGGCTGGTGGTCTTGTTCTTGAGCTTGTCGACGCTCATCTCCAGCCGCCGCGCCGACATCGCGAATTCGGCGCGCAGCTGGTCCTTGTCGGCCTGGATCTCGGCCATCGACAGCGGCGTGGCGGCTTCCAGTCGCTTGGTGGTCAGCCGCACCGCGCGGTTATGGACCAACGGCACGACCATCAGCCAGCACAGCATCGAGATCAGAAAACCGATCGCCAGATACATGATCGGTTCGATCATGGATGTCTCCTCTACGCGGAATGGTCGTGCCCGCTCCGCAACGCCAAAGCCGGCGTGGCGGATTGCGTCGGCGCAGTCACGGTTTCAAAGCGGTCTGTCGCGGCCAATGCACTCGCATCGCCCAAAACCCGCCGCGGACCATGCCATGAGGCGCAAGGCCAATGCCAGCGCAATGCTGCGTTAACGTGAATCCGTAACCAGTCCCGGCGCCCGGCCGGGGCCGGTCAGAACGGGTTCCAGGTCGCCTTCGGGGTGTATTTCAGATAGCCGATATTGGCGCCCAGCCGCAGCCCGATGCCGGAGCGGATCGGCACCAGCACGATATTGTTCGCGGTCAGCGCGGTCATGCCGAAGCCGCCGACGATATAGGCGGAGCCTTCGATGCCGGCGAAGCGCTGATAGATCGCGTTGGTCGACGGCAGATTATACACCAACGTCATGCTCCTGGCACCGTCGCCGCCCCAGTCGAAGCCGACCGACGGGCCCTGCCAATACACCCGCAGATCGCCGGCATTCTTGGTGTAGAGCGTGCCTTCGCCGTAGCGCAGCCCGGCGACAAAGGCGCCCGAGCCTTCCTCGCCCAGGATATATCCGTTCGGCAGGCCCCATTGGCTGACCGCGCGCTCGATCACCGAGGCGAGCCCCCTGGAGACATTGCCGAAGAAGCGGTGGCCGGCATTGGTCAATTCGTCTGGCCGATAGGTGCCCTGGCTCTGCGCCGTGCGCACCGGCGCAGGCTGCTGCCGAGGCCGATAGGGCTGCTGCTGCGGCTGGTATGGCGGTTGGTATTGCGGTTGAGGCTGATATTGCGATTGCGGCTGATAGGGCGGCTGGCCTTGCTGCGCTGCTGCAGGCGCGATCAAGGCCACCGCGGCGAGCGTCCGCGCTGCGAGGCGTAAAGCGAAGCTCATGAAATGTACCCCTGGGTATTGAAATGGTCGCGCCGGCTTTAACCGGATGCTGACCGGCATCCGTTACGCTGCGTCGATCGTCCCTCGACTCGAGCGTTATCGGCATCAACTATGACGGCACAACGGCAGGAAAGAAAAGGCTGGCGCCCAACAATGGCCCTGATCTGGTTGCTGGCGGCCACGGCTCCGGCGATGGTGGCGCAGGCTGCGACCACCGAACGGGTGGTGGTCAATCGCCATACCGGGCTGGCGATCGGCGGCTTCGACCCGGTAGCTTATTTTACCGATCACGAAGCCACAATGGGCGACGGCCAATTTGAAGCTTCGGCGCGCGGCGCGGTGTGGCGCTTCCGCAATGCCGACAATCGCGCCTTTTTTCTTGCCCGTCCCGACATTTACGCCCCGCAATTCGGCGGCTATGACCCGGTCGATGTGGCCCGCGGCGTGACCGTTGCGGGCAATGCGCTGGTCTGGCTGGTGGTCGGCCAGCGGCTCTATCTGTTCGGGCGCGAGCAAAGCCGCGATGCCTTCGCGGCGGACCCGGAGCGGTATCTGCGCGCGGCGGCCCGGCAATGGCCGCTGTTGCTCTCGACGCTGGCGGAATAGCGGTCAGGGCACCGCATTCGGATCGCCCCAGGCGACAAATTCCGGCACAATGAATTTCTCGCCCGGCTCGTCGAAGCGCAGCGCGGCGCCCTTGCTGTCGGTCACCCGGCCGCCGGCCGCGGTGACAATAGCGTGCCCGGCGGCGATATCCCATTCGCAGGTCGGCGCCAGACGGGGGTAGATATCCGCCCGGCCTTCCGCGACCCGGCAGAATTTCAACGCGGAACCCATCATCTGTCGTACCGCGCCCGGCCTGCCGTCGATAAAGGCGATGGTTCGGTCGTCGAGATGCAACCGGCTGATGGCAACGATCCAGTCATGGCCGGCGGCGGGAAGCGGCCTGACATGGACCGGCTCCGTCGCATAGGTCGCGCCGTCGGCGTGGATGGTTAGCCGCTCGGCACCATTGCCCACCAGCCCGCGCCAGGCCAGGCCCAAAGCGGGCGCGCCGACGATGCCAAGCAGCGGCTTGCCATCGGTGACCAGCGCCAGATTGACGGTGAACTCGTTGCGGCCGGCGACGAACTCCTTGGTGCCGTCCAGCGGGTCGATCAGAAAAAAGCTGCCCGAGCCGGGCCGGCCGAGCGCGGCGCGTTCCTCGGACAGCGCCGGAACGCCCGGCATCAGACGCGCCAGCCCCTCGGCGATGATCCGGTCGGACAGCAGATCCGCCTCGGTGACCGGTGAGCCGTCGGGCTTGCCCTCGACCGCCATCGCGTTGCGGTCGACTTTGAGCGTGGCAGCGCCAGCGCGCAGCACCAGCTCCGTGAGCGGGTCCATCAACGCCGCCGCTTGGTCGCGACCGATCTGTGGTCCGGGCAAATTCGCCTTATTCATGAACGTTGTCTTCCCTAAGATGCCCCGACCGGTAGCCGATGTGTTGGCAGCACAACCGCTCGCAGTGTATCAAGCCAACGAGCATGGCTGATTCGTCCCGCCCGAGCCGAGCGGCTTTCGAGGAACATATGAATGTCTGACATTGCCTCTCCCGCCCAAACCCCCGCTCAGGTTCCTGCGCCCGACGCGCTCGAGCTTGCCGCGCTTTTGTGTTCGCGGGTTTGTCATGATCTCATCAGTCCGGTTGGCGCAATCGTCAATGGACTTGAGGTGCTCGATGACAGTCCGAAGCAGGAAGATCGTGAATTTGCCCTCGATCTGATTCGAAAGAGCGCCAAGACGGCGTCGGCTCGGTTGCAATTCTGCCGGCTTGCGTTCGGCGCGGCGGGCTCGGCCGGCGCGCAGATCGACCTCGGCGATGCACAGAACATGGCGCGCGGCCATCTCGAGGACGAAAAGACCAAGATCACCTGGAATTTGCCGCGCATCCTGCTGCCCAAGAACCGGGTCAAGCTGCTGCTCAATATGATGGTGATCGCGCAGCAGACGATTCCGCGCGGCGGCCTGCTGACGGTCGATTCCGTTGGCGAGGGCGAGGCGATTGGCTTCCGGGTCACCGCGTCCGGGTTGAACGCACGCGCGCCGCAGAACATCATCGATCTGCTGAGCCCCGGCCACAACGGGGCGGTGGAATCCCATGCGGTTCAGCCCTACTACACCAAGCTGCTGGCGCAGTCCTGCGGGTTGAACGTAGTACTTGCTCCCGAAGGCGAGACCGTCGTCGTCAGCGCGTCCTGACCCACCGGATCATGGTTAACCGTGCGTTAATTCTCCCTGTTAAGGGAGAAACCGATCTCTATTGTCTGATCGGATGCGGCTCGACCGAAATACTCAACCAATATTAAACGCTTTCCGCACACAGTGACCGCAATGTTTTGAGCGTGACGAGTTTCACGCGTCACTGCGATCGAAGGCGTGTGTCATGGACGATCTCTTGCGGGAATTTCTGACTGAGACGAATGAGAGCTTGGACACGGTTGACAATCAACTGGTCCGGTTTGAGCAGGATCCGAACAACGCAAAGATCTTGGACAATATTTTCCGGCTTGTTCACACCATCAAGGGAACGTGCGGATTCCTGGGTCTGCCACGCCTCGAAGCGCTGGCTCATGCGGCGGAAACGCTGATGGGCAAGTTCCGGGACGGCATGCCGGTGACCGGTGAGGCGGTGAGCTCGATCCTGGCCACGATCGACCGGATCAAGGAAATCCTGGGTGGCCTGGAAGCCACGGAGACGGAACCTGAAGGGGTCGACGCCGATCTGATCGACGAGTTGCAGCTGCTGGTGGAACGCGGCATGGCGGCGATGACGCACACTGAAGCTGTAGCTGAGCTCGAACCTGAACCCGAAGCAAAGCCGGATGCTGTGACGGCGGCGGTTGCCGACCCCCATGCGGTGCCGCAGATTTTAGAACGGGAATTGCGTCCTGGCGAAGTATCGCTGGATGAGCTGGAGCGGGCGTTCCAGGAGACCGCGACGGAAGTCGTAACTCCCCCGATCGCCCCGGCGACCGCGCCGGTTGCCGAGGCCGAAGCGGCGACAGCGCCGATCGCGGCCGAGCCCAAAGCCGCCGTCAAGCTGGTGAAGCCCGCGGCGAAAAAGACGGCCGTCGAAATCGAGACGCCGGAAGGCGACCGGGTCGCCAACCAGTCGATCCGCGTCAATGTCGACACGCTCGAGCATCTGATGACGATGGTGTCGGAGCTGGTTCTGACCCGCAATCAGCTTCTGGAAATCAGCCGTCGCCACGAGGATACCGAGTTCAAGGTGCCGTTGCAGCGGCTCTCGACGGTGACGGCCGAGCTGCAGGACGGCGTGATGAAGACGCGGATGCAGCCGATCGGCAATGCCTGGCAGAAATTGCCGCGGATCGTGCGCGATCTGGCTGGCGAACTTGGCAAGCATATCGAACTGGAGATGCACGGCGCCGACACCGAGCTAGATCGTCAGGTGCTGGATCTGATCAAGGATCCGCTGACCCATATGGTGCGCAACTCCGCCGATCACGGCCTGGAGACCCCCGCCGAGCGCGCCGCCTCCGGCAAGCCGGAGCAGGGCACGATCCGGCTGTCGGCCTATCACGAAGGCGGCCACATCATCATCTGCATCGCCGATAACGGCCGCGGGCTCGACACCGACCGGATCAAGGCCAAGGCGGTGGCCAATGGCCTGGCTTCGGAAGCCGACATCGAAAAGATGACGGAAGCGCAGATCCACAAATTCATCTTCGCGCCCGGCTTCTCGACCGCAGCGGCGGTGACCAGCGTGTCGGGCCGCGGCGTCGGCATGGATGTGGTGCGCACCAACATCGACCAGATCGGTGGCACCATCGAGATCAAGTCGGTGGCGGGCGAGGGCTCCAGCGTCACTATCAAAATTCCGCTGACGCTGGCGATCGTGTCGGCGCTGATCGTGGAGGCCGGCGGTGACCGGTTTGCGATTCCGCAGCTCGCGGTGGTCGAGCTGGTGCGGGCGCGGGCCAATTCGGAACATCGCATCGAGCGCATCAAGGATACGCCGGTGCTGCGGCTGCGCGACAAGCTGCTGCCGTTGATGCACCTGAAGAAGCTGTTGGAAATCGACGACGGCGCTGCGCTGTCCGACCCGGAGAACGGCTTCATCGTGGTGACCCAGGTCGGCAGCCAGACCTTCGGCATCGTGGTCGACGGCGTATTCCACACCGAGGAAATCGTCGTCAAGCCGATGTCGACGAAGCTACGCCATATCGGGATGTTCTCCGGCAACACCATTCTGGGTGACGGCGCGGTGATCATGATCGTCGATCCGAACGGCATCGCGCAGGCGCTCGGCACCTCGGTCGCGGCCCAGCACGACATGTCCGAGCAGAACGCGGCGGCGCGCGGCGGCAATGTGGAGCAGCTGACGTCGCTTCTGGTGTTCCGCGCCGGATCGCCGCAGCCCAAGGCGGTGCCGCTGTCGCTGGTGACGCGCCTTGAGGAGATCGCGTCCGATAAGATCGAGTTCTCCAACGGTCGCCACATGGTGCAATATCGCGATCAGCTGATGCCGCTGGTGCTGATGGATGGCGTCAGCGTCGCGACCTCGGGGGTGCAGCCGATCCTGGTGTTCGCCGACGACGATCGCACCATGGGCCTGGCGGTCGACGAGATCGTCGATATCGTCGAGGAGCATCTCACCATTCAGGTTGGTTCGAGCCGCGAGGGTGTGCTGGGGTCGGCGGTGATCAAGGCGCTCGCGACCGAAGTGATCGACGTCGGTCACTTCCTGCCGATGGCATTCGCCGATTGGTTCAGCCGCAAGGAAATGAAGCAGTCGACCACCGCGCAGTCGATCCTGTTGGTCGACGACTCGGCGTTCTTCCGCAACATGTTGGGCCCGGTGCTGAAGGCGGCCGGCTACAAGGTGCGGCTGGCGACCAGCGCGGTCGAGGGGCTGGGCTTGCTGCGCAGCGGAGGCCGCTACGACGTTGTTCTGACCGACATCGAGATGCCGGAGATGAACGGTTTCGAGTTCGCCGAGGCGATCCGGGCCGACACCAAGTTGGCGACGACGCCGATCATCGCGATCTCGTCGCTCGTCAGCCCGGCGGCGATCGAGCGCGGCCGCCAGGCAGGCTTCCATGACTACGTTGCCAAATTCGATCGCCCTGGGCTGATTGCGGCGCTGAAGGAACAGACGGCCCAACAGGCAATGGCCTCCGAGCTGGAGCAGGCGGCATGAAAGACGCAACCATGATCAACATCATCGACAATGTCGGCGGCGGCTCCACCCAATACGCCACCGCGATGATCGGCGGACAATTGTTTGGGTTGCCGATCAGCCGTGTGCAGGACGTGTTCATGCCCGAGCGGCTGACGCGGGTGCCGCTGGCGCCGGATGACGTCGCGGGCGTGCTCAACCTGCGCGGCCGGATCGTCACCGCGATCGACATGCGGACCCGATTGGGACTGCCGAAAGCGACCGACGGCAAGCCGCCGATGGCGATGGGCGTCGATCTGCGCGGTGAATCCTACGGCCTGTTGATCGACGCGATCGGCGAGGTGCTGACGCTCCCCGACTCCGGCCGCGAGGTCAATCCGGTCAATCTCGATCCGCGCATGGCCAACATGTCCGACGGCGTCCACCGCCTCGACGGACAGCTCATGGTCGTGCTCGACGTTGATCGCGTCCTCGACATCGGAACCGCGAGATTGGCGGCGTGATGCGTCATTGTGGTCATGGCGATCGAACTGCACGCGTCCATGCGGGCGCGTACAAACCCAATAGGGGCGGAATATGAAGACATGTCTGGTCGTTGACGATTCAAGCGTCATCCGAAAAGTCGCTCGGCGGATTTTGGAAGGTCTGGATTTCGAGATCGTCGAAGCCGAGGACGGCGAAAAGGCGCTGGAGGTCTGCAAGCGCGGATTGCCCGACGCCGTGTTGCTGGACTGGAACATGCCGGTGATGGACGGCTATGAATTCCTGCGCAATCTGCGTCGGATGCCCGGCGGCGATCAGCCCAAGGTGGTGTTCTGCACCACCGAGAACGACGTCGCCCACATCGCGCGCGCGCTGCACGCCGGTGCCAACGAATATATCATGAAGCCGTTCGACAAGGACATCGTCACGGCGAAGTTCCAAGAAGTCGGCCTGATCTGATCCCTGCATCGATCCGGAATCCGCAACCGCCTTCGCGTCGTTCGACGCGTAGCGCGGTCATGACTTGCTGTTGCGTTGGTGTATCATGAGTATAGCTTTGGCCCGTGAATCGACGGTTAGTCCGACGCAGTTCGAGCCATTGCGGGTCATGGTCGTCGATGACTCGGTGGTGATTCGCGGGCTGATTTCGCGCTGGATCGAAGCCGAGCCGGACATGGTGGTGGCGGCGTCGCTGCGGACCGGGCTGGACGCGGTGAACCAGGTCGAACGCATCAAGCCGGACGTCGCGGTGCTCGATATCGAGATGCCGGAGCTCGACGGCATCGCCGCGCTGCCGCAGCTGTTGGCCAAGAAGCGCGATCTGATCGTGATCATGGCCTCGACCCTGACCCGCCGCAATGCGGAGATCAGCTTCAAGGCGTTGTCACTCGGCGCTGCCGACTACATTCCGAAGCCGGAAAGCACCCGCGAGCCCGCCGCCGCCGACATCTTCAAACATGACCTGCTGCAGAAGATCCGCAGCCTCGGCGTGAGGGTCCGCCGCAAGGTCTCGGCCGCAACCACCGCGACGGCGGTCGCTGCCCGGGTCCGCGACACCAGCCCGGTCGTGCCGCACCCGGTCGCCTCGGCTCCGCTGGTGCGCCGGTCATTCGGTGCGATCGCGCCCCGCGTGCTGCTGATCGGCTCGTCGACCGGCGGGCCGCAGGCGCTGATGACGCTGGTCGCCGAGCTCGGCAGTCTGATCGATCGGGTCCCGGTGCTGATCACCCAGCACATGCCGCCGACCTTCACGACGATTCTCGCCGAGCACCTGGCGCGAACCAGCAAGCGGCCGGCGCATGAGGGCGTCGAAGGCGAGGTCATCAAGGCCGGCCAGATCTATCTGGCGCCCGGCGGATGCCATATGCGCGTCGCCCGTCAGGGCGCCAATGCGGTGATCGCCCTCGACAACGGGCCGCCGGTGAATTTCTGCAAACCCGCGGTCGATCCCTTGTTCATGTCGGCGATCGATTACTGGCAGGGCGCGATCCTGGCCGTGTTGCTGACCGGCATGGGCTCCGACGGCATGCGTGGCGGCAAGGACATCGTCGCCGCCGGTGGAAGTGTCATTGCCCAGGATGAGGCCTCGAGCGTGGTCTGGGGCATGCCCGGCGCCGCCGCCAATGCCGGCATCTGTGCGGCGATCCTGCCGCTGAATCAGATCGGGGCGAAGCTTGTCCGGGTGTTTTCGGGGGATCGCACATGATGCCTCTCGATTACGACTATTTGCGCAAACTGCTGAAGGAGCGCTCCGGTCTCGATCTGTCGGTCGACAAGCAATATCTCGTCGAAAGCCGGCTGCTGCCGCTGGCACGCCGCCTTGGCCTCGCCGGGCTGCCCGAGCTGGTGCAGAAATTGAAGGGCAACGCCGAGGCGATCATCGCGGATGTGGTCGAGGCGATGACCACCAATGAAACCTTCTTCTTCCGCGATAAGCTGCCATTCGATCATCTGACCGAAGAGATGCTGCCGGCGCTGCTGGAGGCCCGCGCGGCGCGGCGGTCGTTGCGGATCTGGTGCGCGGCGTCCTCGACCGGGCAGGAACCGTATTCGATCGCGATGTGCCTGAAGGAAGCAGGCGCCGCGCTGAACGGATGGCGGGTCGAGATCGTCGCCACCGACCTGTCGCAGGCGGTGCTGGAGAAGTCCAAATCCGGCCTGTTCAGCCAGTTCGAGGTGCAGCGCGGCCTGCCGATCAATCTGTTGATGAAATATTTCAAGCAGGTCGGTGATATCTGGGAGATCAGCCCGGAGCTCCGCGCCATGGTGCAGCACCGCCAGCTCAATCTGCTGCAGGATTTTTCCCAGCTCGGCACCTTCGACCTGATCTTCTGCCGCAACGTGCTGATCTATTTCGATCAGCGGACCAAGAGCGCGATCTTCAACAGGCTGGCGCAACGGCTAGAAAGCGACGGCTATCTGGCGCTCGGCGCCGCCGAAACCGTGGTCGGACTGACCGACGCGTTCAAGCCGCACGCCTCGCGGCGCGGGATCTATCGGCCGAACCTGGTGCGCGCCCCGGCGCTGGTGCCGGTGATGCGGCCGGCGCTGCAGCTCGCCGCGCGCGCGGGCTGAGCGGGCCTGCGATCGCCACCACAGGCGACGATCACCAACGCCATCGCACTTCACAACAAAAACCCCGCCGTTGCCGGCGGGGTTGGAGTTTGGAGGCGAGAGCCGGGCAGGCTCTCCATGGAACTTGTCTGGACGAAATTCGTCAGGCCGGGATGCGGACTTCTTCTTCGTGCGGCTCGCGCAGCACGTAGCCGCGGCCCCACACCGTTTCGATGAAGTTGCGGCCGTCGGAGGCGTTGGCGAGCTTCTTGCGCAGCTTGCAGATGAAGACGTCGATGATCTTCAGCTCGGGCTCGTCCATGCCGCCGTAAAGATGGTTGAGGAACATTTCCTTGGTGAGCGTCGTGCCCTTGCGCAGCGAGAGCAGCTCCAGCATCTGATATTCCTTGCCGGTCAGATGCACGCGCTGGCCGCCGACCTCGACGGTCTTGGTGTCGAGATTGACCACCAGATCGCCGGTCTGGATGACCGATTGGGCGTGGCCCTTGGAGCGGCGCACGATCGCATGAATGCGGGCGACCAGCTCGTCCTTGTGGAATGGCTTGGTCATGTAGTCGTCGGCGCCGACGCCGAGACCTTTGACCTTGTCCTCGATGCCGGCGAGGCCGGAGAGGATCAGAATTGGGGTCTTGATCTTCGAGACACGCAACTGCTTGAGAACGTCGTAGCCGGACATGTCCGGCAGGTTCAGATCGAGCAGAATGATGTCGTAATCGTAGAGTTTACCGAGATCGACGCCCTCTTCCCCGAGGTCGGTCGTGTAGACATTGAAACTCTCGGATTTGAGCATCAACTCGATCGACTGCGCGGTGGCGCTATCATCTTCTATCAGCAAAACGCGCATGCCAGTCCCCTAATAGTCGCCGCTCCGGGCGTCAGGCGTCCGCACTACCGGCGGCACTGGAAACGCCTCTGAACAACTGATTCGGATCCTGACCTCATATGGTTAACAAAACCTGATTCACGTCCGCAAGCTCTATCCGTGCTTTTTTCCACGAATCGACCTAAGATATTGCGTCGAAGCAGTTTTTTGCCACCTTATTCGTTCAGGTTCCACATTAAGAGGCGGGCCTAACCGACTCTCACGATTCGCACCTTCGTTCTGATGGGCGAACGCTTTCAGCCACCAAAGACAGTGACGTAATGATTAACGATGCGGGTAAACACGAAGTTAAGACCCGCTCGACACAACGAGGAAACTTAAGGGTTTCACCATGAAAGCGCTGGCGGAGCAGATTGGCGACATCGACGGCGTCAACATTTACGGCCGGGTCGTCGGCGTCCGCGGTCTGATGGTGGAAATCGCCGGGCCGATCCATGCGATGTCGGTCGGCGCGCGGATCGTGGTCGAGACCGGCGGCGATCGTGTCATTCCCTGCGAGGTGATCGGCTTCACCGGCAACAATGCGGTGGTGATGCCGTTCGCCGGCCTTGATGGCGTTCGGCGCGGCTGTCGCGCGGTGATCGCCAATGCGGCGGCGCAGGTGCGGCCGTCGCCATCATGGCTCGGCCGGGTGCTCAACGCGATGGGGGAGCCGATCGACGGCAAGGGGCCGCTGACCCAGGGGGCCTCGCCGATGTCGTTTCGCAATTCGCCGCCGCCGGCGCATTCGCGCAAGCGGGTCGGCGTGCCGCTTGATCTCGGCGTGCGCGCGCTCAATACGTTTCTGACCTGCTGCAAGGGGCAGCGGATGGGCATTTTCGCCGGGTCCGGCGTCGGCAAATCGGTGCTGCTATCGATGCTAGCGCGTAATGTCGATGCCGACGTCTCGGTGATCGGCTTGGTCGGCGAGCGCGGCCGCGAGGTCCAGGAGTTCCTGCAGGACGATCTCGGCGAGGAAGGCATGGCGCGCTCGGTCGTGGTGGTGGCGACCTCCGACGAGCCGGCGCTGATGCGGCGACAGGCGGCCTATCTGACGCTGGCGATCTCCGAATATTTTCGCGACGAAGGCAAGGACGTCATGTGCATGATGGATTCGGTGACGCGTTTCGCCATGGCCCAGCGCGAGATCGGTCTGTCGGCCGGCGAGCCGCCCACTGCCAAGGGCTACACGCCGACGGTGTTCACCGAGTTGCCGAAACTGCTGGAGCGCGCCGGGCCGGGGCTGGGCGAGGGGACCATCACCGGAATCTTCACGGTGCTGGTCGACGGCGATGACCACAATGAGCCGGTGGCCGACGCGGTTCGCGGCATCCTCGACGGCCACATCGTGATGGAGCGCGCGATCGCCGAACGCGGGCGCTATCCTGCAATCAATGTGTTGAAATCGGTGTCCCGGACGATGCCGAAGGCGTGCGATCCCGCCTATCTGCCGACCATCAGGCGAGCGCGGCAGATCATGGGCACCTATGCGGACATGGAAGAACTGATCCGGCTGGGTGCCTACCGTCCCGGTTCCAGCGCCGAGGTCGACGAGTCCATCCGGTTGCATGAACCGCTGCAGAATTTTCTGCGACAGGGCAAGGACGAGGCTACCGCCTTGCAGGCCGGCTATGCACAGCTCGAGCAAATCCTCGGCAGTTTAGAAACGGAAAGCTAACTTTGTCCGGCCATTATCCTTGTCACATGAGTCGGTTGGCCGGCTGGACCCTTTCGGGAGGCCGGTATTGTCCCGCGTTGATTTGGGACTTCTGGGGAGTACGAGTCGATGAAGTCACGTGAAACGTTGATCCGGCTGAAGAAGTTCCAGGTCGACGAAAAGCGCCGACGTGTCGCGCAGATCGAAGGCATGATCGCGGATTTTCAGCGGATGTCGGTCGATCTGGAACGCGAGATCCAGATCGAGCAGGAACGCGCGGGCATCAACGATCCCACGCATTTTGCCTATCCGACCTATGCCAAGGCGGCGATTCAGCGCCGCGAGAACCTGACCCGCTCGGCCGATGAACTGCGCATCCAGCTCGAGGATGCCAGGTCGTTGCTTTCCGAGGCCTTCGACGAGCTGAAGAAGGTCGAGCTGCTTGACGAACGCGATCAGGCGCGCGAGCGCGCCGAGGAAAGCGCCCGCGAGCAGGCCGATCTCGACAGCATCGGCCTGATGCGCGCTCGGATCGGGGTCGTCGCCTGACCGACGACAGGTGGGTCCGCGATCTCGCCTCATCCGAAAGTTCAAACATTACAACCCGGGCTCGATTGGCCCGGGTTTTTCATGATCAGTATCAACAACCTCTGCCCGCAACATGGTGGATTGTCCGCGCGCAGGATATGCTACGGATCACATGCGGCCGCAGGGCCTGGATAGAGTGGCGGTGGGGCATCGCCTAGTTTGGGGACGTCGAATGCTGACGCCGGCTGAGTTGGTCTGGCTGATTGCCGCCGTTGCGAAGGGCGATCAGGCCGCGTTCGAGCGATTGTATGTCGCCACGCGCGCGAAACTTTTCGGAGTGGTGCTGCGTATCTTGCGGCGACAGGATCTCGCGGAGGAGGTCATCCAGGAAGCCTACGTCAAGATCTGGAACAACGCCGGACAATTCAATCCCGGCCTAGCCTCGCCAATTACCTGGATGACGTCGATCGCGCGCAATCGGGCGATCGACGTGGTGCGCAAGCGCGGCGAAGTGTCGATCGAGGAGGAGCCGTCCGCGATGGATGTCGCGGCCGACACGCCCGATCCATTGGCTCGTCGGGAAATGACGGAAGAGTTGAAGCGCCTGCTTGAATGCGTCGGGCATTTGCAGCCGGACCGGCAGAAACTCGTCCTGCTTGCTTACTACAATGGCTGGAGCCGCGAACAGCTCGCGGCGAAATTCGATACGCCCGTCAATACGGTCAAGACATGGTTGCGCCGCAGCCTGTTGGACATCCGGGAGTGTTTGGGATTGGTATGATGGCCGACAGCGAAGACCATACCGCGCTCGCCGCGGAATACGCACTCGGCACGCTCGATGCCGAGGAGCGGGCGCAGGTCGAGGCGCTGATATCCGCCGATGCAGATTTCGCGGCGGTGGTTGAGGCTTGGAAACTCAAGCTCGCTCCGCTGAATCAGATGGTCGGATCGGTCGAGCCGCGCGCTGAAGTGTGGGATCGGATCAAGGCCGCGATCGGCATGTCCGAGGCGCCGATCGCTGCGACCGCGGCTGCCGCGTCGCCGTCGATGCCGCCCGCTTCATCGCCGAACGAGGCGGCGCCCGTCGCCGAGCCCGGCCTCAGTCCGGAATCGATGCGGGTGGTGAGGTTTGCAAAGCAGACCTATGTCTGGAAGCGGGTGGCCGGGTTATCGATGGCGGTGGCGGCGTCGCTGCTGGCGATCATTGGGGTTCAGCTCTATCAGCCCGATTTGCTGCCCGACCCGCTGCGTCCAGCGGTGCGCACCCGGACCGTGGAAGTGCAAGCACCGCCTGCCGCGACGCCGGCGCAATTTGTCGCCGTGCTGCAAAAGGACGGAAGTTCGCCGGCCTTTATCCTCACGGTCGACGCCGCGACCAGGAATTTCACGGTACGCAGGGTGGCGGCGCCGCCGGAGCCGGGCAGGAGCTACGAATTGTGGCTGGTATCTGACAAGCTGCAAAAGCCGCGATCGCTGGGCGTGATCGGCAGCAAGGAGTTTGTTACTCGGCCGGAATTGTCCGCTTATGACTCTGCGATCGTCAATCAGGCGACCTACGCGGTGACGATCGAACCGGAAGGTGGATCGCCCACCGGCGTCGCGACCGGCCCGATCGTGTATACCGGAAAGCTGATCGAGAACGTGCCGACCGCGCCGCGGTGAGCCAGGTGCCGCGTTGGGGCCATGAGCCTCTTGAGCCTCGAGCCGTCGTGTTCAAAAGAAAACCACCCAAAAGAAAAACGCCCGTGGGGAGCGGGCGTTTTTCATGGTCGGGTCACCGGGGCAGTGAAGGCGACCGTATACTCACGAAGAAACAGCCGGGGCTGAAGACTGTCTCGCCTCGTGAATTCGAAAAATCAGCGGACCAGTGTCGCGCCCGAGCTGGTAACCATCACTGGCTTGCCGGCCTTGATCACGCGCGCGGTCTGGCTGTAGCCGTCAGGAGCATTCATCCGCGCCGAAATGCCAACGCCCGCCACGGTGATGCCAGCCACGAGGGCGACCACAACGATTTTGAGGTGAGTCGTCCGATCCGCGCTGTAAATCGAATGGTTCATGACAAGCCTCCTGACGTGTTTCCGGCTTCGCGAATGAGTAGCTGCAATCCAGACGCAGGTTCAAATTAGCTTGCAGTCAAACGTAGGAAGCCGGCTTTCAGTTCCGAAGATGCGATCACAAGCCGGTGAAAACTCTTGAATGGCCGCGATCCAACCTCGCCGCGCAGCCTGGGTTCAGGAGAATTATCGTTATTTGTCAATCTCTTAATGAGTGGCATGACGAACTCCCGCAATGGCGCCTCGGCGGCATCCGTTTGCACAAAGGGCTTGGCTGTGACCGAATAGTCTCAGATGGGACGCGGTATTTAGACGCTGCCCACCGTCTTGAGCCGGGCCCGCGGATGGATTTCCGCCTGCGACAGCACCGTGGTCTGCGCTCTGAACCGCTCGACCAGCGAACGCACGAATGGCCGGATCGAGGCCGATGTCACCAGCACCGGCGCCTCGCCTTCGCGGGCGGCCTGCTCGAACTTGTCGCGCACCGTGGTCATGAATTCAGACAGTTTCGACGGTTGCATCGCCAGGCTGCGGTCTTCGCCCTGGCCGATGATGGATTCGGCGAAGGCCTGCTCCCATTTTGCCGACAGCGCGATCAGCGGCAGGTAGCCGTTGTAGGAGGTGTTCTGCGCGCAGATCTGGCGGGCGAGGCGAGCGCGGACGTGTTCGACGATGGTCGACGGGTTGCGCGAGATCGCGAGCGCGTCGGCGACGCCCTCCAGAATGGTCGACAGATCGCGGATCGAGATCCGTTCGGCGAGCAGCAATTGCAGCACGCGCTGGATGCCCGAGACGGTGATCTGCGCCGGCACGATGTCCTTGACCAGCTCGCCCTGTTCCTTCGGCAGGTCCTTCAGCAGCTTTTGGGTTTCGCCATAGGACAGCAGGTCCGACATGTTGTTCTTCAGAAGTTCGGTCAGATGCGTCGACAGTACCGTGGCGGCGTCGACGACGGTGTAGCCCTTCATTGTCGCTTCTTCCTTCAGGCTGGCGTCGACCCAGGTCGCCGGCAGGCCGAAGGTTGGCTCGATGGTGTGAATGCCCGGCACCGAGACCTGATTGCCGCCGGGGTCCATGACCATGAACTGACTCGGCCAGATCCGCCCCTGGCCGGCGTCGACCTCCTTGATCTTGATGATGTAGGTGTTGGCCTCGAGCTGCACATTGTCGAGGATCCGCACCGCCGGCATCACGAAGCCCATCTCGACGGCGAGCGAACGGCGTAGCGCCTTGATCTGTTCGGTCAGGCGATCGGTGCCGTCCGGGCCGTTGACCAGCGGCAGCAGCGCATAGCCGAGTTCGATCTTCAGATCGTCGATCTTGAGCGATGCCGAGATCGGCTCCTCGGCGTCCGCGGCGGCGGCGGCGGCATCCGGCGTAGCGGCGGTTTTGGCCTCGGCCACGGCAGCAATCCCGTTGCGCTTGCGCGCCGAGATCGCCAAGGCGGCGGCGCCGCCGCCCATGATCAGGAATGGGAGCATCGGAATGCCCGGCAATAGCGCCAGCACCAGCATCACGCCGGCTGACATGCCGAGCGCCTGCGGATAGCCGGACAATTGCTTCATCAGCGCCTTGTCGGCCGCGCCGCTGACGCCGGCCTTGGAGACCAGCAGGCCGGCCGCGGTCGACACGATCAGCGCCGGCACCTGGGTGACCAGGCCGTCGCCGACGGTCAGCAAGGTATAGGACCGTGCCGCCTCGCTGAACGACAATCCCTGCTGGGCGACGCCGATGATGATGCCGCCGATCACGTTGATGAACACCACCAGCAAGCCGGCGATCGCGTCACCGCGAACGAATTTCGAGGCGCCGTCCATCGCGCCGAAGAAGCCGCTTTCGTCCTCGAGCTCCTTGCGGCGCTTCTTGGCGGCGGCTTCGTCGATCAGGCCGGCGCCCAGATCGGCGTCGATCGCCATCTGCTTGCCGGGCATGGCGTCGAGGTGAAAGCGCGCGGCGACTTCGGCGATGCGCCCCGAACCCTTGGTGATGACCACGAAATTGACGATCACCAGGATCGCGAAGACGATGATGCCGATGACGAAATTGCCACCCATCACGAAATTGCCGAAGGCCTCGATGACGTGGCCGGCGGCGGCGCCGCCTTCGTGGCCCTTCGACAGGATCAGCCGGGTCGAGGCCATGTTCAGCGACAGCCGCATCATGGTCGAAATTAGCAGGATGGTGGGAAACGAGGAGAATTCCAGCGGCGCCTGGATGAACAGCGCCGTCATCAGGATCAGGATCGACAGGGTGATGGAGATCGCCAGGAACAGATCCAGCACCATCGAGGGCAGCGGCAGGATCAGCACGACCAGAATGGTCAACACGCCGAACGCCAGCGCCAGATCGCCGCGCCTGAGGATCTTGCCGATCTCGCTCAGGCTGGGAATGCCGTTTCCCGTCGCCTGGCCCGCAGTCGTATCCGACATTATCGCCGCTTTCCCCCGCATGTGTCGCTCGCGGGTGCCTAACGCCTGCGCGGCGGCCGAAGGGCCGCCGGCTCGAAACTGAGGCACCGCACTGGCGTCCACGGGCGCTCCCCCGTTTTACGCGGCTGACGACACTCAAGATCACTCGGCAAATTTTGCCCAGTATATGGTTAGCAAAGCGTTAATGCTGGTTCGCTGCGGCGGTGGGCAGGCCGCCCCACAACGCGGCATCGCGGCGCGCTCTTGACGCCGGCAGCGGCGCTGGCGACATTCGGGCCGGGTGGAAACTGTTTCAAAGAAAAACAAAGAAAATCAAACAAATGTCCGCATTCGTCCTGGATTCCCGCGCGGCGTCGGTGCGGCTGGCGCTGGCCTTGCTGATCGGCTCGATTGGCAGCGTCGGGATGTGGTCGGTGGTTGTGGTGCTGCCGGTGGTGCAGGCCGAGTTCGGCGCCAGCCGTGGCGCGGTGTCGCTGGCCTTCACCCTGACCATGCTGGGCTTCGGCCTGGGCGGGGTCGCGATCGGGCGGCTGACCGACCGCTTCGGCATCGTCGCGGCGATCGGGCTTGGCATCGCGGTGGAGGCGCTGGGCTATTTCGGGGCCGGGCTATCGTCGACGCTGTGGCAGTTCACGCTGCTGCATTTTGTGATCGGCGCTGGCGCCTCGGCGACCTTCGGGCCGTTGATGGCCGAGGTGTCGCACTGGTTCAATCGCTACCGCGGGGTCGCGGTGACGATCGCCGCCACCGGCAATTATGTCGGCGGCACGGTTTGGCCGCCGCTGGTCAATTGGGGCACGCAGACGATCGGCTGGCGCTCGACCCATCTGGCGATCGGCCTGTTCTGCGCGGTGGCGATGAGTGCGGTACTGCTGCTGCTGTGGACCCGGATGGGCGGCGAGACCCGGCGCAGCCACCTCAATGCGCCGCCGCCGCGGGTCGATCTGCAGCTCAACACCAATCTGCTGACCGCGCTGCTGTGTCTCGCCAGCATCGCCTGCTGCGTCGCGATGGCGATGCCGCAGGTCCATATCGTCGCCTATTGCGGCGACCTCGGCTATGGGGTGGCGCGCGGCGCCGAGATGCTGTCGCTGATGCTGGCATTCGGCATTATCAGTCGGATCGGCTCGGGGTTCCTCGCCGACCGCATCGGCGGCATCAGGACGCTGCTGATCGGCTCGGTGGCGCAGGGCTTTGCGCTGCTGTTCTATCTGTTCTTCGACGGGCTGACGTCGCTCTACATCATCTCGGCGATGTTCGGCCTGTTCCAGGGCGGCATCGTGCCGAGCTATGCGATCATCGTGCGCGAAGCGATGCCGGCCCGCGAAGCCGCCACCCGCGTCGGTATCGTGATTCTGGCGTCGGTGTTCGGCATGTCGCTGGGCGGCTACCTGTCCGGCGTGATCTTCGACTCGACCGGCTCCTACGCCGCCGCCTTCGTCAATGGCCTGGCCTGGAACGCCGTCAACGTCACCATCATGGTGGCGCTGCTGCTGCGCGCCCGCCGCCGCCTCGCGCTGGCCTGACGGCAGCCGCGCCAAGTTGACCGCGGCTGCTGCCGCGTCCGGACCGATCGCCTCGGCCGCCACCGCCGGAACGTTACGATTGCCGCGCCGGGGCTGCCATTGTAAGGGGTACCGGCACCGTCCGTCGCCCGCGACCCGGCGGGGCCTGTAGCTCAATGGTTAGAGCCGGCCGCTCATAACGGTCTGGTTCCTGGTTCGAGTCCAGGCAGGCCCACCAATGATCCAGCAGCCGGCGGAGAAACTCGGAAGTTGATCGATTTTCCAAGGCCGCGACGGCCGAGGATTTGCGGCAAGGCGGCGGCTGCGGGCGACCTTGTCGCCGCATCCTATACGGCGAGCAGTTTGAGGATGCGGACCAGGTATAGGCGATCAGCCAGAGCAGGAAGTGGCGGCGACGTGAGCTAAGCCGCAATGCTCGGTCTTGCGCATAGTGCCGTGCTGCGTGCTCCAACCGAAACTGCACGCGATCATGGCTCGGCGCGACTGCGACATGCTGGTGCCTTGGTGGCGGGAGGTGCGTGCATCGATGGCGTTGCGCCTGCCGGTCGAGGTGGCGGCGTCGTGTTGCGCCACCTGCGGATGACGTCGCTGCCACGCAGATGGGCCGCACGATCGGCGTGTCGTGGGCCTTGTCTTCGTACAAGTGATGCGCCGGCCGGCCGGCTTGGAGTTGGCCTTCAGCATTTTCTCCGAAACGCGACGCTCGGCCGTCGCGCCGGCGAGCGTGACCACGCCGGCCGCCGCCTGTCCCTGCCGATTCGCCATGGCGGCATGTCCCATGCAGGACAGTTTGGCCTCCCGACCGGCGCCCTTGCGGTCCAGCCGGCTGTCGGGGGCGGTCTGCTCGCATCGGTGTCGTTCTTGCGGTTCTGAAAGTCGGCGCCGCCGTCGGCCTCGTCCGAGCCGCCCTTGCGTGCGCTCCGCCGCCCATCGCTGCCTCACGCCACTGCGCTCGACGCGGGCGGGGACTCGGCCCCGGAAAGTCGCTCAACCCCGCCGCTCGCGCATGGAGATCGGACTTTCTTTGGAAATTCTTGCCCGCTTGATCTGAATCAATGCGGCAAATCGAAGCAACGATATTTGTGGTGTGTGGCATACCAAATGCAACAAAAATTTACCCGGTGTGCTATTCTGCATTTTGGAGGTGAATTATCACATTGATTTTGCTTGTTTTTAAACAGGTTGGCGCCGAAAAACGTTTCGGCCTGTTCGAAGAGGGCAATGTCAAATGTAGCCAAAGCAAGGTTGGCATGCCACCAAGAGCCATAGCGGCCAACGGCAGAGTTGAAGAAGTTCCAATTGGTTGAACGACGAACCGCCCTGCCACGTGCAGGGCTCGCAGAGGCGCACGCACCCGGACGTACCGCTGCCATAACGAATCTCCCGGTGAATAAAGGATCTAACGGTGACTAAAGCTCTTGATGGAATTCGAGTGATCGATTTCACCCACGTGCAAGCCGGGCCGGCCTGTACGCAAATGATGGCATGGTTCGGTGCCGACGTGATCAAGGTGGAGCGCCCGGGTTCAGGCGACATCACCCGCAACCAGTTGCGCGATATCCCGGACGCCGACGCGCTGTATTTCACCCAGCTCAACTGCAACAAGCGTTCGCTGACGCTGGACACCAAGAACAAGACCGGCAAGGAAATCCTTGAGAAGCTGATCAAGGTCTCCGACGTGATGGTGGAGAATTTCGGCCCCGGCGCGCTTGATCGGATGGGCTTCACCTGGGAACGTATCCAGGAGCTCAACCCCAAGCTGATCCTGGCCTCGGTCAAGGGATTCTCCGAGGGTAACCGGTTCGAAGACCTCAAGGTCTACGAGAACGTCGCGCAGTGCGCCGGTGGTGCCGCGTCGACCTCCGGCTTCTGGGATGGTCCCCCGACCGTGAGCGGTGCCGCGCTGGGTGACAGCAACACCGGCATGCATCTGCTGATCGGCATCCTTGCCGCGTTGCGCATGCGTGATAAGACCGGCCACGGTCAGAAGGTTGCCTGCGCGATGCAGGATGCCGTGCTGAACCTGTGCCGCGTCAAGCTGCGCGACCAGCAGCGCCTCGATCGCACCCATGTGCTCGAGGAATATCCGCAGTTTCCGATTCGGGAAGACGGCAAGTACGGCAAGTTCACCGATGCGGTTCCGCGCGGCGGCAATGCCGGTGGTGGCGGTCAGCCGGGTTGGGTGGTGAAGTGCAAGGGCTGGGAAACCGACCCGAACGCCTACATCTACTTCACGATCCAGGGCCAGAACTGGGCCGCGACCGCCAAGGCGATCGGCAAGCCCGAGTGGGTCGAAGATCCGGCCTACAAGACCGCGCTCGCTCGTCAGGACAAGATCTTCGACATCTTCGCCTACATTGAGAGCTGGCTGGCCGACAAGACCAAGTGGGAAGCAGTGGATATCCTGCGCAAGTACGACATTCCCTGCGCGCCCGTGATGTCGATGAAGGACATCGAGGAAGATCCGTCTCTGCGCGAGAGCGGTTCTATCGTCGAGGTTGATCATCCGGTTCGCGGCAAGTTCCTGACCGTCGGCTGCCCGATCAAATTCTCCGAACTGAAAATTGAAGTGAAGACGTCACCTCTGCTTGGCCAGCACTCCGACGATGTGTTGGACATGCTCGGCTACAACAAGGGCGAGATCGCCCGCATGCACGAGGAAAAGGTGGTCTGACACTGCGGTCTATCGGGTGCGGGGGAGGACCTCCGCACCAGCTAGGCGCAGCCGATACCACGAAACAAATCTACCGGATGCGGGCTTGATTCCCGCACCCGGTAGGAGAGTAGACAACGAGAAGCTAAGTCCACCGATTGCGGGGCTTGACCCCCCGCACTGGCAGGCGAAGCGCATCACGAGACTAAAAAAACACCTCTTGGGGAGGTGTCCTTTCTAACCCCAGTTCACCAAGATCAATCAGAACCAGCGGACTACACCGTCGGCAATGACGCCTCGCGATGTCACGAGTTCGCCGTCCCGGCAGACCGCTTTCAAGAGGGCTACCCACATGAAGAATATAGCGCCAGACGACTCGGCACAACCAAATAATGTGAGATGGCTATATCTGAGCCTATCGATCATCTGCATGATCATGATCGCTAATCTGCAATATGGATGGTCGGTCTTCGTCGCGCCAATGCAGCACGCTCATAACTGGGCGGTTACCAGCATCCAGGTCGCTTTCACCATCTTCGTCGCATTGGAAACCTGGGCAACGCCGGTCAATGCATTGATCTGCGATCGGATCGGGCCACGCTTCGGGCCCCGCCTCGTGATGGGAGCCGGTGGCATTCTGGTCGCGGCCGGTTGGGTGCTGGACGCCTATACCTCGTCGCTCACGGCCCTGTATATCGGTGGTGCGTTGACCGGTTTCGGCGCCGGCGCGATCTACTGCGTCTCGGTCGGAACCGCGGTTAAATGGTTCCCCGATCGCCGCGGTCTGGCGACGGGTCTGGTTGCCGCCGGCTTCGGTGCCGGTGCCGCGCTGACCATCATTCCGATCAAGATGCACATTGCGGCCTACGGTTACGAATCGGCATTCCTGCTGTTCGGGTTGATTCAGGGCGGTGTTGTCCTGGTTGCCTCGCAGTTCATCCGCCATCCTAATCCCGGCGAAGTGAAAGCAGTGGCCGGCGGCGCATCGAAGCAGTCTCTCCGCAGCTACACTTCCAAGGAAGTGCTTGGCAGCTGGGTGTTCTGGGTTCTGTATGTCTGTGACGTGTTGATGTGTGCCGGCGGCCTGGTGGTCACCGCGAATCTGGTGTCGATCGCAAACTCGCACAACATCTCCACCGTGATGATCTTGGGTGTCGCCACGCTTTCCCTGGCGCTGGTGTTTGCCAACGTCATGAACGGTGTCGCAAGGCCGCTGTTCGGCTGGATCGCCGATCAAATCGGCCTGCCCAAGACCATGATGATCGGCTTCAGCCTTGGTGCCGTGGCGTATTTCTGCCTCTTCATGTTCGGTGGGATCCCGGCGGCATTCGTTCTCTGCACCGGTCTGGTGTTCTTCTGCTGGGGCAATATTTTCAGCCTGTTCCCGGCGATGTGCACGAACCTGTTCGGAACGAAGTACGCCACCACCAACGCGTCGCTGCTCTATACGGCGAAGGGAACCGCTGCGCTTCTGGTGCCGCTTGCTTCCATCGTCACCCGGATCACCGGAAGTTGGGACAGCGTGTTGTTGGTGGCAACCGTCATCAACGTGATCGCGGTGTTCGTCGTGGGACTGATCCTCACCCCGGCGGCGAAGAAGTTCCAGTCGGACGAAGTCGCAGCCGATGCGGCTCTCGTCGCCAAGGTAGCCTGACAGGAAAGCCGCTCCTACCGCCGGGCGGTGCAGCTATCCACTAATCGGAAAGTTGCATCGCCTGGCGCCGACTCCACCCCTCCAAGACTCCCGTAATGGGCAACAACGCCCCTCCGGAAAGAACCAAGGAACTTACACTATGGATAAGCAAGTCGAACTATCCTCGGAGACGCAAGAACTCACAGACGGCTTCCACCTGGTCATCGCTGCGCTGAAACTGAACGGTCTCAATACGATCTATAACGTTCCGGGCATCCCGATGACCGATCTGCTCAGATTGGCCCAGGCCGAGGGAATGCGGGTGATCTCGTTCCGCCACGAGTCGAATGCTGGCAACGCCGCCGCGATCGCCGGTTTCATGACCAAGGCGCCTGGCGTGTGCATGACCGTCTCGGCACCGGGCTTCCTGAACGGTCTGGTCGCGCTCGCGAATGCCACCGTCAACTGCTTCCCGATGATCCTGATCAGCGGATCCTCGGAGCGCGAGGTCGTCGACCTTCAGCAGGGTGACTATGAGGAGATGGATCAGCTCGCCATCGCCAAACCGCTGTGCAAGGCCGCCTACCGCGTGCTGCACGCCGCCGATATCGGCATCGGCATCGCCCGCGCGATCCGCGCCGCCGTGTCCGGCCGTCCGGGCGGCGTTTATCTCGACTTTCCGGCGAAGCTGTTCGGCCAGGTGATGGACGCAGCTGCCGGGCAAGCCTCGCTGGTCAAGGTGATCGACCCGGCTCCCGAGCAGATCCCCGCGCCATCCGCGGTGCAGCGCGCCCTGGATGTGTTGCGCGGCGCCAAGCGCCCGCTGATCATTCTCGGCAAGGGCGCTGCTTATGCCCAGGCCGACGACGACATCCGTGCGCTGGTCGAAACCAGCGGCATCCCCTACATTCCGATGAGCATGGCCAAGGGGCTGCTGCCCGACACCCATCCGCAGTGCGCCGCCGCTGCGCGTTCGACGGTGCTGCAAGAGAGCGATGTGGTGGTGCTGATAGGCGCCCGCCTCAACTGGCTGCTGTCGCACGGCAAGGGCAAGAGCTGGGGTACAGCGCCGAAGAAGTTCATTCAGATCGACATCGAGCCGAAGGAAATGGACTCCAACGTCGAAATCGTCGCCCCCGTGGTCGGCGACATCGGATCCTGCGTTGCCGCCTTGCTGAAGGGCATGACCAAGGATTGGGCGCAGCCGCCGGCAGAGTGGACCGCCTCGATCAACGCCAAGAAGCAGACCAACATCGCCAAGATGGCTGCTCGTCTCGGCAAGAACTCGATCCCGATGGACTTCCACTCGGCGTTGAGCGTGCTGCGCGACGTTATCCGCGAACGCCCGGATGCGATCCTGGTGAATGAGGGCGCCAATACGCTCGATCAGGCGCGCGGCGTCGTGGACATGTATCAGCCGCGCAAGCGTCTGGATGTCGGCACCTGGGGTGTGATGGGCGTCGGCATGGGCTACGCCATTGCCGCCGCGGTCGAATCCGGCAAGCGGGTGCTGTGCATCGAGGGCGACAGCGCGTTCGGTTTCTCCAATGCGGAAATCGAGACCATCTGCCGTTACAACCTGCCGATCTGCGTCGTCGTGTTCAACAACGACGGCATCTATCGCGGCGACCATGTCAACGCGGGCGGCTTCAGCGATCCGGCGATCACCTCGTTCGTCAAGGGTGCGCGCTACGACAAGACCATCGAGGCGTTTGGTGGTGTTGGCGTCAACGTCACCACTCCCGATGAGTTGAAGCGTGCGGTCGACGAAGCGATGTCATCCGGCAAGCCGACGCTGATCAACGCCGTTATCGACCCGGCAGCGGGCAGCGAAAGCGGCAACATCGGCAAGCTGAATCCCACGAGTGCTTTGAAGAAGAAGTAACCGCGGGTTGCCGGGGCGAAGGGTCCTCTCATGAGGGGAGCCGCACCCCGGCAGTTGCCGAGCGTCCTCCGCGTCACTGCGCGGAGGACGACTTCGCAGCTCGCAATCAATCATCGTACGGGTGCCAAAATAGTTCGATCATCATTCCAATCAACCTCCAATCATCCGGCGATCATTTGGAGGCTGTTCCCGCAATCCATCGAATTCTTCCCGAAAGGACACGCCAGTGTTTGACCGTTCCCTCGTCGAAAAAGCCGCTCACATGGGAGGGGTGAAGATCAGCCTGCTGCGTGACGCGTCGCTTCGCTATTTTGTACGTTGCGTGCTGGCCGGGATGTATCTGTCGATCGTCGTATTCGTTTACTGGTCTCTCATCAACGATCTGGGTGCAACGCCCTACGGCAAGCTGCTTGGCTCCTTGTTCTTCGGTGTTGGTCTCGCGATGATCGTGCTGAGCCATACCGACCTGTTCACCAGCAATAATCTCTACCTTGCAATTTCCTCTTACGAGGGCACCACCACGTGGCGATCGACCGCGGTCCTATGGGGTGTCTGCTACCTGGGAAATCTGGTCGGGGCGATCATCGTCGCTGGCCTGCTCTATGCCACCGGCATTCTCGACGCTCTGCCCGCCACTCACGCGCTGTATGTCGGCGCCCTCCATAAGACGCACGAAGCGGCGTCCGCTATTTTCTGGCGCGGCGTCCTGGCGAACTGGCTGGTGTGTCTGGCCGTGCGCCTGGCGTTCAGTTGTCGCGAGGAGATCGCAAAAATTGCCATCCTGATCCTGGTCGTGTTCATGTTCCTGTATCTCGGCGGCGAGCACTCGATCGCCAATATGGGGACGTTTACGACGGCTCTGCTGGGCAAGAGCGATCTGACCCTTGGCGGCGCGCTCTATAATGAACTATTCGCCACGCTTGGAAACATCGTCGGTGGCGTGCTGTTCATCGCTATTCCGTTTGCTTTCATCAACCCGGCTGCGCCGGAGGAGATGCCCGAATCGGTGCCCGCCCAGCCGCTGAGCGACGTGCGGGCATGAATGAACCTTTGGCAGAAAAGCAGTCGGATGGTCGCCAGTGCACTATCCGGCTGCGCGACGCGGAAGGAAAGATGGATCAGTTCAACCGGCCCTGAATATTCGAACTGCCCGACGACGCGATTGCGTTTGAGCAAATCGAAATCTGCGGCCGACGCGGTCGTACAGTCCCGGTGAACCGACGCCATTCAAGGTGGTGATAGGCCTGATGGTGAATAACACGAACGGCAATATCGGAAACTTAAAACAGACGGTGCTTCTACGAAGGAAGGATGAGCACGATGAGCAAACCACTCGATGGCGTCCGGATCCTAGACTTTACCCATGTCCAGTCCGGACCAACATGCACACAGCTACTCGCCTGGTTCGGCGCTGATGTGATCAAGGTGGAGCGGCCCGGCTCCGGTGACATTACTCGCAGCCAGCTGCAGGACATCAAGGGCATCGACAGCCTGTATTTCACCATGCTGAACGGCAACAAGCGTTCCATCACGATCGATGGTCGCGACGTGCACGGCAAGGCGGTGCTGGAAGGCCTGGTCAAGACCTGCGACGTGATGGTGGAGAATTTCGCCCCGGGCGCACTCGACCGTATGGGCTTCAGCTGGGAACGCGTCCAGCAATTGAACCCGCGGATGATCCTGGCGTCCGTCAAGGGCTTCGGCCCAGGGCCCTATGTGGACTGCAAAGTCTATGAGAACGTCGCCCAATGCGCCGGCGGCGCCGCTTCGACCACGGGCTTCGATGACGGACCGCCGATGGTGACGGGCGCGCAGATCGGCGATTCAGGCACCGGGTTGCATCTGGCTCTGGGCATCGTTTGCGCGCTATATCATCGCAATGCGACCGGTATCGGCCAGAAGGTGGACGTGGCGATGCAGGACGGGGTGCTGAACCTCTGTCGTGTTAAGCTGCGTGACCAGCAACGCCTCGCACGTGGTCCGCTGACCGAATACCCGCAATATCCCGATGGGGTCTTCGGCGACGCGGTGCCCCGCGCCGGCAATGCCTCGGGCGGCGGCCAGCCCGGCGCGATCCTGAAGTGCAAGGGGTGGGAGAGTGATCCCAACGCGTATATCTACTTCATCGCCCAGGCGCCGGTGTGGGAGAAGATCTGCGACGTGATCGGGAAGCCGGAATGGAAGACCAATCCCGACTACGCCAAGCCCAGCGCCCGGCTGCCGCGGCTGAAGGGGATCTTTGACGCGATCGAGACCTGGACCATGACCAAGACCAAGTTCGAGGCCATGGAGATCCTGGACAAATACGACATTCCCTGCGGGCCGATCCTGTCGATGAAGGAGCTGTCCGAGGATCCGTCGCTGCGGGCGACCGGCACGGTGGTCGAGGTTGATCATCCGACCCGCGGCAAGTATCTGACGGTGGGCAACCCGATCAAACTGTCGAACCATGTTTCCGAAGTGAGGCGTTCGCCGCTGCTCGGCGAACACACCGAGGAGATCCTGCGCGAGGTCCTGGGATTCGAGGGCGCGACGCTCGCCGAATATTTGGCGTCGCCGGGGCTGGGCGGCGTTCAGCAGGCGGCGGAGTAAGCTTCGACCAGGCGCGGCCGTTATCGCAACAACGGCCGCGGCTGGATTCGGATCGAGGACCTGATGATTGAGACGAGATGGAGCGTCGGAAGAGGCGTCGTTCCGGCAATAGCCGCGACCGTCGAATAATACGTAGGCGATCGGCGCACATCCGTGCGCCGCAAATCTGATGGAGTCCGACCATGCCTGAGGTGACCGACAATGCGGCGCTGAGCCGCTACGAATTGGTGGAAGATGGCGGGACAGCCTTCGTTGCCTATGTGCGCCAGGGCGACCGCATGACGCTGACGCACACCGAGGTGCCAAAGGCGCTGGGCGGCCGCGGCATCGGTTCGACGCTGGCAATCGGCGTTCTTCAGAACATTCGCAGTCGCGGGCTGCGGATCGTGCCCGAATGCGAGTTCATCGCGGGATTCATCAAGCGGCATCCCGAATTTGCCGATCTGGTTGTTGCGCCCGACGACGTTGCATGAATGCAATGAACCACTCGACCTTGATCGACCGTCCCGAACGGTTTCTATTTTCCATGCCGAGACACAATCATGAGTTTTGATCCCGATCAGTTTGCCATCGCGTTGCTGACGTCAATGCCCGACGCCGTTGTCTATTCCGATGCCGAGGGGCTGATCCAGTTCTGGAACAAGGGCGCGGAGGTGATCTTTGGATACACCGCGGCGGAAGCTGTGGGGCAGTCGCTCGACATCATCACGCCCGAGAACCTGCGCAAACGCCATTGGGACGGCTACGAGAAGACCATGAGCACCGGCGTGACACGTTACGGTGCGGGCGATCTTCTGGCGGTTCCGGCAATTCGCAAGGATGGATCGCGGCTTTCCACCGAGTTCACCATCGTACCATTCAAGGATGATTCCGGCCGGATGGTGGGGGTTGCCGCCATCATGCGCGACGTGACCAAGCGGTTTGATGAGATGCGGGCACTACGCAAGGCGGCCGCCGCCCGATCGACCTGACCTTCAGCCAGCGATCGCGCGTCCAGTGCGCTGCCGGCGGATTTCCGGTTCAGCTCGGCGATCGCCGCGTGGCGCTTGAATTCGGCGCGCGACAGCGACCGCTGCATTCAACCTTCGGTCGAGACCTGGGATCGACCGCTCCGCCCTCACTCGAAAATATACGACGTCCCGACGCTGTTCAAAATGAACTGGCCAGGCATCGCTTCGGACAGGCTGTTGATGGCGCGCCATCCGGTGCAGTGCATCGGCACGATGTAATCCGGCTCCAGCAGGCGCATCTCCTCGATGGTCTCCTGGATTCTCGGCTCGAAGGCGGGGCCGGTGAGGTGAAAGCCGCCGACGATGGCGTGAACTTTCTCGATGCCGGTGATCTTTTGCGCATGGCGCACCGTGTTGATGATCCCCGCATGGGCGCAGCCGCTGATCACGACCAGACCCTTATCCTTGACGTCGAGGATGACAGCCTGATCGTCGTGGAATGGATCGCTGCGCCAGGTTCCGTCCACTTCGATCTGAGCGCCGGGAAATCCTGTTTCGAAAGCGTTGCTGCGTTCGATCTCACCCGACACGCCGACGAAATCTGAACACCAGCTCGACGGCGCTCGCAGGGCATGGATCTCGGCGCCGGCTTGCCGCAGGGCCTCGGAATCGACAACAGGCAGCGATGACCCTTGCTGGCCGGGAAATTTGCGTGGTTGAAACACGTCCGGATGGGCAATCACCGGACAGCCGCGCGGCGCATGACGGACCGCGTCCAGTAGGCCGCCGCAATGGTCGACGTGCCCGTGGCTCAGAATGATGGCCTCGGTCTGGCTCAGGTCCTGTCCATAGACTTTCAGGTTGCGCAGGAAGGTGGCTGGCGTCAGCGCGGTATCCAGCAGGGCGGAATGCTTTTCTGAGCCCGCATCGATGTTGATCATCAGCGAAAGCCCATGCTCTGCCACCGGGGTTAGCTGCCAGTCGACAGGGAGCGGCGGGCGATGCATGGGCGCGCGACTCTCCTGCAGAAACATGTCCAGGTAATTATCGACCAGGACCGTCAGGGTCACGCGGTCGGCCTTTCGGATGGTCATTTCCATGATGCCAGCCCTCCGGGCACCTGACTCGGTAAACCAATTAAGCTGTCCATTTGTCCAATCCTCTCGGTTCAGTTCTTTATGTGACGCTCATGAGGTTCCTGAATGCATCCGGCACGGCATTCGGCGACCGGATGTCGCCGCTCCCGGCGGAAGCTGGCTGTTCGCTCCAGCGCCGCCAGAGACGCGGGATCGAGAGCGAAGGAGAGTTTCGGTATACGGCGCTCACAGCCAGCTCCAGCTCGGTCAGGGCGTGCCTGCCGATGCCGGTCATGCTTGGCATTGTTTGGCAACTCGATCGGGGAGGTGCTACCAATGCGGGCATAGCCTCGTCTCAGGAATTGAGAAGAAGAAACCTACCAGTCTTCGCGTCGCGAACCGTGAGTTTGTGTCTCACAGCGCCTTGTTGCTCTCCTTCACCTTCTCGGCGTCGAGATAGAGTTGCTCGCCCATCGATTTGAACTTCTCGCTCATCTGCGCCATGCCGTCCTCGATCACGCCGGATATCGACATGCCGACGCCGGCGAGCTTGCCCTCGGTGGCGAGATTGAGCGCTGCCTTCTCGTTATCACCCAGCCCCGCCGCGTAGTCGCGGACGTCCTGGGTGATCTTCATCGAGCAGAATTTCGGACCGCACATCGAGCAGAAATGCGCGACCTTGTGGGCGTCTTTCGGCAGGGTCTCGTCGTGGAAGGCCTTGGCGGTGTCGGGATCGAGGCCGAGGTTGAACTGGTCCTGCCAGCGGAAGTCGAAGCGGGCGCGGGAGAGCGCGTCGTCGCGCAGTTGGGCTGCGGGGTGGCCCTTGCCGAGGTCGGCGGCGTGGGCGGCGATCTTGTAGGTGATGACGCCGGTCTTGACGTCGTTGCGGTCGGGCAGGCCGAGATGTTCTTTCGGCGTGACGTAGCACAGCATGGCGCAGCCGAACCAGCCGATCATCGCCGCACCAATGCCGGAGGTGATGTGGTCGTAGCCCGGCGCGATGTCGGTGGTCAAAGGCCCAAGCGTGTAGAACGGCGCCTCGCCGCATTCTTGCAGCTGCTTGTCCATGTTGATCTTGATCTTGTGCAGCGGCACATGACCGGGGCCTTCGATCATCACCTGGCAGCCCTTGTCCCAGGCGATCTTGGTCAATTCGCCGAGCGTCTCCAGTTCGGCGAACTGAGCGCGGTCATTGGCATCGGCGATCGAGCCCGGGCGCAGGCCGTCGCCGAGCGAGAACGACACGTCGTATTTGCGCATCAGGTCGCAGATCTCGTCGAAATGCGTATAGAGGAAGCTCTCCTTGTGATGCGCCAGGCACCACTTGGCCATGATCGAGCCGCCGCGGGAGACGATGCCGGTGACGCGGTTGGCGGTGAGGTGGATATATTGCAGCCGGACGCCGGCGTGAATGGTGAAGTAATCGACGCCCTGTTCGGCCTGTTCGATCAGCGTGTCGCGATACAGCTCCCAGGTCAGTTTTACCGGATCGCCTTCGCACTTTTCCAGCGCCTGGTAGATCGGCACGGTGCCGATCGGGATCGGCGCGTTGCGCAGGATCCATTCGCGCGTGGTGTGGATGTTGCGGCCGGTGGAGAGGTCCATCACGGTGTCGGCGCCCCAGCGGATCGCCCACACCATCTTGTCGACTTCTTCCTCGACCGACGAGGTGACGGCCGAGTTGCCGATATTGGCGTTGATCTTGGTCAGGAAGTTGCGGCCGATGATCATCGGCTCCAATTCGCCGTGATTGATGTTGCACGGAATGATGGCGCGGCCGCGGGCGATCTCGCTGCGGACGAATTCCGGGGTGACGAAGGCCGGGACGCTGGCGCCGAACGATTCGCCATCGGCCAGCGCGGCTTCGGCGCGCTCCAGCTGCTGCTTGCGGCCGAGATTTTCGCGGGTGGCGACGTAGATCATCTCCTTGGTGATGATCCCGGCGCGGGCGAATTCATATTGGGTGATCATCGCGTCGCCGACACCGCGCAGCGGCTTGTGATAGGCGGTGAAGGATTTCGCCGCATGCGTGGCGCCGACATTGCCGTTGTCTTCCGGCTTGACGTCGCGGCCCTGATACTCCTCGACGCCGCCGCGCTCCTTGACCCAGGCGATGCGCGGCCGCGCCAGGCCGGCATTGACGTCGATGGTGACGGCCGGATCGGTATAGGGGCCGGACGTGTCGTAGACCGGAAGGTCAGGTTCGCCGGCGCCTTCGGAGAGGATGATCTCGCGCAGCGGCACGCGCAGATCGGGCGCTTGATCCGGCGCGACATAGACCTTGCGCGAGGAGGGCAGGCTGCCGGTGGTGACCGCGGGCAGGGTGGTGTCTGGGTTCGACCGGATGTTCATGAGATCCTCCTGTTATGTTGTTATCGATCGCATTCGCTTCGGTATTGCTATCGCTACGTCAGGCGTCGCTTGCCGCACCGTGTCCCGGGCGCGGTGCAGCGCGCCGCGCCGCTCCGCAGAACCGGGCCCCCGGTTCTGCGCCCGAGACTACCGGGGCCCCGGCTCTGCAGCGCACTACGCCGCAAGGGCGGCGCACTGCGCTGCGTCCGGGGCACCGTTCATTCATCATCACGCCGTCTCCGCGGCTTGCGCCAGCCAGGCCTGCACCCTTGCATCGGGGTCGTCGCTCTGGGTGACGTCGCTGACCACGGCGATCGAATCCGCGCCGGCCGCAAAAATTTCCGCCGCCTGTTCGAGCTTGATGCCGCCGATCGCCACCAGCGGGATGTTGCCGATGCGCTGTTTCCATTCGGTGATCTTCGCAATGCCTTGCGGCGCGAAGCGCATCGATTTCAGCGTGGTGGGAAAGATCGGGCCGAGCGCTATGTAGTCCGGATTGGCGGCGAGCGCAGTGTCGAGTTCGGCGTCGTCATGGGTGGAGAGGCCGAGCGTCAGTCCGGCGCTGCGGATTTCCTGCAGGTCCGCGTCGGCCAGATCCTCCTGGCCGAGATGCAGATGTTTGGCGCCGGCAACGATCGCGGCGCGCCAATAATCGTTGATCACCAGCTTGATGTCGGTGCCTTTCACCGCCGCCAGCGCGTCGGTGACCAGTTGCAGCGCGGCGCCGTCCTCGAGGTCCTTGGCGCGCAATTGAATCGTCCCGACGCCGAGCGCGGCGAGGCGCTGCACCCAGGCGATGCTGTCGACGACCGGATAGAAGCGATCAGGATACGGCATGCCAGAACGGTGTCCCGATGACTGGAGTGGAGGGAGAGGCGAAATCGCGGGCGTCCATCAGGCCCGCTTGATAGCCAATGCGGCCGGCGTCGACCGCCAGATTGAAGGCGCTCGCCATCGCCACCGGGTCTTCGGCCTTGGCGATCGCGGTGTTGAGCAGCACGGCGTCGAAGCCGAGCTCCATCGCCGCGGCGGCGTGGCTCGGCGCGCCGAGGCCGGCATCGACCACCAGCGTGATGTCGGGCAATCGGTCGCGCAGCAGTTTCAGCGCGTCGCGGTTGACGATGCCGCGCGCGCTGCCGATCGGCGCCGCCCAGGGCATCACCACCCGGCAGCCGGCATCGACCAGCCGCAACGCGACGCTCAGATCCTCGGTGCAATAGGGAAACACCTCGAAGCCGTCCTTGATCAGGATGGTGGCGGCCTCGACCAGACCGACGACGTCGGGCTGCAGCGTGTCATTGTCGGCGATCACTTCGAGCTTGATCCAGGAGGTGCCGAACAATTCGCGCGCCAGCTTCGCCGTGGTCACCGCGTCGCGGACGCCGCGGCAGCCGGCGGTGTTGGGCAGCACGGTGACGCCGAGCTCGCGGATCAGCGACCAGAACGCATCACCAGCCTTGCCGCCGGCGGCCTCGCGGCGCAGCGACACGGTGACGATCTGCGCGCCCGCGGCGCGGATCGCGTCCTGCATGATCGCCGGCGACGGATACAGCGCGCTGCCGATCAGCAGCCGCGAGGAAAATTCCTTGCCGTAGAGGTTTAGCATCGGCCGATCTCCAAACACTGCGCGCTCCCTCCCCCCTTGCGGGGGAGGGTTGGGGAGGGGGGTGAGCAACAGGCACGGCGCTCGTGGCGCCTCCCACCCCCGACCCCTCCCCGCAAGGGGGAGGGCAGAAGGCGGCGTTCGTGCCGTTGCGGTCGGCGGAAGTGCATCCTCAGCCTCCCTGCCGCGGCGTGATGATTTCGATCTCGTCGCCATGGCTAATCTGCGTGGCGGCCCAGCGGCCGCGCGGCACCACGTCGAAATTCACCGCCACCGCGACGTGGCCGGCATAGTCGAGCTCCGCCAGCAGCGCGTCGACGCTGGCGGCGGTGACGTCGCGCGCTTCGCCGTTGACGGTCACACGCATCGCATCACCTGATTGTCGATGACCCCGCGCTCGACATAGGCCAGGGTCATTTCGGCAAGCGCCGGCGCCAGCAGGAAACCGTGACGATACAGGCCGTTGACGGCGATCTTGCGGTTGCCGAGCGAAATCCGCGGCAGATGGTCGGGGAAGGCCGGGCGCAATCCGGCCCCGATCTCGACGATCTTGGCCTCGCCGAACGCCGGGTGCACCGCATAGGCGGCGCTGAGCAATTCCAGCGCCGAGCGCACGGTGACGAATTCGTCCTCGCTCTCGATCGAGGTGGCACCGAGCATGAAGTGATGGTCCTCGCGCGGGATCACATAGAGCGGCCAGCGCGGATGCATCAGCCGCACCGGGCGCGACAGCGCCACCTCGGCGGTGTGGATCACCGCCATCTCGCCCTTGACGCCGCGCAGCTCCGGCGCGGTGTCGCGCGCGGCGAGGCCGCGGCAATCCACCACCAGGCCGTCGATATCGGCGGGGTCCTGTTCGGACTCGAACAGGATGGTGCCGCCGGCCTCGATCAGCCGCTGGTGCAGCTTGGCCAGCACCAGCCGCGGCTCGACATGGCCTTCGTCGGGAAAGTACAGGCCTTCGCGGAACCGGCCTTCCAGCGCCGGCTCGAGCTCGGCGACGCCGTTGGCGTCGAGCCGCTGGTGGCCGGTGGTCATCTTGGCGAAGCGCTCGAAATCGGCGCGGTCGCGGGCATGCGCCACCACCAGCGAACCGTTGAACAGCGTGTCGGGAAATTCCTTGCGCCAGATGTCGAGCGAGCGCAGTCCCATGTGGCCGATCAGCGGCTCGGCGCCTTCGGCCTCGCAATAGGGCGCCAGCATGCCGCCGGCCCAATGGCTGGTGGCCTGGGTCATGGCCTCGTCGCCGCGCTCGTGCAGCGTGACGCTGCGGCCGGCGCGGGCCAGTAACAGCGCCTGCCAGGCCCCGGCAATGCCGGCGCCGATCACCGCGACCGGCGCGTCCTTGCGCAGATCGACAGGTTGGCCGCGCTGCGCGACGGTGGAGTCAAATAGCGACGATGCGGACGAAAGTCCGCCTGAAAGCGTGGTCTGGTACATCCCTGTCCCTTCGCCGGCATAACCCGGATCAGGTTCAAAGGGTCACCGCGGTCTTGCTTTTCGAATATCCTTTTGGACACCAGGAAAGCGCGTTTGCGGTATCTCAGCTCCTCGTCGGAGCTCCCCTCGGAACGAGAGCAATCTAGGCCGATGTGCCCCGGTGTCAATGCGGATTTGAGTGCGCGTGGCGCAACCCTGCTGCGCTGCATCGATAAGTATCAACATGCGCTCGACTTCGATCCTGGCACTGTCGGAAGCCGGCGATCACCGACGCGGAATCTTGCGCTCGGCGGAAGAAAAACATTTGGGGGGCGCCAAAGACCGGCGCTAAACGGCCGGCAGCTTTGCCCACAGACAGGAAAGCATCGATCTCAATTGTACTGATCATGCCGATCGAGCGCGAGGCGAGCGGGCTGAATACAAGCTCGCGATGCGAAGGGATACGGTTACTAACGACAGGCCGTTCATCCGGCGTCGGCAGAGTTAGCTCACCAGATCGTGTCCGTGCGCTTCGACAAAGGCCGCGAGCCCGAGGGTGTGGTTGCGGGCGCATTTTTCGGCGAGCTCAGTGTCGCGTTGCTCCAGCGCTTCGATGATCTCCAGATGCTCGGGCAGCGAGATCACGATGCGGTCGATGCGGCTGATGGCGAGCTGGCGATAGCCACGCACATGCAGCAAGATGTCGTTAGTCATGCGGATCAGCACCGGAGATTCGCTGAGCGAGATCAGCGCCTGGTGGAAGGCGATGTTGGCCTTGGAATATTCCTCGATGTGATCCTGCGGCAGCCGGTCCGGTCCGAAGTCCTTGAAGAAATCGCGCAGCGCCGAAATGTCCTTCTTGCGCGCGGTGGTGGTGATCAACCGCGCCGCCATGCTCTCAAGCGCCGCCCAGGCGCGGATCATGTCGACGGTCTCGATCTTGGTCTTTCGCACCACCACGATGCCGCGGCGCGGCACGACCTTGACGAAGCCGCCCTGCTCCAGCATCGCGATCGCCTCGCGAATCGGCGTGCGGCTGACGCCGAGTTTCTCCGACAGCGCGCGCTCGTCGAGCATTGTCGGCGAGGACGTGGCATAAATGTCCATCTTCAGAATCGCTTCTTTCAAGGCGTCGTAGGCCTTGTTCTTGAAGCTGGTCTCGGGCGCTAACCGAGCGACCGCGAAATCTGGCTCAGCCATCGTTGTTGGCGCTTTCGATTTGTTCCCGACCTCATCTCATCTCCACCTTGAGGATGACAGAACAATCTGGGATTAATTAATTTGGCATGCCAGATGCCAACGTGTCAAGCGATCTAGTTTCTGCGGAAGTCCAATGTTGGCGGAACTTTCAATCCAGCACCGGCCCTCCACGTCGGAGTTCTGGCATATTAAATGCCAGGCGATGGCGCGCGGACCAACCCGTCGCTATGACCAAATCAGCAGATCTGCTGCGGCACGTGATTTACCCTATGACGTAAGACGGGTTTGTGGCGCAAATTCAATCACAAAGGGTCCCGATTGCGTTCCCTCGCGGACCAGACCTGCCCATGCGGTATATAGGAACCTCCGTCAGGCGCGAGCCGTCCTTCGTCGCTTGCTGATCGGCAAAAGCGGCTATTGGCCCCTGTCAACGCCGCTGCAAGATTGGTCCAAGGCTGCCTGCAGGGGGCAAATGCTGGCGCGCATGAGCCCACGAGGTCGGGCAGGATGAAGTGGGACAGCGTATTCCACCAAGCTATGTTGATATTCGTCGAATCAGCATTTGGATAAGGCCGGAAAACCCGAAGAAAAGCGGCTAAATAGGGCGGCGGCCAGGGCGGCCCCCACCGGTTTAAAGACGGGTTCGTGGCCCTGAGGCGCGGCGCTATTTCGCGGCGGCGGCGGCGCCCGTTTCATGTTGCCGCACCTGGCGGTCGAGCCAGTGGGCGGCGGCGTGCGGGGTGAGGGCGGCGTTGGGCCGGTCGACCATGAAATTGGCCTTGCGCATCATCTCGACGGATATATTGCCGATCAAAGGCTTGAGTGCGGCCGTCAGTTCGTCGTCGTTCGCCCGGCCGGGCGCGATCATGACGATTGCGTCATAGGGTGGAATCTTCGCTTTGGGATCGTCGAGCACCAGCAGCTTGTCGGCTTCGATGCGGCCATCGCTGGAAAAGGCGGAGATCACGTCGACTTCGCCGGTCACCACCGCGCGATACATGAAGGTCGACTGAAATTCGCGGCTGCTGGCGAATTTCAGGCCGTAGCCGTCGCGCAGCGCGCGCCATTCCGGCCGCGCCAGAAATTCGAAATCGATGCCGAGGCTGAGTTGCGGTGCGTACCGCGCCAGATCGGCGATCGAGGTGATGCCCATCGATTTGGCGCGATCGCGCCGCATCGCCATCGCATAGGCGTTTTCGAATCCGAGGCTGCCGACGACCGTCACGCCATATTCGCGCTTCAGCCATTTGGTGATTTCCTGGAGCATCACCTCGCGCGGCGGCTGATCTTTCCGGCCCATGACATTGGTCCAGATCGTTCCGGTGTAGTCGACATAGACGTCGATGTCGTTCTCGCTCAGCGCGCGAAAGATCACCGCGGAGCCAAGCCCGCTGTGCTGCATCACCGTGCTGCCGCGTGCCTCGAGCCGCTGGCCGATCAAGGATGCGAGGATATATTGCTCGGAAAAGCTCTTGGCGCCGATCGTGTAGTCGGGCTTCGCCGTGCTCATGGTGGCGGCGCCGGCCAGTCCGATTCCCAGCAGCAATCCGGTGGCGCCCGCGACGATGCGCCAGCGCCGGCGCGTCGCGACGCCGCTTTCGATCAGGCCCAGCAATTGGTCGACAGTCAGCGCCAGCGCGGCCGATACGCCGCAGCCGAACAGCACGCGGACCCAGTTCTCGGTCTGCAGACCGGAGAAGATGTAGTTGCCGAGGCTGGTCTGGCCGACCGGGGTGGCCAGCGTCGCGGTGCCGATCACCCAGACCGCGGCGGTGCGGATGCCCGCCATCATCACCGGCGCGATCAGCGGCAATTCCACGCGGATCAAGCGCTGCGAGCTGGTCATGCCGACGCCGCGCGCCGCCTCGACAAGCGCCGGGTCGAGCTGGGCTATTCCGGTGACAATATTGCGGGTGATCGGCAACATCGAATATAGCGTGAGCGCGATCAAAGCGGGCAGAAAGCCGAACGCGGAAAAGCCCCGGCCGAACAGGGTTTCGGACAGTGCCGCCAGCGCCAGCAGCAACGGATAGAACAGCGCCATCAGGGCCAGTCCGGGAACGGTCTGAACCAGGCTGACGAAGGTCAGCGCGAACCAGCGCAGGCGGGCGTTGCGGCTCGCGCCCAAGGCGAGCGGAAAGCTGATGGCGAATCCGAGTCCGAGCGAGGCCGCGCTCAACAGAACATGATGTCCGAGATAGTCCGGCAGTACGCGAAGCGCGTTGGTCAGCGTGTCGTCCATTGCTAGTGCCCGCGATCCGGTTCGTCGGCCAGAAGCAGCCGCACGCGCTCGGCTTGTCGCGCCGGCATGTCCATGAGTGTTCGCACGTCGTCGTCCGGAGGATTGCTGAGCAACGCATGCGGCGTGCCGTCGGCGACGATGGCGCCATCGCGCACCACGACGATTCGATCGGCCAGCAAAATGGCCTCCAAGACGTCATGGGTCACCATCAGGCTGGTCAATCCGAGAACGTCGTGAAGCCGTCGATAGGCGATGCCGATGGTGTCGCGGGTGATCGGATCGAGCGCGCCGAACGGCTCGTCCATCAGCATGATGCCTGGACGCGCAGCAAGCGCGCGGGCGACGCCGACCCGTTGCCGCTGACCGCCGGACAGAGCGTCGGGCATGCGCTGTCCGAAATCCGCCGGCAACTCCACGAGGTCGAGCAGCTCCGTCACACGCGCGGCGATGTCGGCGCGATTCCATTTCAGCAGGCTGGGGGTGATGCCGATATTTTCGGCCACCGTCATGTGCGGGAAAAGACCGATGCCCTGGAAGACGTAGCCGATGCGGCGACGTAACTCATGGGCGGGCAGGTCACCGGTGCTTAGCCCCTCCACGGTCACCGTTCCGCTCTCGGGCTCGATCAGCCGGTTAATGGTCTTGAGCAGCGTCGTCTTGCCGGATCCCGACCCACCGACGACGGCGACGAAACTTCCGGCGGAGACATTGAGGTTGATGTCACGAATGGCGTATCGCTGACCGTTGTCAAACAGCTTCGATACGTCGCGGAGCGCAATGATCGGAGCCGCGTCGCCAGCAAGCGACGCGGCGTCGGCCGACATCCTCAAGCTTCCATCGCGGTGCGTTGGCTACCTTGTTGCTCGACGCGAACGTAGCGCGCGCCGAACGAACTGAATCGCCCGCTGGCCACGGAGACGATCTCGTCGAGCGGCATCGCCTTGGCATCCGCCGCGGGACGCGACAAGAACAGCTCGGCTTGAAACAGGCCGTCGGCCTCGACCCCATTGGTATCGATGCCGCGCTTCGCCAAAGCCGCGAGGGTGCGTTCGAACTCTTCCGCATCGCGGAAGCGGCGCTGCACGAATGTCGTTCCGGCCAGCTTCTCGGTCACCATGCCGCGTTCGTTGAAGGCCTTGATGAAGCCGTCATAGGGAAACATGCGCAACACAAAAGAAATGATCCAGGGCTCGCCGGGAATCGAGTCGAGCAGGCTTCGATAGGTGCGATCGGTCACGTAACCGACGCTGCCCGTGGAGAGAAGAACGTTTGCCGGCGCAATCACCGCGGCATCTTGCTTCGACAGTTTGTTGGCCTCGAGATTAACCGCGATTCCGCCGCTGTGAAGCCCAACCTCGTTGGCATAGCGGATCGCGCGTTCGGAGATGTCGACGCCGATGAATTTTGCCAGACCGATATCCGGCCAGCTTGCGAAGAAGCTGCGGTCGAGGCGCATCATCTCTTCCGGCGGCACTTCCATCATTTCGCGCCGGGCATAACGCTGCATCAAGCTGGCAAAATTAACGGGAAAGCGATGCACCGCTGCGTTGATGCCATAGGAACAGCCGATGTCGAGAACGTTTGTTGCATCGCCGCGCATCGCCGCTCTGGCCGCAAGGATCTGGCGGATCACCGGTTCTGCGACATCAGGAATCATATAATCAAGCGCACCCAGAACCGAGAAATACGCCCTCGGATCGCTCTCCAAATAAATGTCGTCGAAAACCGCTTTGTTTTCGTTGATGCGATTGATGACGGATTTGCTCTGGTCTTGGTGTGCGATTTCGATATTCAAAATGGATTCCTTGCCGTGTGGTATTTGCAGGCCATCTGTGACGGCGATGATGTGATGGCCGCCTTATAGGCCCATTTGCTCGATCCCGCAACGTGGCAGAGGTTCTCGGTGAATGTTGTCGACTTTGAAACGTTTGCACCGTGTTGAAATTGGCTGCGCCGCTGCGTGCTCTCTCGGAAGCGAGTCGCGCCGAGTGGTTAGTTCATAGTCTCAGGCTGGTCGGTCAAACCGTGAACTAATCGCCGATGTCTTCGCGCGGCAGAGATGCGTGGCGCTTGAGTTCGCATTGAGCAAAGCGATTTCCCAAGGATGGATTTCGGCTGTCGAGCAATGCGCCTTCTCGATGAGAAGGGAGAAGGGCATCGCGACCAAGTGAGCCCATTCGACCTAATGACAAGGGTGCGGTCGGCCGTCTTGGCCGCGATAGGCGGCGGCGCCTTGCTTGCAGCGCCGGCTGAGCGGTCCGTCATAATAGGAGAAAACGGCGTCGGGCCAGACCGGAGGGCCGTAATTGTGCAAGTAAAGCGAGGGGTCATAATAGCGATGATGGCCGCGATGGTGCGCGCCAGAGGCGTGCTTGGTTCGGGCCAAGGCGGGCGCGGTGATCGCCGCTGACAGCATTGCCACTGCCGTCAAGAGCTTGATGATCTTCATCCCCGGGTCTCCTGCTGATGCCGGCCATCTGCCGATGGCAGATCACAAAATAGCCGGCCGGGCCCAAATTGACGAGATTGGATTCGCCACTGCGGCGTCGGGGACCAGTTCTTGGGCTTGAAACGACATCTTACTATAGCGACGTCATATTGGGCGGCATCGGCCGATATCGGCAACAGGGCTGCCACATGGCGGTCCGCTCGCCCCCGTGATGTCGGTATTTGCCGAGCGTGCCAATCGGTGCGTATCGCTGCGATCGGCTGCTGATAAGAGCCGTTTTCCAGCAATTTCACGACATCGCGATCGGTGTTCCGCCGCCTTCGCGCCATTTGCTGGCCGGATTTGATTGCTTTGCGCGCCCCAACTGACTAAAAGCCCTCATCTGGTAGGAGTAAGACGATGGCGCATAATTATGCAATCGACGATGATGTTCACCACCTGCGGCAGGGGCCACAGGGACGTGCCGGGATTCAACAGCCCAGCGTGTACACCATCATCACCTGCCTGCCGATCGAGGCCGATGGCCGACCGCGTTACCGGATCAAGAGCAAGACCGAAAACGTCGAGCGCGTCGTGACCGAGGACCAGATCAGCCGTTTGGCCTGATTTCGGGCGTGTTTCCGTCAAAGAGCTGCATCAGCGGCCAAACCACAAGCCAAGCCTAAAGATCCCGCGAGACGCTCGATCTCGATGGCGATCGCTTCTGCGTGGGCGTGGTGCGCCATATGGCCGGCGCCGGCCAGTCGCAGCAGCCGTGCTTGCGGCATCGCCACGGCCAGGGCCTCGGCATGAATCGACGGCGGGACCACTGGATCGGCCGCGCCGACGACAATCGTGGTCGGAGCAGTGATGGCGCCATAGCGCGGCACGTGCGCGTTCAATTGGTCCCTTAATCCGGAGTATTCGCGCAAACTGGCGTGAAAACGCCGCGGCGTCAGCGCCAGAGCGAGGTGACTGCGCTGCGGATAGCAGCTCGGGGGTGTTTCAGGGCGGAATATCCGGGCCGTGAGGCGGCCGATCATCATCCACGACAAGATTGGTATCATAGTATAGGTCGCCAGCCGACCGATCACGACACCGGCCACGCGCTGGAACCAGGGCAGGCCGGTCGGTCTGGGGTGGGTCGTGGGGTTGATCAAAACCAGCCCATGGGTGGCCTCCGGATCGTCCAGCGCGTAGCGCAGCGCGATCAGGCCGCCGAAGGAATGTCCGACCACGATCAGGGGGCCGGCCTTTAGGCTCCGCATCAGGGCGCGGATCAGCGCCACCTGATAGGCCGGCGAGGCCAGGTCGCCGGGACCGGCTGCGCTAAAACCTTGCCCGGGCCGGTCGGGGATGATGACGCGGAAATGCCGCGCCAGGCGGTCGCCGAGCGCCATTCGCATGTCTTCCAGGCACAGATTGGCACCGTGCAGCAACAGCACGGCCGGCGAACCGGGTGGCAAGGGATTGGCCGCTGCCAGATCGGCCACATGCATGCGGACGCCATCGACGGCGACGATGCTGCCCCGCGGCGGAAACCGCGCCTCGAGCCAGCGCGTCAGCAGCCATGATGCGGCGGCCGCAGCGGCCAAGGCCACCAGCAGCGTGACGACGACGAGGAGCGCTGTAATCATCGGTATCCCCGCGGCATCTTGGTCTGACCCGGCAGCCGGACTTCCGCTGCCGGAGCGAAATTGCCGATGCGCGTGCAGCGGCGCAATTGATCTTTCGCCGCGATGTCACCCGGTCGCAGGCGATGCATGCGGCTTGCCGAGATGCCGGCCATGCGCCGCGCCCAGCCCGGCGGGCGGTGCGCCGTGAAGCGTTGACGCTTCATCGCCAGATAAATCCGGTTTGGCTGGAACCGGGTTCCGCCGGCGAAGTTAAAGCCTCGACCGCGCCGAGCCAGGATTGACCGGGCGCGCAATTCCCATCGGATCAAGACAGCAGTTTGCACAGGTGTGGCTTCGCATGGCCGGCCCGCTTTCGCAGTGCTGCGTGTCAACACTCATCAATCGGAGCGAACCAGATGCACATGTCGAACGAAGGACTTCTGATTACCCTGCTGGTCGGCCTGATCGCCGGTTGGCTCGCCGGCAAGATCGTGCGCGGCAGCGGCTTCGGGCTGATCGGCGACCTCATCGTCGGAATTCTCGGCGCCTTCTTCGGCAGTTGGCTGTTTCCCAAATTGGGAATCCACCTCGGCGTCGGCATGGTGTCGGCCATCATCAACGCTACGCTTGGTGCCGTGATCCTGCTGCTGATCGTGCGGCTGGTCGGCGGCGGCGGCTGGCGCCGACGCGGCTTCTGAGCAAGCGAATGGCCTCGCGGTTCGCACCGCGCACGTCAATTCGAACACGCTGGCCGGGCTCGCTCCGGCCAGCGCCATTGTCAAAGCCGCCGATCAAACGATCTGCGGCGAGGCCTTGTCGGTGACCTGGAAATATTTCCGCGCCAGCGCCACGATCTGCCCGTCCGTGGGATGATCGACGGTCTCGACCCCGGCAATCACGCTGTTGAGCTTCGGATTGTGTTGCTCGATGTATTTCACGAGATCGGTCTTGGTATGGGCGGGGCCGACAATGAGCACCGCGCCGGCATCCGCGATCGCATCCATCGCGGCCTTGAGGTAGTGCGGATCCTCGGCCTTGTGCTGCAGATGTTTGGTCGCATGGGCCGGATGAATGACGTCGCGCTCGGCCTCGGTGGCGCTGAAATGGAAGATCTTTGCTTCCTTGTGATCAATCCAGACCACGGCATGAAAATGATGGGCGTTCATGAATAGCTCCATTTGAGAAGGCCGAAAGCCCGATAGGGCAGATTCGAACCGTTACCCGCCCTTTCCAGATTGGGGCATGAGCTCGATCAATTCCGCCCACCGCCGCATGGCAAATGACCGCTTGCCATGCCCCCCGTAGGCGAAACGCGGACTGACCTGCGGCCGGCGCTGTCAGCGTTCGGCCGTCCTGGGCCGCCGTCCTTCGATCGGATAGGCCGGGTCGTTGTAGCCCGGCGTCGACGGATGGCCGCTGGCGACCAGGCGATCGATCAGCGCCTCGTCCTCGGCGGTGAAGCGATAGTCGAGTGCCTTGAGATAATCGTCCCATTGCGCCTCGGTGCGCGGCCCGGCGATCACCGCGCTGACAATTGAACTGTTCAGCACCCAGGCCACTGCGAACTGCCCGGCGGTGACGCCGACGGACTCGGCGTGGCGCTTGATCTCCTGCGCCAGCTTCAACGATTCCGGGCGCCATTCGGTCTGCATCATCCGCGCATCGTTGCGGCCGGCGCGGCTGTCCCTGTCGGGCGCGGCGTCGGGGGCGTATTTGCCGGTGAGTACGCCGCGCGCCAGCGGACTATAGGGCACGATGCCGAGGCCGTAAAAACCGCAGGCCGGAAAGTGCTCGACCTCCGGCATCCGGTTCATGGCGTTGTAATAGGGCTGACTAACCACCGGACGGTCGATGCCGAGCCGGTCGCAGATGTTGCAGATCTCGGCGACCCGCCAGGCGCGAAAATTCGACAGGCCGAAATAGCGCACCTTGCCTTGCCGGATCAGGTCACCCATCGCCCGCACCGTCTCGTCGAGCGGCGTGGTGTGGTCTTCCTTATGCAGGTAGTAGATGTCGATATAATCGGTGCCGAGCCGCCGCAGGCTATCCTCGGCTGCCTGCATCATCCAGCGTCGCGACAGGCCGGAGCGGTTCGGTCCGTCGCCGATCTGATTGGCGAGTTTGGTGGCGAGCACCCAATGCTGCCGGTTCGCGGCGATGGCGCGGCCGACGATGGTTTCCGACCCGCCGCTCGAATAGGCATCGGCGGTGTCGATAAAATTCACGCCGGCGTCGCGCGCCCTGTCGATGATACGCGCCGATGTCGGCTCGTCGGTGGCGCCGCCGAACATCATGGTTCCGAGACACAGCGGAGAGATTTTCAGGCCGCTGCGGCCGAGTTGACGGTATTGCATTTTCGCTCCTGACGAATCCGAATTGTCGCCCGATTCCATGACCAATCCTTTATCGGACGTCAAATCGCCAAGCCGGACGCTTGCGTTCGGCCTGGCGGAATCGCGCGGACTATTTCGTCTCCAGCTTGCACGCCGGATCGGGCGGCCCAAACGCCTGATCGCCGGGGATATGGGCGAGGATCTTGTAATAGTCCCACGGATATTTGGACTCCTCCGGCTTCTTCACCTGGACCAGCACCAGATCGTGCACCATCAGCCCGTCCTCGCGCAGCCTGCCGTTGCGGGAGAAAAAGTCCTCGATCGGTTTTTCCCGCATCTTGGCTGCGACCTTCAGCGGCTCATCGGTGCCGGTCGCCTTGACCGGATTGAGATAGGCGATCACCGAGGAATACACCCCCGCCTGCCACATCGTCGGCATCCGGTTCATCTTGGCGAAATAGCGTTTCGACCATTCGCGGGTCTTGTCGTCCATGTCCCAGTAGAACGAGGTGGTGAGCAGCAGGTCCTGCGCGGCCGGCAGGCCGAGCGAGTGGATGTCGGTGATCAGCGCCAGCAGCGCCGCCATCTGTTGGCCGCCCTTGATCACGCCGAATTCGCCGGCGGTCTTGATCTCGTTCATGTTGTTCGGTGGCCCGGCGGCGATGCCGATGATCTTCGCCTTGGAGGCTTGCGCCTGCAGCACGAAGGACGACAGGTCCGGAGTCGCGAAGGGCGGGCGGACGGCGCCAACCACCTTGCCGCCGTTCTTGATGATCACCGCGGAGGCATCGCGCTCCAGCGACAGACCGAAGGCATAGTCGTCGGTGATGAAGAACCAGCTGTCGCCGCCGCGCTTGACCACTTCCTGTGCGGTGCCGACCGCCAGCGCGCGGGTGTCGAATACCCATTGCATTGTATAGGGCGAACAGAATTTGCCGTGAAAATCCGCGGCTCCGGTCGAATGGGTGATGAACAGCCGCTTCTTTTCATTGGCGATGTTCTGCACCGCAAGGCCGACCGCCGACACCGGCACATCGACGATCAGATCGACCTGCTCGACATCGTACCAGCGCCGCGCCAAGGCGCTGCCGATATCCGGCTTGAGCTGATGGTCGCCGACGATCAGCTCGATTGGCTTGCCGAGCACCTTGCCGCCGAAATCGTCGATCGCCATCTGCGCGGCGGTGACTGAGCCTTGGCCGGTGGGGGTTGAGGCTGGTCCGTTCATATCGGTCAAGACGCCGATCTTGACCACATCGTCCGATAGCTGGGCGAAGGCGGTCGACGCCGACATCAGCGCAGCCGCAACTATTGCCGTCGCCGTTAGAATCCTGGCGAGCATTTGGGTCTCCTCCCGTCGAACCGGCCATTGTTGGCCGTGCTCTTTGATTGGGCTCAAACTTACACCATTCTCGACGCGCTGCAATTCGTTCGCCGGGTCCACGAGACCGGGGCGGTGCCGGCGAGAAGACCCCGAACGGGATGCGAGCGACAAGGTCCGGAAAAGCTGATAGTGCGATGCGCAATCCACCGCATGGGATCGGCGATGATCCTTGCCACCAGAACCTACCCAACAGAAAGAGCGTGCCATGAACGCCCCGATTCCCACCGAAGACCTGATCTACGCCGTCGAGGATGGCATCGCCCGGCTGACCTTCAACCGCCCGCAGGCGCGCAATGCGCTGACCTTTGCGATGTACGAGCGCATGGCGGCGATCTGCGAGGCGGTGAATCAGGACCGCTCGATCAAGGCGATGATCCTCACCGGCACCGGCGACAAGGCCTTCGCCTCCGGGACCGATATCTCGCAATTCCGCGCCTTCGAAACCGCCCAGGATGCGCTCGATTATGAGGCGCGGATCGACCGGGTGCTGGGCGCGCTGGAACAGTGCCGGGTGCCGACCATCGCGGCAATCGCCGGCGCCTGCACCGGGGGCGGGGCTGGGATCGCGGCGTGCTGTGACATCCGGATCGGCACCGCCGCAGCCCGGATCGGCTTTCCGATCGCGCGTACGCTCGGCAATTGCCTGTCGATGTCCAATATCAGCCGGCTGGTGTCGTTGATCGGGCCGGCGCGGACCAAGGATCTGATCTTCAATGCACGGCTGGTCGAGGCCCCCGAAGCACTTGCTCTGGGGCTGCTCACCGAGATCGTGCCCGACGTCGACACCCTGCAGCGCCGCGCCGACGAAACCGCCAGGTTGATCGCAGGCCATGCGCCGATCACGCTGGAAGTCACCAAGGAAGCCGTGCGGCGGATCCGACGCACGCTGAGCCGGGACGAAGGCGAGGATCTGATCCTGCGCGCCTATATGAGCGAGGATTTCCGCGAGGGCATGGATGCGTTTTTGACCAAGCGCAAGCCGCAGTGGAAGGGGAAATAAGACGGAACGCGCGTTACGTCTGCGTCACGGCAACGCGGTTTTTCGGGCGTGACGCGGCTGCCAAACACGCGGATGCCGCGAGGCGACCATGATGCCGGTTGCAGTCCTGTCTGTCCGGTCAGTGATTCCAGTAGATCGGGCTCGCTGTCGGGTTGTCCGAATTGCCGATATAACCGGCGGGTTCTCCCGCTCCGGTCAAAGACAGGCCGGTGATCTCGAGCCTGCCTTCGATCTCTTTGAGAAATCGGGGAACATCACGGGCCGCGAGCGGCAGCAAATGGTATCGGTAGGTATGGCTTTTGAAGACGGCGCAAAGCGCCGGATCCTTCGGAAAAAACCGTAACATTCATATCTCCGCATCTGGCAAGCCCAAACTCCCGGACCGGGAAGCCATCATCGGTCGGAAAGTCTCTATCGGCGTGGGGCATTTCCCGGCCGACATCAGGTATGCCTAGCACATCATGCGGTCTTGAGCAGCGGCGGCATCGACGCCTCAAGATCGGGCGTGGAATCGTGCACCGCGTAGCGATCCTTGCCGAGGTTCTTTGCGGCGTAGAGCGCGGCGTCGGCCGCGGCGATCAGGGGTTCGGGATCCGAACCCATCTTCTTGGTCCATTGCGCGACGCCGATCGAGGCGGTGATTCCTGGTGTAGAACCGCCGCTATTGACGAACTGGTTCCGACATTCTTCCAGGATTCGCCGGGCGACGATCGTTGCTTCGAGCCAGCTGGTGTCGGGCATGACCACGCAAAACTCGTCGCCTCCGGTGCGGGCGAGAAGATCGCCCGCGCGCAGCCGGCTTTGCGTTGCGCGCGTGAAGTCGCGCAGGCATGCGTCGCCGGCGGAGTGGCCATGACCGTCATTGACGCTCTTGAAGCCGTCGAGGTCGATCGCCAGCAGGGCGAAGGGGCGCTCGGTTCGCGTTGAAATCTGGCAACGAACCGACAGCTGCTGCAGAAAGTGTCGTCGGTTGGCGACGCCGGTGAGGTCGTCGCGCAGAGCCAGGCTCTCCACCTCGGCGCGCAGCCGGTCGATCGCCATCAGCAGGAAGCCGAAATTCCATGCCATTGACAGGAACACCAGCAGCAGGATCAGGGCTGCGTGAAAACTGTTGAAATCAACCATCGATATTTGGCCGGCCAGGCCGGACACGGCGGCGACGGAACGGATGATGTAGACGCCAAGCATCATGATGGCGACGGTGCCAGCCATCCGCGCGCCCGGATTACGGCGCCCCTGATGCGACAGCACGTGCCGGAGCGTGAGAGCGACAGGCACGATCTGGCCGCACGAATAGACCACGATCCGCATCGGCATCGAGTCGATTCCGACCACGAAGAAGACCAAGCCAAAGCCGGTCAGGGCGGTGATGAGGATGGTGGGAAGCCAGGATGTCGGTCGCCCGTAAAACCGGCTGACGCCCATCGATTCCAGGCAGCACGCGAAGGTGACCAATATGCCGCCACCAAGCAGCGGCAGCGGTGAACTCACAACCCCGCGCAGCAGGCCCAGCCCGGCGCCGAGGGCGAGGACGGAGGCGGCGGCGGACCAGAACCGCGCGGCCTCAAGATTTGGATAACTGCGAACGACGTGAATCCAGATCACGCCCAAGGCCGAGAAGTTGAGCACAAGCACAACCCATATCGTCGGGACGCTTAACATCGCGCTCCCGACGAGCATACTGCGCGTCCGAATTCTGGATTCTCAAGATCCATAATGCCTCCAAAGCTGATTCACGATGCAGGCAGAGCACTTAATGGAGTCTCTCTACGATTAGGAAAACTACGAAGTGGTTTGGAGACTCTGAATATCGGCCCGGATCAAACGTCGTTAACAACGGGTTATCCCAAGCGCTGCATTCATCGCACATTTGCCAAGCGAGTTCGGCCGTTATGAATACGACCGCTACGACAGAGATGGCAGTGACTGCAATGAAAGCCGCGCATCTCTTGATGCGCGTCTTCTTCGGCAAGTTGCTGGCTGAAATCATCTTTCGCGTCGGCCGAGTCTAAAAGCCCCTGACTTTCATAAAGTCGATGAATGCCCGAACAGATGCGGCCATGTGAGAGCGTTCCGGATAATAGAGGTAGAAGCCGGGGAAGACTTTGCAAAACGGTTCGAGGACTCGCATGAGTTCGTTCTTTTCCACAAAGGGTTCGACCAGGTCCTCAATGAGGTAGGCCAATCCAACTCCCTGACGAGCCGCTGAAAGCAGCAGCTCCGTATCGTTGACGGTCATGACGTTCTCGACATCGACATCGACGACACCATCGGCGCCTTCGAACCGCCATGGGTACAGGACTCCAGTGCTTTTCCATTTGTAGGTGAGGCAGAAGTGGTCCTTCAGGTTGACCGGAGCCTGAGGCAGCTGCCGATTGGCAAAATAAGAGGGTGCGCCCACAACCGCCATTCGCAAGTCGCGCGTAATGCGCACCGCGATCATATCGCGGCTGATTTGCCCGCCAATCCGAACGCCTGCATCGAAACCTTCTGCAACGACATCCGTGATGTCGTTGTCGATCACAAGATCAAGGCGCACCTCCGGATAGGCAAGACGGAACTGCTGCAGTCTGGGCAGGACCGCAATCTGCGCCGCAATGCTCGGAAGATTGATCCGAACCACGCCCTTCGGCTCACTCTGATAGGCTCCGACCGCCGACACGGCCTCGTCCATCCCCATCATCATCGGCTTGATGCGATCGTAGAGGATGCTTCCCGCTTCCGTCAGCCCGACACTGCGCGTTGTTCGATTAAGCAGGCGTATCCCGAGACGGCTCTCCAAGGCGCGGACGATGCGGCTCAGCGCCGAAGGCGACATCGCCAGCCGTTTTGCCGCTCGTCCAAATGCCAGTTCATCGCAGACTGCGACGAAGGCCTTCAGTTGGGAAAATTCCGCCCCGTCCATTATGGCAACCTGAAGCAATAATACATGCCGAATTTATACCATATTCAATCACAATCGCCATGCTGCATATCTCTGCCCGACGACGGATGGGGAGGCCGGTCGATATTGGACCGCAATTGCCTTCTGGAACGAGCGGAGATGCGACGATGAAACGCTGGGAAATTGATGCAATTGGCAGGCAGCATCTCAGACTGAACGATGTCGAGGTGCCGAGACCTGGTCCGAAAGAGGTCTTGATAAAAGTGACCGCGGTCGCGCTGAATTATCGCGACAGGATGGTCGTCGAGACCGGACGCGGACTTCCTCTCCAATTCCCATTCACGCCCGGCTCGGACCTTGCCGGAGAAGTCGTCGCTCTCGGCGAGGGCGCTGCCCGGTTCAGGCTGGGATCGAACGTCATCTCGACGGCAACGCCAGACTGGATGGACGGTCTGCGCGCCGGTACCGCCCGAACGCCCGCCTATCAGACCTTGGGTGGTTTTTATCCGGGTGTGCTGGCCGAATACGTCGCGATGCCGGAAGACTGGTTTGTCGTGGCACCTGAGACACTCACCGCCCGGCAGGCTTGCACACTCCCGGTGGCTGGCCTCACGGCCTGGTTTGCGCTGGTCGAGCGGGCGGGCGTTCGCGCTGGCGATACGGTCCTCATCCCGAGCACCGGCGGCGTTGCTCTGTTCGGTATGCAGATCGCAAGAGCTAGCGGCGCAAGAGTGATCGTCTGCGGTCGACCTGAATACGAGGGCCGCGCGAAGGCTCAGGGCGCAGACCACTTCATCGACGCAAGCACCGACTGGATGGAAACCGTCTACCAGTTGACTTCGGATCGAGGCGTGGACGTCGCCCTGGAGGTCATTGGCGGCAAGCATCTCGGGCAATCTATCCAGGTCACGACGGTTGGCGGTCATGTCTGTCAGATCGGCGCGCTCGACGGCTGGGACATCAGTGCACCAGCGATGCCACTGATGCTCAAGGACATAACAATTCACGGCATTGGAACCGGGAGCAGAACGGCGCTGGAGAACTTGGTCAGAGCGATCGATCAGACACGCATCATCCCTGTTGTTGATTCTTGCTATTCTCTGGCCGATCTTCCAGCAGCCTTCGACCATTTGGACCGAGGCGCATTTGGCAAGATCGTCATCGACGTCGCCGAATAGAAGATGCCGCAGTGTGGCGGTTTGGACGTCGTGTCCGGCGGTTTGCCGAAGGTTGACCAGGCCGATCTCGCACAGCTCGCGCCAGCCGGCGGCCCGAAAAGATTCGGCAGAACCGTCGTTTTGGGATCGCAATTCATTGAATTGATGGCTAATTCAACGTTCTGCCGGGGGCGGCGCCGATCGCGTGCCCTCCATATCCCCAGACCGGCTAATTCGCCGGGTGGTCTGCCCGCAACACTGGAATCCGATGAAGATCACGCAAGCATTCAGCTTCGAAGCCGCTCACCGGCTGCCCCATGTCCCGCAAACGCATCGCTGTCACCGGATGCACGGACATTCCTATCGGGTCGAGCTGCAGTTGCAGGGGCCCGTCGATCCGAAGACCGGCTTTGTGGTGGACTTTTTCGACATCGAGGCCGCGTTCGGGCCGCTGCTGGCGCGGCTCGACCATTATTGCCTGAACGAGGTCGAAGGCCTGGACAATCCGACCGCCGAAAACATCGCGATCTGGATCTGGGACCGGGTCAAGCCGACGCTGCCCGAATTGTCGTGTGTCCGGGTGTTCGAGACGGTCGATTGCTGGGCCGAGCATGACGGCGGGCCCACCTGACCCCGACCTGCGACTCAAAAACGGTGCAACGACGTCTCGGCCAATAGACGTTACGGCCGGCAACGGCCGGCGGCGCGCGATCAACCCTGCGGCGCAGCCATCTTCTGGCGCTGTTCCTCGGTTTCCTTCTCCCAGCGCAGAATCGTATTGTGGAGATTCTCGAACTTGCTGGCGGTCTCGCCGTCGAACATCGGGTCTTTTCGTTCGTCGATCCGCGAGTCGATCCGCTTCCAATCATCGGCCGTCAAGGTCTCGAGAGCTGCCGGAAACAACAACTGTTCTTCCTTCGCCATATGGCGGCGTTGGTGTTCGATGAAGTCCTTGGCGGCCTCGTGAAACGTCTGCCGCGGCAATTCCTGGTCGGCCAGCACTTGATCGACCACAGCGGCGAATTTACGCAGCCGCTCGCCCTCGATCTCGTGCTCGGCCTCGACGTCGCCAACCGCACCCGCCACCGCCCGATTGCGTTCCTTGAGGATCTGATAGACGACATCCTCCTTCGGGTGATGGCAGCTCTCCGGATATTCTTTGAAGTATTGAATGATCGCCTGGAAGATCTCGTAATCGGGCCGCTCGCGGCGATCGAATACGCCGAGCTCCTGTTCCAGGACACCGAGCAGTCTCGCAATGTTGCGGTGCTCTTCTCGCAGCATAGAGATGATTCTGGACATCGACCGACCTCGTCTGCACTGCCCCATAGGACGGGCTGCGGCTGTGGCGGGAATAGTTCTGCACACGATAGTACCAAACCCACCTCATTCTTTGCGCTAAATCAAACCTGCGCAGCGGGTCGCCATCGCAGGCGACGTCAAAGGGCTGTGCGCGTCAAAGCGCCGTTGTCCGCAACCGCAGCGCATTGCCGATCACGCTGACCGACGACAGCGACATCGCGGCCGCCGCGATGATCGGCGACAGCAGCAGGCCGAAGCTCGGATACAGCACGCCCGCTGCGATCGGAATCCCGGCGGCGTTGTAGATAAAGGCGAAGAACAGATTCTGCCGGATGTTGAGCATGGTCGCCTGCGACAGCCTGCGGGCACGCACGATGCCGCCGAGATCGCCCTGCAGCAAAGTGATGCCGGCGCTTTCCATCGCCACATCGGTCCCTGTTCCCATCGCGATGCCGACGTCGGCGGCGGCCAGCGCCGGGGCGTCATTGACGCCGTCGCCGGCCATCGCGACGATGCGTCCGGCCTGGCGCAATTTGGCGACCACGGCGCTTTTTTGATCGGGCAGCACCTCGGCTTCAACATCGGCGATCTCCAATCGCCGCGCCACCGCGTTCGCCGTGGTGCGGTTGTCGCCGGTCAGCATGATCACCTTGATGCCTTCCGCGGCCAGCGCCTTCAGCGCCGCCGGGGTCGAAGCCTTGACGGGATCGGCGATCGCGAACAGGCCGGCGAGCCGCCCGTCGACCGCCAGGCTGACGACGGTGGCGCCGTCGGTGCGCAGCGCTTCGGCCTGCGCCTGCAGCGTCTGGGTGTCGATGCCGAGCGAAGCGAGGTAACTGGCATTGCCGATCACCAGGGCGCGGCCCTCGACCTTGCCGCTGGCGCCTTTTCCGCTCGGCGATTCGAAATCGTCGACCGTGCTCAGGGTGATGTCGCGCTCCTTGGCGGCGCCGACGATGGCGTCGGCCAGCGGATGCTCGCTGGCGCGCTCGACGCTGGCGGCGAGGCGCAGTAACTCGGCGTCGTCAAAACCATCGGCGGCGAAAATGGAGACCACACTTGGTTTGCCTTCGGTCAGCGTCCCGGTCTTGTCCACCACCAGCGTATCGACCCGCTCCATCCGCTCCAGCGATTCGGCGCTCCTGATCAGCACGCCGGCCTGGGCGCCGCGGCCGACGCCGACCATGATCGACATCGGTGTGGCGAGGCCGAGCGCGCAGGGGCAGGCGATGATCAGCACGCTGACGGCGGCGACCAGCGCGTAAGTCAGCCGCGGCTCCGGTCCGAATGCGGCCCAGGCGCCGAAGGCCACACAGGCGGCCAGGATCACGGTCGGCACGAACCAGCCGGCGACGCGGTCGGCGACGCGCTGGATCGGCGCCCGTGAGCGCTGCGCCTGCGCCACCATCTGGACGATCCGGGCGAGCACGGTGTCGCGTCCGACCTGGTCGGCGCGCATCACGAAGCCGCCGGATTGGTTCATCGTGCCGGCCACCACCTTGCCGCCAGCCTCGCGGGTGACGGGCATCGATTCCCCGGTCACCAGCGTTTCATCGAGCGAGGAGCGGCCCTCGAGGATCACGCCATCGACCGGGACCTTCTCGCCAGGCCGGACCCGCAATTTGTCGCCGACCTTGAGGGCGTCGATCTCGACCTCGTGGTCGTTGCCGGCTTCGTCGATCCGGCGCGCGGTCTTCGGCGCCAGTTGCAACAGCGCCTTGATCGCGCCCGAGGTCGCCTCGCGGGCGCGCAGCTCCAGCATCTGGCCGAGCAGCACCAGCACGGTGATGACGGCCGCGGCTTCGAAATAGACCGGGACCGCTCCGCCATGACTGCGGAACGCCGGCGGAAACAGCTGCGGGGCCAGCGTCGCGACCAGGCTGTAGACATAGGCGACGCCGGTGCCCATCGCGACCAGCGTGAACATGTTGAGGTTGCGCGTCACCAGCGACTGCCAGCCGCGCACGAAGAACGGCCAGCCGGCCCACAGCACGACCGGGGTGGCGAAGCCGAGCTGAATCCAGTTCGACAAGGTCGGATCGATCAAGCCGCCACCGCCGACCAGATGGCCGCCCATTTCCAGCACCACCGCGGGCAGCGCCAGCGCCAGGCCGATCCAGAACCGCCGCGTCATGTCGGCGAGTTCGGCATTGGGCGGCGCGTCGAGCGACACCACATCCGGCTCCAGCGCCATGCCGCAGATCGGGCAGGTGCCCGGGCCGACCTGACGGATTTGCGGATCCATCGGGCAGGTATAGATCGTGCCTTCCGGCACGTCGTCCTTCGGCTTGGGCTGCGACTTGTCGAGATAGGATTTCGGATCGGCGGCGAATTTGCTTTGGCAGCCGGCGCGGCAGAAATGATAGGTCTGGCCTTCGAATTCGAAGCGATGCTCGCTGGTCGCCGGATCGACGCTCATGCCGCAGACCGGATCGATCGCCTTGGCGGCCGGGTCGCCGTGGTGATGGTCCGCATGATCATGCGTGCCGCTGCAGCATGATGATTTGGCCGGAAGCTCGCTCAGCTGGTGCAGCTCGGGTGCGGATTTGGCTTCGTTGAGATAGGCGGCGGGATCGGCGGCGAATTTGGTCCGGCAGCCGGCGCAGCAGAAATGATAGGTCTGACCGCCATGCTCGAAGTGATGCTTGCTGGTCGCCGGGTCCACGCTCATGCCGCAGACCGGATCGATCGCCTTGCCCGCCTGCGCCGGAGTGACGCCATGCTTGGTTTCGCCATGGCCGCCGCCACAACAGGATGCCTTGTCCTGGACGATATCCGCGCCGGAGGAACAGCCGCAGCCTGCGGTAGCGCGAGAACCCGTTTGGTTTTCGGAATCCGTCATGACATCACCCGCCTCTTGAAACCCATACCGTGTAGGGGTATATAAACCGCATGCAGAATGACATCAAGGCGTCGTGTCAAAAACGTCTCGGCCGGATTGAAGGGCAGGTACGCGGGATCTCCAAGATGATGGAGGAGGGCCGCTATTGCATCGACATCGTCACGCAGATCTCGGCGGTGCGCGCCGCGCTGCGTCGGGTCGAGGAAGAGGTGCTGAAGGACCACGTCTCGCATTGCGTCGAGCACGCGATCTCAAGCGGCAACAAGGCCGATCAGCGCCAGAAGATCGCCGAGCTGATGGACGTGATCGGGCGCTCCAACCGCTAGGCTGGCGTTGCCGCCATCGGCGGCGTTGATCCCGCTCAATCGCGGCGCGCTGCGATCTCGCCGCGATACGTCCTACACCAACTGCGGATCGTCGGTATGATCGAGTTCGGTCAGCTTCGTGGTCGATTTGCCGCGGCAGGACCACGAGATCAGGGCTTCGTCGCCGGTGATCGACAGGATGATGCCGGTGACGCTGCCATGGGCCGTCACCTCGTCGCCGACCGAAAACGTCTCGTCGGCAAGAGCGGCTTCCAGCGCGGCGCGGAAGCAAATGTCCTCGCCGCCGCCACTGGCGCGAAACGCTGCCGTGGCCTTGGCGACCATCTCGTCTGTCACTCTCAATTTGTTGGTCATGGTCCACCTCAATGGATCGGGTTCATGGCAGCCTCAGCGCGATTACTAACGACGTTCTATCGCCGATAGCGCCTGAAGAAACTGTGGTAAAAAGGTCGCAGACTTCCGAAACGACAGTCGATTGAAAGCTACTTATTACCGTCAGTAGAGGTATCGCATTCCGCTCTGGATGCCGGGTTGACCTGCATCAAAAAAACCGATGCGGCATCGAAGCCGACGCCACACGCGCCCGACGCTAAGCGGCCCGGCGCTACGCGCGATCGTCGCGCGCGGCGCGGATCGATCCTACACGGCGATCGAGTGCCGCACCGAGGAATTGCGCAGATAGGTGTCGAACACCGAGGCCACCACGCGCGACAGCCGCGCGCCGTCGGCGGTCAGCGTCACTTGCCCGCCGTTGCGAACCAGCAGGCCATCGCGTTGCAGCTCGTCGAGCGCATCCTGTTCGGGCGCGTACCAGTCGTCCGAATCGCCATGGGCCCGTCCGGCGGCGACAAGGTCGACCTTGCCGTCGCACATCAGCCGTTCGATCACATGGGCGCGCAGATCGTCCTGGCCGTTCATGGCGTGGCCGCGGGCGATCGGCAGTTTGCCGGCGGTGACCGCGCGCGACCAGGCGCCGGTCTCGCTGATGTTCTGGACATAGCCCAACGGCGTGCGACCGATCGATGTCGAACCGATCCCGATCAGGGTCCGGGCGGCGTCGCTGGTGTAGCCCTGGAAATTGCGATGCAGCCGGCCGGTGGTCGCGGCGATCGCCAACGAGTCGCCGGGCAAGGCGAAGTGATCAAGCCCGAGCCGCACATAGCCGCCTTTGACCAGGGCCTCGGCAGCCGCGTCGGCCTGTTCGGCGCGCTGCTCCGGCTTCGGCAGCGACTCATCCGGAATCATCCGCTGGTTCTTGGCGACCCAGGGCACATGGGCATAGCCGAACAGCGCGACGCGGTCCGGCCGCATCTCGACGCATTGTTCGACGGTGCGGCGCAGATCTTGCGCGGTCTGGTAGGGCAGCCCGTAGATCAGGTCGAAATTGACCCGCGTGACGCCGACCGCGCGAAACCGCTTGAGCGCGTGCGCCACCATGTCGGGCGGCTGAATCCGGTTGATCGCGGCCTGCACCTTCGGATCGAATTCCTGTACGCCGAAGCTGGCGCGGGTGAAGCCGAGCTGGCCGATCTTGTCGACCATCTCGTCGGACAGCGTGCGCGGATCGCTCTCGATCGCCAGTTCGGCGCCGGGAATGAAGCGAAACCGTTCGCCGAGCAGCGCCATCACCGCGCCGAGATCGTCGGGCTCGAGCACCGTCGGGGTGCCGCCGCCGAAATGCAGATGACCGACCGGCATCCGCGCCGGCATCGCGTCGGCGATCAGGTCGATCTCGGCGATCAGCTTTTCGACATAGTCGGCGACCGGCGAATATTTCGAGGCCAGCTTCATGTTGCAGCCGCAGTACCAGCACATCTGCTTGCAGAACGGGACATGCAGATACAGCGAGATCGGCTCGTCGGCGTCGAGCTGCGCCAGCCAGCCGCGATAGACCGATTCGGACAGGTCGGGCTTGAAGTGCGGCGCGGTCGGGTAGCTGGTGTAGCGCGGCACCGAGCTCTTGGCATATTTGTCGAGGACTGACGACATCGCTTGGTCCTTCAAAACGCCCGCGGATCAATGCGCGGACAGAGTTTCTGAGCTGCCGGCCGCGCTGCGCGCGCGGCGACTGGCGTAGATATTGGCGGCGTCCGGAATCGACCTCCAGTCCGCCACGAAGCGGCAGCAATCGTCGCCACGCGCTCCGCAACTTGTTTCGACCACCCGGGTATTCGGCGACACCAGCACCTGGAACAGCCTTTGAAACACGGCGGCGTGCCAGACGCAAACCAACGAGTCCGAATGTTCCCCGGCGCACAGCGGATTGGCGGCGATCTCGAAGGTGACCGATTTGCCGATCAGGCCGGAAAACCGCCCCGAACCGGCAAAAGTCCAGGCATGGGCGCGGATCGCCGCCACCAGCATTCGCGCGGCGAGCGGCGCCGGCAGCAGCTTCAAGACGAATTGGGCGGGTTTGGGAATCCGAAACGCCAAGATGTAATCGGCGGTGCGTCGGCCGGCGTCGGCCAGGATCTCGACGGATTGCTGCGGCGACAGCATTTTGCGCAGGGTTTGATGCAGCAAGGCCACCGGCCGTTCATCGACCATGGCGGTCGGGGGATCGCTCAGCCAGTCGGCGATCCCCGCTTCGGCGAAAATCGCCGCGGCGGCCGGCTGCAAGCCGGCCGCATCCAGGGCATTGATGAGCTGGGTGACGGCGTTGGGTCCGATCTTGGCCGTAGCCGCCGCGGACCCAATCGCCTGCACCCCGCCGGCATCAATGGTGGGTGTGGGAGCCTGCTTCATTTGCCGTATCCGCCAACCGCTTGCTCACCGGTTCCAACTTGTCCTTGACGTTTTCGCAATTGGTTCCGATCGACATCTGTTCGGAGCCACCGCCACAGGCCGAGACCATCGCCATCTGCGAGGCCGCCGATTTGCGCGAGCGGTCGGCATTGGCTTCCCAGCCGGCCATCTGCGCGTCGGCGATGGTGCGGGTCTTGTCGAAGTGGAAGTCGACCTTCTTCTTCGACTGCGGCCCCCAATAGCCGACCCGGCCAAGGTCGTAGAATTTGCGCTCGAAGCCGGATTTCAGGAACGCCTTGAGACATCCGAGCAGATAGCGCCGGCGCCGCCCGGTCCCCGACCAGGGATAGGAGAAGAACGCTTTGTACATGTAGAAGCGGCGATAATTGTTCATCACCCGATCGAGCAATTCGCCGCGCTCCATCGCGGCCGGCTTGATGATCGGGGTGACGAAATTGTACTTGTCGAAGTCGAACACCTCGACCTTGTCGGAGAGTTCCTTGAACAGCGGCGTGAACGGCCACGGCGTATACATCGACCAATTGGCGAGATCCGGCTTCCAGTCCATCGCCATCCGGTAGGTTTCTTCCAGCGTCTCGGGGGTCTCGCTGTCGAGGCCGACGATGAATTGCGCCTCGCAGACGATGCCCGCCTCGCGCAGCAGCCGGATCGCCTTCTTGTTGTCGGCGATCTTGGTTTCCTTGTTGAACAGGTCGAGCTTGAGCTGCGCCGCCGCCTCGGTGCCGAGCGAAACGTGCATCAGGCCGGCTTCGTTGTAGAATTTCAGCAATTGCTCGTCGCGCAGAATGTCGGTGACCCGGGTGTTGATGCCCCACTGCACTTTCTTGTTGAGGCCGCGGGCGATCAGTTCCTCGCAGAACTGGATGAATTTCTTGCGGTTGATGGTGGGTTCTTCGTCGGCCAGGATGAAGAAACCGACCTGGTAGTTTTCGACCAGATCCTGGATCTCGTCGACCACCTTCTTCGGATCACGGACCCGGTAGTCACGCCAGAATTTCCACTGCGAGCAGAACGAACAGGTGAACGGGCAGCCGCGCGCCATATTAGGAATCGCGACCCGGGTGTTCATCGGGATGTATTTGTACATATCCCATTTCAGGATGCTCCAGTCCGGGCTGATCCCGTCGAGATCCTTGACCGTCGCGGCGGCCTGGGTGGCGACGATCTGGCCGCCGTCGGCGGCGGTCTCGGTGAAGGCGAGGCCCTTGATGTCGTGGCGCTTGGCGGGCCATTGGCCCTGCTCGATGGCGCGGAACAGTTCGACGACGATCTCTTCGCCTTCGCCGCGCACGATCACGTCGACCCAGGGCGCTTCGGTCAGCACCTGCTGATACATGAAGGTCGCGTGCACGCCGCCGAGCACGGTGACGACAGCGGGATTGACCTGCTTGGCGAGTTCAAGCGTGCGTTCGGCCTTGTAGATCGATGGCGTGATCGAGGTGGTCCCGACCACGTCCGGTTTCAGCTCGGCGAGGATCCCGGTGAGTTTTTCTTCCGACAGATCTTCGGTCATCGCATCGATGAAATGCAGATCGGTGAACCCGGCGCCCTTCAGCGCGCCCGCCAGATAGGCGGCCCAGGCCGGCGGCCAATTGCCCGCGATTTCGGCGCCACCAGAATGATAATTTGGATGTATGAGAACAATGCGCACTGACTTTCTCCCACCATTGTCAAGAAACGATGACATATTGAGCGTCAATCAATCTTGACGTGGATCAAACCATTGGTGCAGCGGTAGTCGGGCTGCCACGACATGGTCGCGCCCATTGGGGGCAGCGGCACCAGCAAACAAGCGGCGTCGCTGCACGCGCGGGCGTGGGTGACCGTTCAAGCGGTGCAGTTCAAGTTTCCGTGTTGAGCTTGGCGTCGCAGAATTTCTCGTCCTGCCGAATCCCGTCAAGCGCGGCCACGTTCAGGCAATATCGCTGATAGGACGGCACCAGCGTTCCGGCGGCGATGTCGTCGTCGCATTCGCGCTTGTGCTGGCACATCGCGCAGGCGCGGCGCAGATCGTTGAGCAGCATCGGCTCTTGTTCGGCGAGGGCGCGGATGCTGATCCGTAACGCCTCGAGCAGGCAAGGCAGTTCCTTGGCGTTGCTGCCTTTGGTCGCCAGGGCGCGCAGCTCTGCCGGCGACAAGCCGAGGTCCTTGACCATGTTGGCCATCGCTCGGCCGAAGGCTTCGAGTTCACGGGGGCTGGCTGCGATTTCCTCCCATTCCCGGACGACGTCATCGACGGCGTCGGTTACGGGCGTGGTCTGGTTGGGCGTAGTCATGGGCGCCTCCAACGCAACTCTGATTATGTTATTGTCACACAATATCGACGCCCCCATTGCGCCACATCAAAGCACGGGGCGGGGTTGCGATAGATCAAAGACAGCTGCGTCCGGCAGCCAGGATGGCGGCCGCTCGGACACTGTCGGCGCGGCTTGCGTTTGTTGCCGGGCGCGCGAAATTTGCGGTGAACGGCCGATCTCAGCGGCCGAAGCGCAGGGGGAGGTCGGTTGTGCTGATCGGGCTGTTTGCTGATATTCACGCCAACCAACCGGCGTTCAGTGCGTGTCTGGCCAAGGCGCGCGCCCAGGGGGCGGAGCGGTTCGTGTTGCTCGGCGATTATGTGGGCTATGGCGCCGATCCGGATTGGACCGTCACCACCGTCACCGACCTGGTGGCGCAGGGAGCCGTTGCGATCCTTGGCAACCACGACAGCGCGATCGGCAATCCGCGTATCCAGATGAATGCCGAGGCCCAGGCGGCGATCGAATGGACCCGCGGTCAGCTTGGCGCCGCGCAGCGGCAATTCCTCGCCGACTTGCCGCTCAGGCAAGACCACGACAATCTGCTGTTCGTGCATGCGGAGGCCAGCAGGCCGGACAGTTGGGTCTATGTGACCGACACCTCGGATGCGTCGCGCAGCATGATGGCGACATCGGCCCATGTGACGTTCTGCGGCCACGTCCATAAGCCGGCGCTGTACTCGCTGTCGGTCACCGGCAAGATGACCACCTTCGTGCCGACCGCCGATATTCCGGTGCATCTTTTGCCGGGCCGGCAATGGCTCGCGGTGCTGGGGTCGGTGGGGCAGCCGCGCGACGGCAACCCGGCCGCCGCCTATGCGCTGTACGATACCGACAAGCGCGAGATCACCTTCTGCCGCCAACCCTATGACGTCGACGAGGCCGCGCGCCGGATTCGCCGCAATGGCCTGCCGCTCTGGCTCGCCGATCGCCTGCTGGTGGGGAAGTGATCGATGCCAAAACCCTTGCTTGAGCCGGGCGCGACGCTGGACGGGTTTGTGATCGAACAGGCGATCCATCGCGGCGGCATGGCGACATTGTTCAACGTCAGCCGCGCTGACGACCCGATGCCGATGGTGATGAAGATCCCCCGCACCGGCGAGGGCGAGGACCCGGCCGCGATCGTCAGTTTCGAGATGGAGCAGATGCTGATGCCGCGGCTGACCGGCGTCCATGTGCCGGCCTTCGTCGCCGCCGCCGATTTCGCCGCCGCGCAGCCCTATATCGTGATGGAGCGGATCGCCGGGAAACCCTTGCTGGCGCGGCTGCCCGAACTGCCGATGCCCTATGGCGACGCGGTCGCGATCGCCGAGAAGGTCGCCGCGGCGCTGGCCGATCTGCATCGCCAGCATGTGATTCATCACGACATCAAGCCGAGCAACATCATGTTCCGGCCGAGCGGCGACGCGGTGCTGCTCGATATGGGGCTCGCCTGCAGCGATCAATTGCCCGATCTGATGCAGGAGGAGTTTCGCCTGCCGTTCGGGACCGCGCCCTATATGGCCCCCGAACGTTTGCTCGGCGCGCGCGACGATCCCCGTAGCGACCTGTTCGCGCTGGGGGTGTTGCTGTATTTTTTTACCACGGGACTACGCCCCTTCGGCGAGACCGAGACGATGTACGGCATGCGCCGCCGCTTGTGGCGCGACCCGGTACCGCCGCGCCAGCTGAAGCCGGACTATCCGCCCTGGCTGCAGGAGATCGTGCTGCGTTGCCTGGAGATCGAACCGGCCTGGCGTTATCCGACCGCGGCCCAGCTCGGCTTTGAGGTCGCCCATCCGGCGCAGGTCAAGCTGACCACCAGATCCGAACGGCTGAAGCGCGATCCGCTGACCACGGTGCTGCGCCGGCGCTTCAACAAGGACCTGACGCGGCCGCGCAGCAAGCCGTCGCTGGCGGCGCATCTGGCCTCCGCGCCGATCGTCGCGGTAGCGATCGACCTGTCGGAAGGCTCGCCGGCGCTGAACGAAGAACTGCGAACCACCGCGGGTCGGATCATGGCGACGTTGCCATCGGCCAGGCTGGCCTGCCTCAACGTGCTCAAGCTCGGTCGCATGACCATCGACAAGACGCTCGACGACCAAGGCCACAACAAACATGTCGATCGGCTGGTGGCGCTGCGGCACTGGGCCGAACCGCTGAAGCTGGAATCGCACCGCCTGACCGTGCATGTGCTGGAAGCGATCGATCCGGCCTCGGCGGTTCTCGAATTCGCCGAGGCCAGCCGGGTCAATCACATCCTAATCGGCGCGCGAAGAAATTCGGTGATGCGCAAGCTCTTGGGCAGCGTCTCGGCCAGGGTCGCCGCGGAGGCGTCATGCACCGTCACCGTCGTCCGCGGCGCGGTGGCTGCGGGTCAACCCCAAGATGATGAGGAGGGCGGCGCCGCTCCGGCACAATCAGTCGGCTGAAGGCTCAGCAGATCATCAGACGGTCATCTACGGCTGTTACGCCGGGTGTCGACCAGACTGCGTTCTGGACGGCGCGCCGGACATCCCAAGTATCGACGCTGCCTTCGAGAACAACGGTATTTCCGTTCCGCACCGTCACCCGAATCGCTTTCGCCTCGATCTCCGCATGACGCTCAAGAGCCGATTCGATCTTCGCCCGGATACAGGAATGATCACCCAAAGGGTTGTTGATGATGATGTTGTTGGTGACGCCCTGCACCCCGGCCAGTTTGCGCACGTCCTCTTCCGCCGCGGCGCGCTCGTAGTGCCAGTCGACGCTCCCGCTCAGCGTGATCCATCCGTCCTCGACCTGAACTTCGATGGCATTCGCCGGAACCAGAACGTTCCAGTCGAGAATGTCCGACGCCCGCAGCGCGATTTGGTCGTCGTCGGCGCGCTCGAACGGATCGCAGACTTCAATATTCTCGGAGATGTCGTGGACGCCCTTGACGCGTCGCGTCGCTGCGATCGCAGCCAGCCGGTCCGCGTAGCTGATCACATGGCCGGTCAGGATCACGACGTCGCCATCGATCGCTACGTTGATGTGTCCGCTGTTGAAACTCGGATCGAACTCGAACTCGTCAAGAATATCTTGACGCAGCTGGGACTCGGACATGGTTGGCCTCTGGAGTTCCGGCTTGCTAGCCGGCATCATCTTCTGCCGTCACAAGACAAATACATTGATCCGAATCAACGGGATCGCGGTCGTTCGCTTGATCCAAATCAAACTGGCGGCGGCCGCCGCTGCTCACGCTTGGCATCATCGGGTTCTTTCTGATCTCGATCAAGGCGATCTCAATCGAGTCATTGCTTGCGTTGCGGGCAGAGTTAACGTGATTGAATCCGGTCGTCTGCGAGCCATTGATCGGATGCGCGCAGTCAGCATGCGTCGACGCGCGCCGCGCGACAGCTTCGCGGACGGCTCGCCATGGGCCGGCCGCACTTGGAAATTAGATTCGAAAATCACACCTTGAAATGCGACTTACCTTGTCATGCGATTTGGAGTTCATGATGCCTGATACGTTGTCCCCCGATCTGTTGCAGAAGATGCACGCCTATTGGCGCGCAGCCAATTACCTGTCCGTGGGACAGATCTATCTGCAGGATAATCCGCTGCTCGAACAGCCGCTGCGGCTCGAACACATCAAGCCGCGGCTGCTCGGACATTGGGGGACGACGCCGGGGCTGAACATGCTCTATGTCCATCTCAACCGGTTGATCAAGGACAACAACCTCAACATGATCTACATCATCGGTCCGGGCCATGGCGGTCCCGGTCTGGTGGCGAACAGCTATCTGGAAGGCTCCTACACCGAACGGTACCCCGCGATCGAGCACAGCCGCTACGGCCTGCAGCGGCTGTTTCGGCAGTTCTCCTGGCCGCATGGCATTCCCAGCCACGTGTCGCCGGAAACGCCCGGTTCGATTCACGAGGGCGGCGAACTCGGCTATTCGTTGACCCACGCCTATGGCGCGGCCTTCGACAATCCCGACCTGATCGTGTCCTGCATCATCGGCGACGGCGAGGCCGAGACCGGCGCGCTCGCCGCCAGCTGGCACTCCAACAAATTCCTCAATCCGGCGCGCGACGGTGCCGTGCTGCCGATTCTGCATCTGAACGGCTTCAAGATCGCCAATCCGACCGTGCTGGCGCGGATCAGCCGGCAGGAGCTCACCGATCTGATGCGCGGCTATGGCTATGAGCCGCATTTCGTCGAGGGTGACGATCCGGCGCTGGTGCATCAGGCGCTGGCCGCGACGCTCGACACGATCCTGGCCGAGATTCGTCAGATCCAGAGTGCTGCGCGGTTGAGCGGCGATGATACGCTGCAGCGGCCGCGCTGGCCGATGATCGTGTTCCGCACCCCGAAGGGCTGGACCGGGCCGAAAGTCGTCGACGGTAAGCCGGTCGAGGGCACCTGGCGCGCGCATCAGGTGCCGATCGCCAATTTCAAGACCGCCGAGCACATCCAGCAGCTCGAGGACTGGATGAAAAGCTACCGGCCCGAAGAACTGTTCGACGCCAAAGGCAAATTCCACGACGACCTCGCCGCGCTGGCGCCCACCGGCCATTCCCGGATGGGGGCCAATCCTCACGCCAATGGCGGGGAACTGCTGAAGCCGCTGTCGATGCCGCATTTCAAGAACTACGCCGTCGCGGTGCCGGCGCCCGGCAGCGACCGGGCGGAATCGACCCGGGAGCTGGGAAAATTCCTGCGCGACGTCATGAAGCTCAATCTGGAGTCCAAGAATTTCCGGCTGTTCGGTCCCGACGAGACCGCGTCGAACCGGCTTGACGCGGTGTTCGAGGTCGCCGGCAAGGAGTGGATGGCCGAGGTCGAGGACGTCGATATCAATCTCAGTCAGCACGGCCGCGTCATGGAAGTGCTGAGCGAGCATCTTTGCCAGGGCTGGCTGGAAGGCTATCTGCTCACCGGCCGCCACGGCCTGTTCTCCTGCTACGAGGCCTTCATCCACATCGTCGATTCGATGTTCAACCAGCACGCCAAATGGCTCAAGGTGTGCAACGGAATTCCGTGGCGTAAGCCGATCGCCTCGCTCAACTACCTGTTGACCTCGCATGTCTGGCGTCAGGACCACAACGGCTTCTCGCATCAGGATCCCGGCTTCATCGACCACGTCGCCAGCAAGAAGGCCGACGTGGTGCGGATCTATCTGCCGCCGGATGCCAATTGCCTGCTGTCGGTCGCCGACCACTGTCTGCGCAGCCGCAACTACATCAATCTGATCGTCGCCGGCAAGCAGCCGGAATGGCAATGGCTCGACATCGAGTCGGCGACCCGCCACTGCACCGCCGGCGCCGGGATCTGGCAATGGGCCAGCAATGACGGCGGCGATCCTGATGTGGTGATCGCCTGCGCGGGCGATGTGCCGACCGTCGAGGCATTGGCGGCGGTCATGCTGCTGCGCAACTATGTGCCCGATATCCGCATCCGTTTTGTCAATGTGGTGGACCTGATGGTGCTGCAGCCGCAGTCCGAACACCCCCACGGCATGGAAGACCGGGATTTCGACGAGCTGTTCACGGTCGACAAGCCGGTGATCTTCGCCTTCCACGGCTATCCGGCGCTGATCCATAAGCTGACCTATCGGCGTCGCAACCACGGCAACATTCATGTCCGCGGCTACAAGGAGGAGGGCACCACGACGACGCCATTCGACATGGTGGTGCTGAACGATCTCGATCGCTACCGCCTGGCGCTCGACGCGATCCGGCGGATTCCGAGGCTGAGCGACCAGGTCGAAGTCGCCACCGCGCGTTATTGGGCGACGATGCAGCGGCACAAGCTGTATATTGGCGAACATGGCGACGACATGCCGGAAGTCCGTGACTGGCGCTGGGCGTTGCCAGCAGCATGAGCCGGATCGTTTCCGGGGCTGCGCCCTTGCGGTCCCGGAAACAATCAAGGTGACAGCTTCGGCGTAACCAACTGTCAACCAAGCGCGCCGCGGCTTCATCCTCGCAGCTTCCTGGCGTGTCGCATTAACGGATGGTTGCGCTTCATCCGATATCGCTCGCCGCTCGGCCGAACGCAGGGTTTCGGAGGAGCGGTGCGATGAATAGTCAGGGACCGGAGAGTGCCGTTCTAGACGGCGCCGCCGACAGGCTGATCGGCTTATTGAGCCTGCTCGTCATCGATGACGATCCAATTCAACGCGTGCTGATCGCCAGCGCGGCCGCGAAGGCGGGCTATGAGGTCACGGAGGCGACGTCATGCGCCGAGGGAATTGCCAAAATCCAGGCTCGGAATTTCAGCTGCGTCACCCTCGATCTGCGGCTCGAGGATGGCGACGGCAGTGATGTCCTGCGCGCGATGGCTGCGGCTCATTATCAAGGGCCGGTGATTGTCATCAGCGGCATGGATGCGCGACGCCGCAGCGCCTCGCGCGCACTGGCGCGCGCGCTGGGCATGAAGCTGCTGCACAGTTTTCCCAAACCGATCGACCTTGCGGCGCTGCGGATCTCGCTCGCTAATTTGCGCAGCGGCGTGGCCGGATTGCCGATCGTGCACTCCTGGGGCGAGGTGTGCGGCCCGCGATTCGAAGAACAGTCCTGATTGCCACAAATGTGCGTGGCGACTGTTCTGCGAAAATGGACACATGCGAAAATGGACTCAATTGCGGATCGCCTCTGTGAGGTGGGGCGCGCGTGACCATCCCGAACGTCCAGCGCGGGGCCTCGGAGGCCGGATCGGATTCGTTGCAGGCGGCGGCACCGTACTTTCGTCTCATGCCAACACTCGGCTCATGCAACGGCACAGTAGGTTTCAGAACATGGGCTGCGCATCTTATGGTTGAGCCGCGGCCGGTAGTTTTACTTGGCTCGAAATTAACGAGACTGAAGAGGGCTTTGTCTATTCCTACGAGTGAAATGCGAATTCGGCGTCGAGGCCAGCAACTCCGGTCCGACGCGACCAGGGTCAGGCATGCGGTCATGGACAAAGCTCTACGGCTTCTCGACGGCGACGCCGGCGCCTGCCGCGTCCGTAGCGTCGCCGCAGAGGGCGACCCTGGCCGCTGCGATGACAGCGTGGATCGGCGATCCGCGCAGCCGACGTGACGAATTCGTTATCCTTGCGGGCCTAAGATCTTCAGGAACTCCTTCAGGAAAAACAATATGACCCCGCTCGATTACGAATATCTGCAAAAGCTGCTGAAGGAACGGTCGGGCCTGATGCTGTCGGCCGACAAGAAATATCTGCTCGAAAGCAGGTTGCTTCCGCTGGCGCGCAAGACCGCGGTCGCTGGGATCAGCGAACTCGTGCAGAAGATGAAGGCGGGCTCCGAGACGCTCATCAACGATGTGGTGGAGGCGATGACCACCAATGAGACATTCTTCTTCCGCGACAAGACCCCGTTCGACCATTTCAAGGAATCGGTGATCCCCGACCTGATCAAGGCGCGCGCCGGCCGGCGCAGCCTGCGGATCTGGTGCGCGGCGGCGTCGACCGGGCAGGAGCCCTATTCGCTGGCGATGATCCTGAAGGACATGTCGGCCGCGCTGACGGGCTGGCGCGTCGAAATCGTCGCGACCGACCTGTCGCCGGAGGTGCTGGAAAAATCCAGGGCGGGGCTCTACACCCAGTTCGAAGTCCAGCGCGGACTGCCGATTCAGTCGCTGGTCAAGCACTTCAAGCAGGTCGGCGCGATGTGGCAGCTCAATGCCGACACCAAGGCGCTGGTGCAATTTCGTCAGTTCAATCTGCTGCAGGATTTCACCGCGCTCGGCAAATTCGACGTGATCTTCTGCCGCAACGTCCTGATCTATTTCGACCAGGCCGCAAAGACCGACATCTTCAACCGCTTGATGCGGGTCAACGAACCGGACGGCTATCTTTTCCTCGGCGCGGCGGAGACCGTCGTCGGCCTTACCGACAGCTATCGAGTGTGTCCGAAGCGGCGCGGCGTCTATCTTCCCAATGCGATCCGCGCGCCCTCCCTCAATGCGGGCGCCATGGCCGGGATCAAGGTCGGAGCCGGCGCCAGCCGGTAGGACGGACAGAAGCAATTGGCGACAGAAAACACAGGACCGGAACGGGTGACCTTCGGGCGCGGCTACAGCGTCTGGATCATGGCGATTGATGGGACGTGGCGTCGAAGCTGCATCTTGAAAGCGGTGTCCGCGATCGATGCCGAACTCAGCCTCGAGGGATCGATCGAGGGACTGAATTTGAAGGAATTCTTCCTGTTGCTGTCCTCCACTGGGCTTGCCTATCGGCGCTGCGAATTGGTCAGGGTGAACGGCTCGGATATCGACGTGCGCTTCCTCAAGACCAAGGGCAAGAGCGCGAAGGCGGCCGGCGCCGCACAGAAGCAGGATGAGCGCGCCGACGCGTAAACAACGAGAGTTTCGATGCCCGATGACAAAGCCAATTTGCCTGTAGTCCGGGTTCTCATTGTCGACGATGACGTGATCCAGAGCGTGATCATCAGCGGTGTTTGCGCTGCGATCGGTTATGACGCGCGTGTTGCATCGTCGTTTCAAGTGGCCGAGGAATTCATCAGGACCGAGCCGTTCGATTGCATCACCATCGACCTGTCGCTTGGCGACCGCGACGGCATCGGGCTGCTGCAGCTCATCGCCCGCCTCGACCCAGTGCCGCGTGTGGTGGTGATCAGCGGCTGCGAGAGCCGGATTTTGAACGCGACGGTGCGGATGGCACACGCGGCCGGGATCGTCGATGCCATCTCGCTTCCCAAGCCGATCCCGCTCGGGCTGCTTCGTGAGGCGCTGATGTCGCCTGGCCGGGACGCTCATTCGGCGCATCGGTCGATCGCCCGAATGCGAGTGGATATCACCGCGCAAGATCTCAAGCGCGCGCTGCAGGGCCACGAGATTTATCCCGCATTCCAGCCCAAGATCGAGCTGGCGACCGGCAGGCTCGTTGGCTGCGAAGCCCTGGCGCGATGGGACAGCCGTGATTTCGGCCAGGTCGGCCCGGACGTCTTCATTCCGCTCGCCGAACAGGCCGGCTGCATCAAGGCGATGACCTGGCAGATGATGCGCGGCTCAATCCAGATGGCGCAGGCCTATCTCGGCACCAATCCGAATTTCGTGGTGGCGGTCAATCTGTCCGCGACGTTGTTGTCCGACGGCGCGATCCCGGAGGACGTCGAGCGACTGCTGGTGGAAACCGGCTTTCCCGCCAGATCGCTGATGATCGAGGTGACCGAAACCGTCGCGATGGCGGACGTGCTGCAGGCGATGGACATTCTTCTGCGATTGCGAATCAAGGGGGTCGGGGTGTCGATGGACGATTTCGGCACCGGCTATTCTTCGATGTCGGCATTGGCACGGATGCCGTTCTGCGAATTGAAGATCGACCGCTCCTTCGTCACCGACTGCCTGCGCGACGCCGATATGTGGAAGGTGGTGGCGTCGTCCGTCGCGATCGGGCACGAATACAACATGAAGGTGGTCGCCGAGGGAATCGAGGATGTCGACACCTGGAATGCGCTTGCGGGGATCGGCTGCGATATCGGCCAGGGATACGCGATCTCCCGGGCGCTGCCGCAGGAGGCATTCGCGGCCTGGTCCAAGGGGTGGGAGCCTGCGGTCGAACGCAACATGGCTGTGCACCGATAATCGGCGATCCGGCCCGAGGGATCAGCCGGATAGCGCGACCATGCGATGGTCGGTATCTGGCCGGCTGTGCGCCGCCGCGAAGGCCGCTTTGATGCGATCCAGCAGAGCCAGATACGCGGCGTCGTCGGCGCATTGCGTGCCATGTTCGAGCTCGCGCGCCAGGCCGGACAGATGATCGAGCCCGAAAGTCGCCGCCGCGCTTTTGAGCGAATGCGCCTCCCTCTCGATCCGACCTCGATCGGTGCTGACCTTCAGCGACCCCAATAGCTCCAGTCGCACTCGGGTCTCTTTGACGAACACGCCGATGACTTCCAGCGTCGCGGCTTCACCGATCTCTTGCATCAAATGATCGAAGGCCTTGGCGCCGACGAATAGCCGCGTCATCGGCGTCGCTGCACAATCCGGTCCGAGCGGCGGGGCCGCCGCGGGCGTCTGGTCGCGGGAAGCCGCCGCAGGGTTCGGCGGCACGGGCAATGCCGCTTCGACCGACGCCTTGCTGCGCAGCACTTTGGCGATCAGATCGATCATGCGGGATCGCCCAGGCGCATCAGCACGCGGTCGAGTGGGGGATTGCAGCGGAAAATGTCCATCGTGCTGATGGTGCCGGCGATCAGCTCGGCGCGAATGGTGCTGAGCACGCCCAGTGCTCGCTTCGGTTCAGGATGCATGAAAGCTGATCCGACCCGGCGGGGTATCGCGCGGCTACTGCGGCGCGAAACCCGCTGTATCAAATTGCTCAGTTGTAAGCTGCCGTGTGTCTTGTAGATCTTGCTCGAATCCGGTTCATGATGGTACTGCGAACTTGGCATAGCGGATAAATCGATTACATAAAGGGCTATTGCCGTCGGTCGTTTTCCGTCCGGGGCTCGATCCTGCATAAAAATACTCACGGACACTGTCTTCCGTAAAATGACAGAGCTTGGCGCGCTCAGACGTCGCGCCTCGACAATCGATGATAGTCGCCGCAGCTATTGGGTTTCGTTAATGCGTAAACTCGTAAAACTACGTGGTGCTTCGAAAAGTCTCGTATGATCAAGGTTCTGTTGGGAGCAGTGGATGACTGAGAATTCTTCGGGTCAAGAAATTTTCGTGGTCGATGACGATCCGGCGGTGCGCGAAACGCTGTCGATCGTGCTGTCGGCGGCAGGCTATCAATCGATCTGCTTCGCCGACGGCGATGCCTTGCTGGCCGTGGCGCGAAACCGCAGTCCAGCCTGCATCCTGCTAGACGTACATATTCCCGGCCGGTCCGGGCTCGACATCCTGCAGGATCTGCACGCCGAGGATTATCCCGCGCCTATATTCATGATTTCGGGAAAAGGCGATATCCCGATGGCCGTCAACGCCATCAAGAACGGCGCCCTCGATTTCATCGAGAAGCCGTTTCGCGGCAAGGAAATCGTGACCAGGGTGGAGGAGGCGATCGCTGCCTTCGCCCGCCGCCAGGGCGCCGGGCTGGCTGCGAAAGTTCCCTCACTCAATTTTCCAGGACGGGAACCGTTGACGATGCGCGAGCGTGAAGTGCTGGATCTGTTCTCATCGGGTAACACCAATAAGGAGGCCGGCCGCCAGCTCGGCATCAGCCCGCGCACCATCGAATATCATCGCGCCAACATCATGAAGAAGTTAGGCGCGCGGAACGCCACTGATCTGGTTCGGATCGTGATGGCCGCGGTGCCCAAATCCTGATTTTTGAGTTGTCGTGAAGACCCGTGAGGCGAGTCTACATCGTCCCCGGGAACGAACCGCCATCGAGCAGGATATTCTGCCCGGTGATGAAGCCGGCCTTGGTGCCGCACAAAAACGCGCAGGCCGCGCCGAACTCGTCCGGCTGGCCGAAGCGGCCGGCCGGATTTTCGCTGCGGCGCTTGTTCAGCAGATCGTCCACCGGCACGCCGGCGGCCTTGGCCTGCGCCGCCGATACGCCGCGCAGCCGGTCGGTGTCGAACGGACCGGGCAGCAGCGCATTGATGGTGACGTTGTGCTTCACCGTCTTGCGCGACAGCCCCGCCACGAAGCCGGTCAAGCCGCTGCGCGCGCCATTGGACAGGCCCAGCACGTCGATCGGGGCCTTCACCGCGGCCGAGGTAATGTTGATGATGCGGCCGAATTTTCGTCCGATCATGCCGTCGACCGTCGCCTTGATCAGCTCGATCGGCGTCAGCATGTTGGCGTCGAGCGCCTTGATCCAGTCGTCGCGGGTCCAGTTGCGGAAATCGCCGGGCGGCGGGCCGCCGGCATTGTTGACCAGAATATCCGGATCGGGGCAGGCTTTCAGCGCGGCGGCGCGGCCTTCCGGCGTAGTGATGTCGCCGGCGACCGTGGTGACCTCGATATCCGGATAGGCGCTGCGCAGTTCAGCTGCGGTTTGCTCCAGCGCTTCGGCGCCGCGCGCGGTGAGGGTGACGTGGACGCCTTCGGCCGCGAGCGCGGCCGCGCAGGCGCGGCCCAATCCCTTGCTGGATGCGCACACCAGCGCGCGACGGCCTTTGATTCCAAGATCCACGTTTCACTCCCGCTTGATTTCACTGCGCCGACGATTGGACGCGCGTCATTCTAGCCAACATCGGACGCCGTGATAAGCGGCGCCGGGCCGGCGAATGGCAGATATGCCGGGCGCAAATCCGCCCGGGCCGGGTCGTTGCCGTCAATGGCGGCGGTTGGCGTCGCGCCGCTTGCCCTGTATCAAGTGAAAAACACAATGGCAGGAAACTGAATATGTCCGACCTCTTCGATCTTGGCAACGAAACCATTCTGGTCACCGGTGCGTCGCAGGGGCTGGGCCGACAATTCGCCAGGGTACTGTCCGGCCGCGGCGCCGGGGTGGTTCTCGCCGCGCGGCAGATCGAAAAGCTGAAGGACCTCGAGCAGGAGATCGCCGGCAAGGGCGGCCGCGCCATCGCAGTGCAGATGGACGTCACCGATCTGGCGTCGATGGCGGCGGCGATCGACCGCGCCGAGGATCGGCTCGGCCCGCTCACCGTGCTGATCAACAATGCCGGCGTCGCGGTGCAGAAGCTCGCGGTCGATCAGACCGAGGCCGATTGGGACAGTGTGATCAACGCCAATCTCAAGGGCGCGTATTTCCTGGCGACCGAAGTGGCGCGGCGGATGGTGGCGCGCGGGCAGGGCGGCAACATCGTCAATGTCGCCTCGGTGCTCGGGCTCAGCGTCTCCAAATTCCTGTCACCCTATGCGGTGTCGAAAGCCGGCATCATCCAGGCCACCAAGGCGCTGGCGCTGGAGCTGGCCGCCAATGGCATCCGCGTCAACGCGCTGGCGCCGGGCTATATCGACACCGAGATGAATCGCGAATTCTGGGCGACGCCGGGCGGCGAGAAGCTGATCAAGGCCATCCCGCAGCGCCGCGTCGGCGTCGATTCCGATCTCGACGGCGCGATCCTGCTGCTGGCCTCCAACGCCTCGCGCTACATGACCGGCAGCGTGATCACCGTGGATGGCGGGTATTTGTTGGCGTGAAATTGCTCAGTTCGCCCGCATTTCTCCGCGGATCATGTCGGCGGCCTTTTCGCCGATCATGATGGTGGGCGCGTTGGTGTTGCCGCCGATCAGGGTCGGCATCACCGAGGCATCGACGATGCGCAGCCCGCCGACGCCGCGGACCTTGAGCTGCGGATCGACCACCGCCTTGTCGTCGACACCCATCTTGCAGGTGCCGACCGGGTGATAGATGGTGTCGCAGCGCTGCCGCAGGATGGCGCGGATGTCGTCGTCGGTGCGGACATTTGCGGTGAATAGGTCGGTTTGCTGCAGCTCGCGCAGCGCCGGCGTTTCCATCAGGCGCCTGGTGATCTTGTAGGCGCCGACCATGTCCTCGAGATCGTCCGGCTCGCCGAAGAAGTTCGGATCGATCCGGGGCGGGGCCAAGGGATCGGCATTGTCCAGCCCGACCGTGCCGCGACTCTTCGGCCGCAGCAGGCAGACATGGCAGGAAAAGCCCGTGCCCCAATGCCGCTTGCGGCCATGGTCGTCGACCATCGCCATGCCGAAATGCAGCTGCAGGTCGGGCACGTCGAGGTCCGGCCGGGATTTCAGGAAGCCGCCGCATTCGGCGAAATTGGTCGTCAGCGGCCCGCGGCCGTCGCGGCGATACAGCCCGATGCTGGCCAACAGCCGCTGGATCGCCTTGAAGCTGGTGCCGGTGAAATACGGCCTGTCGCATCGATACGAGAAGATGAAATCGAGATGGTCCTGCAGATTCCCGCCGACGCCGGGCAGATGCTGCGTGGTGGCGACGCCGTACCTGGCGAGGGTGGCGCTGTCGCCGATGCCCGATAGCATCAGCAGCTGCGGGGTCTGGAACGTGCCGGAGGCGAGGATGACTTCGCGACGGGCGTGGATGCGGCGGGTCTCGTCGCCCTGGCGATACTCGACGCCGACCGCGCGCTGGCCGTCGAACACGATCCGCGTGGCGTGGGCTTTCGTCTCGACGCGCAGGTTCGGACGCGTTGCGAGATGCGGATGCAGATAGGCGCGCGCGGCGCTCCAGCGCTCGCCCTGGTGCTGGGTGAGCTGGTACAGGCCCAGGCCCTCCTGCTCCTCGCCGTTGAAATCGTCGCGGATTCGGAACTGCGCCTCCTGCGCCGCCTGCAGGAAGATGTCGTGCGCCGGATTGTCGGTGCGCAATTTATTGACATGCAGCGGGCCGCTCTGGCCGTGATATTCGCCGTTGAAATCGGAATTGTTCTCCGATCGTTTGAAATAGGGCAGCACGTCGGCGAACGACCAGCCGGTGTTGCCGAGTTCGGCCCAGTGGTCGTAGTCGCTGCGATGGCCGCGGATATAGACCATGCCGTTGATCGCCGAGGAGCCGCCGAGCGCCTTGCCGCGCGGCTGATAGCCCCGGCGGCCGTTGAGCCCCGGCTGCGGCACCGTCTCGAAATGCCAATTATTGAGCTTGCCCGGCACCATCAGCGCCAGCGCCCAAGGTGTCTTCACCACCCAATTGTCGCCGCTGCCGCCGGCTTCCAGCAACGCGACCGACGTGCCCGGGTCCTCGGACAGCCGACCGGCGACGGCGCAGCCGCCCGAGCCGCCGCCCACGACAACGAAATCGAAACTGTCCGCCATGACGTGTTCTCCCCTGATGTCTTATCTTTGTCGACCGCATCGGCGCGTTGGCCGGGCGGGGCAGTTTGCAATCTCGGCTTGAGGCTATGACAACCACCTCAGCAGTTTGCCGATGCGCGCGATCTTCGCGCCATAAGGCGGATACAGATCCGCGAAGCGGTTATAGGGCGAGCGATAGAACACCGGCTTCAGCTTGCTGAAGGTGTTGAAACCCCATTCGCCATGATAGGTGCCGGATCCGGAGGCGCCGACGCCGCCCATCGGCTGATGGGCCTGGGCGAAATGCAGCAGGCAGTCATTGACGGTGACGCCGCCGGACACGGTGCGCGCCAGCACCGCATCGCGGGCGTCGTCGTCACTGCCGAACCAATACAGCGCCAGCGGGCGGTCGTGGGCATTGATGTAGGCGATCGCTTCGTCCGCCGCCTGATAGCCAAGGATCGGCAGCAGCGGCCCGAAGATCTCTTCCTGCATGATCCGCATCTCGGCGGTAACGCCGGTCAGAATCGTCGGCGGGAATTTGCGGCGCGATTGCCAGGCCGGATCATCCGGCGCGGCCGGTTGCAGGATCCGTGCGCCATGCGCGACCGCGTCGGCGACGAGGGCTTGCAGCCGCGCATAATGCCGCTCCGAGATGATCGAGCTGTAGTCCGAATTGCCGGGCTCGGTGCCGTACATCCGCTGCATGGCGTCGCGCAGCTTGGCGGCGAATGCCTCGACGTCGGCCGCCGGCACCAGCGCGTAGTCCGGCGCGATGCAGGTCTGCCCGGCATTGAGCAGCTTGGCATAGGCTATCCGCGCTGCCGCCTGGTCGAGATCGGCGGAGCGGTCGATGATGGTCGGCGATTTGCCGCCGAGTTCGAGCGTGACCGGCGTCAGATTGCGGCCGGCCGCTTCGGCGACCAGGCGGCCGACCCGGGTCGAGCCGGTGAACAGCAGATGGTCGAACGGCAGTGCGGCGAAGGCCTCGGCGATATCGGTCACCATCATCTCGCCGGAGTCGAATTTCGCCGCCACCGCCTCCTGCAGCAGGGCGGCAAATCGCGGCGACAATTCGCTGGGCTTGATCATCACCCGATTGCCGGCCGCCAGCGCCGCCACCGCCGGAACCAGCGTCAGCTGCAGCGGATAATTCCACGGCGCGATGATGCCGACCACACCGAGCGGCTGCGGCAGCAACCGGTTTGTCGCCGGCCAGAACTGCAGCTGGGTCGAAATCCGCCGCGGCGCCATCCAGGCCTTCAGATGCTTGCTGACGTGCTTGATCTCGGCGAGCGTCGACAGCGTCTCGGCGATCAGGGTCTCGACGGCGCTGCGATGGCCGAAATCGGCGGAAATCGCCGCGACAAAGCGGTCTTCATGGTCGAGAATCAGCGACTTTAGCCGCGCCAGGCGATCATGCCGCTCCGCCAGCGACGCCGGGGGCGTCTGCCGGGACAGCCCGATCATCCGGTGGAAGCCGTCATGCAGGGCATTCCGCCCCGGGCTGCTCAGCGACTGGTCCATTCCCATCCCGCCTGATCCGGTCAAATGTTCGGCCAGATTCGCCAAATAGGGCCAAAATCCCGCCGAGGACCGCTTTTTCCAGCATTTTTGCAGGAGCTGGAGCGTCCCGCAACCTCAGATTGCCGCGGGCGGTTTTCGATATGTGATAATATCTTGAAAATATCGAACACAGCCCTTCCCAAAGCGGGGCGGCATTGGTACACACCCCTCGCACCGCGGGCTTTGGCCCGGGTCGCCTTCTCAGGAAGCCTCCGGAAGGACTGATCGACGCCCTCGGGCGTGGGATCAATTCATTCGACTTTGGATTTTGCGAAGGCGCGCAATGGTTTAACGCGGGGTGGAGCAGCCCGGTAGCTCGTCAGGCTCATAACCTGAAGGTCATAGGTTCAAATCCTATCCCCGCAACCACTGATACCAACACTCCCGAGGAAGTCCCTCCGGGAGTGTTCGTTTTTGAAGCCTTTCCAAGGGCTTGCCGCTCCGTCCACGCCAGGATCTGTCCAAGTTCGCCGTAAAGCGTGGCATCGATCTCGCCGCGTTTCTGGCCTGGCGTGAGGACGATCTTCTCGATCAGCATCCGCAGGGCCTCGGCCGCTTCCTGGCGCACTGCGGGGCGATTCAGGGCCTGTGTGAGCTTTGCGACCTTCTTCGCGTAGATTGTTGAGGCCGTCGGTAACAGGTCTGGCTTGTTCTCCGGTGCGTCGGCGAGCAGGGCGGCCAGCTCGGCCTTGCGGGCTTCCAGCTTTGTCATCTTCTCTTTCATCGACGGATGGTACATGCCGTCGGCAATGGCCTCGACGATTTGGGCGATCTGCTTCTCGATCTTAGCCAGTTCCACCTGCCAGGCGTCGCCGTTCGAGCGACGCTCGCGGTTCAGCCGGTTCGTCTCTTCGGCATAGGCGCGCATCGCTTCCGCTGCGACTTCGGGCGCCATCATGCGGTCCTTGAGCCCGGAGAGCACGCGTTCTTCCAGTTCTTCCTGTCGGATGGTGCGGCTGTTGGAGCAGGTGCCTTTGCTGATGTGGTTGGAGCAGGCGAACCGACCCGCGCCGCGCAGCGAATAGGGGCCGCCACAGGAGCCGCAGTAGACCAGGCCGGACAGAAGAGACTGAGGCCGACGCTTGCCATTGAGCTGGTTTTTCTTGTGATGCTGGCGGACAGCTTCGGTGACGTTCGCGTATTTGTCGGCGATCACCGCCTGCCGATCGCGCACCGCTTGCCAAAGGGCATCATCGACAATCCGCAGCTCGGGCACCTCGCGGATCAACCATTCGCTCTCCGGGTTGAGGCGCGAGACGCGCCTGCCGGTCGACGGGTCCTTGATGTAGCGCAGCCGGTTCCAGATCAGGCGGCCGATATAGAGCTCGTTATTTATGAGACCCGTTCCGCGTTTCACATGGCCACGGATCGTGGTGTCTCCCCACGGCTTGCCGTTAGGTCCCGGAATACCCTCTTCGTTCAGTCTGCGTGCGATCGTTCGCGGACCGATTCCTGATGCGAATTCGCGGAAGACGCGACGGATGATATTCGCCTCAGCCTCGTCGATCTCCCGGCCGCCTCGGATCGGCTCTCCTCGGGCATCGAGTTGCTTGACGACCTTGTAGCCATAGCAGAGCCCGCCACCGGACTTGCCTTCCTCCACGCGACCACGAAGGCCTCGATGTGTCTTGGCGGCGAGATCCTTGAGGAACAACGCATTCATCGTTCCCTTCAGGCCGACATGCAACTCGCTGATCTCGCCTTCAGCCAGCGTTACGATCGGTACGCCGGCGAACTTCAGATGCTTGAAGAAAGTCGCGACATCGGCCTGGTCGCGGGAGATGCGATCCAGAGCTTCGGCCAGCACCATGTCGAACTGCCCGGCCTGGGCGTCCTGCAGCAGTGACTGGATGCCGGGACGCAAGATCATGCTCGCACCGGAGATGCCGGCATCCTTGTAGGTGCCGACGATCTTCCATTTCTCGCGCTTCGCCTGCTCGCGGCAGATACGGAACTGGTCCTCGATTGAGGCCTCCCGCTGATTGTCTGAAGAGTAGCGGGCGTAGAGCGCGACACGCATCATGCAGAACCTCCCGTTACGCAACCTTGTCGAAGCGGCTCGGCTGGATCAGCACCTCGGCGGAAATCCCGAGTTGTTCATGCAAATGCCGGATCATGTCGATCGACAGACCGCGTTTGCGGTTGAGAACGTCGGCCACCCGGTTGCGGGGACCGATCATTGGTTCGAGGTCCTTGCGGGTGAGCCCCTGCTGCTCCATCCGAAACCGGATCGCCTCGATTGGATCGGGCGGATCCATCGGATAGTGCTTCGCTTCATAGACCTCGATAAGCGTAGCGAGCACGTCAAGGCGGTCCCCTTCCGGTGTACCGCTCTTGGCACCCCAAAGGCGTTCCACCTCTTCGAGTGCTGCATCGTAGTCCGCTTCGGAGCGGATAGGTCTTAGCTCAGTCGCCATGTCTCACCTCAGCTACGTCTATCCTGTCATATGCCTTGTGGGTGCCGATCCACTTGATCCAGACGATGCCCTTCTCGAAGTCGACGGCCACCACCAAGCGATAGTCGTTGCCCTTGATGTTGAAGACAATCCGCTCGGCGTTGACGATGCTGGCCGTGGCGTAGTGTCTCTTAACATCGGCGGAACTCGCCCACTCTGCCTTACTGACTTCATCGAACCACGCATCGAGCGCGGCCTTCACGGCCGGCTGATTCTTTTGCCCGGCGAGGCTTTCGACGAACTCCCGTAACTTGCGGCGGGCAATGATCCTCATTTGAGTCTCAATGTAGCACGGGACCATTATGGTCTCAAGGTCAAATATCGAAGCCCCGGCGGCGATCCTGCCACCGGGGCAACATGCCTGTATGTGATGCAGCCTACGTAGGTTTGCTGCTCTTTTGTCGAATAAGCTTTCGTTCCCGAGATTCTTGTCGTTCGAATTGCTCGCGCGCAATCTGGCGACCGATCAGGCGCGCCAGACGAAGCACAGGTTCGTCCGAACCAAGGTGCGCGTCGACAGACCCCACTTTACCTGTGGAGTTGAGGCCTTTCTGAACCTTCCTTTCTCGATAGGCTGCCATCTCTCTCAGAATCCCGCCGACAATCGACGGGTTGATGAGAGAGCTTTCAATCAGCGATGAAAAGTCTCACTGGAACGAGGCGAAACAACCGGCGACTGTAGCGTGCAAATCGGCGGGGTGAGGATTGCTTGTCATATCGAAGAGGGCCGTTGGCGCCCAACACTACGGGATTGAGGTTCGAACGGGTAATTGCCACCCGGCGTAAGGAAACCCCGCCGGCTACGTCAATACTCCTGACACGGGTGAGGATCATGTCCTCGCAGTGCATCTCTGCTCGTTATCTAAAAGGAGAAACAGGATGAAGACGATCTACTTAATCCTCTCGGTATCAGCCATTGCGCTCGCCTCCGCCACCGCCCAGGCCGCTCAACACGGGCAGGAAGAGCCCGGTGGAATGATGCAGCAGCATGGTGGCCCGACCACCGGCCTGATGGGTCAAAGCGGCATGAATAGTCAGGGCGGTATGGGCCACGGCATGGTGCTCAAGATGATGATGGCCATGATGGATACTGACGGCGACAGCGTACTCTCACTTGAAGAGTTTCAGGCTCTACACGCCCGAATGTTCGGACTGATCGACGCCGATGGGGACGGAGCGCTTACTCTTGAGGAGATCCAGTCCTTCATGCAGGACGGCAAAATGCCTGCCGGAGGAGCTCACTAGGCCGCCGCTCCGAGAGATGCTGGGCTGCGGCAGGCTAGGCAGCCAGACCATCCCTGGTCCTGCCTCAGCAGGATTAGTTTCGGTTCCGGTCGCAAATGAGATTCGCCCTCCAGGCGAAGAGTTGTAGGCCTATGTCAGCATTGCCCACAACCTTACCAAAATAGGGGACTGGCGGCGCGGAAAGTGCGCAGCCACCCCGCCGCGTGATTCTGGGACAGCGTGGCCGTGCCGATTGAAACGATGTCGGCAGATCACACATCCGACTAGCCCTGACACTCTCACTCCGCCTTCGGCGACTCGGCGTCCGCCGACCAATGCAGATTGGCCGGGAGCTCAAATTGTGTGCGATCGAAAAGCCGAGAGCGCCTCGCCTAATTGTCCTCTCAAGGGGAACCTCCAGTTTCTAGCTCGTTATGCGCCGTCGTCGCCCTTTCTTCCAAGAAACAGCGTCCCCGCTGTGCCATCCAGGATTTTTGCCGCATCGGCCAGAAGTCCAATCCCTGCCACCGCTCCACCAGCCTGCACAAAGCGGCTGGCGGCCTCGACCTTCGGGCCCATCGAGCCAACGGGCAAGTCAAGCTGTTCGGTTTCGTCAGGGGAGATGGCCTGCACGGGTGAGGCTTGCGGCGTACCCCACTGGCGATAGACAGCATCAACGTCGGTCAGCAGCAACAACGCATCTGCTTTGAGCTGTTCGGCCAACAGTCCGCTCGCCCGGTCCTTGTCTATGACGGCTTCGACACCCACCAGAGAGCCATCCTCGAGCTTAACTACAGGAATGCCTCCGCCGCCGGCGCAAATCACAATCACTTCGCGTTCGACCAAAAGCTTTATGACGCGCATGTCCGGTATTTCCAGTGGCAAAGGCGAGGACACGATCCGCCGCCAGCCTGTCCCGTCAGGCGCAATCCGCCAGCCACGTGCTGCGGCCAGCCGGCGAGCTTCCTTCTCCTCATAAGTTGGACCAACCGGCTTGGTGGGGTTGGCGAAGGCCGTATCTTTCGAGTCTACGACGACCTGTGTTAGTAGCGTCACAACTGGGACTGCGTGGTCGAGCGCATTCTCCAACTCTTGCTCGATCAGGTAGCCGACCATCCCCTCCGTCTCAGCGCCCAGAACATCGAGAGGGTAGGCTTCGTCAGGCCTGTATGCTGCACCTTGCAATGCGAGCAGACCGATCTGCGGCCCGTTGCCGTGTGTGACGACGAGACGATGGCCCGCACGAACCATCTCAGCGAGCGAGGCAGCCGCGCGTCTGACGTTGTCGCGCTGTGTCTCGGCGGTCATCGGCTCGCCACGCTGCAGAAGCGCATTGCCGCCCAAGGCTACGACGACTAGCATCTCAGTTACCGATCGTGGCAACGAGCACCGCCTTGATAGTGTGCATGCGGTTCTCAGCTTGGTCGAAGACGATCGACGCCGAGCTCTCGAACACCTCGTCGGTCACTTCCATTGCGTCAAGTCCGAACTTTTCGGCAATTTCGGCTCCAACGCTGGTTGCGGTGTCATGGAAGGCGGGAAGGCAATGCATAAACTTGGTGCAAGGATTGCCGGTCTTGCTCATCAAGTCCGCATTGACCTGATAGGGCATCAAAAGCTTGATGCGTTCGGCCCATTTTTCTGCCGGCTCTCCCATCGAGAGCCAGACGTCGGTGTAGACGAAATCCACACCGTCGACAGCGCGTTTGACGTCGTCGGTAATCATCACGCGTGCCCCGGTTTGCCCAGATATCATTTCGGCTTCCTCGCGGATCGCATCCGCGGGCCAACAGGCCTTTGGCGCACACAGCCGCACATCCATTCCCATCTTGGCGCCGCCAATAAGAAGGCTATCGCCCATGTTGTTGCCGGCATCGCCGACGAAGACGTAGGAGATTTCATTCAACGTCTTATCCGAGTGCTCTTTCATAGTGAGGAGGTCGGCCAGAATTTGGGTGGGATGGAACTCGTCTGTGAGGCCGTTATAAACAGGTACGCCAGCATAGGCTGCGAGTTCTTCCACGATCGTCTGCCCGAAGCCGCGATACTCTATCGCATCATAGACACGGCCGAGCACCCGCGCGGTATCCTTCACGTTCTCCTTGTGTCCAAGATGGCTTCCTGACGGGCCGAGATAGGTGACGGTCGCACCCTGGTCGTGCGCCGCGACCTCGAAACCAACCCGAGTACGGGTGGAGTCCTTTTCAAATATTAGAGCGATCTCCTTGCCCTTTAGTCGCGGCTGCTCGTAGCCGGCATACTTTGCTGCCTTGAGATCGGCAGCGAGTTTCAGGAGAAAGGCGATCTCGCGGGCATCGAAATCGCGCAGGGTCAGAAAGCTGCGGTTCTTCAAATTGAACGACATTGGTTCTTCTTTCTATTCGGTTCAGGCAGCATCGCGTATTGTGGGGCAGCTCATGCAATGTCCGCCGCCGCGGCCTCGACCGAGTTCTGCGCCAGGGATAGCCAGCACCTCGATGCCAGCAGCTCTTAGTGCGGCGTTGGTGTCATCGTTGCGGTCATAACCGATGACCACGCCAGGGCGCAGTGCCAAGACGTTGTTGCCATCGTTCCACTGCTCGCGCGCACGTTCTTCTTCGGTATCCCCGCCGGTCGGGATAACCTGGAGTTTTCGGTAGCCAAGTACGTCTGCCACAATCTCAAAGATCGGACGCGGATCGTGTCGAAAGGACAGGGGAGCTTCGCCTTCGCCCGGGCGGATATCATAGCAAACCAGTTCGTCCGCGACCTCTTTGAAGGTTGTGACCACATCCCCTCCACAGAGCGTGAAAATCGTATCCAAATGCATCGCGGCCCGCGACTTGGGTATCCGAAACGCAACCACGCGATCGACGACACCGTCAGCGAATAGCTTTTTGGCTAGTTGACCGATGCCTTGCGGCGACGATCGTTCGCCCATTCCCACAAGAACGGTGCGGTTTCCAACCGGCATCACGTCGCCGCCTTCGAGCGTTGCAAGGCCATGGTCTCGCGTTGGATCACCCCAATGTATCGTGACTTTGCCGGCAAAGTTCGGGTGGAACTTGTAAATTGCAGTGTTAAGCAGCGTTTCTGGACGGCGCGCCGGCCAAAACATCGGGTTGACTGTAACTCCTCCATAAATCCAAGCAGAGTTGTCCCTGGTGAACAGAGCATTGGGAAGTGGCGGAAGGATAAAACCGTTATGGCCAAGGTAGCTGCCGAAAAGGCCGGTCGGCGTGAATGGAAGATCGGCAGTTGTCAGCCCGCCGATCAGATGCTCCGCCAGTTTCACGCTAGGCAATTCGGTCATCCAGGCACGCAGCTCGGACCTCATGCCGGCGCCGATCTGATCCGCAGTAATGCGATGGTCGAGCACCCAGGCACGACCTTCCTTGGAGTCCAGCGTTTCAGCCAAAAGGATGTTGACATCTAGCACGTCGACGCCCTCATCCCGCATTAGACTGGAAAAGATGTCATGATCCTTCTGGGCTTGCTTGACCCAGAATACATCGTCGAACAGTAGCTCCTCGCGATTGGAGGGCGTCAACCGTCGGTGCGCTAGACCGGGGCGGCAGACGATAACCTGCCTCAGCTTTCCGGTTTCTGAATGGACGCCGAAACTTTGATCGGACATTGGATCTTCCTTGATTAGAATTTTTGGATCAGAGCACCGCAGCGAAGCTGAGCGACGCCACAATGAAGACTGCGAGGATTAGCAGCAGTGGCCAAATGAATAGGAGCCAGCGTTCATAGGGAACGCGCCCTATAGCGAGGCCTCCGATCACGACTGCGAACGTGGGGTTGATCAGATTCACAAGTCCGTTGGCCGACTGGTAAGCCGTGACAACAAGGTCACGCCCCACCCCCGCAAAATCGGCGAGCGGCGCCAGAATGGGCATCGAAAGAACCGCCAGTCCCGACGAAGACGGAACCAGGAAGCTCATTGCCGTCTCGATGCCAAACATAGCGTTGATAAAGGCGACCTCTGACAGTCCGCTGACTGCCTGCTCCGACCAGTACAGGATCGTGTCGGAAATCCGTCCCTGCTCCATGATTACCACGATGCCGCGGGCCAGCCCGATCACCAACGCCACGCCAAGTAAATCGCGCGCGCCGTCAACGAAGGCCGCGGTGAACCGCTTCTCACCCATCCACGCGATGATACCAACGACAAGCGACGCTCCGAGGAACAGGGCTCCCATCCGAGCCATCCACCAGCCCTGCGTTGACACGCCCCAAATCATGACCGCGAAGGTTGCGGCGAAGACGATCAGCACCAGCTTCTGCCGTGAGGTAAGGTGGGCGTCGCTCCCTGTTGCGGTATCCTTGGAGAGGAAAAATCGCTCGTTGCTCTCCTTCATCGAGCTCACAACGGAGCGCGCCGGATCAGCCTTCACACGCGCCGCATAACGCATGACAAAAGCAGCGGAGAGGACGAACCCGCCGATTAGGATCAGTAACCGCAGGAAAAGCCCGCCGGTAAAGGGAATGGCCGCGGCGTTTGAAGCTATGATCGTTGCGAACGGGTTGATCGTCGACCCGAGCACCCCGATGCCCGCTCCAATCAGGATAATCGCGACACCGGTCACGCTATCGTAGCCGGCGGCTATAACGAGCGGGATTAGGATCGGGTAGAAGGCGAGCGTTTCCTCAGCCATTCCATAGGTCGTACCACCGGCGGCAAAGAGCACCATAAGGATGGGGATCATCCACTTTTCGCGACCACGAAGAGCTCGCATTGCCGAGGAGATCCCCGTGTCGACAGCACCTGTTGCATTAACGACGCCGAGAAATCCGCCGATTAGCAATACGAACAACGCAACGTCGATGGCATTTGCGACATTACTGTCGGGATCATAGAAACCAGCAAT